>CAWEHE010000035.1:0-70986 GCA_963808735.1 uncultured Thermoleophilia bacterium | reverse complement strand
CAGGATTTGCGATTGATATTTATCCCGCCAGCCGGGATCGAAACTGGGTTTGGCTTTACTCATGGCTGTTATTCCCTGCGTCACCGCCCGCCAGTGTCATCCGCGCATCGGCCACGTAGCCTCCGTGCCGACCGGGCCGACGATGAACGGGTTGATGTCGAGTTCGGTGATCTCGGGATAATCCGTCGCGAGCTGGCTGATGCGTTGCAGCGCACCGGCGATGGCATCGAGGTCCACCGGCGACTGGCCGCGCGCACCCTTGAGCAGCGCGTAGGAGCGCGTGCCTTTGAGCATCTGCATCGCCTCGTCCGCCGTGATCGGCGCCAGGTGAAACGTCACGTCCTTCATCACCTCGACGAAAATGCCACCCAGACCGAACATCAGCATCGGACCGAATTGCGGATCGCGCGTCATGCCGAGGATCACTTCGCGGCCGCGCGTGCCCATCTTCTCCACAAAGCCGCCGCGGATGTGCGCGTTGGGCGCGCGCCGCTGGATGCGCAGCATCATCAGATCAAACGCGTCGCGCACCTGCTCGGCGTTGGCGAGGTTGATGCGCACGCCGCCGAAATCGGATTTGTGAATGATGTCCGGCGAGGAAATTTTCAGCACCACCGGGTAGCCGATGCGCTCGGCAATCTCCACCGCCTCGTCCGCGGTCCGCGCCAGCTGGCCGTCGAGAATGTTGAACTCGTAGGCGCGCAGAATTTCCTTCGCCTCGACTTCGCCGACCTGCGTCTGGCCGCCGCGGGTGTGCCATCTGCAACACGCGGTCCACGCGCCGGCGGTTGACCGGAAAGCGCGTGACGATGCGCGGCGGGCGGCGCCGCCACGCGGCGTAATCGCACATGGCCCGCAGCGAATCCATCGCGCGGTCGGGCGACGGATAATTCGGGATGCCCGCCGCCATCAACTTCTCCTTCGCGCCCGCGACGGCTTCGCCGCCCATGAACGCGGTGAGCAGCGGCTTCTTGCCGTTGTGCGTCGCGGCGAGTATTTCCGCCAGCGCCAGCGGCTGCGGTCATGTTCTGCGGCGTCACCACCACGACGATGGCGTCAATGTCTCGTCCTCCTGCAACAACTTCAACGACTTCGATGTAGAGATCCGGCGCGGCGTCGCCGATGACATCCACCGGATTGCCGACCGAGGCGGCGGCGGGGAGAAACTTCGCGCATCTTCGCCTGGCGGCCTCCGCGCGGCGTGACCATTTTCAACCCGAGCGATTCGGCGGCATCGGCGGCCATGATGCCCGGCCCGCCGGCATTGGTGATGACCGCGACGCGGTTGCCCGCGCGGCACCGGCTGCGAGGCGAACGCCAGCGCGTAATCGAACAGCGCCTCGACATTCTCCGCGCGAATCACGCCGGACCGCTTGAACGCCGCGCCGTAAGCGATGTCCGCCCCCGCCAGGCTGCCGGTGTGCGACGAGGCCGCCTTCGCGCCGGCCTGCGTGATGCCGACCTTGAGAATGACCACCGGCTTGATGGCGGCCGCCTCCTCGGCGATGCGCAGGAACTTGTTGCCGTCCTTGATGCTTTCGAGATAGCTGGCGATGACCGTCGGTCTCCTTGTCCTCGGCGAGCGCCTGGAGGAAATCCGCTTCGTTCAAATCGGCCTTGTTGCCGATGCTGATGACCTTGCCCATGCCCGAGCTTCTCTCTGCGCGGCCCAGTCGAGGATCGCCACGCACAGCGCGCCGGATTGGGAGATGACGGAGATTTTTCCCGGCGGCGGCACGGACGGCGCGAACGTGGCGTTCATCCGGTGGTGCGTGTTCAGCACGCCGAGGCAGTTCGGGCCTTGCAGCCGCACGCCGTGCGCTGACAAAGCTCGACCAACTCCTGCTCCGCCGCCGCGCCGTCGGCGCTGACCTCCCTGAAACCGGCCGTGATGACCGTGACCACTTTGGCGCCCGCATCAATGGCATCCTGAACCGCCTGCTTCACGAACTTGGGCGGAACGACCACGATGCCGAGATCAATCTTGCCGTCGTATTCGCTCAGGTCGCGATAGCAGGGCACGCCCAAAACATCCTTGGCCTCCGGATTGACGGGAATGATTTTCCCCTGGTAGCCGCTGGCGAGGAGATTGGCGACGAACGCGTGACCGACCTTCCCGGGATTGCGGCGGTCGCCAAGGTCGGTGCGATGCTGCGCAACCGCGACCAGGAGGCGGTCGTTGCCGGACCGCTGCCGGCGCGCACGAGCGCAGCCGCCGGCTCCGCCGCCAGGAAGCGGCTGGAGACGATCCTCATCGAGACGCGGCTGCCGGTCTCCTGGTCCCCGGTGGCGGCCCAGCCGGAAGCCGGAGGCGCCGCGCGCCGCTACGGCCTGGAAGAGGCGGCGCGTGCGAACGTGCAGACGCTCGTTCGCGCCGGCTGGCCGGGTACGCTGGCGCCGGGCCTTCGCTCGACGCGACTGAGATTCGCGTTCGTCGCCGCTCGCCGCACGGGAGTCGGCGTCGTGACCGCGTCCGATGAGTGGTCGGCCGTCGTGCTCGGGCGGCTGCGCCTCTGGGGATTCATCGGAGGACGGCTCACGCTGGAAGGAGTCGGCTGGCGGCCCGACCGGCCCGGTCCGACGATCTTCTTCCGTCCGGGGTCGCGGACGGCGGCGGCCGCTCTGGCAGGTGATCTGGGGGTCTCGCCAGGAAGTGTCGTCAGGTCTGACGACAGCCCCCGAGAACTGGTCTACGTGGCCGGCGACTGACCCCGGAGAAGCCGACGGCGCCCGACCCTCGCGGGTGGGGCGCCGTCGGCGTCACACGTATCGCAGCGGCCCGTCAGGCCTGGCTGCGGCGAAGCACCAAACCGCCGCCGATGAGAGCTGCGCCGGCCGCGAGGACCAGGAGCACCTCTCCGCCGGTGAAGGCGAGTTCGCCGCCCTGTGCACCAGGATCCTGCAAGCTCAGCAAGTAGTCCTCGAGGACTCCCTTGAGCATCGGAGTACTGATGCGTAAGTCGGGTTGTCCTCCAGATACGCCAGAGCAGCACGGATCTCGGCCGACGTCCAATTGCCGTCGATCGTGCCGTCCGCCGCGTCCTTGAGGATCGCGTCGATGGTGTCCTGCGACACGGCCGCCTGTGCGACGACGGCGAACACCAGGACGAGCAGGAGGGCGACAGCGATGGCGCCCAACAGCTTTCCCTTCATGTCTTCACCCCCCCTCACCCAATCTTCCCGGCGTGCGCCGGGCGTGAGATTTACTTGTACCACTTGCCCGCGTAGATGACCATACCTCATTGGCAGAAGGGTGAACCCTGCCGAGGGCCACGCGCGTCGCCTCACGGTGCCAGTATAATCCCGTCGATGGAGACTCGCCACAGACACGGCCCGCGATGTGGGGGCGACGTTCAGGGCCCGGAACGCGGTCCCCTACGCGGTCGCGATGGCCGCCGTGGCGGCCCTCTCGTTTCTCTCCGGCGGCTACATCATGGGGCGCAGCGCACCGGTCGCCATCGCCGTCCTCGTCGCCGCTGCGATCTGGGTCTGGTTCCTGCGCCGGAGCACTCGCCCGCCCGCGCTCTTCCTCGTCGCCCTCGTCGTCTTCGCCGCCTTCACCGCGTGGAGCGGCATCTCCCTGTCGTGGTCGTTCGGCCCGGATCTCACGTGGGTCGCCTTCAACCTGACGGCGTTCTACCTCGCCGTTCGTGGCAGTGCTCGGCCTGACGTCGGTGCGCGGCCTGCAGTTGCTGACGGCCGGCTACGGCTACGTCGTGGTGGCGACGGGGGTGGGGATCTACGCCTTCCTCGGCAAGGCGCTGCCGGATGTCGTGACGCACGCCCATTCGTGGGCCCGGCTCAGCAGCCCCATCGGCTACTGGAACGTCCTCGCCCTCATGATGGTCCTGGGCATCTGCGTCGCGCTTTCGCTGGCCGGAGACCGGCGCATGCATCCCGCTGTGAGGACGGCCGTGGCCGCTGCCGCCGTGCCGATGTGCTTCACGTTCTTCTTCGCCTTCTCCCGCGGCGGCTGGATCGCGCTCCTCGTCGCCCTGGCGCTCTACTTCGCGTTCACGACCACGCGCCTCGCCAGCCTCTTCAGCCTGGCCGCCATCGTCGCGCCCGTCGCCCTGGTGCTGTGGCGGCTGCGCGGCCTCGATACGCTGTTCACCGAGACCGTCGACGACGCGCTTCGCGCGCTGCAGGGCGGCGAGCTCTTGCGCTGGTCGATCGCGGCGCTGCTCGTGGCCGCCGGCGCGCAGCTCGTGCTCGCGCTGGCGCAGGGGGCCGTGCGCTGGCCGCGGTGGTCCAGCGTCGCCGCCGGCGCCGTCGTGCTCGTCGTCATCGGCGTCCTCGCCGTCGGCGGCTCCGCCCGCTTCCTCGAGCCGCGCGGCGGCGTTTCGTGGGTGGAGGACAGGGCCCGCGAACTCCTCACCGACTCCGCGGCCGGGACCGCGTATCCTTCGAGTGGTCCGGGCCGGCTGATCTCGCTCAACACCGGCCGGCCGGAGCTCTGGCGTGCAGGCCCTCCGCCAGTCCCGCGTCGACAGGGTCAGCGGCACGGGCGCCGGCACCTTCCCGTTCACGCACTACCGCTTCCGCGAGAGCGCGCGGAGTCGTCAAGCACGCCCACAGCCAGTGGTACAACGTGCTCAGCGAGCTCGGTCTGGTGGGCCTTGGGCTCTACGTGGCGGCGATAGCGCTGCTCGTGGCCGCGGCGGTCGGCAATCCGTTCTCGCGGCGGCGAGACCCCCTGCACCCGGTGCTGGTGGCGATGCAGGCCGGCGTCATCGCCTTCTTCGTCCATCTCTCCTGGGACTGGGACTGGGACATGGCTGCCGTCGGGACGCTGGTCTTCGTCTTCGCTCGCCGCGTGCGCCTCGTATCGGGCGACCCGCGCCGGGGGACGAGCGGCGCGCGAACCGGCAGGCGGTTGAGGCCGGTCATCCGAAGGCCACGAGCCTCGGTCCTGCTGCGGCGACCTCCGGCGGCGTCCGGCGAAGCGGCCGGGCCGGCAGCGACGCCGGCGTGGCTGCGCGCGGACGAGAAGGAGCGGATGGACGAGTCCGGGCGCGAAGACGGCCGCGCGTCGGCACGGCGGGCGCGGCGCTCCCGCCGCGTGGGCTGGGCGCCGCGCGTCGTCGCCAGCGCGGCCCTCGTGCTGCTCGCCGTGAGCTGGATGCCACCGTACCTCGCCCACCGCGCCGAGAGCGCCGCGATCGCCGCCTCCAGCGACGGAGACGTCGTCGCGGCGCTCGCGACGCGAGAAGGGCGGCCGGCCTCGATCCGCTGGCCGTCAGTCCCCTGCTGACCGAAGCCTCCCTGCTCCAGCAGTTGGGCCGCAACCGCGAGGCGCTGGAGCGGCTGCAGGAGGCGGCCCGGCTGCAGCCGCAGAACTACGAGGTCTGGTACGCCATCGGTGTGCTCCAGCATGAGGCCTTCGGACGCGACAAGGCGGCGAGGGCAGCCCTGATCCGTGCCTTGGGGCTGAATCCGCTCGACGCCGCCAGCCGCGACGAGCTCGAGCGACTCGTCCGGTGAGGGAGCGCGCTCGCGTCCCGAGGGGCCGGACCGCGGCCGCGCCTGTGGTAGACTCCCGCCCGTAAACGGGGCTCTTTCTCACTTCTCACGGAGGTTCTGATCCGCATGAATGCCGCTCCGCTCGGGGTCGTCGGTACCGGGTACGTCGGCCTCGTCTCGGCCGTGTGCTTCGCCCACCTCGGGCACGACGTCGTGTGCATGGACGTCGACGAGGCCAAGATCGCCAGACTGGAGCGCGGAGAGGTCCCCATCTACGAGCCCGGCCTCGAGAAGCTCGTCGCCGACAACGCCGCCCGACTGGCGTTCACGACGTCCTACGACGTGCTGCTCGAGTCCTGCCACATCCTCTTCATCGCCGTCGACACGCCGCCGTCGCCGTCGGGCGACGCCGACCTCTCCCGCGTGCAGTACGCGGTCCGCGAGATCGCCGCGCGCGGCGGGCAGCGTCTGCTCGTCATGAAGAGCACCGTCCCGGTCGGAACGGGCGAGAAGGTCACGGCCGATCTGGAGGCGCTCGGCGCGGCGGGCATCACCTACGCCTCCAACCCCGAGTTCCTGCGTGAAGGCCAGGCCATCCAGGACTTCCTGGAGCCGGACCGCATCGTCATCGGCAGCTTCCGCACGGAGGACGGCGCCGCCGTCGAGGCGCTCTACCGGGGCATCGACACCGACGTCGTGCGCACGAGCGTCCCCACCGCGGAGATGGTCAAGTACGCGTCCAACGCCTTCCTCGCCACGAAGATCTCCTTCATCAACGAGATCGCCAACGTCTGCGAGCAGGTCGGCGCCGACGTCAAGACGGTCGCCCACGGCATGGGCCTCGACCATCGCATCGGCCCGCACTTCCTGCAGGCGGGCATCGGCTACGGCGGCTCGTGCTTCCCCAAGGACGTACAGGCGCTCAAGCAGCTGGCGGGCAACACCGGCTACCACTTCCAGCTGCTCAACGCGGTCATCGAGGTCAACGCCCTCCAGAAGCGGCGGGTGGTCGGCAAGCTCAAGGACCGGCTCGGGGGCCTTCGCGGCGCCACCGTGGCGCTGCTTGGGCTCACCTTCAAGCCCCACACCGACGACCTTCGGGAGGCGGCCTCGATCGTCCTCGCCGGACGCCTCATCCACGAGGGCGTCACGGTGAAGGCCTACGACCCCATGCTCGACGCCGGTGATCACCCGCTGTTCCCGGGCGTCGAGATCTGCGCGGAGCCCCTCCTGGCGCTCGCCGGCGCCGACGCGGCCGTCCTCGTCACCGAGTGGCCCGAGTTCGCGCGGCTCGACTGGGCCGCCGCCGCGGCGGCCATGGCACGGCCGCTCCTCATCGACGGCCGCAACTTCGTCGACCCGGCAGCGGCCGCACGGGCCGGGCTGGAGTACGAGGGCATCGGCCTCGGCGACGACGTACCGGCGCCCGTCGCCGGCTGAGCCGCCGTGATGAGCGTGGCCCGAGGCATCCCGCGGCAGGCCGTCATCCTCGTCGGCGGCGAGGGCACGCGGCTGCGTCCCGTCACCTCCCGCGTGCCCAAGCCCGTCGCACCTGTCGTCGAACGCCCCTTCGTCGCCTACATCCTCGACAACCTGGCCCGTCACGGCGTCGAGCGCGCGATCTTCTCCACCGGCTTTCTGGCCGAGGCCATCGAGGCGGTGATCGGCGACGGGTCCGGGTACGGCCTCGAGGTGGACTACGCGGTCGAGGATGAGCCCCTGGGCACGGCCGGCGCGATCGCCAACTGCCAGGACAAGCTCGAGAACGGCAGTTTCTACGTCTTCAACGGCGACGTCCTCAGCGACGTCGACCTCAGCGCGCTTGCGGCGTCGCACGTCGCCAGGGGGGGCATGGGGACCATCTTCCTCACCCCGGTCGAGGACCCGCGGCGCTACGGCCTGGTCGAACTGCGTGAGGACGGCGCCATCGCCAGCTTCCTGGAGAAGCCCGGCGAGTGGGAGGGCACGGCCCTCATCAACGCCGGCGTGTACGTCCTCGAACCCGAGGTCCTCGAGATGATCCCTCGTGGTCGGCTGTTCTCGATCGAGCGAGGGGTGTTCCCCAAGCTTGCCTCCGCCGGCTCGCTCTACGGCTACGTCGACCACGGCTACTGGCGCGACATCGGCACGCCGGACAGCTATCTGCAGGCGCACTTCGACATCCTCGAGCGGGCGGTGCACACGTCCGTGGCCGACGCACTCGGCGAGCAGTACCTCTACGTCTCGCCGTCGGCGCAGGTCTCCGGAGGCGCGCGGATCGTGCCGCCGTGCTACGTCGCCGACGGCGCACGTGTCGAGGCCGGAGCCCGGGTCGGCCCTCTGACGGTGCTCGGCTCCGGCGCGGTGGTCGGTGAGGGCGCGACCGTCGTGGAGGCCGTCGTCCAGTCCGGCGTCGTCATCGGCGCACACGCGCAGGTGGAGGGCAGCATCCTCGTGCGCGACTGCCGCGTCGGCGCCGGGACGCAGCTCAACGGCGCCGTGCTCGGCGAGGCCTGCGTGATCGGCGCCGGCAACCGGCTCGCCGGCGGCATCTGCGTGTATCCGGACACGGAGCTGCCCGACAACTCCATCCAGTTCTTCGAGCAGCTCCGCGGCAGGGAGGGTACATGACGATCCCCGACGGCATCTTCAAGGCCTACGACATACGCGGACTGTACCCGCAGGAGCTCGACGAGGCGGCGGCCGAGCGCATCGGCTGCGCGCTGGCGCAGCAGCTGGGAGCGGCGCGGCTGGGCGTGGGGATGGATCCCCGTCCGTCGTCCGTCGGGCTCGTCGAGGCCTTCGCCGCGGGCGCCGCCGCAGGCGGCGCCTCGACCGTCGACTTCGGCCTCGTTCCGACCGAGATGCTGTACTACGGCGTCGCGTCGGAGGGGCTGGACGGCGGCGCGATGGTGACCGCCTCGCACAACCCGCCGCAGTACAACGGCATGAAGCTGGTGGGGGAGGGAGCGCTGCCGCTGAGCGGCGACGCCGGCATCCCCGAACTCAAGGAGCGGAGCCAGGCGCTCGAGGAACTGCCGGCGAAGGTCGCCGGCACGACCATCGAGCGCCTCGACCTCTATCCTGCTTACGTCGAGCACCTGCACGGGCTCGTGGACGCCTCGGCCTTCCGGCCGTACAGGGTGGTCATGGACGCTGCCAACGGCGTCGCCGGCAAGCTGGCGCGGCCGGTCTTCGCCGGCACTGCTCTCGACTGCGTGGAGATGTACTTCACGGTCGACGGGACGTTCCCCAACCACTCACCCAACCCGTTGCTGGAGGAGAACAGCCGTGAGATCCGGGAGCGCGTGGTGGCCGAGAAGGCCGACCTCGGCATCGCCTGGGACGGCGACGCCGACCGCTGCTTCTTCATCGACGAGGCGGGGGAGTTCGTGCCCGGCGACTTCGTCACCGCGCTGCTCGCGGAAGCGCTGCTGCTCAAGAACCCGGGCGCCAAGATCCTCTACGACCTGCGCGCGAGCCGCGCCGTGCCCGACGTGATCAGCGCGAACGGAGGCGTGCCCCTGCTCAACCGCGTCGGGCACGCCTTCTTCAAGCAGCGCATGCGCCGCGAGGGCGGACTCTTCGGCGGCGAGGTGTCGGGCCACTACTACTTCGCCGACAACTACAACGCCGACTCCGGCTTCATCCCCGCGCTGCTCATCCTCGAGCTGCTTTCGCAGAAGCGCGCCACCATGGCGGAGCTCCTGGAGCCGCTGCGTACGAAGTACTTCATCAGCGGCGAGATCAACTCCGTGGTCGACGACGTCCCGGCGGCGCTCGCGCGCATCGAGGAGCGGTTCTCCGACGGCGAGCAGGGTCACCTGGACGGTATCTCGGTCGACTACGACGACTGGCACTTCAACGTGCGCGCGTCCAACACCGAGCCGCTGCTGCGCCTCAACCTGGGCGCCGACTCGCAGGCCCTGATGGAGGAGAAGCGCGACCTCGTGCTCTCCGTCATCCTCGAAGGCTGACGTGGAACGCCCCGAGGACCTCGGCCCTGCGAGGGTCGCGGCCGTCGATCGCGGCGGCATGTTCGCCGAAGTGACCGCCCTGCCGCGGCAGCTCCGCGAGGGCTACGCGACGGCTCGCGAGCGGCTTGCAGGCGCCTTCTTCGGGACCTTCCCCGCCATCCCGCCGGCGGAGCCCGACGGGCTCGCCGTCTGCGGGATGGGAGGCTCGGCCATCGGCGCCGACCTCGTCCTCGCCTGCCTGGCCGGCCTGCCAGTACCCGCCACGGTCGTCCGCGGGTACGCGCTCCCGGCGTGGGTGGGTCCGGAGACGCTCGTCGTCGTCGTGAGCTACTCGGGAGCGACCGAAGAAGCGCTGGCGTGCGCGGTGCAGGCGCGCTCGCGTGGCTGCGTCCCGGTGTGCGTGGCTTCCGGCGGGCGCCTGGCCGCGTACGCCGAGGCGGAGGGCCTGCCGCTGGTGCTCGTCCCCGGCGGCGGCCAGCCGCGAGCGGCGGTCGGTCTGCTCTCGATGCCGTTGCTGGCCACGCTGGAGGCTGCCGGACTGTGCCACGAGCACGCCGGAGACGTGTCCGCGGCAGCGGCGCAGCTCGAGCTGGACAACGCGGTCCTCGGGCCGGAGAGCGCTGGGGACGGCAACCCCGCGAAGACCCTGGCGCGGCGGCTGGAGAAGAGGCTTGTGGTCGCGTACGGCGCCGGGCCCACGGCGCCCGTCGCCCGGCGCTGGAAGGGGCAGATCAACGAGAACGCGAAGGCTCCGGCCTTCTTCAACGAACTGCCGGAGCTTGATCACAACGAGCTCATGGGCTGGACGAGCCTGCCGCACGTCACCTCGTCCACCGTCGCGGTCTTCCTGCATGACGACACGGGTGACGAGCGCCTCTCGCGGCGCGCCGAGCTCACGGCGCGCGACTACGAGGCGCTCGGCGTCTCCACTGAGCTTGTCGCCGCGCGCGGCGCCTGCCGGCTGGCGCGGCTGTTCTCGCTCGTCCAGCTCGGCGACTACGTCTCGTGCTACCTCGCCGTGCTCTACGGCGTCGATCCGACCCCGGTCGACGCCATCCAGGCGTTCAAGGCCAGCCTCGCCGGCGACGCCGGCTGACGCCGCTTGGCCGGCGACAGCGTCGCGCTCGTCCTGACCGCCGGCGACGCGGCGAGCCGCCGGGCCGGCGCCCTCCTGTTTCCCGGCGCGCAGGTCGAGAGCCTGGAGCGTCACGACCTGCGTCCATCCGTCCCCTTCGAGGGACCGCTCTTCGAGCTCTTCGCAGAGCAGCCGCGCGGCGCGTGCGTCGGGCTCGTCGTCCCCGTCGTCTGGGTCGGAAACGGCGGGAAGCCGGCGATGGCCTCGTCGGCCGACGAGGCGCCGCCGGCCTCCGGCGAGCTCGTCGTCATCGCCGACCACGTCGGCCTCGAGCCGCGTGGCCCGCTCACCGGCCGCTGGCCGGACGGCGTGCCGCGGGACTTCCCGAGCATGACCGGCATATATCAACCCCGCCTCGTTCGTCCGCGCGATGGGGCTCGGGTATACTCGTTCGGCGTCGTGGCGGCGGGCGTCGCCGACGCCCGCCGCCTCACGCGCTTCGAGGCCCGGGCGGTACGCGAAGGGGGCTGCGCCATCGCGTCAGATCGTCTCGTCCCCGCCGCCATCGTCGCCGCGTACTACGGCTTGAGACTGGCTGCTTGTGGAGTGCTGCAGGCGCCGCGATCCGACAGAGAGTGAGGCTCGGTTTGAGCAACGACTACGACATCAAAGACATCGGACTCGCCCCCGAGGGCGTGCTGCGCATCGAGTGGGCCGACATGCACATGCCGGTCCTGCGCGCCATCCGCGAGCGCTTTGAGGAGGAGAAGCCGCTCGAGGGCGTGCGCATCGGCGCCTGCCTGCACGTCACCACGGAGACGGCCGGCCTCATGCGTACGCTGGCTGCCGGTGGCGCCGACGTGGTGCTCTGCGCCAGCAACCCGCTGAGCACGCAGGACGACGTCGCCGCCGCGCTCGTCAAGGAGTACGGCGTGCGCGTCTACGCCATCAACGACGAGGACGACGAGACGTACTACGCGCACATCAACGCCTGCGTCGATCACCGGCCCAACATCACCATGGACGACGGCGCCGACGTCATCGGCGTCCTCCACGGCGAGCGTCCCGACATGGCCGCGGACATCATCGGCGGCACCGAGGAGACCACCACCGGCGTCATCCGCCTCAAGGCGCTCGAGGCCGAGGGCCGGCTGATGTTCCCGATCGTGGCCGTCAACGAGGCCAACACCAAGCACATGTTCGACAACCGCTACGGCACCGGCCAGAGCACGCTCGACGGCGTCATCCGCGCCACCAACATCCTCATCGCCGGCAGCACCGTGTGCGTCGCCGGCTACGGCTGGTGCGGCCGCGGCCTCGCCATGCGCATGAAGGGCCACGGCGCCGACGTCATCGTGCTTGAGGTCGACCCGCTGCGCGCGCTCGAGGCCGTCATGGACGGCTTCCGCGTCATGCCGGTCGCCGAGGCCGCCAGGATCGCCAAGCTCTTCGTCACCGCCACCGGCGACATCCACGTGCTGCGCGGCGAGCACTTCGAGGTCATGCAGGACGGCACGATCGTCGCCAACACCGGTCACTTCAACGTCGAGATCGACATTCCGGCGCTCGAGAAGCTCTCCGTCAAGAAGCGCACGGTGCGCGAGTTCGTCGACGAGTACACCATGGCCGACGGCCGCCGCATCTACCTGCTTGCCGACGGCCGGCTGGTCAACCTGGCGGCCGCCGAGGGTCATCCGGCGGCGGTCATGGACATGAGCTTCGCCAACCAGTCGCTCTCGGCCGAGTTCATGGTCAAGAACCACGCGAGCCTCGAGAACAAGGTCTACGTGGTGCCCAAGGACATCGACGACGAGATCGCCCGGCTCAAGCTCGAGTCGATGGCGGTCGACTGCGACACGCTCACCGAGGAGCAGGCCAAGTACCTCGCCTCCTGGGACCAGGGCACCTGAGCCCGGAGCTCTCTTGAACCGCGAGCGCGAGGAAGCCGAGGGAGCCGGGGCCGCCGGCGAGCGCAGCGGGCCCGGCGGCTCGCTGCTGCGCGTGCGCACCGTCGAGATCCTGCCCGGCGAGGTCGTGCTCATCGACCAGCTGGCATTGCCGCAGGAGGAGCGCTACGTCCACTGCCGCACTTGGCTCGAGGTCGCGGACCGGATCGCCGACATGACCGTCCGTGGCGCGCCGGCGATCGGTGTCACCGCGGCCGGCGGCATCGCGCTCGCGGCCGCCGAGGCCGCCGCAGCGCCCGGCGATGCGGCGTCGCTCAGGGACGCGCTCGAGCGGGCCGCCGCAGGCCTGCTGGCCACGCGGCCCACCGCCGTCAACCTGCGCTGGGCGCTGGACGAGATGCGGCGAGCCTGGGAGACGGCGCTCGCCGCCGGCGGACCGCAGGCTGCTCCGGCGTCCGTCGCGGCCGGCCTGCTGGCGAAGGCACAGGCGATCCACGACGACGACGTCGACCGCTGTCTGCGCATCGGCGACCACGGCGCCGCCTTGTTCGGCGCCGGCGACCGCATCCTCACGCACTGCAACGCCGGCGCCCTCGCGACGGCCGGCTACGGCACCGCGCTCGGCGTCATCCGCACCGCTGCGGCGCGGTACCCGGACATCTCCGTCTGGGTGGACGAGACGCGGCCCTGGCTGCAGGGCGCCCGGCTCACCGCCTGGGAGCTGCAGGTCGAAGGCATCCCGTATCAGCTCATCAGCGACAACATGGCGGGCTACTTCATGCGTCGCGGCGAGGTCGACGGCGTCGTGGTCGGCGCCGACCGCATCGCCGCCAACGGCGACACGGCCAACAAGATCGGCACCTACAGCGTCAGCGTGCTGGCAAAGGAGCATGACGTGCCCTTCTACGTGGCCGCGCCGCTCTCGACCGTCGATCTCGCCACCCCGACCGGCGCCGCCATCCCGATCGAGGAGCGCGACCCCGCCGAGGTCACGTCCTTCCACGGGGAGCGGGTCGCTCCGGAGGGCGCGTCCGCCCGTCACCCGGCCTTCGACGTCACCCCGGCCGCCAACATCGCCGCCCTGATCACGGAGGCCGGCGTGCTGCGACCGCCGTTCGGCCCGACTCTGTCCGGGGCTTGCGCCGGTGGGGAGTGCGCGCCGTGAGCGCGCGCGCCTACCTCATGGCCGCCGGTCTCGGCACGCGGCTGTATCCGCTCACGGGCCTCACGTCCAAGCCCATGGTGCCCATCCTCAACCGCCCCGTCATGGAGCACCTGCTGCGACTGCTGCGCCGACACGGCGTGACCGAGATCGCCGCCAACCTGCACTACCACCCCGACAAGATCCGCTCGTACTTCGGCGACGGCTCGGAGTTCGGCGTCGAGGTGCGCTACAACCTGGAGGAACGCCTCCTCGGGACGGCCGGCGGCGCCGACGCCTTCCGCGAGTTCCTCTCCGGATCGACGTTCCTCGTCATGAGCGGCGACGGCCTCACCGACATCGACCTCACCGCCTTTCTCGTCGCGCACAAGGCCTCGGGAGGGATCGCGACGATGGCGGTCAAGGAGGTCGACGACCCGTCGCTGTACGGGGTGGTGGTGCACGACGACGCCATGCGGGTGGTCGGTTTTCAGGAGAAGCCGCCGCGGGCGGAGGCGCTGTCCACGCTCTGCAACTGCGGCATCTACGCCTTCGAGCCGGAGATCTTCGACTACGTCGCGCCCGGCGCCTTCGTGGACTGGGCCAAGGACGTCTTTCCGGCGCTGCTGGCCGACGGGCACCCGTTCCACTGCTGGGAGCTCACGACGTACTGGAACGACGTCGGCAACATCGAGCAGTACCGGCTCAGCAACTTCGATGCCCTGCTCGGCCGGGTCGACCTCGAGGTACCCGGCCGTCAGATCTCCCCGCGCGTTTGGGTCGGGCAAGGCACCGAGATCGAACCGGGGGTCCGGCTGGAAGCGCCGGTCCTCCTCGGCGCCGGCTGCCTGATCGAGGCCGGCGCCGAACTCATCGGCCCGCTCATCATCGGTGACGGCTGCGTCGTCGAGCGCGGCGCCGTGCTCGAGGGCGTCATCCAGTGGGACGGCGCCAAAGCGGGTCGCGGCTCCCGCCTGGCCGGCAGCATCCTCGGCCGCAACGTCGTGGTGCACCACGAGGCCGTGGTGCACGAGGACGCCGTCATCGGTGACCGCTCCAGCGTGGCCGCGCACGCCCTCATCGAAGCGGGCGCGCGCCTCGAGCCGCGCACTCGTGTCGGGCTCGGCGAATCCAGCGTGGACGTCGAGAGGGCGTGAAGACGGTGCCCCGAGTGCACGCCAAGGGCGCACTCGACGGCCTGCTCGACCTGGTGTTCCCCAGACGCTGCGTCGTGTGTCGCGCCGCCGGCAGCTGGCTGTGCGATGCGTGCGCCGCTGAGCTCCACCCCCTCCCGGACGACCGCTGCCGCCGCTGCGGCGCGCCGCTGCGGCGCGCCGGGAGGCCGGCGCGCCCTGCAAGGTCCGGCCGGCCGGCTCGCGGCATGCCCGCCTGTCGCGAGTGCGCCGGACGCGACCTCGCCTTCGCCGCCGCGTCGGCCGCGTTCTGCTACGAAGGGCCGGCCCGGGCTCTCGTCACGGCGTGCAAGTTCCGCGCGCTGCGCTCGTTGACGGACGACATGGCACGTCGCGCCACGCCGGCGTTCTCCGCGGCCGTGGCCCACGCCGGCGCCGGCGGGGACGTCGTCGTGACGTCGGTCCCCGCCCACCGCGGGCATCAGCTCGATCGCGGCTTCGACCTCGCCGAGGGGTTCGCCCGTCGGCTTGCGACGGACGCCGGGCTCCCCTATGCTCCGCTGCTCCGTCGCGTGCGGCACGGCGCCCGCCAGAGCGGGCTCGACCGGGCCTCGCGCGCCGCCAACGTCCACCACGCGTTCGCGTTGCGGGAGGGCGGCTTCGGGGTACGTAATAGACTCAAGCGAGTGATCATCGTTGACGACGTCTACACGACAGGTGAAACGTTGAACCAGTGTGCCGAAGCGCTCGCTCAAGCAAGCCCCGACCCCCTCGCATTCACCTTTGCACGCACCGTTCGTGCACCGCATGCCCAAGCATCGCGAGACCACGCCGTCCCGAAGGAGCGATGTCGATGAAAACGCAGATCAAGGGTCGCAACGTCACCGTCACGCCCGCACTGCAGGACTACGCCAACGAGAAGATCGAGCACGTCCACAAGCTCCTGCTGCAGCGCAAGATCGACGAGGTGACGAGGGTGGAGCTCGAGCTCAAGGTCGAGAAGAACCCGAGCATCGCCGAGCCGTGCATCGCCGAGGCGACGGTGTTCACCCGCGGTCCCGTGATCCGAGCGCGCGAGTCCTCCACCGACATGTACGCCGCCATCGACCTGGTGACCGACAAGCTGGTGCGCCGCGCCAAGAAGTTCCACGACAAGATGCACGGCAAGACCCGGCACGGCCACGACAAGCTGACCCTCGACGCCACGCCGGCTCCCGAGCTGGCGCCGGTGGCCGCCGCGGCCGCGCTCGCCGACGAGATCGCCGGGGAGTCCGAGCACTCCGGAGACAACGGCCGCATCGTGAAGACGAAGCAGTTCGCGCTCAAGCCGATGTCGGTCAACGAGGCCACGCTGCAGATGGAGCTCGTCGGTCACGGCTTCTTCGTGTTCACCAACGCGGAGTCCAACCGGACGAACGTGGTCTACCGTCGCAACGACGGCCACTACGGCCTGATCGAGCCGGCCGAAGGCTGAGCGGCCGAGGGGCCCGCGCCGCACCGCGCGTCCGGTGACGCCCTTCGGGCGCCGGACGCGCTGAGTACGACGCGGGCCGCAGGCTGTGCGACAATGGGCGGAGACGCCAACCACGAGACCCCGGGAGTCGTACCCCTGTGATCAAGATCGTCGACAAGCTTCTGCACGCCGGTGAAGGCCGGCGCCTCAAGACGCTCCAGGAACAGACTCAGAGGGTGACTGAGCTCGAGCCTGGGATCGCGGCCCTCAGCGACGACCAGCTGCGCGCCAAGACCGCCGAGTTCCGAGAGCGCCACGAGAACGGCGAACTGCTCGACGACCTGCTGTTCGAGGCCTTCGCCGTGGCCCGCGAAGCGGCGAAGCGCTCGCTGGGCATGCGCCCCTTCGACGTCCAGGTGCTCGGCGGCATCGTGCTCCACGACGGCGACATCGCCGAGATGAAGACCGGTGAGGGCAAGACGCTCGTCGCCACCATGCCGATGTACCTCAACGGCATCGCCGGCAACGGCGCTCACCTGGTCACCGTCAACGACTACCTCGCCAAGCGCGACGCCGAGTGGATGGGCCAGGTGTACCGCTTCCTCGGCCTCGAGGTCGGCGTCATCCAGGCCAACATGACGCCGGAGGAGCGCCGCGCCCAGTACAACGCCGACGTCACCTACGGCACCAACTCCGAGTTCGGCTTCGACTACCTGCGCGACAACATGACCATGCGTCGCGAGCACATGGTGCAGCGCGGCCACCACTTCTGCATCGTGGACGAGGTCGACTCGATCCTCATCGACGAGGCGCGCACGCCGCTCATCATCAGCGGCGCGCCCGAGACCGCGGCGGACACCTACCGTCAGTTCGCGCGCGTCGTTCCGCGACTCGTCGCCGGCGAGGATTACGAGGTCGACGAGAAGCAGCGTACCGTCGCCGTCACCGAGAGCGGCGTCGCCAAGGTCGAGCGCGCGCTCGACATCGACAACCTCTACAAGGACTCGAACGGCGGGCTCGTCAACCACTTCATCCAGGCGCTGCGCGCCGAGGCTCTCTACAGCAAGGACGTCGAGTACGTCGTCCAGGGCGGCGAGGTGCTGATCGTCGACGAGTTCACCGGCCGGATCCTCGACGGCAGGCGCTACTCCGAGGGCCTGCACCAGGCGATCGAGGCCAAGGAGAAGGTGCCGATCCGCGAGGAGAACCAGACGCTCGCGACGATCACCCTCCAGAACTACTTCCGCATGTACGAGGTCCTCGCGGGCATGACCGGTACGGCCAAGACCGAGGAGGACGAGTTCCGTCAGATCTACACGCTCGAGGTCGTGCAGATCCCGACCAACGCCGACATGATCCGGCTGGACGAGAACGACTACATCTTCACGACCGCGAAGGAGAAGCACGCCGCGGTCGTCGAGGACCTGATCGAGCGGTACGAGAAGGGTCAGCCTGTGCTGGTCGGCACCGTGTCCGTCGAGATCAGCGAGATGCTTTCTCGCCTGCTCGAGCGCCACGGCGTACCGCACAACGTGCTCAACGCCAAGCAGCACGAGCGCGAGGCGCACATCATCGAGAACGCCGGCCAGAAGGGCGCCGTCACCATCGCCACCAACATGGCCGGCCGCGGCGTCGACATCAAGCTCGGCGAAGGCGTCATCGAGCTCGGCGGCCTCTACGTGCTCGGCACCGAGCGTCACGAGAGCCGCCGCATCGACAACCAGCTTCGCGGCCGCTCCGGACGCCAGGGCGACCCCGGCGAAAGCCGCTTCTACCTCTCAGCGGAGGACGAGCTCATCCGCCTCTTCGCCGGCGATCGCATGTTCAAGATCCTCAGTCGCCTCGGTCCGCAGGAGGGCCAGCCGATCGAGGCCAAGATGCTGAGCAACGTGGTCGAGAAGGCGCAGGTCAAGGTCGAAGAGCTCAACTTCATGCGCCGCAAGAACGTCCTCAAGTACGACGAGGTCATGAACGAGCAGCGGCGCGTCATCTACGACCAGCGCCAGCGCATCCTCATGGGCGAGGATTTCGGCGAGCAGGTGCGCGAGATGGTGGCCGAGCGCGTCGAGGGCACGGTACGCGGCAGCCTCGAGGGCGTGCAGTACTCCGAGGACTGGGACCTCGATTCGCTGTTCATCGCGCTCAAGCAGGTCTTCACGCCCACGCTCAAGAAGGACGACGTCGACGTCGAGGACGGGACGGTCGACGAGGTCGTCGAGCTCGCCGTCGACGATGCGCTCGCGCAGTACGACGAGCGCGAGCGCCTGATCGGCGACGAGCAGATGCGCACGGTCGAGCGCGCCGTCATGCTGCAGGTGATCGACGGCCGCTGGAAGGAGCACCTTCTGGACATGGACTACCTGCAGGAGGGCATCCACCTGCGGGCGCTCGGCCAGCGCGACCCGCTGGTGGAGTACAAGGGCGAAGGCTTCGACCTGTTCAACGACATGCTCGAGGGCGTCAAGACGAGCACGGTCACCACGCTCATGAAGAACCGCCCCGAGGACCTCGCGATGTTCACCGCCATCACGCTCGACGAGCCGGTGGTGGCGCTCAACTACACGAGCGGCGACGACCTGATCAACCAGACGTCGTTCACCGGCGCGGCGATGGCCGCCGGCGAGCTGGGCGCGCAGGGCGACGGTCTGGCCGACCAGCCGCCGCCCAACGTGGCGGCCGGCGGCAAGGGCGCGACGACCAGCACGGGTCCCGTGCAGGTGCAGCAGCGCATCGTCTACGACAAGGTCGGGCGCAACGACCCGTGCCCGTGCGGGAGCGGGAAGAAGTACAAGAAGTGTCACGGTGCGTGAGTCGCTGCGCGACTCAAGCTCACCGTGACCATTCGCCCGCTACGTAGCGAATCGTCACGGAGCTTGAACACCTTCGGCTGAAGCTCCGTGGAACGCCGTAGGCTTCGCCCGCTCGTTTCACTCCGGCAGCGGTGACAGCACCTGTCCCGACGGTCCGCGGATTCGGGTAGACTACGTCGGCCATGAGTCTCAACGCCCCAGACACACTCGTCCAGCTGGACGCGCTCCGCGAGCGGTTGAAGGAAGCCTCCGGGCGCCTTGGCTGGCTGCGGAGCTATCTTTGACCCCCCCAGGCTGACAGCCGATCTCGCGTCGCTCGAGGAGCGCATGCGCGCGGGCGACTTCTGGGACGACCAGGCGGCCGCCTCCAAGGTCTCCGCCGAGTACAGCCGCATCAAGCGCCGGCTCGAAGACTTCGACGCGATCGAGACGCGCTTCGCCGATCTCGAGTCCACTGAGGAACTGCTGCGCGAGGAGCTGAGCGGCGATTCCGTCGACGACGAGCTCCTGCAGGAGCTCGTGACCGGCGTCGACGCCCTCGAGGCCGACCTTCAGCGCGGCGAGGAGCTCCGCTTCTTCAGCGGCAAGTACGACGAGGGCGGCGCGATCCTCACCATCCATCCGGGCGCCGGCGGCACCGAGTCGCAGGACTGGGCGGAGATGCTGCTGCGCATGTACCTGCGCTGGTTCGAGCAGCGCGGCTTCAAGGTCGAGATGAACGACCTGCAGGACGGCGACGAGGCGGGGCTCAAGAGCGCCACGCTCACCGTGGAGGGCGAGAACGTCTACGGGCTCATCCAAGCCGAGCGGGGAGTGCATCGTCTCGTCCGCATGAGTCCCTTCGACTCCGCAAACCGCCGCCACACCAGCTTCGTCTCCGTCGACGCCTCGCCTTTGGTGAGCGATGACGTCGAGGTGGAGATCAACGAGGACGAGCTGCGCATCGACACGTATCGATCGAGCGGCGCCGGCGGGCAGCACGTCAACAAGACCAGCTCGGCCATCCGCATCACGCATCTGCCCACCAACATCGTCGTGCAGTGCCAGAACGAGCGCTCACAGCTGCAGAACAAGACCGTCGCCATGCACATGCTGCGGTCGAAGCTGGTGGAGCTCGAAGAGCGCAAGCTGGCCGAGGAGCTGGCACGCGAGCGTGGCGAGGTGGTCAACGTGGACTTCGGCAGCCAGATCCGCAGCTACGTCCTGCAGCCGTACCAGATGGTGAAGGACATGCGCACCGGCTACGAGGTCGGCAACGCGCAGAGCGTGCTCGACGGCGACCTCGACGGCTTCGTGCACTCGTACCTCGTCTGGCGCGCCGGGGGGAGCGAGAAGCGCAAGTAGGAGGCCGCGGGGCCGCGGGCGTTGCCGGCCGGCCCCGTGCTCTCCTCTGCTACGCTTTCGCCGTGGACCCGACGCCAGACCAGCCTCCGACGCTTCACGGCCGCCTCGTCACGCTGCGCCCCGTGGCGGCCGCCGATCTCGCGGCGCTGCACGCGATCCTGGAGGAGCCTGAGGTCGCGCGCTGGTGGCGCCGCGCGGAGTGGGAGCGCGTCGACGAGAAGGACGCGGTGACGTTCGCGATCGTGCTGCCGGGCGCCCGGGCCGGCGACCCCGGCGCCGTCGCCGGTTGCATCCAGTACGCCGAGGAGACGGACCCCGACTACTTCTGCGCCGCCGTCGACATCTTCGTCGGGACGGCGGCGCAGGGCCGCGGCGTCGGTCCGGACGCCATGCGCACGCTGATCGCGTGGCTGATCGACGTGCGCGGGCACCACCGCCTGACGGTCGATCCCGCGAAGGAGAACGCGCGTGCGATCCACGTCTACGAGAGGCTCGGCTTCCGCCGCGGTGGGCGTGCTCAGAGAGTACGAGTGCGTCGAGGACGGGAGCTGGCGCGACGCGCTGCTGCTGGACCTCCTCGCGGAGGATTTCAGGCGGGCGTGAGGGCCTGCGGCCCCGCCGCGCTCACTGAGCGGGGATCTCGTACTCCGTCAGGAACAGGCTGAGCGCCGCGAACTCGGTCTCCAGCTGCCGCTCGAGCCTGCCCGGGTACCGCTGCTCGATGTAGCTGAGGGTGTCCTTCCTGCTGTGCCAGATCTCCTTGTCCTTGACGGTGTTCAGGTAGCCGTCCTTGTCGCCCAGGAGCCAGTTGGTCGCCTCGAAGTAGAGGTAGGGGATGCCCGCCTTGCCGAAGGCGACGTGATCGCTCCAGTCGCCCGTCGTGCCGTACGGGTAGTCCCTGTTCAGACCAGGACTCGTGAGGATGGAGGCGCCAAGCCGGCGCGCCATGCTTCGCAGCGCAAGCTGCGGCCACGCGGCCTCCTTGCTGCTGTAGCAGTAGAGCCAGTCGCCGGTGGCCACGGAGTCGAAGTTCATCATGAGGACGGTGTCGGCCCGGGCCTGGTCGCTCATCTCGGCGACGTAGTTGGCCGAGCCGCGGAGGCCCGCTTCCTCGGCGCCGAAGGCGACGAAGACCAGCGTGTACGGCGTCCGCTGGTCGCGCAGGGCGTCGGCGAGCTGCATCATGAGGGCGACGCCGCTCGCGTTGTCGAAGGCGCCCCGGCCGGCGGCCACGGAGTCGTAGTGGGCGCCGATGACGATCTGCTGGCCGCTCACGCCTGGCTTGATGGCGACGATGTTTCGCGAGCGATGGGTCTTGCCGTCGCCGCGGTAGGTGAACTCCTGCGTGTCGGGGGCGTACCCGAGCTCGGAGAACCACTCGAGGATCCGGTCGCCGGCGCGCGTCTCGCTGGAGAGCCCGGCGACGCGCGGGCCGATCTCGTCGGTGAGCTCAGCCATGTACTCGTAGGCCGACGTGCCGGCGGTAGGGCCGGCAACCGGCACGGGCTCCTCGGCCGCACGTGAGGAGTGCGTGCTCACGGCGCCCAGGCCGAGCGCGAATACGGCTGCCACTATGGCGACGACGATGACGGCGAGCGTTGACCTCCGCATGGCGCTTCCTCCCGGGATGTGGTTACGGCTGCGACTTCAGCTTCTACACGGCTTGGCGGCGGCGGTCAATCACGGCGGGCCTGCGCGTCGCACCGACTACTCGTGCCCTGCGGTAGCATGGGGTGGTGAGCGCGCCCTACCCCAAGATCGAGCTGCACGTGCACCTCGAGGCGACGGTGCGCCCGGAGCGGCTGCTCGAGTTCGGCCGGCGCAACGACGTCAAGCTGCCGGCGCGTTCCGCGGAGGGCCTGCGCCGCTTCTGCCGCTTCCGCAGCTTCGATGACTTCATCCGTGTCTGGATCAAGACCACACGAGTACTGCGCCACGGTCGCGACTTCCGCCAGGTCGCCGTGGACTACGCCGCCGACCTGGCCGCCCAGGGGTGCTTCTACGCCGAAGCCCTGTTCTCGCCGTCCGAGCCGGTGGCGCGGGGCACGCCCTGGCAGGAGGTCTTCGAGGGCTACTGCGACGGCGCCGACGAGGCGCGCGAGCGGTACGGCGTGGACCTGCGCTTCACGCCGGACATCACGCGCGACTTCGCGCCCGAGATCGGCGAGCGCCTGGCCGGGTGGGCGGTCCGCTTTCGCGAACGTGGCGTCGCCGGCGTCAGCCTCGGCGGCAGCGAGGCCAGGTTCCCGCCGGCGCCCTTCGCTCGCGCCTTCGCCGTCGCCCGCGAGGGCGGGCTCAAGGCCGCGCCGCACGCCGGCGAGACCGCCGGCCCCGCGTCCATCCGCAGCGCCCTGGACGACCTGCACGCCGACCGCCTGCGGCACGGCGTGCGCGCCGTTGAAGACCCTGCGCTGCTCGGCGAGCTCGCCGGTCGCGGGATAGTCTGCGACGTGACCCCGGTGAGCAACGTGCGCACCGGCGTGGTGGATTCTCTCGAGCATCACCCGCTCCCGGCCATGCTCGCGGCCGGCGTCCGCTGCTCGATCGGGAGCGACGACCCCGTGCTCATGGACACGTCGCTCTCGGCGGACTGCGCCGCGGCCGTCCGCCTCGGGCACACGCCGCGGGGCATGTACGAGGACGCGGTGGCAGGCGCGTTCTGCGACGAGCAGACGCGCGCCCGGCTCGCGGCCGTCGGGGGCGCCTTCTCCTGGGACGCGGCCGGGGTCTCCTAGCGGCCGCTGGTCCGGAGGCGCGCCACGCGCGCCGCCCGAAACGCTCAAGTACGTGGGGATTGTGCCGACGTGGACGGTGAAGGACCGACGACCTTGTCGCCCCCGCCGACGCAGGAGGCCGTTCTGAACTCCGTGCGCGTCAACCGCGCCGTAGCTGCAGTCGCGATGCTCTACGGCGCTCTCGCGTTGCTTCTGCCCCAGTCAGCGATCCAGGTCCTGGGCCTGCCGCTCGTGGTGGTGGCGGCCTGCCTCGGCGGTCTGCGCGGCGGCCTGCTGACGGCCCTGTGGGCGACCTTCGTGACCACGGTCTCGTACTTCGTGCTGCACGACGTGCCGACGGACCGCTCCGCGGCCGGCGTCGTGGCCTATCTTGCGGTCGGCATCGGTCTCGGGTGGGCGGTCGATCGAATGGTCACACAGCGGCGGCGCCTGCAGCAGGCCGTGGACGAGCTGCAAGCCATGCAACGCCAGCTGTGGGTGAGCCAGAAGCGCTATCGCCTGCTCTTCGAGGCCAGCAACGACGCCGTCTACCTGCACGGCCTCGATGCGCACGGCGAGCCCTTGCCCTTCGCCGCGGTCAACGACGCGGCCTGCAGGCTTCTCGGCTACACCCGTGAGGAGCTGCTGGGCCTGACCCCGCGCGCCGTGGACGCGCCGGCCACGCCCGGGCAGATGCGCCGCGTGATGGAGCGGCTCCTGCACGAGGACAGCGTCGTGTACGAGAGCGCGCGCAAGGGGCGCGACGGCAGGCAGGTGCCCGTGGAGATCAGCTCGAGCCTCACCGATGTGGACGGCCAGCTCATGGTCCTCTCGATCTCGCGCGACATCGCCGTGCGCAAGAAGGCCGAGCACCGACTGGAGCAGCTCTCGTTGCACGATGAGCTCACGGGTCTCAAGAACCGGCGCGGCTTCTACGTGCTGCTGCCCGAGCAGGCGAAGCGCGCCAAGCGCTCGGGGGCCAGGGTCGTGGCGCTGTACGGCGACATCGACGGATTCAAGGCCATCAACGACCGGCTGGGGCACAAGCGTGGCGACGACGTGCTCAAGGCCGTCGCCGACGCGCTGCGCGACGCCTTCCGGGAGACCGACCTCATCGCGCGACTGGGCGGGGACGAGTTCTGCGTGGTCGCGGAGTCGCCCACCGATCCGACCATCCTGGTCCAGCGGCTGGACGAGGCGATCAAGGGGGCCGGGGAGGAACTGGGGCTCACCATCATGCTGAGCTACGGCACGGTGATCGTGGACTGGCGGGGCCTCGACGACCCGGACGAGCTGCTGACGCGCGCCGACATGCTGATGTACGAGGTCAAGCGCGCCAAGAAGGCGGACCGGCGCCTGGAGCCGCCGGAGCAGCTGGCCAGCGGGGCGTAGGCGCGGGGCTCAGCAGACGTGCCGGTCATGGACGCCCGCGGCGGCGGCAGATGCCCGCCTGCCGCCGGCGGGGGCGTGCGCCGCGAGGCGGCGCGTCGGCCTCAGGGGACCAGCAGTCGCGCGTCGTCCTCGAAGAGCTGCACGGCTCGAGCCGCGATGGCCATCCTGAGGGCCATCTGCAGGCTATCGAGGCGGGCGCCGACGACGGGATTGGCGTAGTTCAGTGCCTTGCGCGGCAGAACGGCTCGCAAGGCTTTCCCGGCGGTCGCCCGGCCCGGCTGTCGTGGGGGACACAGGACCGCCTGCACCGTGTCCGCGAGGGCATCGGCGTCGAAGAGCCGGACGGCCGTATCCGTGCACACCGCGTCGGCGATGGCCGAGCGCATCTCGGGGCGGCGCAGGACATCGGGCGGCGTCGCCGCCGGACGACTCGCGAATGGGACCTTGGGCCCATGGCGCTCGAGCAGCTGGACCAGTGCGCCCGGGTGCAGGCGCAGGGGTTCGGGCAGACGTGCGACCAACTCGGACACTCGTCGCGCCTGGAGCGGGTTGACGATCTCGACGTGGGAGGCCTTCGTCTGGTTCAGGGGGGCGATTCGGGCGGGGTTGTAGACGTAGTGCTGTAGCCGATCGCGATACTCAAGGAAGTCCTCTCCGGCCTGCTGCTCGTAGCGTTCGGGCCAGACCTGGTCGGGCAGCCCCAGACGATGGATGGGGTGGATTGGGGCGTACTCGGACACCAGGGTCACACCGTTGTGCCAGCGCACGTTGCACACGTTGTGGAACTCGTCGAGATACGCCCACTGGTAGCCGTGGCCTCGCACGATACCGTGGCAGCCGCGGGCGGCAAGGCTTCTCCACACCGCGAACCCGTCAGCGTACATGGTGAGATCGACGACCTGCCCCTCCGACAGCACGATGAACTCGTCGAGGGCGTCCGCGGCTGCGCAGGCCGCGTCGTCGAGCGGGAAGTACTCGAAGGGGACGTCCAGGCTGCGCGCCAGTTCACGCGCCACGAAGGCGTCGCTCCCTTCGTCCTGCATGGCGGCGCTCAGGCCCCAGGTGACGCACGATGGAGCGGCCCCTGCCTGGACCATCCCCACGAGGATGGCGCGGCTGTCGTACCCGCCCGAGAGCGAGACCTGCCAGTCCTCCTCGTCGGAGGCCAGGTAGCTACACGTTTCCACGAGGGCGTCGTTCAGCCGTCGCACGTGTTCATCTACGCTGACCGCTTCGGCCCGCGGCGACTCCCAGCACGAGCGCACGTCAAGGGACCAGGTGCGACGGTCGAGTCGCACCGACCCGTCGCTCGGCGCCCGGAGCAGGCGCTTGTCGTACGACGCACAGGGTCCGAGCGATCGCGAGGCCACGAGCCACGTCACGACCTGCGGCTCGAGCCTGAAGCTGCGGAGCAGGGCGATGAGCGGGCGCTGCGACGTCGAGGCCAGAAAGACGTCGTCATCGTGGTAGTACCACACGGTGCGTGACGCGATGACGTCGGTGACGATCTCGACCTCGTCCGTGGAGCAGCGGCAGAGAGCGTAGGTGCCGTCGGGCGGCGTCGTGCCGGGCCGCCACCATTCTCCCGGCGCGTCGAGGATGCACCCCACGCAGACGCTGGCCGCGTGTACAGGCGCGGCGGCCCTCGAGCCCACGATTGCGAGCGCCAGACCCTGCTCCATGACGAGGGTCGGCGCGGTTGGTTCGACGCCGCGCGGCTGCAGCAGGTCCGCGCACTTGCGCAGCGTCTCGGCGCGCTCCGTGCCGGGCTGCGGATCTCGCTCGCAGACGAGGATGAAATGGCCCACGACACACCCCCCGCTCTCTCGACAGCGATCGGCGCCCCATGGCGGTCTGCACCAGGTTCGCCGCTCAGCTCACTCCCCACTCTTAGGATGGTAGCATCGCCTCCCTCCATGAAACGGTGGTTGTCTGGCCAGGCGACGCATTGCAGGGGTCTGCCGTGGATCTCCGCTGCCACGACACCACCTCAGGCACCACCGCCGCTGAACGCGCGTGTGGGCATCCGGGCTTGAGGGTAGAATGCAGACCTGATAAGGTTTGATTCAGACGACGGGAGCCGGTTTCTTCCCAGGCGCTTCGCGCCGGGCCTTCCTCCCGCAGAAGTCCCCCAGACATTGTGACTACCGGGCAGTGTTCTGAAAGGAAAGGAACACCAGTCCGCAGCCAGTCTGGCCGCCCCGAGGGCGGCCCCCCGCAAGACGAACTCCCGCGCACACCGTTGATCCCGGGCGAGCACTCGAGCCCACCCGCGGACGACGGCGGTACGCCGCGTACGGAGCCGTCAAGGAAGAGAGAATCTGTGACCCCCAGCACCACCGACACGACCATTCCCGCCCCCGGTCAGGCCGCCTCCGAGTCCGCCGAGGGCGGGCCGAAGCGCCGCCGCCGCGGCGGTCGCCGCCGCCACGGCGCCGGCGCCGGCCCGGACGGCGCGACCCAGACCGGCGCCCCGCAGGGGCAGTCCGGCGCGACTCCCAAGCCGACGGCGCCGGCCGAGGCCGGCTCCGACAGCAGGAGCAGCGGCAGCACCGAGACGTCCGGCCCCGAGCGCCGCGAGAGCAGCGCCAGGCGTGACGACCGCGGGCCGCGCGGACGCGACCGCGACGGCAAGGGTCGCGGCGACCGCGATCACGGCCGCGATCGGGGACGCCACGGCGAGCGCGGCGGCCAGGGCGTCGACGAGAGCTACACGGAGCGCAAGCACGTGGAGCGCCCCGCCGGGCCCGCTCCGGAGGTCGACATCCCGGCCTTCGCCGCCCTCGGCCTCACCGGCGACCTGCTCGCCGGCGTGGCCGCCATGGGCTACGAAGACCCCACTCCCATCCAGGAACAAGCCATCCCGCGCGTCCTCGACGGCCGCGACGTGGTGGGCTGTGCGCAGACCGGTACCGGCAAGACGGCCGCTTTCGTCCTGCCCATTCTCCAGCGCATGACAGGCCCGACCGTAGCCGCAGGCCGCACCGCCCACCCCTCCGCCCTCGTCGTCACCCCCACCCGCGAGCTCTGCGGGCAGATCGAAGAGGTCGGCGAGACCCTCAGCAAGTACAGCGGCCGCAGCGTCGTCGCGGTCTTCGGCGGGGTGCCCTACGACCCCCAGGCCAAGCGCATCCGCAAGGGCGTCGACCTGCTGGTCGCCACGCCCGGCCGCCTGCTCGACATGCTGCGCCAGGGCGACATCCTCCTGGACAACGTCGACACCCTGGTCCTCGACGAGGCCGACCGCATGCTCGACATGGGCTTCTGGCCGGACGTCAAGCGCATCATCGACGCCATCCCGTCGAAGCGCCAGAACCTGTTCTTCAGCGCCACGATGACCAAGACCGTGCTCAGCATCATCGCGGACACGCTGCACGACCCCGTCTTCATCGAGCTCGGCGGCAGCGCGCAGCCGGTCGACAACGTCGAGCAGAGGGTCCTGCCGGTCAACCACGAGCAGAAGGTCGACCTGCTGGTCGAGTACTTCCGCCACCACGACCCCGACCGCACGCTGGTCTTCACGCGCACTCGCCGCCGGGCGGAGCGCCTGGCGCGCACGCTCAACAAGGCCGGCATCACCTGCGAAGCCATCCACGGCGATCGCACGCAAGGCCAGCGGCAGCAGGCGCTCGACGGCTTCAAGAGCGGCAAGATCGCCGTCCTCGTCGCCACCGACGTGGTCGCCCGCGGCATCGACGTCGACAACATCACGCACGTGATCAACTTCGACATCCCGACCAACCCCGAGGACTACGTGCACCGCATCGGGCGCACGGCCCGCGCTGGCGCCAGCGGCATCGCCGTGAGCCTGCTCACCGCCGAGGACGTGCACGATCTGGTCGCCATCGAGCGGCTGATCGGAGCCACGATCGAGCGTCACGACCTGCCGAGCTTCGACTACGAGAAGCGCATCATCCTCGAGAGCCACCAGGTGCAGCCGCGCCCGGGCAAGCTCCTGTGGAACGGCGGCGCCCGCCGCTCCTGGAACAAGACCGGCGTCAAGCGCCGCGTGCCGGGCAAGCGCTCGCGCTGAGGCGCTCAGGTCGCGGCGCGGCGCTCGGCTGACACCGCGTCGCGACCTTGCTATACTCCCGTTCCTGCGTGGGCGACTAGCTCAGTTGGGAGAGCGCCTGCTCGACAAGCAGGAGGTCGTTGGTTCAATTCCAACGTCGCCCACCACGTCTTTGCACGGCGAGCATCGCTGATGGCTTCTGCCCGTTGGGGTGGGAGCTACTTCTTGTTTGAGGGGCCCGTCGGGAGACCGGATGTCGCCGCGAAGGCCGGGCGGTCTCAGGCTCCGGCGATGGCCGCGCTCGCGGCCCCGACGACACGCGCTGCGGCATCGCAGGCCTCGTCGGGTGATGAGGAGCGCGTCACGGCGTCGATGAGAGCGCTGCCCACGATGACGCCGTCGGCGAGGCCCGCGACGCTCGCCGCCTGCTCCGGCGTGGAGATCCCGAACCCGACTGCGAGCGGCGCGTCGGTGCGCTCGCGCAGGCGCGCCAGCAGGGCGGGGAGCTCCGCGCCGACCTCGGCGCGGGCGCCGGTCACGCCGGTCACGGCGACGCAGTACACGAACGACGTTGCCACTTCTGCCACCAGGTCCAGCCGCTCATCGGTGCTCGTCGGCGTCGCCAGACCGCCGGCTTCCCTCGCGAGGACCACGTCGCGGCCGCTCGCCTCGTCCAAGGGTAGGTCGGGGATCACGAGCGCCTCGACCCCTGCTGTCGCCGCCCGGGCGAAGAACGACCCTGCGCCGTAGGCGAGCACCGAGTTGAGGTACGTGAGCAAGACGAACGGCGCCGCAGAGCTGCGAGACGCGGCGAGTCCCAGTACATCATCCGTGGTAACGCCGGCAGCCAGCGCGGCATGCGTGGACTGCTGGACGACAGGACCGTCGGCGATCGGGTCGGAGAAGGGCACGCCGAGCTCGACGATGTCTGCGCCGGCGGTGATGAGCGTGGCGACGAGACGCGCGCTGGTCTCGAGGTCGGGGTGGCCGCCGGTGAGGTAGGGGATGAGCGCCGCGCGCCCGGCGCGCGGTCGCGCGAAGGCAAGGGCGAGGCGCGGTGCAAGCCCGCCCGCCGCGGGCGCGTCCCGCGGCACGGAAGCATCCGGGTCCTTGCCGGCCGCCGCGACGCCTTCAGGCTGCTCGGGGTCGCGGTGCTCCGGCTCTTCCGGCTTGTGCGGCAGCCTGCGCACACTCATCACAGCACTCCCAGCCGGGCGCCGGCCTCGTACACGTCCTTGTCGCCGCGCCCGGAGAGGTTGACGATGATGAGGTCGCCGCGGGCGAAGCGCGTTCCGGCCGGGTCGAAGTCCTGGGTCTCGCCGGGGAGGGTGAACCGTCCGGTGGACGAGGGTGACGGTACGGTGGGCTCGGCGTCCGAGGGTCCGCGCAGCACGTAGGCGACCGCGTGGGCGCTCTCGAGCGCCGGGATGATGCCCTCGAGCTCGGCGAGCGTCCGGAAGGCGGCCAAGGCCTCCTCGTCCGTGGCCGCCGCGTAGGCGGCGCGGCCCGAGTCCTTGAGCCACGAGTGCTCGGGCCCCACTCCCGGGTAGTCCAGGCCGGCCGAGATCGAGTGCGCCTCCGCGACCTGGCCCCAGGCGTCTTGCAGCAGGTAGCTGTACGAGCCGTGGAGGACGCCCGGCGTGCCCTTCGCGAGGGGTGCGCCGTGGCGACCGTCCAGGCCCTCGCCGGCCGCCTCGACGCCCGTGAGGCGCACCGAGGCGAGGTCGCGGAACGCGTGGAAGATGCCCATGGCGTTCGAGCCTCCCCCGACGCAGGCGACGATCTCGTCGGGGAGATGGCCGAAGCGCTCGCGGACCTGGCCGATGGCTTCGGCGCCGATGACCGCCTGGAAGTCGCGCACCATGGCGGGGTACGGCGCCGGACCGGCCACCGAGCCGATGACGTAGAAAGTCCCGTGCACGTTGGTCACCCAGTCGCGGAGGGCCTCGTTCATCGCGTCCTTGAGCGTGCGCGAGCCGCTCTCCACCGGGACGACGGTGGCGCCGAGAAGCCGCATCCGCACGACGTTCAGCTCCTGGCGGCGCACGTCCTCGGCGCCCATGTACACGACGCACTCGAGGTCGAGCAGCGCGCAGGCCGTCGCGGTGGCGACGCCGTGCTGGCCGGCGCCCGTCTCGGCGATCACGCGCCGCTTGCCCATGCGTCTGGCGAGCAGCGCCTGGCCGAGCACGTTGTTGATCTTGTGGGCGCCGGTGTGGCAGAGGTCTTCGCGCTTCAGCAACACTGTGGCTCCGCAGCGCTCGCTGAGGCGTTCCGCGAGGTACAGCGGCGTGGGCCGGCCGGCGTACTCGGTGAGGAGGCGGGCGAAGCTCGGCCTGGAAGGCCGCGTCGTCGCGCGCCTCCGCGTAGGCTGCCGTCAGATCGTCGAGCGCCGGGATGAGTGTCTCCGGCACGAATCGGCCGCCGTAGGGGCCGAAGCGCGTCTCGATGGTCACTCGGCGTCCCTCCTCGCGTCCGACGCTTGGCACACGGTGGCCGTGTCGGCGTGTTCCACCGCCGCGAAGAACTCACGAAGTCGCGTCGCTTCCTTGATGCCGGGCGCCCGTTCGACGCCGGTGGAGACGTCCACGACCGCCGGACTCAGGGCGGCGATGGCCGCGGCGACCGAGGCGGCGTTGAGGCCTCCGGCGAGGATGAGGTCCTTGCGGGGCGTGGCGGGATCGGCGGCGATGGCCTCCCAGTCGAGCCGGCGGCCGGTGCCGCCGTAGACGCCGGGAGCCCGGGCGTCGAGCAGGACGAAGTCGGCGAGTTCCACGTCTGGCGTGTCGGCGGCGGCGATCACCAGCGGGCGGCTCCCGAGCTCAGCGGCCGCTCGCCTGAGTTCGGTGACGGTGGGGCCGTCGGCGCCTGCGCACAGCTGCACCGCGCCAAGGTCCGCGCTGCTGACGGCGGCTGCGATCCACGCCGGCGTCTGAGTGGTGACGACGGCGACCGACAGCACATCCCCGGCCGCCGCGACGAGGTCCCGAGCCTGGGAGGGGACGATGTGCCGCGGACTGGGGGCGAGCACGAAGCCGACCGCCCACGCGCCGAGTTCCACCGCGAGGCGCACGTCCTCGGCGCGGGTCAGGCCGCAGACCTTGATGCGGGTCACGTCGGCCACCCCGGGTCCTTGAGGCTCGCGATGAGGGCGGCCAAGTCCCCGGCGGGAGTGCGGACCAGGGTCTCGCCCACCAGCAGAGCACGTGCGCCGGACAGGGCTGCCCGGCAGGCGTCCACCGGCGTCGAGATGCCGCTCTCACTGACGGGGAACATGCACGGGCCCAGCGCCGGCGCCAGGTACTCCGTCGTCGCGAGGTCCACCTCCAGGGTGACCAGGTCGCGGTTGTTGATGCCGACCAGCGTGCAGCCGGCCTTGCAGGCGCGGCGTGTCTCGTCGAGGTCGTGCACCTCGACGAGCGGATCGAGCCCGCAGTCCAGACACTCGATGAGGAGGTCGTGGAGCCGGTCGTCGCCGAGGATCGCGACGATGAGCAGGACGGCGGCGGCGCCGGCCTCGGCGGCCTCCCAGACCTGCCCGCGGTCGACGATGAAGTCCTTGCGCAGCACGGGCACGTCCACCGCGGCCGCGACGGCGCGCAGGTCGTCGAGCGAGCCGCCGAATCGGGTGGGCTCGGTGAGCACCGAGACGGCGTCGGCGCCGGCGGCCTCGTAGGCCTTGGCCTGGGCCACCGCGTCGAGCTCGGGGGCGATGTCGCCCTTGCTGGGAGAGCGGCGCTTGACCTCGGCGATCACCGCGAGCTGTGGGCGCGGGTTGCCCGGTGTCCAGCTGGGACGCGCGAGCGCTTCGCGCAGGCGCCCGGGCTCCTGGACTGAGTGCCGGCCGGACGAGCCGGCCGCCGACGCGGGCGGCGGCGACGCGCCGGCGCGAGCCGGCGACCATCTCGGCGAGGAAACCGCCGGGAGAAGGCTGCTCGTAGCCTGCCGAGCGAGGAGCCGTGCCGGGAAGATGGTGCTCGTCGTTCACACGCGCTCCTGGGCCAGCCGCCGGGACGTCGCGGCGAGGGCGTCGAGCGTGGCGCGGGCGGCGCCGGAGGCGACCGCCGCCCGCGCCTTGTCCACGCCCTCGGCGATGCTGCCGGCGGCCTCGGCGATGTAGAGCGCCGCGCCGGCATTGAGCAGCACGATGTCGAGGCGCGGCCCCGGCTCGCCCTCGACGACGGCGCGCAGCAGGGCCGCGTTCTCCGCCGCCTCGCCGCCGGCGAGGTCCTCAAGTCGTGCTCGCGGCATCCCGATACTGCTCCGGCGTCACGTCGTAGCGCTCGTCGTAGCCCTGGCCGGCGAAGACCTCCACGACGGAGGTCGGGCAGGTCGTCGAGAGCTCGTCGAGGCCGTCATCGCTGTGGACGACGAGGTTGCGCGCGTTGCCCATCATGCGCACAGACTGGGCGATGCGGTCCACATACCGGGCGTCCGCCACGCCGATGAGCTGGTGCCGCGCGCCGGCCGGGTTGGTCAGCGGCCCGATGAGGTTGAACGTGGTCGCCATGCCGAGCTCCCGGCGCACCGGGGCGCCGTGCTTCATTGCCGGGTGGTGGCGCGGCGCGAACATGAAGCCGATACCGCACGCGGCGATGCAGCGGCTCACCTGCTCCGGGGCGAGGTCGATGACGACGCCGAGCGCCTCCAGGACATCGGCGCTGCCGCACTTGCTCGTCGCCGAGCGGTTACCGTGCTTGGCCACCGTGACCCCGGCGCCGGCGGCGACGAGCGCCGCCGCCGTCGAGATGTTGAAGGTGCCGGCGGCGTCGCCGCCGGTACCGCAGGTATCGAGGATGACGTCGGCGTCCACGTCGACCTTCTCGGCCAGCTCGCTCATGGCGCTCGCCATCCCGACGATCTCGGCGGACGTCTCACCCTTCACGCGAAGCGCGCTGAGGAAGGCGGCCGTCTGGGCGTCGCCTGTCCGGCCGCCCATGATCTCCAGCAACACCGCACGCGCGTCCTCCTGCGTGAGGTCGCGTCCCGCGGTGAGCTCGCCCAGCGCGGCGCTCAGGACGTCATTCGGCATCGCCGGCCTCCTCGGTCGCCGCCGGCGGCGCCGGCCTCCCCTCGCCGGTCATGCGCAGGAACGTCGCCAGCAGGTCGAGCCCCACCTCGGTGAGCACGCTCTCGGGGTGGAACTGGACTCCGTGCACCGGCAGCTCGCGGTGGCTCACGCCCATCACGACGCCCTCCTCGTTCCACGCGGTCAACTCAGACAGTCGGGCAGCGCCTCGTCGACGACCAGCGAGTGGTAGCGGGTCGCCGTGAACGGGTCGGGCAGGCCGGCGAACACGCCGGGCCGTCGTGGTGGATCTCGTCCGTCTTGCCGTGCACGGGCGCCCCGGCGCGGCGAACGACGCCCGCCGTAGACCTGGCCGATGGCCTGGTGGCCGAGGCAGACGCCGAGCACCGGCAGGTGCTCGGCGCCGAAGTGGGCGATGGCGTCCATGCTGATCCCGGCCTCGTTGGGCGTGCAGGGGCCGGGGGAGACGACGAGGTGGGTCGGGCCGCGCAGCCTCGATCTCGGCGATGGTCACGTGGTCGTTGCGCTTGACGGTGATGTCGGCGCCGAGCTCGCCGAGGAACTGCACGAGGTTGTAGGTGAAGGAGTCGTAGTTGTCGATCATGAAGACCCGGGCGCCGTCTCCGGGCCGGGGAGCGCTGGTCGTCATGTGGTGCCTCCGTCGCCGAACTGCTCGTGGGCGAGGTCGATGGCGCGCAGCAGGGCCGCGGCCTTGCTCTGCGTCTCAGCGTACTCCTTCGCGGGCACCGAGTCGGCCACGATGCCGGCGCCCGCTTGAGCGTGCGCCACGCCGTCCTTGACGATGACCGTGCGGATGCAGATGCAGGTGTCGAGGTCGCCACCGTAGCCGAGGTAGCCGATGGCGCCGGCGTAGGGGCCACGCCGCACAGTCTCGAGTTCGTCGACGATCTGCATGGCGCGGACCTCGGGGGCTCCGCTCACCGTGCCTGCGGGGAAGGCGGCCTTGAGCGCGTCCGCGGGCTCGTTGCCCTCCGCCAGTGTGCCGCTCACGGACGAGACCATGTGGATGACGTGGGAGTAGAGCTCCATCTCCATGAACTCGTCGACCTTGACCGTGCCGGGCACGCAGACGCGGCCGAGGTCGTTGCGGCCGAGGTCGACCAGCATGACGTGCTCGGCGCGCTCCTTCTCGTCGGCGAGCAGGTCCTCGGTGAGGCGCCGGTCCTCGATGGGGCTCGCGCCCCGCCGCCGAGTGCCCGCGATCGGCCGCGTCTCGACACGGTCGCCCTGGACCGTGATGAGCGGCTCGGGGCTCGAGCCGCAGAGGGCGAAGTCGTCGAAGGCGATGTAGTAGAGATACGGGACTCGGATTGACCGCCCGGATCCCCCGGTAGATCGAGAAGGGCGAGACGTCCACCGGCGTGCTGAAGCGCTGGCTGAGCACGACCTGGAAGACGTCGCCGGCGTAGATGTAGTCGCGGATGCGCTCGACCCCGGCCTCGTACTGCTCGCGCGACATGGACGACGTGACGGGGCGGGCCGTAGGCGCCGGATCCGCGCCGACCTCGGCCGCATCGACCATCCGACCGGCCGCGCCGGCGGGGAGTGGTGCGGCCAGTCTGGCGCACACGTCCGCGATGCGCTCGACGGTGCGCTCGTAGGGCCCGTCCGCGTCGCGTCCGTCGACGAACGCGTTGGCGACGATGGTGATGGTGTGCTTGAGGTGGTCGAACACCAGCACGGTGTCGGCCAGCAGGAAGGCCATCTCCGGCAGGCCGAGATCGTCCGGCGGCGCGTCCGGCAGTGGCTCGAGGCGCCGCACGAGGTCGTAGCCGAAGTACCCGACGAGGCCGCCGGCGAGCGGCGGCAAGGCTGCCGCCTCGCCGCTCGCCGGCGGCCGGTAGCTGCGCATGAGGTCGGCGACGGCGGTGAACGGGTCGTCGTGCTGGACGCTCAGCCGGTCGCCGTTCTCCCGTACCGTGAGGTGCCCGTCCGCGTAGGTCACGAGGGCGCGGGCGCCGACACCGAGAAAGGAGAAGCGGCCCAGGTGCTGGCCCTGGTCGGCGCTCTCCAGGAGGAACGCGCGCCGAGGCGCGCCGAGTTTGAGGAACGCCGAGACGGGGGTCTCGAGGTCGGAGACGAACGAGTGGGTGACGGGCAGGACGTTGTGGGCCAGTGCGAGGCGGCGCGCCTCGACTAGCTCAGGTGTGACTCGTATGTCCCTCGCCACGGGCCAATCATGTGACACCTCCGGTGAGCACCGGACCCTTCATCACGTGCCTGCCGTTCAGGCAGATGGTGTGGGCACGGTAGGGCAGGGAATGTGGGCTGTCAACCGCCGGCGGCGACGCCCGGCGTCGCTGGGCAGTCGCCTGCGACCTGCCCTTGACGGTAAGCTCGGTCCTGATCCGGCGTCCGTCCAGAGAGAGGACCACGATGGAATCCGAGAGCGTCATCCGCGGCAGGCGAAGCATCCGCGCGTACTCACCGGCTCCGGTCTCGCCGGAGCTCATCAAAGGGATCCTCGACCAGGCGCGCCGGGCGCCGTCGTCGCGCAACACCCAGGCCTGGAGCGTCTGGGTGGTCACCGGCGACGCGCTCGAGCGCTTCAAGAGCGCGTTCAAGGCCGCGCTCGACCGCGAAGAGGCCGACGCCTCCGACCTGGATGGTACGGCGACGAGCGACTGGCCGCAGGCCTGCTCGCTGCGCGCGGTGGCGCTGATGAAGACGCGCGCGGAGACGCTGGAGGCGGCCGGCGAAGCCTCGGGCCCGGCCGCCTCGATGGCGCGCATGGCCGACTGCTTCGGCGCGCCGGTCCTGCTCGTCTTCGGGTTCGAGGACTGCCTTTCCCCTGCCTACGCGACCTACGACACCGCATCCCTCGTGCAGAACGTGTGCCTCGCCGCCCACGACAAGGGGCTCGGCACGTGCCAATCCACCACACTGGTCCGCTATCCGGGGTTGCTGCGCGATTTGCTCCCCGGCTCCGGCGAGCAGCGCATGGTCGTCGCCGTCACGCTCGGCTATCCGGACGTCGAGGCTCCGGCCAACACGTTCGAACGTTCCCGCGCCCCCCTCGACGAGCTGGTGACCTGGGTCTCGTGAGCCTGGTCAAGCGCATCACGCCCGGAGGACGCCTACCGGCGCCGCTGGCAGCTCCTCGCACTGACGTCCATCGGCGCGTTCATGGCGCCGCTGGACGGGTCCATCGTCGCCGTGGCCCTGCCCAGCATGGGCAAGGACCTCCACCTGACCTTCACGGCGGCGATCTGGGTGCAGGCCGCCTACCTGCTGACGACGGCCGTTCTCCTGATTCCCGTGGGACGGCTGGCCGACGAGTACGGCCGCGTGCGCTTCTACCTGCTCGGCATCGCGGTCTTCTCGCTGGGCTCGCTGCTCGCGGCGCTCAGCATGAACGGCGCCTGGCTCATCGGCAGCCGCATCGTCCAGGGCGTCGGGAGCGCCCTGATGTTCGCGACCGCGGCCGCGATCGTCACCGCGGTGTTCCCGCCCAGCGAGCGTGGCCGCGCCCTCGGCATCAACGTCATGGCCGTGTACCTGGGGCTGAGCCTGGGCCCCCCGCTGGGCGGCTTCCTCGTCGACCTGCTCGGCTGGCGGTCGATCTTCCTCATCAACCTGCCCATCGGGTTGGTGGCGCTTCTGTGGGGCCTCTTCCTGCTGCCCAGGTCCGAGCGGCTCGACGATGCGCCGCGCGTCGACTACGCCGGCGCGGCGCTCCTCGGCATCTTCCTCATCTCCCTGCTGGTGCCGCTCACGTTCGCCACGGAGTGGGGCTGGGCGGCCCCGGGCAGCCTCGGCCTGCTGCTGCTGTCGGTGGCGGCCCTCGTGGGCTTCGTCGTCGTCGAGCGCCGCGTGAAGGCGCCGATCCTGGACCTCGACCTGCTCACGCACAACCGTCTGTTTGTCGCGGCCAACCTGGCCGCACTCCTCAACTACATGGCTCTGTACGCGGTCAGCGTGCTCACCGCCATCCACCTCGAGATCGTGCAGGGCATGTCGGCCTCGGCCACCGGCCTCCTCATCCTCAGCCAGCCGCTCATCATGGCCGTCCTCAGTCCCTTCAGCGGTCGCCTCAGCGACCGCATCGGCTCGCGCGTGCTGACGACGGGCGGCATGGTGGCCATCGCCGTCGGCATGGTGCTCCTGGCTTCGATGCCGGAGCAGGCTCCGGTCTGGCAGGTGGCCGCATACCTCGGGCTGGTGGGGCTGGGCATGGCGTCGTTCAGCGCGCCCAATAGCTCGGCGATCATGGGCAGCGTGCGCCGCGATCAGCTGAGCGTGGCGAGCGCCTTCATGGGCGACGATGCGCACCGCCGGCCAGGCGCTCAGCGTCGCCCTGCTCGGCGGCATCGCCGCCAGCCAGCTCGGGCGGCTCGGCGGCCGCCTGCTCTTCACGCACGGCGGCAGCGGCGCGTCCGGCATCTCGGCCAAGGCCGTGGACGCCTACGCTCAGGGATACCAGTACGCGATGCTCGCCGGCGCCGCGCTGGCGCTGGTCGGCGCCCTCGTCTCGCTCACGCGCGGCGCGCACGTCGTCGCCTCGGGTGGGCCCGCAGGAGCTCCGGACGAGACTCCGTCGGGAGCTCCAACGACTGGTCCCGCCGCCCCGAGTTGATCGGGTCTCCCGAATCGCGCTTCGGCCCCGGGGTATGCGGTGACTGGTCCTTGATGTCGTCTACGACATCAAGGACCAGTGTGAGGGACCCATCCATTCCTCCGCGTTCCGTCGTGCGGCTGTCGAACCCGGTAGCGCTGCGCGAGGGGACGGCAGGGCCGTAGCTCCGCGCGGAAGGTACGAGGGCGGCGCGGCGGCGCGATGAGGGCGGCGGGGCCGGAGAGCCCCCGCCGCCCTCGCGTCACTCAGGCCGCTCGTTCCTCCGCCGGGATCGGCGAGACGGCGGGCTCGCTCGGCGTCCCGCCTGGACCTCCGACCGGCGCCGGCGAGGTCCCGAGACCCGGCGCGCCCTCGATGCTCAGGTGCGGCAGCCACTCGAGCCAGCTCGGCAGGTACCAGTTCCAGCGGCCGAGCAGCTTCATCGCCGCCGGGACCATGATCGTGCGGATCAGCGTCGCGTCCAGCAGCACGGCGATGGCCAGGCCGAAACCCATCTGCTGGAACATCACGAGGTCGCCGGCGGCGAAGCCCGCGAACACGGCGACCATGATCAGCGCCGCGCCGGTGATGATGCCGGCGGTCGCGTTGACCCCCTCGGTGACCGCAAGCGTGTTGTCGTGCGTGCGGTCCCAGGCCTCCTTGATGCGGCTGAGCAGGAACACCTGGTAGTCCATGGAGAGGCCGAAGAGCACCGCGAAGAGGAACAGCGGCACCCACTGCTCCACGGTCTCGACCTGCTGGAAGCCGAGGAACCCGGCGCCCCAGCCCTTGAGCGAGACCAGGGTGATCAGGCCGTAGGCGGCCCCCACGCTGAGGAGGTTCATGAGGATCGCCTTGAGCGGGATGACGACGGAGCGGAACGCGACCATCAGCAGCAGGAAGCTGAGGGTGAGAACCAGCGCCACGACCCAGGGGAAGTACCGGTTCACGATGTCGATGTAGTCGACGTTGAAGGCGCTCTGACCGGTCACGTACACGCCGGCGCCGGTCCCCGCGAAGGCCGCCGGCACCAGCGTGCCTCGCAGCTCGCGGACCTTGGCCAGCGCGAGGTCACCGAGGGCGTCGCCGTTGACGGGCACGGAGAGCAGCGCCAGCGTGCCCGACTTCGCCGTCTGCGTCTGGACCGGGCCGAACGACCCGTCGGCGGCGAGCTCGCTGGTGAGACGCTCGATGCCGGACTGGACGGCAGGGCTGTTGACCTCGCCGTCCACGACGATCTGCACGGGGCTGACGCCGCCCACCGAGAACTGCGAATCCAGCACGGCGAAGCCTTGCTTGCTGTCGAAGCTCCCGGGCAGGGTGCTGACGCCCGAGACCCCGGTCTTCATGTCGAGGGCGGGGTAGGCGCAGAGCAGCAGGATGCCGACCCCGACCACGAGGGCGAGCGCCGGGCGCTTCATGGCGCGCTGCGCCATCCGGGCGATCCACGAGGTGCGCCCGCTCGCCTGGCCGTCGATCAGCCGCCGTCCGAGGTACGGAAGCCTGAGGCTGTTGACGCGATCGCCGAGCAGGCTGAGCACGGCCGGCAAGAGCGTCAGGGCGGCGACCACCGACATGGTCACGACGAGGATGGCGCCGATCGCGAGGCTGGCGAAGATGTTGGTCGGCACGATGACGAGGCCGAGCAGCGCCAGCACGACCGTCAGACCGCTGAAGAGCACGGCGCGGCTGGCGGTCCCGCCGGTCACCGTGATGGCGTCGATCTTCTCCCTGCCTCGCGCCCGCTCTTCGCGGAAGCGCGAGATGATGAACAGGGAGTAGTCGATGCCCGTGGCCAGGCCCATCATGCTCACCATGTTGACGGCGAAGATGGAGACGTCGAAGGTCCGGCCGACCAGCGCCGTGAGCGCGACGGCGGCGGTGATGGCGACCAGGCTGAGGACGATCGGCAGGCCGGCGGCGACGACGGCGCCGAAGACGATCAGGAGGATGACGAGCGCGATCGGCACGCCGATGCCCTCGCCCTTGCGCAGGTCGGACTCTGCGGTCTGGCTGAAGTCGCTGTTGATGCTGGCGGTGCCCGTGACGAGCGTGTCCAGGCCGCCCTTGCCGTCGGCCGCGTGGATGACCTCGTGCACCTTGTCGATGTTCTCGTCCGCCTGGGTCAGGTCCCCGGCCATGACGACGGGGAGGATGGTCGTGCGTCCGTCGGCGGAGATCAGCGTCTTGTCGCCGCCCTTGTAGGCGCTCGCGACGCTGTCCACGACGCCCGGGCCGAGGGCGGCGATGTCCTTCTGCAGCGCGAGGACACCGGCCTGGAACGCCGGATCGCTCGCGCTCATCTTTTGCGAGCGCACGATCACGATCTCGTTGGCCTTCTGCGGCAGGTTCAGACGCTGCTCCGTCAGATCGAGGCCCCGCTTCGAGTCCGGGTTCCCGAGAAAGCTGTACTGCGCGGTGAGGCTGCCGGGGAGGACGAAGGCGATGATGCCGCCGGCGGCAAGCAGCGCGAGCATCCAGATGCCCACGGTGAGCCATGGTCTCCGGGCGGAGCCTCGCGCCAGGCTTGATGTGGAGAGTCGCATGGGTTCCCCTTCGGAGAGACGGCCCCGCGCGGACGCGGAAACCGGAGTAAGTTGGTCATGTTAAGGGTGTCTCTGCCCGGGCGGGGAGGGGGAGAAACGCGGCTCCGTGTCCCCGGCGTACGCGGAGAGGCCGGCGGGCGGCTCGTCCTGCCGCCCGCCGGCCTCGACCGGCGCCGCGCCGCTCCGGCGGCGGCGCCTCGTGCGTCAGCCGCTCAGGTACGGGTCGGCTTGTACTCCGAGCTGCCGAAACCGAGCACCAGGAACATGATCGGCGCGAACAGCCACAGCAGGACGCCGAACCCCGCGCCGTGCCCGAAGTTCTCGGAGATCCCGAGTGCGACGATGAGCCAGATGATGATGTTGACGAACGGGATGAAGAACAGGATCAGCCACCAGCCTGGTCGTCCGGCGACCTTGATCATCAGGTAGGTGTTGTAGAAGGGGATGATGGCCCCCCAGCCGGGCCTGTCGGCCTTGACGAAGGTCTTCCAGAGTCCGGCGATGACCAGGATGATCCAGATGATCTCGATGATCGCCCAGGTGCTCGACCAGAACGCCTCATACCAGGTCTCCGCAATGAGAGTCACGATGACGCCTCCTCGAATCGCCCCTTGCCGCCTTCCGGCGGCTTGTCGCCTGCTCCTACCCGTGTCGGAGGTTGGGCAATCGGAGGCGGCGCTTCATGCCGGATGGGGGCCTCGTCCACGGCCCCGGCCGGGGGCGCGCTTCGGTGGTGGAGAAAGGAGACGGGCCGGGGCTGCGACGCAGCCCCGGCCCGTCCGGGTCTTGTGATGCCGTGCGGCCTCAGGTCAGCTGCGGAGGCGGAGGCGGCGAACTCGACGGCGGTGCGGCCGGCGGCGCCTCGGGCGCCGAGGGCGCCTCCGGCGGTGTCACCGGCGCCTCGGGCACTGCGGCATCCGCGGCCTCGGCCGCGTCTGCTGCCGGCGTCGCGTCCGTGACCGCCGTCTGGGCCGGCGCTGCCTCGGCCGGAGCGGCCGGCGGCGTCACCGGCGCGGCGGGCGCAGCGGCCGGCGTCACGGGCTGCGCCGGAGTGACCGGCGCCGCCGGTGTGACGGGAGCCGCAGGCGGAGCCGGCGGAACGGCGGCGGCGGGCGGCGGCGGAGGCGGAGGCGTGCCCATCCCGCCCGCGGGGGCGGCGACGGGGCCGACGTACTGTGCGTCGCCGAAGCCGAGGATGGGCGCGAAGACGAACGGAACGAGCCACAGTCCGATGCCGGTCCCGGAGCCCCTGCCGAAGGCCTTCGCCATGTCGAGACATCCCAACAGGTAGAGGACGAACATGAGGATGCTGAGGATGATGCCGACGATGGGGATCCACGAGAGCAGGACCGACGCGACGAGCGCCCAGAACCACCAGCGGGGTCGCCCGATCATCTCCACCCAGACCCACCAGTTGTAGACCGGGATGATCGCCGCCCAGCCGGGCCTTCCGGCCTTGACGTACATCTTCCACAGCCCGATGACTGTCACGACATAGATCGCGATCACGACGATGAAGTAGACAGCGAGCAGCGCTCCAAACGTGCCGTCGCTAATGGTGGTGTTGTCCATGGCCTCCTCCTCGATGCTCGTACGCCTTCTCGGGCGCTCCCGTGGGTGTTCCTCGCCCGGTGCGTGCCTCCTGCATGCGCGGTGCATCGGCCCGGCAGGCCGGGACCTCGACTTCAGGACCGGATGGCGTCGCTGAAGCGGGAGCGAGGCGCGCTGCGGTGGCATACTGGCCGTGACGGCTGAGAGGAGCGCGCATGAGACAGGTGATTCCGAGGCAGGTCGCGAGCGGCGTCTACCAGCTCGGACTCGGCGGCGTGAACGTCTTCTTCGTGGAGGACGACGCCGGCGGGCTCGTCCTGATCGACACGGGCATCGAGCCGGGGGCGGAGCGCATCGGCGCGGGCCTCCGGGCGCTCGGCCGCGCGCCGAAGGAGCTTCGCGGCATCGTCGTCACGCACCTGCACGGCGACCACATCGGCGGGCTCGCCGCCGTGAAGTTGCACACCGGCGCCGAGGTCTGGATGCAGGCGGCGGACGCCGAGGCGGTACGCGAGGGCGTCCGCGGCCGGGCGCTCGAGCCGGGGCCCGGCCCGGTGCGTACGGTGATCGTGCGCACGATCGGCCGCAAGTCGGCCGGGCGCACGGGGGACCCCATCGCCGTCGAGCACGACGTGCAGGACGGCGAGGCGCTCCCGTTCGCGGGCATGACGGCGGTCTGCACGCCGGGCCACACGCTGGGTCACCTGGCGCTGCTGTTGCCCAGGGACGGAGGCGTGCTCTTCACCGGCGACGCCGCGACCAACTTCGTGCGTCTCGGCGCCGGTCCGATCTACGAGGACGTCGACGAGGGGATGCGGAGCCTGCGCCGGCTCTGCGAGCTCGAGTTCGAGACGGCGCTGTTCTCGCACGGGCGGCCGCTGCAACCGCGGGCCTCCGAGCGCTTTCGCGCTCGCTTCGCCCGCGGCTGATCGTCGGCCGGCCCCGCCGCAGACCGCGGCCGCGCTCGACGGCCCGCGGCTTCGCCCTTGGACGCTCAGTTTGCCCAAGAATCGCTCGTTGACGCCTGCGCCCCGCGACGTATCGTGAGATGACCGTGCCCGGCGACGGCCACGAGCCGGTGGCCGGCGCCGAGTTCTGGGTGAAGTGAGCGAGAGCAGGGGCACGCACCTACATCACGAGAAGCGGGGGGAACCATGAAGGTCCTTATCGTCGGCAGCGGCGGGGTGGGGGAGTCCACGACGGCGATCGCCAGGCGGCGCGATCCGGGCGGGGAGCTCTTCGAGACGATGGTGCTGGGGGACTACGACCTGGGCAAGGCCCAGGCGGCCTCCGCGCGGATGGGCGACGAGAAGCGCTTCCCCGCGGAGCAGGTGGACGCGGCGGACGTCGACGCGGTCGTCGCGCTCTGCGCGAAGTACGACGTCGACGTCCTCTGCAGCTTCCTGCCGGTGGAGTTCAACCCGTACACGCTGCAGGCGGCGCTCAAGGCACGGGTGCATCACATGGATGCCTCCACGACGCTGTCCGTGCCGCACCCGACGGACCCGTTCAACCAGGCCAACGTGGTACTCGGCGAGACCGAGATCGCGCTGAGTGGTGAGTTCGAGAAGATCGGCAAGCTCGGCCTCATGGGCATCGGCGTGGAGCCGGGCATGGCCGACTGGTACTGTCGCTACGCCGCCGACCACTTCTTCGACGAGATCGACGAGATCGGCGTGCGCGACGGCGCCAACCTCGAGATCCCCGGCTTCAAGGGCATCAGCTTCGGCTTCTCCATCTGGATGACGATCGAGGAGTGCACCAACCCCGCGGTCGTCTGGGAGCGGGACCGCGGCTTCTACACGGTGCCGCCGCTCAGCGACCCCGAGCCGTTCTACCTGCCCGAGGGCATCGGCTGGGTGGACGTCGCCCACGTGGAGCACGAAGAAGTCCTGCACGTGGGCTGGTTCAAGGATCTGCTCAAGGGCGTGAAGAAGGCGACCTTCAAGTACGCGCTGGGCGACGAGTTCATCCAGGCGATGGAGGTCTTCACGTCGGTCAACATGCACTCGCTCAAGCCCGTGAACGTGAGGGGCAAGGAGGTGCGGCCGCGGGATGTGATCGAGGCGGCGGCGCCCGACCCCAACGAGATCGGCAAGCGCTACGTGGGCCAGTCGTGCGCGGGCACCTGGGTCGCGGACCGCAAGGACGGCCGGAGCGGCAGGTCTACCTGTATCAGGTGGCCGACAACCAGGAATGCGTCGCGCTCTTCGGCACGCAGGGCGTGGTGGCGCAGACGGCGTTCCCCGGCGTGATCGCGCTCGAGTTGCTGGCCACCGGCAAGCTCGCCGGCTACAAGGGTAACCCCGAGGCCGGCGTGTTCCCGGCGCAGGCGTTCACCTGCGACGACTTCGTCAGCTTGCAGAAGGAGTACGGGTTCCCCGGCGGCATGCTCGAGATGGATTCGGAGTACAAGCGGGCGCGCGACCACGCCGCCTTCGTCGCGCCGGTCGAGGGGGCCGGCTCGTGAGCGGGGCCGCGGGAGACGGCAGTGTGAGCGGCGCCGCCGGAGGGGTTGGGGGCCGCAGCCCGGCCTGCCGCCGGTTCGATTGCAGGGTCGCCCTGGTCACCGGCGGCGCCTCGGGCATCGGGCTGGCGACGGCGGAGCGGCTGCTCGAAGAGGGAGCCGCCGTCGTGATCGCCGATCTGGACGGCGATGCCGCGGAGGCCGCGGCGGCCGCGCTGCGCGGCCGCGGCCTCGAGCGCGCCGAGGCCGCGCGCTGCGACGTGACGCGCGGCGACCAGGTGAAGGCGCTCGTGGACGACGTGGTCGTCCGCCACGAGCGCCTCGACGTGCTCTTCAGCAACGCCGGCATCTTCGAGCCCGGCGAGGTCCACGAGGTCGACGAGGAGGCGTGGGACCGCCAGCTCGGGGTCAATCTGCGGGCCGTGTATCTGGTCGCGCATCACGTGGTTCCGGTGATGCTGGCGCAGGGCGGCGGCGCGATCGTCAACAACGCCTCCGTCGCCGCCCTCGTCGGCGACCACGCCGCCGCCGCGTACTGCGCGAGCAAAGGGGGCGTGGCCTTGCTCACCAAGCAGATGGCGCTCGACTACGCCGCCCGCGGCATCCGCGTCAACGCCATCTGCTGCGGCGAGATCGACACGCCGCTGTTCGAGCGCGAGTCGTACCAGATCGGGATGACGCCCGACTCATACCGCGAACTGCTGAACGAAGCGCACCCGATCGGCCGCATCGGCCTGCCCTCCGAGGCGGCCGCCGCGGTCGCGTTCCTGGCCAGCGACGACGCGAGCTTCGTCACCGGCGTGCTGCTGCCGGTCGACGGCGGCTACGCGGCCCAGTAGGAGGAGTCATGCGCGGATTGACCTACAAGACCGCTTTGGTCACCGGCGGTTCCTCGGGCCTCGGCGAGGCGATCGTCTATCGCCTGGCGGAGGAGGGCGTGAGCGTGGCGGTCGGGGGCCGGGACGCGGCGAAGACCCAGGCCGTCGCAGAGAGGGCTGCGTCGCGAGCGCGTGCGAACGGCCATGCCAGCGAGCACTCGGTCGTGCTCGGCGACGTCTCCGTCGTCGCCGACTGCGACCGCCTGGTGGCGGAGACAGTGGCCCGCCACGGGCACCTCGACATCCTCGTCAACTCGGCCGGCGTCTGGCTCGAGAAGTCCATCCTCGACACCAGCGAGGAGGACTGGGAGTGGTGCGTCGGCATCTGCCTCAAGGGCACCTACTTCATGTGCAAGGCCGCGCTCCGGCACATGGTGCCACGGCACGCCGGCGTCATCGTCAACCTGGCGAGCGACTCCGGCATCCACGGCGAGCCCGGCGCGGCCGTGTATTCCGCCGCCAAGGCCGGGGTCGTGATGATGACCCGTGCGCTCGCCGTCGATCACGGCCCGGACGGCGTGCGCGTCTGCAGCGTCTGCCCGGCCATCTTCGACACGCCCATGCTGGCCAACGCCATCGCCGCGGCGCCCGACCCGGTCGCCTACACCGACGGGATGGAGGACGCGTACCCGCTCAGGCGGATCGGGCGGCCGGAGGAGCTTGCCGCGGCCGTCGCCTTCCTGGCGAGCGACGACGGCGGTTTCATGACCGGCCGCACCGTGGTGGTCGACGGCGGCGTGACCGCGTGACTCCCGGCCGCGGCGGCGAAGCCGCTCCGCGGCACTCAGGTCTCGGCCAGCACCTCGTCGATCTCGGCGAGCAGCTCGGCCTTGCGGTCCTCGTTCAACAGCGACGCCGTGATCGAGTTTCGCGCCAGCTGGGCCAGGTCGGCGTAGCTCAGATCCAGCGCGTTCTGCGCGGCTACGTAGTTGTCCAGCAGGTAGCCGCCGAAGTAAGCCGGGTCGTCCGAGTTCACGGTGACGACCAGCCCGGCGTCGAGCAGCCGCTTCAGGGGATGCTTGGCGAGGTCGGGCGTCACCTGCAGCTCGAGGTTGCTGAGCGGGCACATCGTGAGCGGGATGCCGTCTTTCGCCAGGCGCCGCTGCAGAAGGGGGTCGCCGGCGGCGGCGACCCCGTGGTCGATGCGGCGCACCTTGAGCACGTCGAGCGCCTCGGAGATGTACGCGGGCGGGCCTTCTTCGCCGGCGTGCGCGACGGCGACGAAGCCCGCCGCCCTTGCCTTCTCGTACACCTCGGCGAAGTCGGCCGGAGGGTGGCCGGTCTCGGCCGAGTCGAGCCCCACGCCCACGACGACGTTGCGGTGCGCCATGGCAAGGTCGAGCATCTCCATCGCCTCGGCCGCGGGCCGGTGACGCAGGAAGCACATGATCAGCCGCCAGCTGACGCCGAGCTCCGCCTCGCCTTCCCGGAGTGCGGTGGTGATGCCTCCGACCACGTCCTCGAACCGCACGCCCCTCGGCACGTGGCTCTGCGGGTCGAAGAAGATCTCGACGTGGCGCGCGCCGTCCGCCGCGACGCGGCGCAGATAGGCCAGGGTGAGGTCGTGGAAGTCTCGTTCCGTCACGAGCACTGCGACACCCTCGTAGTAGATGCTCAGGAAGTCCTGGAGGTCGCTGAAGCGGTACTGGGCGCGGCATTCCTCGGCCGTGGAGCAGGGAAGAGGGACGCCGTTGCGGCGGCCGAGCTCGAGCAGTAACTCGGGCTCGAGCGTGCCCTCGATGTGCAGGTGCAGCTCGGCCTTCGGCAGGCGACGCACGAACGCCTGGAGGGCGGTGTCGGTGAGGGCGAGCGCGGCGGGGTCGGTCACGGTGCTCCTTCTGGCCATCGGTTGACGCCCTTGTACCCGTTGGGCGCTATCGCTGCACGGCCGGCTGCGGGCGAGGACGGCCTGACGCTCGGCGGTGTGCGGCTCTGCCGGGCAGGAGGCGTCCGCCGGGGCTGGTAGTGTCACCCTGTGAGCAGGACCATCCCTCGCATGCGCGCACTCCTCACCGCTGTGCTGGCCGTCGCGGTGCTCGCCGCCGGGGCGGCGAGCGGCTGCGGCGGCTCGGCCGGCTCGGCCTCGGGTGAGGGCGGCTCGACCGCCCAGGGAGGATCGACTGCGGCGGCCACGGCGACGCGGACGCCCACCGCCGAGCCGACGCGCACCAGGACTCCGAAGGCCACGCCAACGGCCGAGGTCGCGGCGACCACGGGCGCGACCGGCGGGTCGCCGGCCCTGCGCGTCGTCTTCGTCGACGTTGGGCAGGGCGACGCCGCCGTGCTTCGCAGCGGCGCCTGGACCGGACTCGTCGACGGGGGACCATCCGGCTCCCAAGACGCAGTGGAGGCGGCGCTGGACAGACTCGGGGTGCGCCGCCTCGACACGCTCGTGATCTCGCACCTGCACGCCGACCACACCGGCGGGCTCCCGTCCCTGGTGGCGGAGTACCGGCCGCGCCGCGCGTGGGTGGCCGGCGCCGTGCGGGGCAGCCTCGCGGCTGCCCTCCGCGGCGCCGGCACCACCATCGTGCAGGCGCGCCGCGGCCTCACGCAGCGGTTCGGCAAGGCCACGGCTACCGTGATGGCGCCGGGCGGCCTGAGCGGCGATGCCAACCGCGACAGCATCGTGCTCGAGGTCGACGCCGCGGGACGCCGCGTCGTCTTCACCGGCGACTCGACGGGCGCCGGCGAGGCCGCGGCGGGGGCCGCGCTCGCGCGCGGCCCGCCTGTGGACGTGCTCAAGGTCTCGCACCACGGCTCGCGGTACTCGACCACCGCCGGCTTCATCGCCGGCGCCCGGCCGCGCACCGCGGTGATCAGCGTGGGGAGCAACTCGTATGGCCACCCGTCGAACGACGCGGTGAAGCGCCTGCGCGCCGGCGGCGCCCGCGTCTTCAGCACGCAGAGCAGCGGCTCGATCACGCTCACCGTCACGAGCGCCGGCGCCCTGCGCTGGAGCTACGCGCGCTCGCGCGCCCCCATCACGCGGGGAGTCTCCGGCGGCGGTTCGTCGTCGGGTTCATCGAGCGGCGGCTCGGGCGGCGCGGCTGCCGTCTCCGCCGCGGGAGCCGCCTCATCCTCAACCTCCGCCTCAGGCGGCACGACGGTGTACGTCACCGACACGGGGGAGTGCTATCACCGCAAGGGCTGCCGGTACCTCTCGTCCAGCCGCATCGCGATGAAGCTCAGCCACGCCAAGGCGGACGGCTACCGGCCGTGCAGCGTCTGCGACCCGCCGCGCTAGGGCAGAACCCCGGCGACGGACGCGCGCCACGCCACGGCCGACCGAGCACGGCTCAGGTCGACGCCACCAGCCTGATGTTGAAGGCGCCGGTGCCGGCGGCGCCCCAGAGCCTCAGCCAGAGCGGCATCCACATCTCCAGCCCTCGGGCGGCGCCGATGTCGCCGAGGTCGAGCACCTGCTCCCAGCCGAACCAGCGCTCGAGGAGCTCGTGGTGGACCCAGTCCTTGGCTTCCTGGTCGTTGCCGGCGACGAAGATCGCCGTCGGCTCGGAGAGCTGGCGCGGATCGACCATCACGTGGGCGTTCACCGTGTTCAGCGACTTGACCACCCGCGCGTCCGGGAACGCGGCCTGGATGCGCTCGCCGAGGGAGTCCGTGTTGCAGTAGAGCAGCGACGGCGGCATGCCGCCGGAGAAGTCCAGCGGGTTGGCGACGTCGATGAGGATCTTGCCGGCGAGGTTGGCGCCGCCGGCGGCCGCGAGCGCGTCCAGCGAGTGCTCGCCGGCCGTCGCGTTGATGACGACCTCGCCGTGGGTGGCGGCGTCGGCGAAGCCGCCCGCCGCCGCCGTCCGCCCGAGCTCGCGTTGCGCGGCGGCGAAGTCGGCGGCCGAGGGGATGACGCCCCAGTCGCCGCGGTCCTTCGCCTGCGCGGTGTCGCGCGAGCTGACCATCACGCTGTGACCGAGCTCGAGCAGCTTGGCGGCGAGCGTCTGCGCCACCTGGCCTGAGCCGATGATGCCGATGTCCATGTCGTCCTCCCCGAGAATGACTGGGAATGGGCGGAGCGCCTGCCGGCCGCCGCCTCTACGGACGTGTTCCCTCGGTGCGCGGGGCCCAAGCCGGCGTCGGCGCCGGCGCCGGCGCTCGACGCACGGGGCTACGATCGGTCAAGGCGCGGAAGGCGGCACGATCTCGCGAGTAGGGCCGGCGTCCTGGGCACCCGGGCCGCGGCAGGGGTCACGCTGAGCGACTGCTACCGCAGCGGGTGCCGCATCAGGTAGAGCGTCTCCGCGATGGATGCCGCGTCGACCGGAACGCCGCGGTGGCGGACGGCCACGGCGCGCGCCCGGGTGGCGATGGCGTCGCCGCTCAGCGGGACGATCTCGGCGCCGAGGTCGGTGAGGAACCGCTCGCTGGCGCCGGCGGCCTCACCCGGCAGCGCGGCGCCGAGCAGCGGCAGGCGCAGCGCTGCGGCAGCCTCGAGCGCCCATCGCACCCACTCGTCGTCGAGCGTCCGGGCTCCGTAGAGGCAGAGAGCACTGGTGCAGTGGCGCAGTCTCGTCTCCAGGCTGGCGCGGATGATGTCACCGCGGGGGGTGGCGAACGGCCCGCTCGAGAGGCCGTGGTCGAGCGCCAGCGCTCCACCGGCCTGCAGTCGCGCCGTGACGGGGCGCACGCGTTTGAGATCGCCGGCGGCGAAGGTGAGAAAGACTCTCTGTCTGCTGGGCGTCTGGGTACGCACTGAAGCTCCCGCTGGCTTCGTACTTCGTGGTGCATCGGCATGTTCGCCGCGGGTCTGCAGGAACCTGTGTCGCCTGTGGTGACGCGATTCGGGCGGGCTTCAGAGCGGGCCGAGTCCGGCAGCGCGAGTCAGTCCTCGCCGGGCAGGCGCACGCCGTAGAACCGGCGCACGGAGCCCATGAGCGCGACGAGGACGATGAGCGCACCGACCACGCCGAAGACGACCTGCAGCGCGTCGTAGGGGATGATGGTGATCTCGACGAGGATCCAGATCATGAGTCCGCAGCCGACCACGAACGAGGCGTACCATGCCCAGCGGCGGCGCAGCCACAGTCCGGCGGCCGCGACGAGTGGCAGCACGCCGAGGACCAGCATCAGGATCAGGCCCGGGATCAGATAGTCGCCGAACGGGGAGCCCTCGAGGTACGAGACCGGCATGCCCATGATGGAGCCGTCGGGCTTGACGGAGAGCGCGAGGCCGCCGGCGAAGCCGCCGAGGCCCTGGACCAGCAGGAGCATCAGCAGGATCCAGGCGGCGGCGGGGCGGCGGGGGCGGTCTGAGGCGGGCACGAGGGTTCCTCCGGTGGACGGGCGTCAGGGCCGCGCACAGCATACTGCGCCCGGTGCGCCTTGCGAGAACCTTCAGCGCGCTTGCCGCGTCCCTTCCCAGGGAGCCGCAACGGGGGTTTCGGTGGCACAGACCAACGAATCCCGGTAAAGTGGCTCCCTGAAGTCGAATCTGGCGTTCAAGCAAAGGAGATGCATGGGGATCGCACACGTACATCGCGGGCGTCTGGCGCCTGCACTCATCCTGACAGTGCTCGTGGTCGCTGGCCGTCATCGTGACGCTCGGCGTGCGGCTCGTGACCGGCGCCAGCGCTCAGGCCGACGTTCGAGCCGGTCTGCGCCGGCTGCCACAGCATGACCAACGACGTCACGCCGAGACGACCCACGCAGCCGGCATCGGCTGCGCACGTGCCACGTCAGGTGTGCGACGCGCGAACCCGCCGCCTGCCGTCCGCCTGCGTGACGTGCCACGACCCGGCTTCGGCCGAGTCCTCGCCAAGCCGACGCACACGTGCCTATGCCTGCGGCACCACGCCCGGCTGCCACGGCGTGCCGCCGGCCGCCGCACCACGACCATGACCGCGAAGGTCGCGCCGACCGTCGTTGCCGTTGGCAAGTCGGTCAAGGTGACCGGGACCGCTGGTCCCGCCGCTTCGCTGAAGGGCGCGAAGGTCGCCTTCAAGGTGGAGCGCAAGGTCGGCCACCAAGTGGGTCAAGATGAAGACCGGCTCGACCACCGTGAAGGCGACGGGCGCGTTCACGTGGAGCTACAAGACCGCCAAGAAGGGCGCTCACCGCGTAACGGCGTCGATCGCCAAGACGAGCACCTACACCGCCAAGAAGATGGTCAAGACGTTCAAGGTGAAGTGAAGCTGGACCCGGCCACCAGCGGCCGGACGGTGAAGACAACGAGGGCGGGCGGTCCGGATGGACCGCCCGCCCTCGGTCGTTTCGGGGACGGCATCCCGACCCCGGCGCCGCCTACAGGTCGATGTGGTCCGGCGCCTCGCGCGGGTCGGTGAACCACTCCCGTTCGGCGAAGTCGTCGTCCGTGATCCCGGCGATCGTCATCTTCACGTACTTGCCCGAGGCCTCGACGGCGACGCTCCCGTCCGGGAGCAGGATCTCGCCGCTGCCCTCGAAGAGGCGGCTCGTGTCGCGCGTGAGACGCCCGACGCAGCGGATCTCCCCGTCCAGCGGCAGCGGCTTGCGGAAGCGGATGGTGAACTCGGCGGTGACGCCCCAGGCGCCGGGCTCCACCAGCAGGATGGCCCGGCCGATGGTCTCGTCGAGGATCGCCGAGCTGACGCCGCCGTGCAGGCGGCCCGGGTAGCTCTGGTGCTCCTCGCGTGGCGTGAAGACGCCGAGGAGCTCGCGGCCGGCCGCGGGGCCGGCGGACCGGCCGAGCTCGGTCGCGCCGGCGGCCGCAGGCTCGTCCGGCGCGAGCTCGTAGAAGCGGGCGTGCAGCCCGAAAGGGTTGTCGCGCCCGCAGACCAGGCACATGCGGCTGATGTTCTGGGCGCCTTCGATCCTGCGGGGCGGTCCGGGCGTGGCGAGCTCCTTGGCGGGTGGACTGGTGCCTGAGTCAATCATACGCGACCGGCGAGCGAGCCTCCGCGGACTTGACCGTCGGGCAGCGGCGGGAAAGGCTGTACGGGACAGCCCGTCGGAGGAGAAGAGGAGGCGAAGTCGCGTGAGGATCCTGGTCGTCGAGGACGCGGTCAAGCTGGCCCAGGCCCTCAAGACGGGTCTCGAGGCCGAGGGCTATGCGGTGGACGTGCTGCATGACGGCAGCGCTGCGCGCCGTCGCTTCGCGTCTCGGCGCGGCGCCCCGGCCCCGTCCGGCGGAGGCGACCAGCTCCCGTACGATCTCCTCATCCTCGACGTCATGCTCCCGGGCGTCGACGGGTTCACGCTCTGCCGCGAGCTCCGCGAGCAGGGGTTGACCCTGCCGGTGCTCATGCTGACGGCCCGGGACGCGACCGCGGACAAGGTGACCGGGCTGGACAGCGGGGCCGACGACTACCTCGTCAAGCCCTTCGCCTTCGAGGAGCTGCTGGCGCGCATCCGCACGCTGCTGCGGCGGCCGCGGCGCGCCCTGCCGCCGATCCTGACGCTGGGCGCGCTCAGCCTCGATCCGGCGGCGCGCGTGGCGAGGTTCTGCGGCCAGCCGCTCGCCCTCAGCCCCAAGGAGTTCAGCCTGCTGCGTCTCTTCCTCCAGCACCCGGGCGAGGTGCTGAGCCGCGACTGGATCCTCGACCACGCGTGGGATGACGAGTTCGACTCGTTCTCCAACATCGTCGACGTCTACGCCGGCCGGCTGCGGCGCAAGCTGGAGCAGCCGGGTTGCGGCGTGCGCCTCGAGACGGTGCGCGGCGCCGGCTACGTGCTGCGAGGGGACGAGCCTGGCAATGCTGAGGCGAGCGGAAGCGATGGCTGATCCCGCCAGTCCCGACGTCTTCGCACGCGCCCGCCTGCGTCTGGCGCTGCTCTTCGCGGCGATCGTCGTCGTGCTCGTCGTCGTCTCCAGCGTCTTCATGTACCTCACGGTGCGCGCCGACATCCGGGCGGCGGCGACGCGCAGCTACGGCGACGGCGAGACGGAGCAGGAGTTCGTCACGCGCTCGCTGGGCACGCTGCGCTGGCAGCTTGTCGCCGTCGACGCGGCGATCGTCGTCTTCATCGGGATCGGCGGCCTGCTCTACGCGCGCAGCACGCTGCGTCCCATCCGGCAGAGCGTCGCCGCCCAGAAGCGCTTCGTCGCCGACGCCTCGCACGACCTGCGCACTCCCCTGGCCATCATGAAGGCGGAGTTCGAGGTGGCCCTTCGCCGGCCGGACCTGGACGAGGACGCCCGGCCGGTACTGCTCAGCGGTCTGGAGGAGGTGGACCGCATGTCCGCCATGGTGGAGGACCTGCTGACCCTGTCGCGCATCGACGCGCGTCAGGAGCGGCTGGCGCGCGAGCCGCTCGACCTGGTGGCGCTCGCGCGCCAGACCGTGGACGAGCTCGGCAATCTCGCCGCCACCGGCGGCGTCCTGCTGCGCACCGACGCGACCGGAGACGCGCCTGCAGCCGGCGACGAGGGCCACGTGCGGCGGGCGCTCCGCAACGTGGTGCGCAACGCCGTCGAGCACTCACCCTCCGGCGCCACGGTGGAGATCGCGGTGCGCCGCACGCCCCGCGGCGCCGAGGTGGTCGTCGCCGACCACGGGGAGGGGATGCCGCCGGAGGTGGTCGCCCACGTGTTCGACCGCTTCTACCGCGGCGACGCGGCGCGCTCGCGGGAGCGAGGCGGTTCGGGCCTCGGCCTCGCCATCGCGCGCTGGGCATTGCGCGGGATGGGCGGCGACCTGACCGTCGAGAGCATGGTCGGCGCCGGGACGCGCATGACGCTGACGCTGCCGGCCGCCTGACTGCCGCCGGGCGGCGCGACGACGATCGCGCCCGCCGCCCGTCAACCTGACGACGACCGCCGGGACTCCGCTTCTATGCCGGCACTTCGTCGAGCCCCCGGATGTGGATCGGGAAGCCGCGCGAGGCGCGCACGGCGCCACTGGCGTCGACCACGAAGCCGTGGTAGCCGGCCAGCCGCGAGAGGCGCTCGAGGAGCGCTCCCCCGGATGCATAGAGCGCGGTGGCGAGCGCGTCGGCGAACGTCAGGTCGATGCCGATCACGGTCGCGGCGAGCAGGGCTTCGGCCGGCTCTCCGGTGCTTGGGTCGACGATGTGCGCGCCGCGCTCGTAGGAGCCGGAGGTGGCCACCGCGCCCGGACCGTCGATCTCGGCGGTGACGATGATCCGTCCGGCGTCCAGCGGATGGCGGACGCCGATCCGCCATGGTTCCCCGGGCGCCGGATGGCCGTAGACTGCGATGTCGCCGCCGGCGTTGATCATCGCCGCCGGCACGCCGGCCGCCTCGAGCTCACCCAGCGCGCGCTCGACCGCCCAGCCTTTGACGAGGCCGGTCGGGTCGACGCCGCCGGGCAGCGCCCACGGGTCGAACCAGCCGTCGGAGGCGTCGCGGGCACGCCGGCAGAGCGCGAGCACCTCAGCGACCTCGGGAGGGGCTGCGCCGAGGTCGATGTCACCTCGGCGCAGCCGGCTCACCGGACTCTGCGGCTTCCAGGTGCTGAAGACGTCGTCCGCCCAGCGGAGCTGCGCCTGCGCACGCCCCAGGGCTGCCTCGGTCTCAGTCGTCGTGCTCTTGTCCTCCCTGACGCTGAAGGAGACCACCGTTCCCATTACCTGCTGCTGCCAGAGTCGCATTGGGTCCTCCCTTGAGCTGGTCGAGCGCGGCCTGCAGCGAACGCGTATAGGCCTGGCTCGTGTAGGTGGCGCCGGAGACGCCCTGGATGGGGCCGCCGTTGGAGCTCAGGGTCTGCTTCTCCAGCTGCGGGATCACGCTGTTGGAGATCTGCTGGCTCTGCGGACCGTGGAGGTTCATCTTGGCCATACCGACGCTCACGATCTTGCCGTTCGACGCGGTGACCTTGACCTGGATGTCGCCGAGGTTCCCGGCGAGCGCCTGATCGCTGCCGACGACCGTCTGTGAACCCTTGACGTTCGGCGTGCCGGTCGTGAGCCCGGCGGCCGCGGCGGCCTGCGTGCCGCCGGCTCCCGTCTGGGGGCGGAAGCTGACGACGGCGGCGAGCCCTGCGGCGGTGGCGGCGATGACGATGGCGGAGCGTTTCATGATGGTCCTCCCAGTCGGGTGCGGTCGGGGATGCCTAGAAGGCGAAGTCCTCGTGATGGATGCGGGCGCCGGGGACGCCGAGGCGGCGGGCGGCGTCGACGACGCCGCGCATGAAGCCGCCCGGCCCGCAGACGTACACGTCGCGGTCGACGACGTCGGGCACGAGCTGCCCGAGGCCGATGGCATCCAGGCGGGCGTGCGAGCGCGGCCCGACGAGCTCGTGGAGCTGCCCGCCGCGCTCGCCCACCAGGTGAGCGAGCTCGTCGCGGAGCACGAGGTCGCGCCGGCTCGCGCCGCGCAGGATGGCGACGACGTCGACGTGGCGCGGCAGGTCCTCGAGCAGCGCCCGCACCGGCGTGACGCCGACTCCGGCGGCGACGAGCAGCACGCGGTCGGTGTGGCGCGCGTGGTGGGTGAAGGCCCCGTAGGGGCCCTCGATCGCCACGCGCGTCCCCGGCTTGATCGTCGCCAGAGAGTTGCTGTGGTCGCCGAGGTCCTTGACGGTGATGCGCATCTGGTTCGCGTTGGGCATCGCCGAGAGCGAGTACGGGTGCGCCTGCCACCACATGCCGCGCTTGAGGAAGCGCCAGTGGAGGAACTGCCCGCCGGCCGCCTCGAGCTTCTCGAGGTGACGGCCGTGCATGGTCACCGAGACCACGCCCGGCGTCTCTTCCTCGACGGCGGCGACGGTGACCCGGTGACGCAGGCTGCGCCACAGGGGCAGCCCCCAGCGGTAGACGATCACGGCGCCGGCGGTGGCGAACCACAGCGTCAGCCACCAGGCCGTGGCCGCGGGCCGGCCCATGAACGGAGCGCCCGTGAGGATCTGGTGAGGCACCGAGAGGGCGACCGCCAGATAGGTGTAGAGGTGGACGGCCCACCAGGTCTCGTACTTCATCTTGCGGCGCACGTGGCGGTAGGAGGAAGCGCCGGCAAGGACGAGCAGCCCTGCGCCGGCTGCGGCCAGCATCATGCCGGGGAACGTCATGACCATGAGGGACAGTTCGTGCAGGGCGCCGGTCGCGACCTGCTGCGCGTAGCCGATGGTCACGGCGACCACGTGCAGGCCGATGAGGCCGAGCACGGCCGGTCCGAGCCTGCGGTGCAGCCTGACGAGGCGGTCCTGGCCGATCGCCGCTTCGACCGCCGGGATGCGCGCGATCAGCAGCAACGTGACCAGCAGGAGGTAGGTGCCGGCCATGCCGGCGACGCGCCCGATTGCGGTGAGCAGCCCGCCGGGACCGGCGAGCACGCTCGCCGTCTCGACGGGGACGACCAGGGCGACGCTGACGACCATGCCGATGGCGGCGAGGATCCCGAGCAGCCACCCGACCGCGCCGCGTCGCCGTGCCGCCGTGCCCGGGCGCGCGATCGAGCGCGGGCGCGCCCGCACCCGCGCTCCTTCGCGCGCTTCCCAGCCGGCGGCCTCTCCTGTCGCCTCGGCGCCGGCGCCTTCCCACTCTGCATGCATGACTGCCTCTCCTTCCGCGCCGGACGCGGTGCGCCGGCGCCGCCACTTGGGACGGGTCTCGAGGGGGTTGTTGCCGTGGATGCATGAACGCCTGATGAACGGGGTTTGGTGCGCGGGTACACCACGATGTACGCGCGTCTCACGTCAGGAGAGGTGTCATGTCAGCAGAGGACGACATCCGTGCCGTGCGCCGGCTCCTGGAGTCAGGATTCGGCGACGGCGATCTGTCGGTCGTGGACGAGCTGGTCGCGCCCGACTTCATCGAGCATCAGAACGGCGCTCAGGGCATCGGCCCCGACGCCGTGAAGCGGATCATCAGCGGGCTGCACGCCTCGCTCACCGGGGTGCGCCTCGAGATCGAGGACATCACCGCGAGCGGGGACGTCGTGTGGGTGCGCTCTCGGGCGACCGCCACGAACACGCTGCCGTTCATGGGCGGGCCGGCCACGGGACGGGCCATCGAGATCGACGTGATCGACATCATCCGGTTCGCGGATGGCAAGATGGTCGAGCATTGGGGCGTCGCCGACCGCCTCGGCATGATCGAGCAACTCGGCGTGCTGGGCGACAAGCTGCGCCGCGCGGAGTGAGTCAGGTCGCGCGGCGCAGCCGGGCCGTCCAGACGGCGTTGTGCGCGAGGTAGCGCGGGGTCTAGCCGCGCCAGGTGGCGACGTACTCGATGCCCGGGCCCGGCGACGGGAGGCCCGGGTCGGCGACGATCCAGGAGCCGTTCAGCCCGTCCTCGCGAGCGACGAGCTCGAAGTGGCACATCGCGATGCCGAGGTCGACGCGCTGCAGGTCGGCGATGCGCAGCACCTTGAACAGCGCGCTGCCCTTGCCGTAGCCGCGCGTGCGCATCAGGAAGAAGTGCCAGAGGTCGCCGCGGCGCACGATACGCCACGGCTGCTTGTTGGTGGCCGAAGGGGCCATGCGCACGGCCTCGAGCGCGCCGGCGTAGCCGTCCGCGCGCGCCAGGCCGAGCGGCTCCCAGAACTCGTCCTCGAAGAACACTTCGCCGGACGGAAGCCGGCGCTCTCCCTCCTCACGCTCGCGGATCCGCTCCGTGCCGTCGTCGCCGGGATACCCCGTGGAGGCCACGGCCGGGATAGCCTCGTCGTCAGCGACCCCCCCGAACCGCTTGGTGAAGGTACTGCGCGTGAAGGTGCCGCCCAGCCAGCAGGTGCCGAGGCCGAGCGCCGTGGCGTGGAGGATGACCTCTTCGAGCAGGTACCCGTAGTCCTCGAGGTCGCCGGGGCCGCGGCGCACGGCGCCGACGATGTAGCCGGTCGCGCCCTTGATGAACCCGTAGGTCCCGAGCCGCCGAAGGGCGCCGGCGTCGTCCGGCGACGCCGCGATGAGCCCGAAGCGGACGGCGGAGCCGAGCGGCCCGAGCGTCTTCGTCGCCATGAAGTCCGTGAGCGCGCGGTGGTCGTCCGCCGAGATCGGCTGCTCCAGGTAGGTACGGCACGAGTAGCGCTGGTCGATGAGTCGGCGGGCGTCCATCACCGCCGATACTGCCACAGGCCAAAGCGGTTCACACGCTCGGGATCGTGGCCACGTCGGGTCGGCGCCTCGCGTTGACAGCGGGCTGGGCCCGCGCGACCATGCAGCATGACTTCCGTCCATGTACCGCCGCCCGCCCCGAGGGTCGCCCTCGTGTTTCCCTACTTCCGCACCAGGGCCCCGACCGAGATGCTGTTCCCGCCGCTCGGTCCCGCGGCGCTGAGCGCGCAGCTCAAGTGTGCGGACATCGAGGCGAAGGTCTTCGACGGTACCTTCAGCTCCTTCGGGGAGCTGCTCGACGACCTGGTCGCCTACCGGCCGGCGATCGTCGGCATCTCCACGATGGTCAGCCTCACCGGCAACACGCTGCGCATCGCCGCGGCGGTGCGCGAGCGCCTGCCGGGCGCCCTCCTGGTGGCCGGCGGCCCGCTGCCGACCGTCTTCCCGGGCCGCTTTCTGCCGCACGTCGACCTCGTCTTTCGGGGGGAGGCCGATCTCAGCTTCCCCGCGTTCTGCCGCGACTACGTCGAGCTGCGGGCGACGCCGGCGACCGTCGGCGACCTTCCTCTCACGAAGTACCCCGGTCTGGTCTGCGACCACACACGGCGTGCGCATCGACAACGCCCCGGTGCATCACACGCAGCTGGAGATCGCCGGCTTTCCCCTGCCCGACCGCGACGATTTCGACCACGCCGCCTACCAGCGCGAGTGGACGGCGACGGCCGGCTACCGGCCGACGACGCTGCTGGCCACGCTCGGCTGCCCCTACGGCTGCGAGTTCTGCTCCAAGCCGGTGTTCGGCGACGACGTCCGGCTGCGCCCGCTCGACGTGGTGCTCGCCGAGATCGACGACATCGTGCGCCTCGGGTACGACGGCCTGTGGATCGCCGACGACACCTTCACGCTCAACCGCGACTACCTCGAGGAGTTCTGCCGGAGGGTGGCGCCGCTGGGGCTCGCCTGGAGCTGCCTCTCGCGCGCCAACGGCATCGAGCCCGCCACGGCCCGCGTGATGCACGAGGCCGGCTGCCGCCGCGTCTATCTCGGGCTCGAGTCGGGGAGTCAGGCGACGCTGGACCTCATGCAGAAACGGATGACCGTCGAGCAGAGCGTGCGCGCGGCGACCGTGTACGGCGAAGCCGGCATCGAGGTCGCCGCCTTCTTCATCGTCGGCTACCCGGGTGAGAGCCCGGGCGACATCGAGAAGACCTTCGCGCTCGCCCTCGATCTGCCCCTGGCCGAGATCTCCTTCAACGTGCCCATGCCGCTGCCCGGGTCGAAGCTCTGGGAGCGCCTGGGCGGCGACGACGAAGGCCGCGACTGGTCCCACGAGAACGAGGTCACGTTCGTCTTCAGCTCGGAGATCGACGAGAGCTGGCTGCGGCGGCGCATCGAGGAGACGCTGGCGGCGTTCGCGGCCAGGGCGTCGGGCGGCGCCGGCCAGACCGTCAGCGAAGCCGCCGGAAGAGCGCCTCGGTCGGCCCCCTCGTGAGGCGCAGGGCGGCGGGGGCGAAGCGCCCGAGCCGCCGCCCCATCTCGAACTCCGCCCGCCCCTTGAGGATGGCGCAGCGCATCTTGGCGGCCGAGAAGTCTCCCACGTACGTGAGTTCCTGATTGAGCACGAAGCTGCCGTCGGGGCGGGAGTCTCGCGTGAGGCGGTCCCGGGTCCGCTCGTAGAGGCCGGTGCCGGGCAGCGGATACGGCATCGAGAGGCCGAGGTAGTCGAGCGGGAGCGACCGCGGCGAAGCGCAGGGTCTCCAGGACGGTCGCGTCGGTCTCGCCGGGATAGCAGAGGATGAAGAAGGCGCCCACCTCCAGCCCGGCCCGGTGGGCGGCCCAGACGGCATCTCGTGACTGCGCGACCGTCGTCTGTTTGTTCATCAGCCGCAGGACCTCGTCGCTGCCGGACTCGATGCCGAAGAAGACCGTCGTGCAGCCGGCGCGCCGCATCCGCCGCGCGGTCGGCTCGTCGAGGGCGTCCACCCGGCCGAGGCACTCCCAGGTGAAGCGCAGGCTGCGGCGCTCGATCTCGTCGCAGATCGCGACGACCCGCTCGCGCCGGAGCGTGAAGACGTCGTCGGCGAACGCGATGTGGTCGTAGCCCAGGGCGAGCGCCTCCTCGATCTCGTCGACCACGTTCTCCGCCGAGCGCTCGCGGTACGAGGCGCCGAAGACGACGTTGCTGCAGAAGTCGCAGGCGTACGGGCAGCCGCGCGTGCTCATCACCGTGGTGACCGCGCGGCCGTACCGCCGGCGCCCGTGGCGGATGTAGCTCGCGTTGGGCAGCAGGTCGCGGGCGGGGAAGGGGAGGGCGTCGAGGTCGCCCGCGAAGGGCCGCGGCGGAGCGGCTGCGCCGCCGCCGGGCACGACGACCCCGGGCACCGCGCCCAGGTCCGCGCCGGCGGCGTGCGCGGCGAGGGCGTCCACCATGGTCTGCTCGCCCTCGCCGCGCACCACGGCGTCGACGTCGCCGAGAAACGCATCGGGGTCGCAGGTCGGCAGCGGGCCCGCCGGCGACCAGCAGGCCGGTGCTCGCGCGCAGGCGGCGCGCGAACCACAGGGCGTCATCCTTCATCGTCGCCATGCAGTAGATGCCGACGACGTCCGCGTGGGCCGCGAGCGCCAGCCGCTCGGCCCGGTCCCTATTCAGGAAGGTGCAGTCGAGGAGCCGCACGTCGTGCCCGGCCGCTCGCAGCGCCGCGGCGACGTAGGCGGGCCCGAGCGGCGGGAAGCGGAAGCGCGAGCGGTCGAGCGAGCGCCGGAAGAAGGGATAGACGAGCAGCACCGAGCTCATCCGCTCATCCTCTCTTCGCGCGGCGCTCGAAGCGCACGTCGTAGGCGAAGCCGGGCCGGCCCGGACGCAGGACGTAGCCGAAGCCGGCCCAGGCGAGCCGGCCGCCGATGGCCTCCCGGCCACGCAGCAGCCGCGCGCCGGGCGCCTGGGCGAGCGTGAACGCCGCGCGCCGCCGCGAGCTCACGAACGACGCCGTCGCGGCACCGACCTCGTCCCAGGTGCCGACGGCGGCGCCGGTCAGCGCGGCGCCGGCGGAGTCCTCGTAGCGGTCGAAGTGGCCGGCGCCGAGCTCGTTCATGAGCACGACCTCGGTGATCGGCCCGGCCGGAATGCCGGTCAGGTCGGCGGTGATCCGGACCGCGCCCTCGCCGTCGCGCCCCGCGTACGTCACCGGCACCGTCGCGACGAGGCCGGCCGGCTCGTAGGTCGTCGTCCAGCCCAGCCGGCGGCGCACCGCGTTCGAGGTGGCCGTGAGCGGCCGCCGCAGCGCGGGCACGCGGCGGTGCAAGGCCGCGAGCGAGTCCTTGGCGGCGTAGACGAGGCGCGGCCGGACCGGTACGCCGCCGCGCCCCGTCAGCCGCTCGACGAGCTCCAGGCGGTACGACGCGGTCGCCTCCCACTCGGGACCTTCGGAGGTCACCGTCAGTTCCATCGACCCGGGGAACACGGTCTGCACGCCGCGCTTGAGGACCGGCACGCCGAAGCCGACGCCCTCCTCCGAGAGGTCCTGCCCTTCATCGAAGAGGAGGAGCCCGCGCTGCAGTCGCCGTGTGGGATAGGCGGGCCCTGGGGCGGTCGCGGAGCAGCCCGGGGCAGGGCGCTCACGTCCGTCGTCGATGCGCAGCTCGAGCCCGCCGGGGAGTCGCATCGCGGCGTTCACGCGGCGACCTCCCGGGCGACGGCCGGCACCGGCGTGCGGCGCAGGCAGACCACGACCGTCCACCAGCCGGCGACCTGCCAGGCCACGACCAGCGCCGCGCGCAGCACGAGGAGCGGCGCATGGTAGTCGGCCAGTGCCGCCAGCGATGCGCGCCAGGCGTCCGGGAAGGTCAGCCACAGGAGCTGGAGGGGCGAGGCGTTGGCGACCGCGAACGCCAGCGGGATGAGCCAGAGGGCGGTCAGCAGCCGCCGGTCGAGCTCGCCGAGCGAGGCGAGGATGAGCACCAGCGGCAGCACGAGCACGACGTTCGGCTCGGCGAGCCAGGCGCGCGCGAGCAGAAAGACCAGGACCAGCGCCGCGCTGCCGCGCACGAGGTCGTCGAAGCCGTCGCCGCGGCGCCAGAGCGCGAGGCCCGCGGCGAGCGCGACGACCCACACCATGCCGACGAGCCACCAGTGACCCGGCAAGGTGAACGGGTCGCGGAACAGCCGGGCCACCGTGGTGTACGAGAGGCCGCCGGTCATGAGGAACTGGGCGTTCGGGCGGTGCCAGATCTGCGTCGTGCGCCAGCCGAGGGCGAGGATGGGGAGGACGATGAAGACAGCGGCCCAGGCGAGCGTCACCGCGGCGTACCGCAGCGCCTCTCTCGGCGCCCGGCTCGCGAGCCAGACGAGCACGACCAGCAGGACCGGCAGTGGCGTCGGCTTGGTGCAGACAGCGAGGGCGAGCAGCGCCGCCGAGCTCGCCCACCGGCCCCGCCAGACGAGCACCAGCGCCGCGACCGTCAGAAGGGCGACGATCACGTCGATCTGCCCCCAGGCGGCGCCGGCGAAGAGGATCAGCGGGTTCAGGAGCACGAAGGCCCAGGCCTTGCGACAGGTCCCGGCCTGGGCCCCGGCCCCGCGCAGCGCCGCGGCCACGACGTAGGCGAGGCCGACGGTGGCCGCGATCACCGGCAGCTTGAGCGCCAGGTCGTAGGTCAGCAGGTTGGGCACGATCCCGAACGTCAGCCGGTAGATGATGCCCGTGACCAGCGGCCACGGCGGCGGGTACCCGATCGTGGTCAGCTGGCCGAAGCCGATGTGCTGGAAGACGGCGCTCAGGTCCAGGGGAGAGTACGGGCCGTGGCCCGTGCCGACCAGGTAGCCGGTGCTCATGAAGATGCGCGCGTCGTAGGCGTGCCCGAACAGCGCTCCCAGGACGAGCTGGATGACGACGCTCAGCGCGAGGATGCGCCGGTCGTAGCGGAGTCGCGCCTGCGGTGCCGTCACGCGCGGCCGGCGGCTAGCCGTAGATGACGACGTAGACCCACACCCCGAGCGCGGTGCCGAGCAGGTAGACGACGTAGGCGACCTTCATCCAGCCCTTGTAGCGGCTGACGCTCTCGCCTCTGGCCTCGAGCTGGTTCGCCCGGATCATGATGAAGAGTCCGAGCACGACGCCGACCAGCCCCGTGACGGCGTGCACGGTCGTCAGCGCGTCGACGTCCCAACTCCGAGATTGCCGGGCAGGTCCGGCAGCACGTAGAGCCAGTACGAGCGGATCATCCAGACGACGATGGGGACCGCGTTGAGGATCACGGCCGCGGTCTGCACCCACCGGTGCGCCGCGTACCGCTTCGTCCGCGCGAGCACGACCCCGGTCGTGAGCATGACGAACGCCACGAGCATCACGACCAGCGTGAGGTCCGCGCCGACGCTGCTCTTCGTGGTGAGGAATCCGGCGCCGTCGAGATAGGCGATCATGGGCTGACCTCCGGGTGGGGGTGTGTCTGACGACAGTAGTCCTGTCCAGCTGCGAGGGCAACGCGGCCGCTGCTCCCGGGGAGCGCACTCCAGGCGCTATCCGCCTTCAGGTCGACCCGGCACCGCGCGTGTGGACACCACGCGCGCTCCATCGTAAGCTCGCGCGAAGGCGAGGCCGGGACTGCCTCACGGAGGACCCAGGAAGCAGTCCCGGCCTGTCGCTTGGCCGTCGGCCCCGTCAGCGGTCTCTTCGTTGTGAGCTGCAACTCGTCCGCGGCCGGCACGGGCGGAGTCGGAGGCGAGGCCGGCCTCCGTGTCTGACCGGGTTCGCGAAAGGCACAGCTTGGCACGTCGCAAGCGCAGAGAAGGACAGTCGCTCCACAAGGTGCTGGGGGTCGGCGCGCTCTTCAGCACCGCCTACGGCAACGTCGGCTCGTCCATCTACTACGCTCTCGGCGTCGTCGCCGCGGCGGCGCTCGGCCTGACGCCGCTCGTCTTCGTCATCACCGGCGTCCTCTTCATCGCCACCGCGTGGTCCTACTCCGAGGCCACGGCGGCCATGCCCGAGGCCGGCGGCGCCTCGAGCTTCACGCGGCGGGCCTTCAACGAGTTCGCCAGCTTCGGCATCGGCTGGGCGCAGATGCTCACGTACACGGCCACCATCGCCATCTCGGCCTTGTTCGTGCCGCAGTACCTCTCGATCTTCTGGCCGATCCTCAGGGACCCGCCGTACAGCGTCATCGGCGGCGCCATCACCATCATCGTGCTCGTCATCATCAACATCGTCGGCATCAAGGAGGCGGCCAGCCTCAACGTGGTCCTCGCGCTCCTCGACCTGGGGACGCAGGTCCTCATCATGATCATCGCCCTCGTCCTCCTGCTGGAGCCCAACATCCTGCTCTCGCAGATCCAGTGGGGCATCGCACCGACCTGGGGGCAGTTCCTCTACGGTCTCGCCATCGGCACCGTGGCGTACACCGGCATCGAGACCATCTCCAACATGGCCGAGGAGGCGGCGAGCCCCGCCAGGGACGTGCCGCGCTCGATCAACTTCGTCATCGTCGCGGTCCTCGTCGTCTACATCGGCATGCCGCTGGCGGCGCTCTCGTCGATGACGGTCGGCTACAACGAAGTGGCCATCGACCCGGCGACCGGCAAGACCGTGCCGGTGCAGGTCGTGCCCGGCGAACCGGAAGGCACGTACCGCCTGAAGTCAGATCCCGGGCAGGTCGTGTACGTGCCGGTCGAGACGCTGGCGAACGGCACGGTCGTCATCCCCGTGCAGGAGCCGACCGGCGACGTCGCGATCGTCGACGGCCAGAAGGTGACGAAGCTCTACGGCACCCAGCTCGGCAGCAACTACGTCGAGGACCCCGTGCTCGGCATGGTCCGCTTCCTGCCGGACAACGTGGACTGGCTGAAGTGGGTCCTCGGTCCTTGGGTCGGCGTGCTGGCCGCGACCATCCTCTTCATCGCCACCAATGCGGGGATCATCGGCGTCTCTCGCCTGGCGTTCTCCCTGGGCCAGCACCGCCAGCTGCCGCGCGTGCTGGGGCGCGTCCACCCGACCCGGCTCACGCCCTACGTCGCCATCGCCGTGTTCGGCGCCATCGCCGTGGTGCTCATCTTGCCCGGCGAGATCACGTTCCTCGCCGAGCTCTACGCGTTCGGCTCGATGATCTCGTTCACCGCCGCGCACGTCTCGGTGATCAGGTTGCGCTACAGGGAGCCGGACCTGGAGCGGCCGTTCCGCGCTCCCCTCAACGTGCGCATCGCCGGCACCCCCGTGCCGATGACCGCCGTGCTGGGCGGGATGGGCACCTTCGCCGTGTGGTGCGTCATCATGTACTACAAGCCGCTCAGCGGCATCGTCGGTATCGCCTGGGTGGCGCTGGGCCTCGTCGTCTACGTGGTCTTCCGCAAGGCGCACGGCTACTCGCTCACCAAGACGGTCAAGTCGCCGGCGCTTCCGGCTACGCTCCAGGACGACGTCGTGTACGACCAGCTGCTGGTGCCCGTCCGCGACTCCCGCGTGAGCGAGGAGATGATGGTGCTGGCCTGCCAGCTGGCCACCGAGCGCAAAGCGTCGATCGACGCGCTGTACGTGATCGAGGTGCCGCTCAACCTGCCGATCGACGCCAGCCTGCCGGAGGAGCGCGAGCGCGCCCGGCGGGTGCTGGAGCAGGCCGCGCAGGCGGCGGACCAGTTCAACATCAAGCTGACGCCGGTCGTGGTGACCGCCCGCTCGGCGGGGCGGGCGATCGTCGAAGAAGCCATCGCCCGCCGCTCCGAGGTCATCGTGCTCGGCTCGCAGGGCAAGCGGCGCATCGCCGACAAGGTGTTCGGGCGCACCATCGACTACGTGCTCGACCATCTGCCCTGCGAGGCGATCATCAACGTGATCCCCAGGGAGGTGCTCGCGGCCGCCGCGGCGGGCGCTGCCGGCGCGGACGGCGAATCCGTGCCGGCGACGACCTCCGTGCGGCCCGTGGTCGACAAGCGGTCGGTGAGGCTGCGGAAGGAGCAGGCTGGGTCACGTCGGCCGACAGACGACTCCGCCGGGGATGAAGACCCCGGAGCCGTCTAGATCAGCGGCAGCGTCACGCGGAACGCGGTGCCGGCCTCCGAGCTGGTGAACGACACCGTGCCACCCCCGCGCTCCACCGCCGCCTTCACGATGGCGAGCCCCAGGCCGTTACCCGGGTAGGCCGAGACGTTGCGGGCGCGGTGGAAGCGGCCGAAGATCTCGGCCTGCTCGTCCGCCGGGATGCCGACGCCGGTGTCGGCGACGGTCGCCACGGCAGAGCCCTCGTCCCGGCGCACCGAAAGCGACACCGTGCCGCCGTCCGGCGTGAACTTGAGCGCGTTGTCGAGGAGGTTGGCGAGCACCGTCTGCAGGCGCGAACGCCCGAGGGGGACGGCGAGCGGCGTCTCGGCGATGTCCAGGTCGAGCTCGATGCCCGCCTGCTCCGCCCGCGAGGCCGCGCCGTCGGCCAGCTCGCGGGCCACCGCTGCCAGGTCGGCGCTCGGGACTCCGCCGGCGGGCTCGTCCGCCTCGAGTCGTGAGAGCTGCAGCAGGTTGTTGGAGAGGCTCGCGAGGCGCTCGGTCTGGCCGAGGGCCCTGCCGACGAGCCGCCGCTCGTCGTCGCTCGTGGCCTTGCGCTCGGCCAGCTCGAGATCGGCCTGCAGCGCCGTGAGCGGCGTGCCGATCTCGTGCGCGGCGTCGGCGACGAAGCGCCGCAGCGACGTCACCGTGGTCTCGACGCGCGTCGCCATGCCGTTGAAGGACTCTCCGAGGCGCCCGACCTCGTCGCCTCCGGCGACGGGGGCGCGGGCGCCGAGGTCCCCGGCCGCCATGCGGTCGCTCGCCTCGGTGAGCGCGACGACCGGCCGGGCGATGCGCGCGGCCACCAGGTAGCCGGCCAGGGCCGCGAGGCCGACGGCGAGCGCGGCCGCCAGGATCCACGCCAGCGCCGCGCTCACCAGGGCGTCGCGGCCGGAGGCCGGGCCCTCCGAGAGCTTCACGTAGGCGCCGTTGCCCATGTCCATGGTGAGGCTCCGGCTCGAGCGGGAGGCGCTGGAGCTGCCGAACAGGCCGTTGCCGAGCGGGTTCGGCAGCCCGTCGCGGTCGCGCCCGTCGTGACCGAAGCCGTCGCCGCGGCCGAGCAGCGACTCGGCGTCCAGCCGGTTCGGTGGCCCGGAGTCGACGACGAGCGTGCCGTCCGGGCCGTAGATCTGCACGCGCGTCTGCGTGGTGAGGGCCGCCGCCTGGGACCACGAGGTGAGGTCCTCCACCGTGGTCAGCGGCGGCGGATCCGCGACGACGAGCTTGGCGCTGGCGCGCAGGTACGTCGTCCTCGGCGCGCGTGTAGTGGTTGCCGAGCACAGCGAGCAGGATGCCGCCGAGGATGACCGCCGTGAGGAGCGCCATGCCGGCGTAGGTGAGCGAGAGCCGGAGGCGCAGGGAGCGAGTGTGCACAGCGGGCCCTACGTCGCCAGCCGGTACCCGATGCCGGGTACGGTGAGGACGACGGTCGGGTCGCTCGGCTCGTGCTCGATCTTCTCGCGCAGCCGGCGCACGTGGACGCTGACCGTCTTGTCGTCGTAGAAGTCGGCGTCGCTGCCCCAGACGTTCTCGATCAGCTGGCCGCGACTGAACACCTGCCCGGGGTGCTGGGCGAGGAAGACGAGCAGCCGGAACTCGGTCGGCGTGAGGTTGAGCGAACGGCCTTCACGCGTGACGGAGGCTCGCGTGCGGTCGATGGTGAGGTCGCCGGCGTACAGCACGTCCGCCTCCGTGGAGGCGAGCTCCCCGTAGGCGCGGCGGAGCAGGGAGCGGATGCGGGCGATGAGCTCGCGCAGGTGATACGGCTTGGTGAGATAGTCGTCGGCGCCCATCTCGAGACCGAGGACCTTGTCCATCTGGTCGGACTGCACGGTGAGCATGAGGATCGGCTGGCGCAGGCCCAGATGCCGCAGCTGCCGGCAGAAGTCGAAGCCGTTGCCGTCGGGGAGCCGTACGTCGAGGACGATGAGGTGCGGCGAGTGGTCGCGGGCGAAGGCGACGCCGCCGCCGCCCGTGGTCTCCCAGTGGACCTGGTAGCCCTCGGTCCCGATACCCTCGACGAGGGCCTCGCCCACCGCGGGGTCGTCCTCGATCACGAGGATGGTCTGGGCGCGATCAGCCATGGCGAAAGCGTAGCACGGGCTTGCGGCCGCCCACGCCGGAAGAGGCGTGGGCGGCCGCAAGCCGCTTCATTGGGTCAGCGACTGCGGGCTCGCCGACGGTGCCGGCGTCGTTCCCGGCGCCTGCGGCCGGCCGTAGCCGTCGCCGTCCTGGTCCCAGTCCTCGCCGCCGTGGCCGAAGCCCTGGCCGCCTTGGTCCATGCCGGGCGGCACCATGCCCTGGTCGCCCTGGCTCGGGGCCATGCCGTTGTCGCCCCAGTCGCCGTGGCCGAAGCCCTCGCCGCCGCCGGGAAACATGCCGCGGCCGTCGCGGAACTCGCCGCGCCCGTCCCGGCCGTCGCCGATCGTCATGCCGACGGCCGTACCGGAGAGGAACAGGACGAGCGCCGCCGCGACGGCGCCGGTGATGACCGCCCAGCGCCGCCGGTACCAGGCCTGGCGCGGCGGCGTTCCGGCGCCGGCAGGTGCGGCCGAGGCCGGCGCGACCGCCGTCGCCTCGGGCGATGCGGCCGCCATCACAGCGGTCGGAGCATTGTCTGCGTCGCCTTCGGTACCAGTGGCGGTGTCGCCGGAGGTACCTCCAGAGGTACCTCCAAAGGTACCGCCAGTCGTACCGCCTGCGGCATCGGCATCCGGCTCGACGCCGGCCGGCGGTATCGCGCCCGGGTTCTCGTTCGTCGGGTCTGTCATGGTCCACCTCTCCGTCAGGTTGACGTTCCGGAGCTCCGCCGGCGGCGTGCCGGCGTCGTGGCACGGACTCTGCCCGACCCAGGTTGCGCGTCGCCTGCAGCCGTACTACAGGTCCGTAACCCGGGTCGCCGCCTGGTTACGGACCTGTAGCCGGGGCTCAACAGGCGCTTCACATCAGCCTGCGATAGTGGCTGCGGCGCCCTCACCGGCGCCGGTTTTGCGAAATGCCAGCGTGAAAGGAGCGCCGATGACCGCACGAGCCCGCCTGTATCTGGACCTGGCGCTGTTCGGCGCCCTCTTCGTGGCGTACAACCCCGCGTGGACCGGGCTCGCGGTGCACGAGTGGCTCTGCATCGTCGCCATCGTCCCGCTGCTCTTCCACATCGTGGTGAACTGGGACCAGACGCTGCAGATCCTGCGCCGGTTCGCCGCGATCGTCCGCGCGACGCCGAAGATCAACCTGGTCGTGGACGCCGCGCTCTTCGTCGCCGCCGTCACGGTGATGCTGAGCGGCCTGCTCATCTCGCAGTACGCGGCGAAGGCGATCGGGGTGACGATCGTGCCGACCGCGGTGTGGGTCAGCACCCATTCCTGGTCGGCCGACGCGACCATCGCTCTCCTGCTCGTCCACTTCGTGCTCCACTGGAAGCTGGATCGTGAAGGCCGCCGGCAAGCTCGGCCGCGCGCCGCGGGAGCGCCGCGGACGACCCCATCATCGCGATCCGCCTGGCGACCCGTCGGCTGAGGCCGCGGCGCGCGGCGAGCAGTACGCCACGGCGACCGTGACCATCGTCACGCCCCGACCCTGACCAGAGGAGAACGATGAAGCTCTTCAGGAACACCGCCGCGGTCCTCGTCCTGACGCTGTTCACGGGGCTGGCCGTCTTCACGACGATCCAGCTGGGCGATCGCCTCTTCGGCACGTCCGATGCGAGTGCCCAGACGATGACGTCGCAGGCGGCGACAGGTCAGTCGGGGAGATCGAGTGCTGCCGACCAGTACGGCTACGGTGGCGGGTCGAGCGGCTACGGCAACGCGAACGGCTCCGTGGGCTCGAGCGGCGCGCAGACGTACACCTGTCCGGCCACCGGCTGCACCGCCTCGAGTTGCCACGCGACGCAGTAGGCCGGCGCTGAGTCGGTAGGCCCATCTGGACGTCGGAGCGCGCGAGCCCGGCAGCCGTCCTGCTCAGCAGTGGGGGCTGCCGGGCTCGCGCCCGTACGGCGACGCGGAGACGCGTCGAAGCTGGGCCTTGGGCCGGCGCTCAGGCGCCGGCGGGGACCTCCCAGAGCGAGCGCACGCCGGCGCGGATGGAGGCGGTGGTGATGCGGTCGAGGGACCCGTCGTCGCCGTCCGTCCGCTCGGGCCCGTACGGGCTTCGCGAGGCCTCAGGGCCCGAAGATCACCTTGCTGAACGCCGACGTCGTCCTTGCGTGGTCCCCGTCCGCGTGCACGGCGCAGACTCTGTAGCGGTAGCTCCAGCTCATCGTGGGCAGGACCTTCGCCGAGTAGACGCTCACCCCGCCGGCCGTCCGGACCGGGACCTTGACGGTCTTGAAGAGCTTCCAGTCCTCGCCCAGGCCGAGCCGCCAGATCTGCAGGGTCACAGCCTTCGTTCCCGCCTTGTGCAATGGCTTGAGGGTGCCGGAGGCGGAGAGCGAGTGGACGTACGCCTGGGTGTTCGGTACGAACGCGCGCTTGACTGCCGGCGTGCTCAGGGCGGCCATGGGCAGGATGGTCACCGTCCGCACCGCAGACGGGAGATGGTTCACATCGCCTCGATACGCGGCGGCGACCGTC
>CAWEHE010000034.1:0-13179 GCA_963808735.1 uncultured Thermoleophilia bacterium | reverse complement strand
ATCGGCCCGGCCCAGCAGGCCCGCCGTCCACGGCCGCCCGCTCCCGGTGTCGATGACGGTGGTGATCCCTCTTCTGTCGCATTCGTCGAGCGCCGCCGACGCCAGGCCCGCGTCGGTCGCGTCCAGAAGCGCGACGTCGACGCCATCGAGGAACTCCGGCAGCTGCTCGATCATGCGTGCGTCGGCCATCGGCTGCGGCAGCCAGATGATCGTCCGGGTGGCGTCTCCCCGCGCGACGATGACCGCCGAGTGCTGCGAGGGCTGATCGTAGGCGACCCACGTGCACTCGACGCCCTCGGCGGCCACGTGCGCCCTCAAGGCCTGGGCATGCACGCCCGTCCCGCACGCCGCCAGAAGCCTGGTCGCCCCCCCGAGCCGCTTCGCGGCGATCGCGCCCCGGCCGGCCGCTCCCCCCACCACGGTGTGATACTCGAGCGCGGGGCTCACCGAGTCCGCCTCGGGATGGTCTTCGAGGAGGTAGAGGTAGTCCAGCGTCGCCATCCCGATCATCGCGACCACCGGCGGGCGGCTCAGTTGCGGCTCAGCACCCACTCGGCGACCTCCTCCGGGCTCGACATGATCGTGATCGCCTTCTCATCAGCCGACGTCGGCGTCGGCGAGATCGAAGGCGAAGGCCCCGTTGTGGACGTACACGAGCCGGCAGTCGTCGATGTACCTGGCGTCGTGGACCCGGCCGGCGCGGATGTAGCCGGTATCGCCCCGGTCGAGGAAGACCCTGTCTCCATCGGGGACCAGCGCACCCGCCTCCTGGCGATAGAACTGGACCGACATCCTTCCCTCGACGACGACCGTCATGTCATCGCCCGGGTGTGAGTGAGGCGGCTCTTCGGTGCCCGCCTGCCAGCGCTCGAGCATCACCTCGACCCCGTCGGGGTTCGTCGGATAGGTGGTGCGGACCGTGAATCCTTCTGGTGTTCCTGGAGCGGGGACGTGATGGCCCCACACGTCGCTGGTCGCCGAGGTGACCTCTTGGGTTGCGTCATCGATCGACATCGCCTGGCTCCTCTCTCGGATCTGAGGCCAAGGCTATGTCAAGGGCAGGTCGCGCGTCGACTTCCGTGGGTACTACCGGCCTCTTCCTGGCGCGCGGGCGTGACGGCCGCGGAGCGCCGGTACGATGCTGGGTGCGCCAAGCGCGGACCGGGCGCTCGGGGTACACTCGCCCCGTCATCCAAAGGAGAGGCGGCGGTGAACGATCAGAAAGCCTTGGCGACGGGCCGCGTGCCGGACGCGCTGCTGCGCCGCATGATCCGCCGGCGCCTGCGAGGGCTCCTGCAGCGGCTCGACGACGCGGCGGGCGGCGACGACGCGGCGGCGCTGCGCAGCTACGCCGCCGAGCTCTCCGCCGGACCGCTCGCCATCCACCAGGACGCGGCGAACCGGCAGCACTACGAACTGCCCACGGCCTTCTTCACCGAGTTCCTGGGGCCGCGGCTCAAGTACAGCTGCTGCCTGTGGCCGCCGGAGGTCCAAGACCTGGCGGCCGCAGAGGAGGCGATGCTGGCGCTCACCTGCGAGCGCGCCGGCCTCGAGGACGGGATGGACGTTCTGGACCTGGGCTGCGGCTGGGGATCGCTGGCGCTGTACATCGCCGAGCGGTATCCAAGTTGCCGGGTGACGGCGATGTCCAACTCGCGCACGCAGGCCGAGCACATCGCCGCGGCGAGCGCGCGAGCCGGAAACGGCGGCGTGACGACGCTGACGGCCGACATCGCCACCTTCGATCCGGGCCGGACCTTCGACCGCATCCTCTCCGTGGAGATGTTCGAGCACGTGCGCGACTACGGCGAGCTCTTCGCCCGGCTGCGGCGCTGGCTGCAGCCCGACGGGCGCGTCTTCGTGCACGTCTTCAGCCACGCGCGCTTCGCCTACACGTTCAGCGCCGACGACCCTCGCGACTGGATGGGGTCGCGGTTCTTCAGCGGCGGTCAGATGCCGGCGCACGACCTGTTCCTCGAGTTCGACGACGACCTCGTCGCGGAGGAACGGTGGTGGCTCAACGGCGAGCACTACGCGCGCACGCTCGAGGACTGGCTGCGCAGCTACGACGCGCGCACGGAGGCGATCCGCCCCATCCTGACCCGGACCTACGGCCCCGAGGCGGAGGCGCGCTGGTGGGCCGACTGGCGGCTCTTCCTGCTCGCCTGCGCCGAGACGTTCGCGTTCGAGGGCGGGCGGGAATGGGGGGTGTCACACTACCTGCTGGCGCCGAGGTCCGGGCGGGCGGGCCGCGCCCGGGAGAGAGCAGCGAAGCCGTGACGGAGAGACAGGACAGGGACGACGGACCGCGCCGCGTCGTGATCACCGGGATGGGCATCGTCTGCCCCCTGGGCAACGACGCGGCTACCTCCTGGAGCCGGCTGATCGCCGGCGAGAGCGGAATCGCAGCCATCACGCGCTTCGACGCCTCGGGCGTCGACTCCCGCATCGCCGGAGAGGTCAAGGACTTCGATCCGGAGGACTACATCGGGCGGCGGGCGGCGCGGCGCATGGACCCCTACTCGCAGTTCGCCGTCGCCGCGGCGCGCGAGGCGGTCGACGACGCCGCGCTCGACGTGGCCGCCGAGGCGGAGGACATCGGCGCCGTGGTCGCCAGCGGCGGCGGTGGGCTCACGACCTTCGAGCGGCAGTCGCGCGAGATCTTCGCGCGCGGGCCGCAGAGCATGAGCCCGTTCTTCGCCACGATGATGATCCCGAACATGGCGGCGGCCCAGGTCTCGCTCGAGCTCGGCACAAAGGGGCCGCTGGGCGCCGTCTGCACCGCCTGCTCGGCCGGCGCCGGCGCCATCGGCGACGCCTTCGAGATGATCCGGCGCGGCGCCGCCGTGGCGATGCTGGCCGGCGGCGCCGAGGCGCCCATCAACGAGACCGGACTGGCCGCCTTCGGCGCCATGCGCGCGCTCAGTACGCGGAACGAGGCGCCGCACGAGGCGTCGCGGCCCTTCGACGCCGGGCGAGACGGCTTCGTGATCGCCGAGGGCGCGAGCATCCTCGTGCTCGAGGAGCTCGAGCACGCGCGCGCCCGCGGCGCGCGCATCCACGCTGAGGTCGTGGGCTACGGCATGAGCTCCGAGGCGTTCCACGTGGCGCTGCCCGACGAGAGCGGCCGCCCGCAGGCCCGGGCCATGCTCGCGGCCCTGCGCGAGGCGCGCCTGACGCCCGACGACGTCGACTACGTGAACGCGCACGGCACGGCGACGCCGGCCGGCGATGTGGCGGAGACGCGCGCACTCAAGATCGCCTTCGGCGCGCGCGCCGCCCGGGTGCCCGTCTCGTCGACCAAGTCGATGACCGGGCACCCGCTGGGCGCCGCCGGCGCCATGGAGGCGCTCTTCTGCGTGCGCGCCATCACCGCCGGCGTCGTGCCGCCGACCATCAACCTCACCGACCCTGACCCGGAGTGCGACCTGGACTACGTCCCCAACGTGTCGCGCGCGCTGCCGGTGCGCACGGCCATGTCCAACTCGTTCGGCTTCGGCGGGCACGACATCTCGCTCGTGTTCCGCCGCTACCCGGAGGAGGCGATCGGCTGATGGGACTGTTCGACGGCAAGACGGCGCTCGTCACCGGCGTCGCCAACCGAGGCTCGATCGCCTGGGGCATCGCCCAGGCCCTGCACGAGGAAGGCGCGCGGCTGGGGTTCTCCTACGCCGGCCCCGAGCTCGAGCGTCGCGTCAGGCCGCTGGCAGAGAGCGTCGGGGCCGAGCTGCTCGAGGAGTGCGACGCGACCGACGACGCGGCGATGGACCGCCTGTTCGCGACCGTGGAGCGCGTCTTCGGCTCACTCGACGTTCTGGTGCACGCCATCGCCTACGCGCCCGCGGAGGAGCTCACCGGGCGCTTCTCGGAGACCTCTCGCGGCGGCTTTCAGACCGCGCTCGACGTGAGCGCCTACTCGCTGATCGCGCTCGCCCGCCGCGCCGCCCCGCTGATGCCGGCCGGCGGCGCGATCCTCACCCTGACGGCCCACGGCAGCGTCGCCGTCCTGCCCCGGTACAACGTCATGGGCGTCGCCAAGGCCGCGCTCGAGGCCAGCGTGCGCTACCTCGCCGACGACCTCGGCCCGCAGGGGATCCGCGTCAACGCCCTGTCGCCGGGCGCCGTCAAGACGCTGGCGGCCACCGCCGTGCCGGGCTTCCGCGCCGCCTACCGCCAGAGCGAGAAGATCACGCCGCTGCGGACCAACGTGACCCAGGACGACGTCGGCCGGACCGCGCTGTGGCTGTGCTCCGACTGGGCGCGCGCGGTGACCGGCGAGATCGTCTACGTCGACGCCGGCTACCACATCCTCGGGTCCACGACGCCGCCCGAGGAGCCCGGCCGCTAGACCTTGCCGCCCGTCAGCTGCTGCCTGATCTCGCGCTTGAGCACCTTGCCGACGGCGTTGCGCGGGAGGCCCGGCACGCAGACCAGCTTGCGGGGCAGCTTGTAGGCGGCGATGTCCTTCTCCTTGAGGAAGGCGGTCAGGTCGCTCAGCTTGACCGCCTCACCCTCCTTGGGCACCACGATGGCCGTGACGACCTCCTCGCCGAGCCTGCGGCCGTCGGGCACGCCGACCACGGCGACGTCCTCGATCAGCGGGTGGTCGGCCAGGAGGTACTCGATCTCCTCCGGCGCGATGTTCATGCCGCCGCGGATGATGAGGTTCTTGAGGCGGCCGACGAACCGGTACCGGTCGTCGTGCTCTCCGGCGACCGCGAACAGGTCGCCGGTCAGGAAGTAGCCCTCGGCGTCGAATGAGGACTCCGTCAGCTCGGGCCGCTTCCAGTAGCCGGAGAAGACGGTGGCGCCGCGGATGGCCAGCTCCCCGACGGCGCCCGGCTCGGTGACGACCGCGCGCGTCTCAGGGTCGAGCAGCTTGGTCTCGATCGTCCCGGCCACGCGGTTCGACCACTCCAGGCCCGGGACCCCCAGACGCGGGAAGTAGAGCGCGCGCTCCTCGGGGTCGGGGATGTCGACCGGATCGCTGGCGAGCGCCGTCCCTTCGTTGGCGCCGAAGAAGTTGAGGATGGGGATGCCGTGACGCTCCTGCCACTGCGCCACCATCCAGGGCGAGAGCGGCGCCGAGCCGGAGCCGATGTTCCTGATGTGGCTGAGGTCGGCGTTCTCGAGGAGGCCGGGCCGCATCAGCAGGAGGCTGAGCAGTACGGGCGGCGCGACCGTGTACGTCACCTGCTCGGCGCCGAGCTGGGCCAGGAAGACCGGCAGGTCCAGCGGCTGGTGCATGACCAGCTTGCCGCGGGTGAGCAGCCAGGGCACCAGCATGCCGCCGATCGCCGACATGTTGACCAGGGGGAAGGGGTTCAGCAGCGTGTCGCCCTGTTCCAGCGCCGCCGCATCGACGGTCGCCCACGCGATGGCGATCCACAGGTTGTGGCTGCGCGGCACTCCCTTGGGCTCGGCGACAGTGCCGGAGGTCCAGCAGATCGTGTAGACGTCGTTGGCCGAGACCGGATGCGTGGCGGCGTAGGCGTCCACGCCGCTCGTGTCGACGTCGCCGTCGAGGATGGCGGCCAGCGAGCGCACGCCGGCGGGCAGGTCCTCGCCGAGGGCGATGACCTCTTCCAACGAGGGAAACGCCGGGCGCAGACCCTGCACCATCCCCACGTGGTCGTGGTCGCCGAAGCTCCCGGCGGTGACGAAGACCTTCGGTTCGGTCTGCCCCATCGCGTACCGCAGCTCGTGGGTGCGGAACTGCACCGGAAGCGGCGTGACGATCGCGCCGATCCGGGCGGCCGCGAGGTAGACGACGACCAGCTCGACGACGTTCGGCAGCTGCACCATCACGATGTCGTCCTTGCCGACGCCCGCCTCCAGGAGGGCCGTTGCCAGGCGGTCGGCGGCCGTCTTCACTTCGGCGTAGGTCAGGCGTCTCGGTGCGCCTGCCGCCAGGGCGGCGCGGTTGGGTGGGTCGACCACGGCCACCGCATCCGGCGACCGGCTCACATTGTCGAGGAAGAGGTCGGCGAGAGTCCGCTGCCCCCACCAGCCGCGCGCGGTGTACTCCGCGACGCGCTCGGGTGTCTCGAGGATCATGGCGCCTCCTGAAAGGGCCGGCGGCGCCGACCCGTCGGGATTCGAGTGGTGCGAGCGACTATAGGGCGGTGCGCGAGTCGCCGCAACGGTTCAGCGTTCTCCGCACCCCGCGATGCCCTCGAGAAGCTCGCGCACCCAGTCCGGGAGGCGCAGGGCGCGACCAGTCTCGGTCTCGATCACCACCATGCGCGTCCAGCCCGTGGCCAGCAGCAGCCCGTCGCGGGTGACCTCGTAGTCGAAGGAGAAGGAGGCCGGCCCGATGCGATCGAGCACCACCGAGACCTCGAGCAGGTCGTCGAGACGGGCCGGCCGCAGGTACTTGAGGCCGGCCTCGACCACCGGCATCGCCACGCCGCGCGCGGCGAACTCGCCGACGGGGACGCCGAGGCCGCGCAGCGCCTCGACGCGCGCGGCCTCGAAGTACACGAGGTACGCGGCGTGGTGCGCCGCCCCGGACGCGTCCGTGTCGGCGTAGCGCACCCGTACGGGGGTCGAGAAGCACTGTCCTGACGGCTCCGGCCTGCTCACGCGGCGGAGTCTAGCACGCCTCTTCGACGAGGCCGCGCCGCCCGAGCGGAGGCCCCGTGCGCCGAGGCAGCCGCACCGAAGCCTGCCCGCCGGCGTCGCCGCGTCAGCCCAGCCGCGGCTGCGAGCCATGCAGGAAGTCGTCGACGCCGGCAGCGACCGTATCGAAGAAGTGATCCTCGCCGACCAGCGCCACGATGCCATTGCGCTGCAGGTCGTGCACGAGGCCGGTCGTAGCCCTCGCGAGGGCCAGCTCCACGCCGCCCTCGTGCAGCTCAGCGATCAGTTCCTTGAGCATGGTCGCCGCCGTGGTATCGAGGTGCGGCACGGCGCCAACGTGCACGAGCACCTCGCGCACGGGAGGGGTCTGGTCGCGCACCAGCGCGCGCACGGTCTCGCGGAACCAGCGCGCGTTGGCGAAGAAGAGCTCGCCGTCGACGCGCAGGATCACGAGACCGGGGAAGGTCACGCAATCGGGGTGGTCCTCGATACCGCGGTAGCGCAGCCGCTCGTCGTCGACGGCGCCGGGCGCCCGGCCGAGGATGGCGTAGCTGGGGCGGAAGGCACGATACACGAGGGCCAGGAGGGACAGGACCACCGCGATCGCCAGCCCGACGAGGAGCCCGAACACGAGCACCCCCGCAAAGCAGAGGATGGCGAGGATGAAGTCGGTCTGGTCGGTATGTCGCAGGCGGCGCAACGCGCCGACGTCGACCAGATGGGCGACGGCGGCGATGACGATCGCCCCGAGCACCGCTTCGGGCAGGTCGTGGAACAGCGGCATGAGGAAGAGCATCGTGACGACCAGGAAGCAGAAGAGGATGATGCTCGAGAGCTGCGACTTCACGCCCGACGAGTCGGCCACCGCGGAGCGCGAGAGGCTGGCGTCGACGGTGAACCCCTGCAGCAGACCGGCCCCGAGATTGGCGACGCCGAGCGAGATGAGCTCCTGGTCGGCGTCCACCTCGTAGTGCCGCTTGGCGGCGAGGGCGCGCGCGCCGGCGACCGACTCCGCGAAGCAGATCAGCGCGAGCGCGAACGCATCGGGCAGCAGATCGGTCACGTCGCCGAGTCTGAAGCCGGGGAAGGTCAGCGAGGGCAGGCCGTCGGGCATCGCGCCGACGATCGCCACGCCGTGGTCCTGCAGGTCGAAGATGGCGACCACGGCGATCCCGAGCACCGCGGCGACCAGCATGGCCGGCACCTTGGGAGCATACGCGCGCAGCGCGAAGATCACCGCCAGCGACACGAGGCCGATGATCAGCGTCGGCACGTTGATGTCGCCGAGCTGCCGCACCAGCACCGCGAGCTTGCCGAAGAACGTCGTGCCGCCCCCGTCGACGCCGAGCAGCTTGTACAGCTGGCCGACCCCGATGACCAGGGCGAGGCCGGCGACGAAGCCGGTCAGCACCGGGCGCGCGAAGAAGTCGGCGATGAACCCGGCGCGCGCGAGGCCGGCGGCCAGCAGCAGCGCGCCGACGAGCAGGGCGAGCAGCGCCGAGAGCGCGATGAAGCGGCCGCTGTCGCCGAGCGCCAGCGGCGCGACGACGGCGGCCGAGTATGCGGCGATCGCCGAGCTCGGCCCGACCGTCAGCTGCCGGCAGGTCCCGAGGACGGCGTACGCGAGCAGGGGCGCCAGAGCGGCGAACAGGCCGGTCTCGGGCGGCATGCCGGCGAGCGAGGCGTAGGCGATGCCCTCCGGCACGAGCACGGCCCACACCGCCAACGCCGCCAGGACGTCCGGCCGCAGCCAGCGCCGCTCGTACTGCGGCAGCCAGTGACGGATGGGCAGCGACGGTGGCTCAAGTCGGTACCAGCGCACCAGCCGCTTCGCCATGCTCCAGTCCTCTCCGTCAGTCCCCTGCGGTAGCGGAACGCCGCTGGCGGCATTGTACGTCTTCACACATCACCAGGGCAGCGCTCACCGATCCCGGCTCGTGGCGGGACGCGAAGCCACCGCAGGATCCATCGCCCGACCCCTCAGGGCACGTACAGCTCGTCGATCTCGCCGGAGTACAGACGCAGGAACTCGTGCCGCCGCAGCTTGAGGGTCTGCGAGAGCTCCCGGCCGATGCGGAACTCCTCGAGCCACAGGCGCACGCGGTGCACGCGCTCGTAGGGCGCGAAGCGCCGGGCGTCGCTGCTGATGTCGTGCGCGAGCGCGCGGTAGTGCTTCACGATGCGCTCGTCGGCGATGAGCTTGGCCGGCTCGTCCGCCGGCAGTCCCAGGCTGCGGGCGAGCCCCTCCAGGTGGGTGCGGCTCGGCGCCACGAAGGCGGCCACGTACGGCCGCCCCTCCCCCACCACCACCGCCCTGTCGATCCACTCGCTGGCGCAGAGCTCGTTCTCCAGGTAGGGCGCGTTGACGTTCTCGCCGTTCGTGAGGACGAGGGTGTCGTCGACGCGCCCCAGGACGCGCAGGCTGCCGTCCGCGTGCACCAGCGCGAGGTCGTGGGTGTCGAGCCAGCCGTCGGCGCTGAGGACCTCGGCCGTGCGCTCCGGGTCTCTGTAGTAGCCGCGCATGACGTTCGGCCCCCGGACCTGCAGCCGTCCGACGTCACCGGGCCCACACGGGCGGCCGTCCTCGCGCGCGAGCCGGTGCTCCATGCCGCGGATCACCTGACCCGCGGTGCGCAGCACGCGGCGGAACGGGTCTCTGACGGCGATGACCACGATGACCTCGGTCATGCCGTAGCCCTCCAGCAGAGGCAGGCGGGCGGCGTCGAAGAACTCATCGATCTTGTCGGGCAGGGGCCCGCCGCCGACGACGGGGAAGCGCAGACGGCCGCCCAGCCCGGCGCGGACCTCGCGGAAGACGAGGCGGTCGGCGAGCGCGTGGAAGGGAGCCAGGCCGACCGCCTTGGCCAACGCCCACGCGTACGCCGACGCGCGCCGGACCGTGCCGCGAGGCCGCAGGCGGGGCTCGCGGCCGGTGAGCACGCGCCGCGCCGCCGCCGAGGTGAGCGAGCGAGCCACGAGCCAGCGCGCCAGCTTCCGCCGCGCCGGCCGCAGTCCGTCGATCCTGAGAAAGACGCCCTTGTACAGCTTGACCCACAGCTCCGGCACCGTGCCCATGACGACGGGGCGCACCGCTCTCAGGTCGCCGCGCAGAGCCATGACGCTGCTGTAGTGCAGGCAGCACCCCTTGCTGAGGTACATGAGCTGCATCTGGCGCTCGTAGGCGTGCCACGGCTGCAGCAGGGTGATGACGGGCTCACGCTCGATGTGCAGGAGCTTGGGAAGCTCGCGCAGATTCAGCTCGTAGTTGCCGTGCGTGAGCGCCACGCCCTTGGGGGCGCCGGTCGTGCCCGAGGTGTAGATGATGGTCGCGAGATCGTCCGGTGACACCTCCGAGCGACGCCGCTCGACCTCGCCGGCCGCCTCCGGCCTCGCCGCCTCCCCGAGCTCCATCAGCTCGGCCAGGGTGTGCAGCGCGCACGCGCCGTCGCCGGCGGACCGCGCTTCGGCACCTCCGGGCGAGCCGTCCGGACCTTGCGGGACGTCGATGACCACCGCCGCCCGCAGATCAGGGAGCGCCTCACGCACGAGCGGAAGCTGCGCCGGGTCCTCCAGGATCACGACGGCCGGCTCCGCGTGGCGCAGGATGGCCCCGAGGATGTCGAGCGGCGTCTCCGTGGCGCGGGGCACGTCCACGGCGCCGAGGAAGTGGATGGCGAGGCTGCACACCAGCCACTCGGGCCGGTTGTCGCAGATGAGGGCCACGAGCTCTCCGCGGCGCACGCCGAGCTCGCGCGCGAGCGCCAGCGCAAGAACGCTCGCGCGCCGGTCCAACTCGTCGTACGTGAACGCCGCGAACGCGCCGTCCACGCGCCTGCTGAGCGCCGGCTCGGCCCCGTACTTGGCGACCCAGCCGGCGAACAGCTGCGGCAGCGTCGTCGCCCCAGCCTCGCCCACGTCCGGTGCCGCTGCCCCTGTCATGCGTCCTCTCCGCACGTGACCGCCGGCCACTCTGGACGGCTTCGCGCCATTGTCCCTGAGCCCCGTCCAGTGTCAACTGTACTGAGGAGGCGCGCTCCCAGCCGAACGGCGGCCCCGAGCATCCACCGGCAGGCTACGTCCCGGAGAGATTGGGCGGCAGTTCGAAGAGCCGGGTCACGATCGGCGAATCGACCAGTCCCCGGAAGATGCGGATCGCCAGCGCAAGGCCGAAGCCGAGGGCCCAGAAGAACGGGATGGAATGCCGTCGCGGCGGACACGCCTCCTTCCACAGCAGTCCCTCATCGACGACCAGCAGAGGCAGGGCGGCGGAGCACCCGATGAGACTGCGCGATGGCCTTCGCGTCAGCGTACACCGCGGCCGCGGTGCCGTCGGCGACGCCCTCCCGACGACTGGACCTTGGATCGACTACCGAACTCCGGCCGCGCTCGTTCACCGGGCGTTGGGGACCGCCGTCAGCTAGCGGACGGTCACGTAGCGGTAGGCGGAGTAGCTGGCGCGGTGCGCGGTGCACTCATGGCTCGCCCGCAGCCTCCACTTGCCGCTGCTCGACAGCGCGAGACTCGCAGCGTACCGCGAGTACGTGGAGTAGTCGCGGATCCTGGCGCGCACCGTCTTGCGCAGCCTCCAGTGCCCCGACTCGCGCCGGTAGCACCTCAGCTTCACCGCCAGGCTCGCGGCTGTGTGTCGCGGCTTGAGAAAGCCGTGGACGGAGTACGAGCGTCCGCGCACGAAGGCGGATCTCGTGACCGGCGTCGTGACGGTCGCCGCCGGGAGAGGGAGGTGGCTCATGAACGTGGTGGTGTAGGACACTTCGGCGGGCGCCCCCCCGTCGCTGCGGAAGATGCCGCCGGACAGCGTGACCTGATAGGAATCGCCGACCCGGTACGCGCCGACGGAGGCGGGATCGGGCCGGAAGATGAAGCAGTTCGCCACTCCGTAGCCACCGGTGTCGAAGCGGAAGTAGCTGCCGGACTTGTCGGTGTCGGCGGCCGTGAGCGTCCAGGTCCGACCGTCCCTCACGCGCCGCATGGTGACGGTGTGACCGCCGGAGGTCCAGTCGTACCGGTCAGGGTTGAGGGTGATCGACCACGCCGTTCCCGAGGAGAACATCTCGACCGGGAACGGCCCCGCGCACGGCCACTTGATGGCGTCATAGCCGACGGCGGCCACTCGGCTCCAGTCGAAGACGAACGTATCGGTGCGAGCCTCCGCGTAGCCCATGCCGGTCTTCTTCAGCGGCGGATCGAGCAGCCAGCGGCGGTGCCCCACGCGGTCGATGTTGGACGAGTCGCTGTCGTCCATGCAACCGAAGTTGAAGCCGGCCAGCGTCGGATAGCCCCAGCCGATGTTGCTGGAGCTCGTCGCCGCGTTGGCGACGTCGTAGAACTCCTGGTCCATGTCCGCCGGCTTGGGCTGCGAGTGGGCGAACTGGCCCACCGCGAGCAGCACGGAGCCGTGCTGAGCGCGATCGACGTAGGACGGATCCAGCGCGACGTCGTCCGGCAGCCCGGCCAGGTAGCGGGCGTAGTTGATGGCATTGAGCCCGTCCTGCAGGAAGCCTGGCGCCAGCGACCCGCACGCGTACGGCGCCGCGAGAGTCGGCACGACCGCGTACGGCGACCCGGCGTACGCCGGCTTGAGCTGCGACCACCGCCGGCGGATGTCCGCGGCGCTTCGCGAAGCCGTGCTCAGCCGCGGCAAGGCGGCGACCGCCGGCGCCGTCGCGTCGGACGGGTACGCGGGACTGGGCGCGGCGATGCGCGTCAGGTGACGAGACTGGGCGTCGTCGAGCCCGGCGCTCAGCGCCATCGCCGGAAGCGCCGCCGCTATCGCCGCCGCGACAAGTGCGATCGGAAGCACGCGCAGCCGTGCGGCCATCTGCCAAAGGCCGTGGATGCTGGTCAACGCTGCTCCCTCCTGCCCGCCTGCCAGGTCCGATTCACGCGGTCCGGACTCCACGTGGGCCGACTGCGTCTGGTCGTCCTATCGGCAGCGCGCCGACACTCGATGAGTGCCCGAGGCTCGCACCGTGACCGGCCTCCTCCACCACGAGCGCGACCGGGCGATGCCCTACGTCATCGAGCCCACGGAAACACTCGTCGTCGTACGCGCCCCGAGTCGAACCCCTCACTTCCACCGTGCAGCGAGAGAGGCGCCTTGACACACGCCCGTACCGGCAGGAAGCTGGATGCGTCGCGGCTGCCACCGATGGAGGACCATGGGCAGCATGATCGGGCAAGGGGCTTCCGCCGCACCCGACTCCGGGCCGCGATTCACGCTGGGCTTCTGGCCCCGCTCACGACTCGGCTGGTGGTCAATCGGGCTCACGGTAGCCGCGCTCGCCTACTGGCGCACCTGGTGGCGCTTCGATGTCCTCATCGACACGTTCGGCAAATGGGTGGGCGTGGCAGGCGCAGGCGCCCTGGCCGGGCTCGCGGTCGTCACTCTGGTGATCGCCGCGTGGCGCGAGAAGGAGAGGGCCCTGCTCCCCTTCATGTGTCTGGCGCTCATCGTCGCGACGGTCGTGTTCTGGCTGCTGTTACTCGGCGGCGAGCGGCTAGTCCCGCACTGACTGCCACGGCGAACGCCGCGGCGGAGCAGAAGGCGATTGTCCGGGTCCGCGAGGAGTTGCGCTG
>CAWEHE010000033.1:0-13450 GCA_963808735.1 uncultured Thermoleophilia bacterium | reverse complement strand
CTCGAGTCGCGTGCTTTCTCGAGCTGATCCAGCGTCGGGATGCCCTTGTTGCCGAGCCGAGAGACCTTGAGGGCCGCCGACCAGGCGGCGGTCTCGAAGCACTCGGCGAGCGGCAGGCCCTTCGCCAGCGCCCAGGCGTACGCCCCGTGGAACGTGTCGCCGGCCCCGCACGAGTCCACCCCGGTGACCGGGACGGCATCCCACCGCCCCAGACACTCGGGCTCCTTCCCCGTCGTGAACACCCCGCCCCTCGGCCCTTGAGTCACGCCGAACACCACCCGGCCGTGGTCGCCCCAGAGCTCGACGGCCGCCCTCTCTGCCGGGTGCCCCGTCTCTTTCAGCACGAACGTCTCGGGCGCTATCACGTGATCGGCCCGGCCCAGCAGGCCCGCCGTCCACGGCCGCCCGCTCCCGGTGTCGATGACGGTAATGATCCCTCTCCTCACGCATTCGTCGAGCGCCGCCGACGCCAGGCCTGCGTCGGTCGCGTCCAGAAGCGCGACGTCGACGCCATCGAGGAACTCCGGCAGCTGCTCGATCATGCGTGCGTCGGCCATCGGCTGCGGCAGCCAGATGATCGTCCGGGTGGCGTCTCCCCGCGCGACGATGACCGCCGAGTGCTGCGAGGGCTGATCGTAGGCGACCCACGTGCACTCGACGCCCTCGGCGGCCACGTGCGCCCTCAAGGCCTGGGCATGCACGCCCGTCCCGCACGCCGCCAGAAGCCTGGTCGCCCCCCCGAGCCGCTTCGCGGCGATCGCGCCCCGGCCGGCCGCTCCCCCCACCACGGTGTGATACTCGAGCGCGGGGCTCACCGAGTCCGCCTCGGGATGGTCTTCGAGGAGGTAGAGGTAGTCCAGCGTCGCCATCCCGATCATCGCGACCACCGGCGGGCGGCTCAGTTGCGGCTCAGCGCCCACTCGGCGACCACCTCCGGGCTGGACACGAGCGTGATCGCCTTCTCATCAGCCGACGTCGGCGTCGGCGAGATCGAAGGCGAAGGCCCCGTTGTGGACGTACACGAGCCGGCAGTCGTCGATGTACCTGGCGTCGTGGACCCGGCCGGCGCGGATGTAGCCGGTATCGCCCTGGTCGAGGAAGACCCTGTCTCCATCGGGGACCAGCGCACCCGCTTCCTGGCGATAGAACTGGACCGACATCCTTCCCTCGACGACGACCGTCATGTCATCGCCCGGGTGTGAGTGAGGCGGCTCTTCGGTGCCCGCCTGCCAGCGCTCGAGCATCACCTCGACCCCGTCGGGGTTCGTCGGATAGGTGGTGCGGACCGTGAATCCTTCTGGTGTTCCCGGAGCGGGGACGTGATGGCCCCACACGTCGCTGGTCGCCGAGGTGACCTCTTGGGTTGCGTCATCGATCGACATCGCCTGGCTCCTCTCTCGGATCTGAGGCCAAGGCTATGTCAAGGGCAGGTCGCGCGTCGACTTCCGTGGGTACTACCGGCCTCTTCCTGGCGCGCGGGCGTGACGGCTGCGGAGCGCCGGTACGATGCTGGGTGCGCCAAGCGCGGACCGGGCGCTCGGGGTACACTCGCCCCGTCATCCAAAGGAGAGGCGGCGGTGAACGATCAGAAAGCCTTGGCGACGGGCCGCGTGCCGGACGCGCTGCTGCGCCGCATGATCCGCCGGCGCCTGCGAGGGCTCCTGCAGCGGCTCGACGACGCGGCGGGCGGCGACGACGCGGCGGCGCTGCGCAGCTACGCCGCCGAGCTCTCCGCCGGACCGCTCGCCATCCACCAGGACGCGGCGAACCGGCAGCACTACGAACTGCCCACGGCCTTCTTCACCGAGTTCCTGGGGCCGCGGCTCAAGTACAGCTGCTGCCTGTGGCCGCCGGAGGTCCAAGACCTGGCGGCCGCAGAGGAGGCGATGCTGGCGCTCACGTGCGAGCGCGCCGGCCTCGAGGACGGGATGGACGTTCTGGACCTGGGCTGCGGCTGGGGATCGCTGGCGCTGTACATCGCCGAGCGGTATCCAAGTTGCCGGGTGACGGCGATGTCCAACTCGCGCACGCAGGCCGAGCACATCGCCGCGGCGAGCGCGCGAGCCGGAAACGGCGGCGTGACGACGCTGACGGCCGACATCGCCACCTTCGATCCGGGCCGGACCTTCGACCGCATCCTCTCCGTGGAGATGTTCGAGCACGTGCGCGACTACGGCGAGCTCTTCGCCCGGCTGCGGCGCTGGCTGCAGCCCGACGGGCGCGTCTTCGTGCACGTCTTCAGCCACGCGCGCTTCGCCTACACGTTCAGCGCCGACGACCCTCGCGACTGGATGGGGTCGCGGTTCTTCAGCGGCGGTCAGATGCCGGCGCACGACCTGTTCCTCGAGTTCGACGACGACCTCGTCGCAGAGGAACGGTGGTGGCTCAACGGCGAGCACTACGCGCGCACGCTCGAGGACTGGCTGCGCAGCTACGACGCGCGCACGGAGGCGATCCGCCCCATCCTGACCCGGACCTACGGCCCCGAGGCGGAGGCGCGCTGGTGGGCCGACTGGCGGCTCTTCCTGCTCGCCTGCGCCGAGACGTTCGCGTTCGAGGGCGGGCGGGAATGGGGGGTGTCACACTACCTGCTGGCGCCGAGGTCCGGGCGAGCGAGCGGCGCCGGGGAGAGAGCAGCGAAGCCGTGACGGAGAGACAGGACAGGGACGACGGACCGCGCCGCGTCGTGATCACCGGGATGGGCATCGTCTGCCCCCTGGGCAACGACGCGGCTACCTCCTGGAGCCGGCTGATCGCCGGCGAGAGCGGAATCGCAGCCATCACGCGCTTCGACGCCTCGGGCGTCGACTCCCGCATCGCCGGAGAGGTCAAGGACTTCGATCCGGAGGACTACATCGGGCGGCGGGCGGCGCGGCGCATGGACCCCTACTCGCAGTTCGCCGTCGCCGCGGCGCGCGAGGCGGTCGACGACGCCGCGCTCGACGTGGCCGCCGAGGCGGAGGACATCGGCGCCGTGGTCGCCAGCGGCGGCGGTGGGCTCACGACCTTCGAGCGGCAGTCGCGCGAGATCTTCGCGCGCGGGCCGCAGAGCATGAGCCCGTTCTTCGCCACGATGATGATCCCCAACATGGCGGCGGCCCAGGTCTCGCTCGAGCTCGGCACGAAGGGGCCGCTGGGCGCCGTCTGTACCGCCTGCTCGGCCGGCGCCGGCGCCATCGGCGACGCCTTCGAGATGATCCGGCGAGGCGCCGCCGTGGCGATGCTGGCCGGCGGCGCCGAGGCGCCCATCAACGAGACCGGACTGGCCGCCTTCGGCGCCATGCGCGCGCTCAGTACGCGGAACGAGGCGCCGCACGAGGCGTCGCGGCCCTTCGACGCCGGGCGAGACGGCTTCGTGATCGCCGAGGGCGCGAGCATCCTCGTGCTCGAGGAGCTCGAGCACGCGCGCGCCCGCGGCGCGCGCATCCACGCTGAGGTCGTGGGCTACGGCATGAGCTCCGAGGCGTTCCACGTGGCGCTGCCCGACGAGAGCGGCCGCCCGCAGGCCCGGGCCATGCTCGCGGCCCTGCGCGAGGCGCGCCTGACGCCCGACGACGTCGACTACGTGAACGCGCACGGCACGGCGACGCCGGCCGGCGATGTGGCGGAGACGCGCGCACTCAAGATCGCCTTCGGCGCGCGCGCCGCCCGGGTGCCCGTCTCGTCGACCAAGTCGATGACCGGGCACCCGCTGGGCGCCGCCGGGGCCATGGAGGCGCTCTTCTGCGTGCGCGCCATCACCACCGGCGTCGTGCCGCCGACCATCAACCTCACCGACCCTGATCCGGAGTGCGACCTGGACTACGTGCCCAACGCGGCGCGCGCGCTGCCGGTGCGCACGGCCATGTCCAACTCGTTCGGCTTCGGCGGGCACGACATCTCGCTCGTCTTCCGCCGCTTCCCGGAGGAGGCGCACGGCTGATGGGGCTGTTCGACGGCAAGACGGCGCTCGTCACCGGCGTCGCCAACAGAGGTTCGATCGCCTGGGGCATCGCCCGGGCGCTCCATGAGGAAGGCGCACGGCTCGGGTTCTCCTACGCCACCCCCGAGCTCGAGCGTCGCGTGAGGCCGCTGGCAGAGAGCGTCGGGGCCGAGCTGCTCGAGGAGTGTGACGCGACCGACGACGCGGCGATGGACCGCCTGTTCGCGACCGTGGAGCGCGTCTTCGGCTCACTCGACGTCCTCGTGCACGCCATCGCCTACGCGCCCGCGGAGGAACTCACCGGGCGCTTCTCGGAGACCTCCCGCGGCGGCTTCCAGACCGCGCTCGACGTGAGCGCCTACTCGCTGATCGCGCTCGCCCGTCGCGCCGCCCTGCTGATGCCGGCCGGCGGCGCGATCCTCACCCTGACGGCCCACGGCAGCGTCGCGGTCCTGCCCCGGTACAACGTCATGGGCGTCGCCAAGGCCGCGCTCGAGGCCAGCGTGCGCTACCTCGCCGACGACCTCGGCCCGCAGGGGATCCGCGTCAACGCCCTGTCGCCGGGGGCCGTCAAGACGCTGGCGGCGACCGCCGTGCCGGGCTTCCGCGCCGCCTACCGCCAGAGCGAGAAGATCACGCCGCTGCGGACCAACGTGACGCAGGACGACGTCGGCCGGACCGCGCTGTGGCTGTGCTCCGACTGGGCGCGCGCGGTGACCGGCGAGATCGTCTACGTCGACGCCGGCTACCACATCCTCGGGTCCACGACGCCACCCGAGGAGCCCGACCGCTAGACCTTGCCGCCCGTCAGCTGCTGCCTGATCTCGCGCTTGAGCACCTTGCCGACGGCGTTGCGCGGCAGGCCCGGCACGCAGACCAGCTTGCGGGGCAGCTTGTAGGCGGCGATGTCCTTCTCCTTGAGGAAGGCGGTCAGGTCGCTCAGCTTGACCGCCTCACCCTCCTTGGGCACCACGATGGCCGTGACGACCTCCTCGCCGAGCCTGCGGCCGTCGGGCACGCCGACCACGGCGACGTCCTCGATCAGCGGGTGGTCGGCCAGGAGGTACTCGATCTCCTCCGGCGCGATGTTCATGCCGCCGCGAATGATGAGGTTCTTGAGGCGGCCGACGAACCGGTACCGGTCGTCGTGCTCTCCGGCGACCGCGAACAGGTCGCCGGTCAGGAAGTAGCCCTCGGCGTCGAATGAGGACTCCGTCAGCTCGGGCCGCTTCCAGTAGCCGGAGAAGACGGTGGCGCCGCGGATGGCCAGCTCCCCGACGGCGCCCGGCTCGGTGACGACCGCGCGCGTCTCAGGGTCGAGCAGCTTGGTCTGGATCGTCCCGGCCACGCGGTTCGACCACTCCAGGCCCGGGACCCCCAGGCGCGGGAAGTAGAGCGCGCGCTCCTCCGGATCGGGGATGTCGACCGGGTCGCTGGCGAGCGCCGTCCCTTCGTTGGCGCCGAAGAAGTTGAGGATGGGGATGCCGTGACGCTCCTGCCACTGCGCCACCATCCAGGGCGAGAGCGGCGCCGAGCCCGAGCCGATGTTCCTGATGTGGCTGAGGTCGGCGTTCTCGAGGAGGCCGGGCCGCATCAGCAGGAGGCTGAGCAGCACGGGCGGCGCGACCGTGTACGTCACCTGCTCGCCGCCGAGCTGGGCCAGGAAGACCGGCAGGTCCAGCGGCTGGTGCATGACCAGCTTGCCGCAGGTGAGCAGCCAGGGCACCAGCATGCCGCCGATCGCCGACATGTTGACCATGGGGAAGGGGTTCAGCAGGGTGTCGCCCTGTTCCAGCGCGGCCGCATCGACGGTCGCCCACGCGATGGCGATCCACAGGTTGTGGCTGCGCGGCACGCCCTTGGGCTCGGCGACCGTCCCGGAGGTCCAGCAGATGGTGAACACGTCGTTGGCCGAGACCGGATGCGCGGCGGCGTACGCGTCCACGCCGCTCGTGTCGACGTCGCCGTCGAGGATGGCGGCCAGCGAGCGCACGCCGGCGGGCAGGTCCTCGCCGAGGGCGATGACCTCTTCCAACGAGGGAAACGCCGGGCGCAGACCCTGCACCATCCCCACGTGGTCGTGGTCGCCGAAGCTCCCGGCGGTGACGAAGACCTTCGGTTCGGTCTGCCCCATCGCGTACCGCAGCTCGTGGGTGCGGAACTGCACCGGAAGCGGCGTGACGATCGCGCCGATCCGGGCGGCCGCGAGGTAGACGACGACCAGCTCGACGACGTTCGGCAGCTGCACCATCACGATGTCGTCCTTGCCGACGCCCGCCTCCAGGAGGGCCGTTGCCAGGCGGTCGGCGGCCGTCTTCAATTCGGCGTAGGTCAGGCGTCTCGGTGCGCCTGCCGCCAGGGCGGCGCGGTTGGGTGGGTCGACCACGGCCACCGCATCCGGCGACCGGCTCACATTGTCGAGGAAGAGGTCGGCGAGAGTCCGCTGCCCCCACCAGCCGCGCGCGGTGTACTCCGCGACGCGCTCGGGTGTCTCGAGGATCATGGCGCCTCCTGAAAGGGCCGGCGGCGCCGACCCGTCGGGATTCGAGTGGTGCGAGCGACTATAGGGTGGTGCGCGAGCCGCCGCAACGGTTCAGCGTTCTCCGCACCCCGCGATGCCCTCGAGAAGCTCGCGCACCCAGTCCGGGAGGCGCAGGGCGCGACCAGTCTCGGTCTCGATCACCACCATGCGCGTCCAGCCCGTGGCCAGCAGCAGCCCGTCGCGGGTGACCTCGTAGTCGAAGGAGAAGGAGGCCGGCCCGATGCGATCGAGCACCACCGAGACCTCGAGCAGGTCGTCGAGACGGGCCGGCCGCAGGTACTTGAGGCCGGCCTCGACCACCGGCATCGCCACGCCGCGCGCGGCGAACTCGCCGACGGGGACGCCGAGGCCGCGCAGCGCCTCGACGCGCGCGGCCTCGAAGTACACGAGGTACGCGGCGTGGTGCGCCGCCCCGGACGCGTCCGTGTCGGCGTAGCGCACCCGCACGGGGGTCGAGAAGCACTGTCGTGACGGCTCCGGCCTGCTCACGCGGCGGAGTCTAGACGATGGGGCGGTCCTTGTCTGCAGGCGTCGCCGCCTCAGCCCAGCCGCGGCTGCGAGCCATGCAGGAAGTCGTCGACGCCGGCAGCGACCGTATCGAAGAAGTGATCCTCGCCGACCAGCGCCACGATGCCATTGCGCTGCAGGTCGTGCACGAGGCCGGTCGTAGCCCTCGCGAGGGCCAGCTCCACGCCGCCCTCGTGCAGCTCAGCGATCAGTTCCTTGAGCATGGTCGCCGCCGTGGTATCGAGGTGCGGCACGGCGCCGACGTGCACGAGCACCTCGCGCACGGGAGGGGTCTGGTCGCGCACCAGCGCGCGCACGGTCTCGCGGAACCAGCGCGCGTTGGCGAAGAAGAGCTCGCCGTCGACGCGCAGGATCACGAGACCGGGGAAGGTCACGCAATCGGGGTGGTCCTCGATACCGCGGTAGCGCAGCCGCTCGTCGTCGACGGCGCCGGGCGCCCGGCCGAGGATGGCGTAGCTGGGGCGGAAGGCACGATACACGAGGGCCAGGAGGGACAGGACCACCGCGATCGCCAGCCCGACGAGGAGCCCGAACACGAGCACCCCCGCAAAGCAGAGGATGGCGAGGATGAAGTCGGTCTGGTCGGTATGTCGCAGGCGGCGCAACGCGCCGACGTCGACCAGATGGGCGACGGCGGCGATGACGATCGCCCCGAGCACCGCTTCGGGCAGGTCGTGGAACAGCGGCATGAGGAAGAGCATCGTGACGACCAGGAAGCAGAAGAGGATGATGCTCGAGAGCTGCGACTTCACGCCCGACGAGTCGGCCACCGCGGAGCGCGAGAGGCTGGCGTCGACGGTGAACCCCTGCAGCAGGCCGGCCCCGAGATTGGCGACGCCGAGCGAGATGAGCTCCTGGTCGGCGTCCACCTCGTAGTGCCGCTTGGCGGCGAGGGCGCGCGCGCCGGCGACCGACTCCGCGAAGCAGATCAGCGCGAGCGCGAACGCATCGGGCAGCAGATCGGTCACGTCGCCGAGTCTGAAGCCGGGGAAGGTCAGCGAGGGCAGGCCGTCGGGCATCGCGCCGACGATCGCCACGCCGTGGTCCTGCAGGTCGAACATGGCGACCACGGCGATCCCGAGCACCGCGGCGACCAGCATGGCCGGCACCTTGGGAGCATACGCGCGCAGCGCGAAGATCACCGCCAGCGACACGAGGCCGATGATCAGCGTCGGCACGTTGATGTCGCCGAGCTGCCGCACCAGCACCGCGAGCTTGCCGAAGAACGTCGTGCCGCCCCCGTCGACGCCGAGCAGCTTGTACAGCTGGCCGACACCGATGACCAGGGCGAGGCCGGCGACGAAGCCGGTCAGCACCGGGCGCGCGAAGAAGTCGGCGATGAATCCGGCGCGCGCGAGGCCGGCGGCCAGCAGCAGCGCGCCGACGAGCAGGGCGAGCAGCGCCGAGAGCGCGATGAAACGGCCGCTGTCGCCGAGCGCCAGCGGCGCGACGACCGCCGCCGAGTATGCGGCGATCGCCGAGCTCGGCCCCACCGTCAGCTGCCGACAGGTCCCGAGGACGGCGTACGCGAGCAGGGGCGCCAGAGCGGCGAACAGGCCGGTCTCGGGCGGCATGCCGGCGAGCGAGGCGTAGGCGATGCCCTCCGGCACGAGCACGGCCCACACCGCCAAAGCCGCCAGGACATCCGGCCGCAGCCAGCGCCGCTCGTACTGCGGCAGCCAGTGACGGATGGGCAGCGACGGTGGCTCAAGTCGGTACCAGCGCACCAGCCGCTTCGCCATGCTCCAGTCCTCTCCGTCAGTCCCGTGCGGTAGCGGAACGCCGCTGGCGGCATTGTACGTCTTCACACATCACCAGGGCAGCGCTCACCGACCTCGGCTCGTGGCGGGACGCGAGGCCACCGCAGGATCCATCGCCCGACCCCTCAGGGCACGTACAGCTCGTCGATCTCGCCGGAGTACAGACGCAGGAACTCGTGCCGCCGCAGCTTGAGGGTCTGCGAGAGCTCCCGGCCGATGCGGAACTCCTCGAGCCACAGGCGCACGCGGTGCACGCGCTCGTAGGGCGCGAAGCGCCGGGTGTCGCTGCTGATGTCGTGCGCGAGCGCGCGGTAGTGCTTCACGATGCGCTCGTCGGCGATGAGCTTGGCCGGCTCGTCCGTCGGCAGTCCCAGGCTGCGGGCGAGCCCCTCCAGGTGGGTGCGGCTCGGCGCCACGAAGGCGGCCACGTACGGCCGCCCCTCCCCCACCACCACCGCCCTGTCGATCCACTCGCTGGCGCAGAGCTCGTTCTCCAGGTAGGGCGCGTTGACGTTCTCGCCGTTCGTGAGGACGAGGGTGTCGTCGACGCGCCCGAGGACGCGCAGGCTGCCGTCCGCGTGCACCAGCGCGAGGTCGTGGGTGTCGAGCCAGCCGTCGGCGCTGAGGACCTCGGCCGTGCGCTCCGGGTCTCTGTAGTAGCCGCGCATGACGTTCGGCCCCCGGACCTGCAGCCGTCCGACATCACCGGGACCACACGGGCGGCCGTCCTCGCGCGCGAGCCGGTGCTCCATGCCGCGGATCACCTGACCCGCGGTGCGCAGCACGCGGCGGAACGGGTCTCTGACGGCGATGACCACGATGACCTCGGTCATGCCGTAGCCCTCCAGCAGAGGCAGGCGGGCGGCGTCGAAGAACTCATCGATCTTGTCGGGCAGTGGCCCGCCGCCGACGACGGGGAAGCGCAGACGGCCGCCCAGCCCGGCGCGGACCTCGCGAAAGACGAGGCGGTCGGCGAGCGCGTGGAAGGGAGCCAGGCCGACCGCCTTGATCAACGCCCACGCGTACGCCGACGCGCGCCGGACCGTGCCGCGAGGCCGCAGGCGGGGCTCGCGGCCGGTGAGCACGCGCCGCGCCGCCGCCGAGGTGAGCGAACGAGCCACGAGCCAGCGCGCCAGCTTCCGCCGCGCCGGCCGCAGTCCGTCGATCCTGAGAAAGACGCCCTTGTACAGCTTGACCCACAGCTCCGGCACCGTGCCCATGACGACCGGGCGCACCGCTCTCAGGTCGCCGCGCAGAGCCATGACGCTGCTGTAGTGCAGGCAGCACCCCTTGCTGAGGTACATGAGCTGCATCTGGCGCTCGTAGGCGTGCCACGGCTGCAGCAGGGTGATGACGGGTTCGCGCTCGATGTGCAGGAGCTTGGGAAGCTCACGCAGATTCAGCTCGTAGTTGCCGTGCGTGAGCGCCACGCCCTTGGGGGCGCCGGTCGTGCCCGAGGTGTAGATGATGGTCGCGAGATCGTCCGGTGACACCTCCGAGCGACGCCGCTCGACCTCGCCGGCCGCCTCCGGCCTCGCCGCCTCCCCGAGCTCCATCAGCTCGGCCAGGGTGTGCAGCGCGCACGCGCCGTCGCCGGCGGACCGCGGTTCGGCACCTCCGGGCGAGCCGTCCGGTCCTTGCGGGACGTCGATGACCACCGCCGCCCGCAGATCAGGGAGCGCCTCACGCACGAGCGGAAGCTGCGCCGGGTCCTCCAGGATCACGACCGCCGGCTCCGCGTGGCGCAGGATGGCCCCGAGGATGTCGAGCGGCGTCTCCGTGGCGCGGGGCACGTCCACGGCGCCGAGGAAGTGGATGGCAAGGCTGCACACCAGCCACTCGGGCCGGTTGTCGCAGATGAGGGCCACGAGCTCTCCGCGGCGCACGCCGAGCTCGCGCGCGAGCGCCAGCGCGAGCACGCTCGCGCGCCGGTCCAACTCCTCGTACGTGAACGCCGCGAACGCGCCGTCCACGCGCCTGCTGAGCGCCGGCTCGGCCCCGTACTTGGCGACCCAGCCGGCGAACAGCTGCGGCAGCGTCGTCGCCCCAGCCTCGCCCACGTCCGGTGCCGCTGCCCCTGTCATGCGTCCTCTCCGCACGTGACCGCCGGCCACTCTGGACGGCTTCGCGCCATTGTCCCTGAGCCCCGTCCAGTGTCAACTGGACCGAGGAGGCGCGGCGACGCTCATCCACCCATCGCGGTGACGCGAGGATCGCACGTTGCCGGGCGCCCGGGACAGCGGCCGGCCGTGCCCCCGACGGCGGCGCGGGCGGTTACGAGGTCAGGGCGCCGGGAACCCAAGGACAGAAGTGCGGGACGGACGGGCGTACTCGACCTTGGAGAATCAGCGGGGCGCCGGCGTGCTCTAGCGGCGGCGGCGCCCGGGAGATGGAGACACGATGAAGGAAGGCACGAGGGCGGACACGCAGTCGCCCGCGCAGCACCTCGCCGACACCCACGAGCTGATCCGCGTGCAGGGCGCGCGCGAGAACAACCTGAAGGACGTCAGCGTCGAGATCCCGAAGCGCCGGCTGACGGTGTTCACCGGCGTCTCCGGGTCGGGCAAGAGCTCGTTGGTGTTCGGGACCATCGCCGCGGAGTCGCAGCGGCTGATCAACGAGACCTACAGCGCCTTCCTGCAGGGCTTCATGCCGACGCTGGCCCGGCCCGACGTCGACGAGCTGGAGGGGCTGACGACCGCGATCCTCGTGGACCAGGAGCGGATGGGCGCCAACTCCCGCTCGACAGTCGGCACGGTGACCGACGCCAACGCGATGCTGCGGGTGCTGTTCAGCCGGCTCGGCAAGCCCCACATCGGCTCGCCCAGAGCCTTCGCCTTCAACGTCCCGTCGGCCAGCGGTGCCGGAAGGATCACGATCGACAAGGGGAGCGGGAAGAAGACCGAGAAGCGCACGTTCACCATCGCCGGCGGCATGTGCCCGCGGTGCGAGGGCATGGGATCGGTGACCGACATCGACCTCTCCCAGCTGTACGACGACACGAAGTCGCTCGCCGCGGGCGCGCTGACCATCCCCGGCTACACCGCGGACGGGTGGAACGTGCGCCTCTTCTCGGCCTCGGGCTTTCTCGACCCGGACAAGCCCATCCGCGACTACAACGAGCAGGAGCGCCGGGACTTGCTCTATCGGGAGCCGACCAAGGTGAAGATCAGCGGCGTCAACCTGACCTACGAGGGGCTGGTGCCGCGGATCCAGAAGTCGCTCCTGGCCAAGGACAAGGAGGCGATGCAGCCCCACGTGCGCGCGTTCGTGGAGCGGGCGGTGACGTTCACCACCTGTCCCGAGTGCGGCGGCACCCGGCTCAACGAGGCCGCCCGCTCATCGAAGATCGGCGGCATCAGTATCGCCGACGCCTGCGCCATGCAGATCAGCGACCTGGCCGAGTGGATGCGCGGCCTGGGCGAGCCGTCCGTCGCGCCGCTGCTGGCGACGCTGCGACACACCCTCGACTCGTTTGCGGAGATCGGGCTGGGCTATCTCAGCCTCGACCGGCCGGCCGGCACGCTGTCGGGCGGCGAAGCACAGCGCACCAAGATGATCCGCCACCTCGGATCATCGCTCACCGACGTGACGTACCTGTTCGACGAGCCGACGATCGGGCTGCACCCGCACGACATCCAGCGGATGAACCGGTTGCTGCTGCAACTGCGCGACAAGGGCAACACCGTGTTGGTCGTCGAGCACAAGCCCGAGGCGATCGCGATCGCCGACCACGTCGTCGACCTCGGGCCCGGGGCCGGGACCGCCGGTGGAGAGGTGGTGTACGAGGGCAGCGTCGAGGGGCTGCGGACGAGCGGGACGCGGACCGGGCGGCACCTGGACGACCGGGCTTTCCTGAAGCCGTCGGTGCGCACGCCGTCGGGAGTGCTGGAGGTGCGGGGCGCCGACCTGCACAACCTGCAGGGCGTCGACGTCGACATCCCGCTCGGCGTGCTCGCGGTGGTGACCGGCGTGGCCGGGTCGGGCAAGAGCTCGCTGATCCACGGCTCGGTATCGGGGCGCGACGGGGTGGTGGCGGTCGACCAGACGCCGATACGCGGCTCGCGGCGCAGCAACCCGGCGACGTACACCGGTCTGCTCGACCCGATCCGCAAGGCGTTCGCGAAGGCCAACGGCGTGAAGCCGGCGCTGTTCAGCGCCAATTCCGAAGGCGCCTGCCCCACGTGTAACGGGGCCGGCGTGATCTACACCGACCTGGGCTTCATGGACACTGTCGCCACCACCTGCGAGGAGTGCGGGGGGAGGCGGTTCCAGGCGGCGGTTCTCGACTACCGGCTCGGCGGGCTGAGCATCGCCGACGTGCTCGACCTGCCCGTGGAAGACGCGGTCGGCTTCTTCGGCGCCGGCGAGGCGCGCACGCCGGCAGCGCACACTATCCTCCAGCGGCTCGCCGACGTCGGGCTCGGCTACCTCGGTCTCGGCCAGCCGCTCCCCACGCTGTCCGGCGGCGAACGACAGCGGCTCAAGCTGGCCACCCACATGGCCGAGAAGGGCGGCGTCTACGTCCTCGACGAGCCGACCACCGGCCTGCACCTCGCCGACGTCGAGCAGTTGCTCGGCCTGCTCGATCGGCTCGTCGACTCCGGCACGTCGGTCATCGTCATCACCCACCACCAGGCGGTCATGGCGCACGCGGACTGGCTCATCGACCTCGGCCCCGGCGCCGGCCACGACGGC
>CAWEHE010000032.1:0-23994 GCA_963808735.1 uncultured Thermoleophilia bacterium | reverse complement strand
GCCGTGCCGTCGTCCTCGACCTCGAACCACTCACCGCTCAGGTTGACGTCCAGCGGCAGCACGCGCAGCCCGAAGCGCCGCGCGTCGTTGAGCACCACGCGCGGCGAGTAGAAGCCCATGGGCTGGTTGTTGAGGATGCCGGCGTAGAACTCGGCCGGGTAGTGCGCCTTGAGCCAGGCCGAGGCGTTGCAGACGATGGCGAAGCAGGCGGCGTGGGCCTTGTTGAAGCCGTAGGCGGCGAACCCGCGGAGCTGGCGGAAGACCTCGTCGGCCGCCGCCCGCGAGGCGCCGCGCGCCATCGCCTTCTCGACGAAGTTGCGGCCGATGGCGTCCATCTCTTCCATCGAGCGCTCGTGGGTCATCGTGCGGCGCAGCAGGTCGCCCTCGGCGAGGCTGAAGCCGGCGACGGCCGCCGCCACCTCGATGACCTGCTCCTGGTAGACGATGACCCCGTAGGTGCGGCGCAGGATGCGCTCCATAGCCGGGTGCGGTACGACGACGGGCTCGCGCCCGTGCCGCCGCCTGATGAACGGCGCGATCATGTCGGCCTGTAGCGGCCCCGGGCGGAAGAGCGAGATGGCCGCGATGACGTCCTCGAAGTCGCGCTCCTGCAGCCGCGTGGCGAGGTTGCGCTGCCCCGAGCTCTCGAGCTGGAACAGACCGACGGTGCGCGCCGACCTGATGAGCTCGTACACCTTGGGGTCGTCGCGCGGGAGCTCCCAGGCGCGCACCTGCTCGCCGGTGCGCGCCTCGATGCGGCGCACCGCCTCGGCGATGGCCGAGTGCATCTTGAGCGCGAGGATGTCCATCTTGACGAGGCCCAGCGTCTCGACGTCGTCCTTGTCGAACTGGGCCACCACGACACCCTTGGCCGCCCACTGCAGCGGCACGCGGTCGGTGAGCGGCTCGCGCGAGAGGATGAACCCGCCCAGGTGCGTGCCGAGGTGGGCGGGGAACCCGGACAGCCGCTCGGCGACGTCGACGAGGCGGCGGTAGTGCGGGTGCTGGAACTCGTGGTCGGCGAGCTCGGGGCGCTCGGCGAGCATCTCCCCGAGCTTGGCGGCGCTCCCCCACGGGATGCGCCGGGAGAGGCCGTTGATCTCGTCCGGCGTGAACCCGAAGGCGCGGCTGGCGATGCGCACCGCCGAGGGCGCACGCACCGTGTTGACGGTGGCGACCATGGCGACCTTGTCGTGGCCGAAGCGCTCGTAGATGTACTGGATGACCTCGTCGCGGCGCGCCGAGCAGAAGTCGATGTCCACGTCCGGCATCTCGCGGCGCGCCGGGTTGAGGAAGCGCTCGAAGAGCAGCTCGTGCTCGATGGGGTCGGCGTCGGTGATGCGCAGCACGTAGCTGACGATGCTGTTGCCGGCGGAGCCGCGGCCGGAGTAGTAGATGCCGCGGCCCAGGGCGAACTCGACGATGTCGCGCACGGCGAGGAAGTACTCGGCGAAGCCGAGCTCCTCGATGACCCTGAGCTCGCGCTCCAGCCGCGCCGTGACCTCGGCGGTGAGCGGCCGGTAGCGCTCGGCGGCGCCCTCGAAGCAGCGCTTCCAGAGCAGCGAGAAGGCGGTCTCGTCCGGCGGCAGCGGGTAGGCGGGGAAGAGGAGCCGGCCGAGACCGAGGTCGAGGTTGCAGCGCGCGGCGATGCGCTCGGCGTTGGCGTAGGCCTCGGGGTAGCGCTGCAAGAGGCGGCGCATCTGCGCCGGGCTCTTGAGGTAGAGCTCGGCGTTCTTGCGCCCCAGCGGGTTGGGCAGCGGCTGGTTGGCGGCCTCGGCGGCGAGCACGTCGTGGAGGCCGGCGTCGCCCTTGACCGTGTAGTGGACGTCGCCCGTGGCGACGGTGGGGAGGCGCAGCTCGTGGGCGAGGAGGTCGAGGGCGCGCAGCGAGGCGCCCGAGTCCGGCAGCAGCTCGTGCTGCAGCTCGATGAAGAAGTCGCGGCCGAAGATGCGGTGGAAGGCGGAGGCCGCGGCGCGGGCGCCGGCCTTGTCGCCGGCGAGCAGCCGCGACCAGACCTCGCCGCGGCGGCAGCCGCTGAGCGCGACGAGGTGGCCGCCGTGCTCGGCGAGCGTGGCGAGCCGGGCCACGGGCGGCTCGCCCGGGTGCTCGAGGTGAGCGGCGCTGATGATGCGGCACAGATTGCTCCAGCCGGCGTAGTCCTTGGCCAGGAGCACCAGGTGGTGGCCGCCGGCGCCGCCGGCGCGGGCGGCGGCGGGCGGCACCGTGGCCGCCGCCTTGAGGTGGGCGATGCGGCCGTCGGGGGCGAGCGCGGCTGCGGAGGCCTCGGTGCTCGCCGCGCCGGCGGGCCCGGTGAGCGCCGCCGCGGCCGCCGGGTCGGCGACGATCGGCGCGCCGGGCGCATCCGCCGCGTCCGCGCCGCCGTCCGCATCCGGCTCCCACACCCGACCGCCGGGGCCGACCGCCGGCTCGACCGTGAGCTCCACGCCGACGATCGGCTTGATGCCGGCCGCCTTGCACGCCTGGTAGAAGCGGACGGCGCCGTACAGCCCCTCGTGGTCGGTGACCGCCAGTGCCGGCATGCCGAGCTCGGCGGCGCGCATGACCAGCTCGGGGATGCGGCAGGCGCCGTCGCCGAACGAGAAGGTGGTGTGCGCGTGCAGGTGGACGAAGCTCATCGTGGCCACCGGGACGTGCTCATCCGATCTCCCGCTCGAGCGCCCACGCCTTGCCGAGGCGGTCGTAGCGCAGGTCGACGACGCGGCCGCCGGCGCGCACGCGCCAGTACGAGCGGCTGACGTGGTCGCCCTCCTTCCACCAGCCCGTCTCGAGGACCCACGTCTCGAGCACGCGCTCGACCTGGTAACGGCGGCGGCGCCAGACGAAGGCGACCGGGCGCCGCGCCCGCTCATCCCAGCTGACGGCGACCGGGACCGCCTCGCCGTTGGGCCCCGGGCGGCCGGCGCGCGCCCGGGCGGAGCCGGTGGGGCGGGTGGGACCGGCGCCTTCCGCGCGACGTTCGCGTCCGGCGTCTTCGCGGGGCTCGGATCTGTCGCCGGAGGTGGCTCCGCCGCTCGGCATGGGGGACTCCTGACCTGCGGGTGGACGGTATTGCGGGGGCTGTGAGCGTAGCACGAACATATGTTCGTGTAAACGTCGGACGGAAAGACGCAGCGGGCGCGGGTTCTCAATCGCGACCGGCAACGTTGGACGTACGTCCCAGCGTACGCCTGTACCGTTGCAGGTACGTGCGGACGTACCTGCCGGAATCGCACTCCATTGCCCCATCGGGCCCACTCCGCCGGCCACCCCGCCTCAGGCGGCGACGCCCGCGTCAGACGATGACGCTCACCTCGGCGAGGTCGACGACGACGATGTCGGCGCCGGCCCGGGCCAGCTCCGCCGCCTGTCCGAGCCGGTCGACGCCGATCACGAGGCCGAACTCGCCGCGCCGGCCGGCCTCGACGCCGGAGAGCGCGTCCTCGATCACGACGGAGCGCGCCGCGGTGACTCCGAGCCGGCGCGCCGCCTCGAGGTACATGGCCGGGTCCGGCTTGCCCGGCAGGCCGACCTCCGCTGCTACGACGCCGTCCACGCGCACCTCGAACAGGTCGGTGGTACCGGTCACGTCGAGCACCATGGCGGTGTTCTTGCTCGACGACATGAGGCCGACCCGGATCCCCGCGTCCTGCAGCTCGTGGATGAGCGCGATGGTGGACGGGAAGGTCTTCACGCCGTGCTCCTTGACCTCGGCGTTGAAGAAGGCGTTCTTACCGTTGCCGAGCCCGCAGACGGTCTCCCGCCCTGGCGGGTCGGACGGGTCGCCCATGGGCAGCTCGATGCCGCGCGAGGCGAGGAAGTCGCGGACGCCGTCGTAACGCGGCTTGCCGTCCACGTAGCGGGCGTAGTCGGCGTCGAGATCGAACGGACGATAGCGATCGTCACCCGACGCGCCGCCCGGGGTCGAGGCGCCGCCCGGCGCCGCGCCCTCGCGGACCGCACGCTCCGCCAGGTACGCGTCGAAGAGCCGCTTCCAGGCCGCTGCGTGCACCGCGGCCGTCTGGGTGACGACGCCGTCCAGGTCGAAGATGACGGCGTCGTACTCCGTCCTCGCGATGGTCGCCTTGATGGAGTCCACTTCATCTCCTCGTGGGCCTGGCCGTCCTTCTCCATGATAGACGGTCTGCGCCGCGGCATGAGACAATGAAAAGGCGGACGTATCGCTCAGGTCGGGGAGGGGGGACCGAATGTGGGATCACCGGCGGTCGACGAGGGGGCTGTGAACCATTCGCGGCGGGTGTGCGTCTCGTCTACATCCTGTTGCTCATGGCAGCGTGCGTCGCCTGTCCTGCGGTGGCCGCGCGCCAAAGAAGCGTGATCGGGTTCCGCGCCGACGACGACGGCGGCGCGGAACGTCCACCACGTGCGCTGCGCGGCGGGGGTGCGCCGACGGCGCATCAGCCGAGCGGCAAGTGAAAGGGGTATCGTGAAACAGTACGTGCGTCTTCGTCCCGTCCTCATCCTCCTCCTGGCTGCGATGGTGTGTGGCGCCGGCCTTGCGTGGGTGATGGACGCCAGGGGCGCGGAGAGCGCCTCGCCGACGGCCAGCGCCGCCGCAGGCTCCGCGGCCGATGCCGGCAAGGTCGTCTACAAGGTCGGCTGGACCAGGCAGCCGGACAACCTGAACCCGTTCATCGGCTTCGAGTCGCCGGCGTTCGAGATGTGGTACCTGACCTACGACTCGCTCGTCGGCTACGACCCCAAGACGCTCGCGCCGATGAAGGGCGAGAACTCGACTGGCCTCGCTACCGACTGGACCGTCAGCGACGACGGTCTCACCTGGAAGTTCACCATCCGCAAGAACGCGAAGTGGAGCGACGGTGTCCCGCTCACCGCCAAGGACGTCGCCTTCACCTACAACTTCATCGTCAAGAACCCGGAGCAGACGTCGAACCTCACCGCGTACACCAACCTGATCGAGGAAGCCACCGCGCTCGACGACTACACGGTGCAGTTCGTGTGCTCCGCGCCGAAGCCGGACATGACCCGTCACTGGGTACCCATCCTGCCCGAGCACATCTGGTCCAAGATCCCGATCAAGGAAGTGGGGAAGAAGTACCAGAACAACCCGCCCTACGTCGGCTCCGGCCCCTTCAAGTGCGTCGAGTGGAAGAAGAACAACTACGTCAAGCTCGTCGCCAACCCCACCTGGTGGGGCCCGAAGCCCAAGATCGACGAGCTCTACTTCACGTACTTCACCAACGGCGACACCATGCTGCAGGACATCAAGGCCGGCACCATCGACGGCGCCTGCAACCTGATCCCGACGCAGGTCAAGCAACTCCAGAGCGAACCCGGCATCGAAGCCCGTGACATCATCACCGACGGCTTCGACCAGCTGGCCTTCAACTGCTACACGGGACCCAGCAAGGGCAACCCGGTGCTGAAGGACGTCGAGTTCCGGGTGGCCCTGAACTACGCCGTGGACCTGCAGAAGGTCGCCGACCTCGTCTTCCAGGGCTACACCGTCCCCGGCACGACGATCATCCCGCCGAACTACTACAAGGACCCCGACTGGCACTGGGAGCCGCCGGCCGACGTCAAGTACACCTACGACCCCGAGAAGGCCAAGCAGCTGCTCGACGCGGCCGGCTACACGGACGCCAACGGCGACGGCGTGCGCGACGACAAGGGCAAGCCGATCGAGCTGCGCCTGATCACGCGCTCGGAGTCGACCGAAGAGCAGCAGATGGGCAAGCTCATCGCCGGCTGGTTCGGCGACGTCGGTCTCGACGTCAAGCTCGAGGTGATGGACTCGTCGACGCTGAGCGACACCATCCTCAACTACGAGGGGGACGTGCTCACCCCCGACTACGACATGTTTCTGTGGGGTTGGTACCTCGACTACGACCCGGGCTCGATGCTCAGCTACTTCACCGAGTCCCAGATCGGGAACTGGAGCGACTCCTACTGGACCGATCCGGAGTACGAGCAGCTCTACAAGCAGCAGAGCCAGGAGCTCGACCCGACCAAGCGCAAGGCGCTGATCGACCGGATGCAGCAGATCCTGTACGAGCAGTCGCCCTACATCGTCACCGACTACCGGCCCGACTTCGAGGCCTACAACACGTCCAGGTGGGAGGGCTACATCGCGATCCCGGACCCGAACGGCAATACGCTCGTCCCGCCGTTCGGTAACGGTGGCTACGCCAACTTCCTGACCATCGCGCCGAAGACGGCTACGACGACCACCGCCGCGAGCAGCGGCGGCGGCGTATGGATCGCGGTCGGCGCCGTCGTGGTCGGCGTGATCATCGTCGTGGCGCTCCTGCTCCGGCGCCGCCGTACGCACGCAGAGGAGGTCTGACGGCGCCGGTCTCAGGGGCCACACGGAAGGACGTCGAGGGGGTGGGCGCGGGAGCGCCCGCCCCCTCTGCCATCCGTGGCCGCTGACCGATGCCCGCCCGGCTGGAGTCCGCTCCCGCCGCCCGCACGCCTTCCGGTCCTGCGCTCGCCATAGACGCTTCCCCTGGCGTGTGAGACCATGGCCGACGAGCGTGGTCGCGCCGCGGGGGAAACGAGGTGCGCCGCCGCCGGGGCATCATCGGTCAAAAGGGGGGGATCGTGAACCATCCACGCCGTGTTCATCCGGGGCTCGTCCTGCTGCTCGTCGGGGCGCTGCTCGTGCTCGGTCTCACGTGGGGCCTCGGAGCCGCGGGAGCGGCGAGCGAGAGCCCGTCGCCCACGCTGTACGGAGACAGCGCCTCGCCCGCGCCCGGCGCTTCCGCCGACGCCGGCACGATCCAGTACAAGGTCGGCATCCTCGCCGAGCCGGACAATCTCAACCCGTTCGTCGGCTGGCTCTGGTCGTCGTTCGAGATCTGGTATCTCGCCTACGATCCGCTGGTCGGGTTCGACTACGGCGAGCTCAAGCCCGTCAAGGGCGAGGATTCCCCGGGCCTCGCCACCGACTGGACCGTCACGCCGGACGGCAAGACCTGGACGTTCACCATCCGCAGCGGCGTCAAGTGGCAGGACGGCCAGCCGCTCACGGCCGGCGACGTGGCCTTCACCTACAACTACATCAACGAGAACGACCTCTCGAACTTCACGACCGCCACCGAGGGCATCACGAGCGCGGTCGCCGTCGACGACACCACGGTCAAGTTCGAGTGCTCCAAGCCCAAGGCCAACATGCTCACCGTGTGGGTGCCGATCCTGCCCGAGCACATCTGGTCCAAGGTCTCGGGCAAGGACGCCGCCAACAAGTATCCCAACGACCCGCCGTTCGTCGGCTCCGGGCCGTTCCAGTGCGTGGAGTGGAAGAAGAACAGCTTCGTGAAGCTGACCGCCAACCCGGACTACTGGCGCGGTGAGCCCACGATCCAGGAGCTGTACTTCGACTACTACACCAACGCCGACACCATGGTGCAGGACCTCAAGGCCGGCACCATCGACGGCGCCACCGGCCTGCTCGACGCGCAGTACCGCCAGCTGCTCAACGTGCCCGGCATCCAGGCGCGCACGATCAACACCAACGGCTTCGACCAGGTGGCCTTCAACTGCTACGCCGGCCCCAGCCGCGGCAACCCGGTGCTCAAGGACTGGAAGTTCCGCCAGGCGCTCAACTGGGCGATCGACAAGGAGAAGATCGCTTCGGTCTCCTACGGCGGTCACGCCGTGCCGGCCACGACCATCATCACGGCCGACTACTACTCCGACCCCGACTGGCACTGGGAGCCGCCCACCGACGTCGCCTACGGCTTCGACCTCGAGATGGCCAGGCAGAAGCTCGACGAGGCCGGCTACAAGGACACGGACGGCGACGGCGTCCGCGACTACCAGGGCAAGCCCATCACCCTGCGTCTGTGGGCGCGCTCCGAGTCGACCATCAGCCAGAGCGTCAGCAAGCTCGTGGCCGGGTCGCTCGAGGACGTGGGCCTCGACGTCACCCTCCAGACCATGGACGACGGCGCGCTCACCGACCAGATCTACGCGACCAAGGACGGCGAGTTCAACCCCGACTACGACCTGTTCCTCTGGGGCTGGTACAGCGACCTCGATCCCAGCCCGATCCTGAGCTACTTCACCACGGACCAGATCAACGGCTGGAGCGATTGCGGGTGGTCGAACGCCGAGTACGACAAGCTGTTCGAGGAGCAGGCGATGGCGATCGACCCCGCGCAGCGCAAGGCGATCATCGACAAGATGCAGGAGATCATCTACCGCGAATCGCCGTACATCCCGACGGTGTACTCCAACGACCTCGAGGCCTACAACATCGACAAGTGGGAGGGCTACGCGGCCTCGCCGACCGAGATCGGCAACGTGCTGTTCCCGCCCTACGGCCAGGCCGGCAACGAGAACTTCCTGCTCATCCAGCCCAGGACGGCGACGATAGCGGAAGAGTCGGGCAGCAACACCGCCCTCTGGGTCGCCATCGTCGCGGGCGCCGCCATCGTCATCCTGGTGGTCGTACTGGTCGCCCGCCGCAAGGGCTCGAGGGCCGAAGAGGCTTGACGCGGAGCCCGTGACCAGGCCTGCGTCGCCTCAGGGCGCCGCGGGGCTCGCCTCGGGCTCTCCGGCGGCCGCGAGGCGGACGGCGCGCAGAAGGCGCGCCGCAGTCGCCGCCGCGTCCTCGCCGCCGCTCAAGAAGGCACGCAGGTCGATCACGTTGGGGGCGGCGCGGTGCGCGTCCGTCCACGAGTGCACCAGCAGCATCTCGTCGATGGAAGCGGCCGGGTAGGGCGGCCGCGGCGGGTCGGCTGCGGCGAGGTCGGCGAGCATGCCCAGCGCTGCCGGCTCGCCGAACGCCTCGCGACCCACCTCCCGCTCGACGGCGATGCGCCCGCCGCGCACGCCCCAGACGGCCACCCAACCGCGGCGTTTCGCCGGTTGGACGAGCACGACGTCGTCGCGCGCGGCCGCGCGCAGGCGGCGCACGCCGCGCAGCGCGCGCTCGAGCGCCTCGCGCTGGTTCTGCAGGCGCGCCGCCTGCTCGAAGGCGAGCGCCCTGACCAGCGCCTGCTGGCGCTCGACGAGCCGCCGGTCGAGGTCGTCGGCGTGCCCCTCGAGCACGCGGCGCACGTCGGCGACGACGGCCACGTACTCACCGTTGAGGGGCCGGCTGCAGGGCGAGAGGCAGGCGCCCGTGCCGGCGCGCTGGCAGGCGTGCTCGCGGGCGCTTCGCGGCAGGTGGGCGCAGGTGCGCAGCGGGTAGGCGCCGTTGACGCAGTCGACGAAGCGCCGGGCCAGGCTCGCCTTGCGGAACGGCCCGGCGTAGTAGGAGCCGTCGTCGCGCAGGTTGGGCGTCGCGTAGAGGCGCGGGTACTCCTCGGCACTGAGCTTGACGTAGTGGTAGCTGCTCACCTTGGTGCCGTGTGAGTTGTACGGCGGCCGGTGCTTCGCGATCAGCCGGCTCTCGAGCAGGAGCGCGCCGAACTCCGAGCCGGTCTCGACGACGTCGATGTGCTCCAGGAGTTCGAGCGCCTGCCGTGCGTAGTAGGCCTGGCGCTGCAGGAAGTGGTCGCGCGTGCGGCGCCGCAGGTTCTCGGCTTTGCCGATGTAGAGCGGCGTCCCGGCGCCGTCGCGCATCACGTACACGCCGGGCGTGGTGGGGACCTTCTCGGTGAGCGCGATCTTGTGGTAGTTGCGGCGCGTGCCCGGCTCGCAGAAGCGTGCCACCTCCTCGAGCGTGTTCATCCCCTGCTCCTGCAGCCAGGAGAGGAAGAGCAGGAGCAGCTCGGAGGTGGCTTGGGCGTCCTGGAGGGCGCGGTGCACCGGTTTGACGGCGGTGTCGAACCGGTAGGCGAGCGCGCTCAGCGAGCAGCGCTGCTGCGGGCAGAGCTTGCGCGCCAGGCGCAGCGTGTCGAGCGCCGGACGCGGGAACGTCTGACGGCGCAGGCGGCCCAGCTCGTAGTCGAGAAAGCCCAGGTCGAACGGGGCGTTGTGCGCCACCAGCACGGAGTGTGCGGCGAAGTCGACGAACCTGGGCAGCACGACCTCGATGGGCGGCGCTCCGGCCACCGTCTCGTCGTCGATCCCGGTGATGCCGGTGATGAACGCAGGGATCGGAAGGCCCGGGTTCACCAGCGTGGAGAACGCGTCGACCTCGCGGCCGCTCTCGAGGCGCACGGCGCCGATCTCGGTGATCTTGGAGAAGCCCGGCGTCGCGCCGGTGGTCTCGAGGTCGACGACCGTGAAGGCGACGTCGGCGAGGTCTCGCCGCTGCGCCCGCCAGGCCGCCAACCCCACGTGCACGTCGCTCTCCCAAGCGAAGCGTTCATCGCCCTGGACGATGTCGGCGACGAGCTTGCGCATGAGCTCGGGAGGGCAGTTGGCGACGGGGAAGAGGCGCGGCCACACCTCGCGGTAATCGAGGGCTTCGCCGGCCTGCTCGAGCAGGCCGTGGAACTCATCGACCGTGGTGAACGCCAGCTGCACGCGATAATCCTACGCCCACCGGGCGACGGATGCACGGTATGCCTGCTCACGCGCGGCGTGCGCCCGGTCCGCGCTCGTCGTTACGCGGGCCCACGAACCGGGTAGGAGCGTGAGTGAGTTCCCGGAAGCGTGCCCCGGCGCCGCGGCTCTGCCGCCCGGCCGGGGCCTACTGCGCAAGGAGTCACCCCGTGGATGTTGAGAAGCTTCACAACGAGGTCCTGCGTGCTTTCAACGACTCGTGCGTGATCGCCACCAGGCAGCAGTACCGGGGCCGCGGGTTCCACCCGGCCGCCGACGCCTACTTCGAGGAGGACACGCGTGAGATCGTGGTGCGCTTCGACCTGGCCGGCATGGCGATGAGCGACATCGAGCTCCTCGTCGACCGGCGCGAGCTCATCGTGCGCGGCGAGCGCACGTTCCCGACTCGCGAAGGGCGCGTGCACCAGCAGGTCGAGATGGACTACGGTCCGTTCGAGCGCCGCGTGCGCCTCATGGTCGACGTCGACCCGGACGTCACGACGGCGACCTACGAGGCCGGCGTCCTCGAGGTGCGTCTGACGCTGACCGAGCGCGACCAGGGAGCCCGCAAGATAGATATCCGGACCGGGGGAGGTGACGAATGAGCAACGCAGACGACTCATCGAGCGGGGCGCCGAAGGAGCACCGCTCAACGAGCGACCCACAGGAGAACCAAGCCGACGAGGCCGCCGCTCAGGAGATCCCGGCGGTCCTGCCGGTGCTTCCCCTGCGCGACACGGTGGTCTTCCCCGACACGATGATCCCGCTCACCATCGGGCAGGAGCGCAGCATCAAGCTCATCGACGACGTGCTCGCCGGCGACCGCCTGCTCGCCATGGTGACCAGCCGCGACGCCGAGATCGAGACGCCGGGGCCGGACCTGCTCTTCCCGGTCGGCACTGTCGGCCTCGCCCACAAGATGATCAAGCTGCCCGACGGCACCATGCGCATCCTCGTCCAGGGGCTGCAGCGCGTGCGCGTCAAGGAGTACGTGAGCGAGGAGCCGTACCTCGTCGCGCGCACCGAGAAGATCGAGGACGTCACCAGTGAGTCCAGGGAGTCGGAGGCGCTGCGCGCCAGCCTGCTGGGTGTCTTCAGCAAGATCGTGGCGCTGGTGCCGTACCTGCCCGAGGAGCTCGAGATGGCCGCGGCCAACGTCGAGGAGCCGGGACCGCTCACCTTCCTCATCGCCAGCACCATGCGCATCAAGGCGGAGGACAAGCAGGCGCTGCTCGAGGAGGACGACGTCGAGCAGCGCATGCGCAAGCTCATCGGCATCCTCACGCGAGAGCTCGACGTGCTGGAGCTCGGCTCCAAGATCCAGAGCGACGTGCGCGGCGAGATCGACAAGAGCCAGCGCGAGTACTTCCTGCGCCAGCAGCTCAGGGCGATCCAGCAGGAGCTCGGCGAGACCGACGATCAAGAGGCCGAGATCAACGAGCTGCGCCAGAAGGTCGATGAGCTCAAGCTCCCGGAGGAGGCCGACAAGGCGGCCCGCCGGGAGCTCGACCGCCTCAGCAACATCTCGCCGCAGAGCGCCGAGTACCCCGTGATCCGCACGTACCTGGACTGGATCATCACGCTGCCCTGGAACGTCCACAGCGACGACAACCTCGACGTGGTGCATGCGCGCGGGATCCTCGACCGCGACCACTACGACCTCGAGAAGGTCAAGGACCGCATCCTCGAGTTCCTGGCGGTGCGCAAGCTCAAGGACGACCTGCACGGGCCGATCCTGTGCTTCGTCGGCCCTCCAGGCGTGGGCAAGACGAGCCTCGGCCACAGCATCGCCGAGGCGATGGGCCGCAAGTTCGAGCGCATCAGCGTCGGCGGCGTGCGCGACGAGGCCGAGATCCGCGGGCATCGCCGCACCTACGTGGGGGCGATGCCCGGCATCATCGTCCGCGCCATGCGCGACGCCGGTACCAACAACCCGCTGTTCATGATCGACGAGATCGACAAGATGGGCGCCGACTGGCGCGGCGATCCGTCGAGCGCCATGCTCGAGGTCCTGGACCCGGAGCAGAACGTCACGTTCCGCGACCACTACATGGACCTGCCGTTCGATCTCAGCAGGGTCCTCTTCATCACCACGGCCAACCAGCTCGAGCCCATCCCGGGGCCGTTGCGCGACCGCATGGAGATCATCAACCTCGCCGGCTACACGATCGAGGAGAAGCTCCACATCGCCAAGCGGTACCTGGTGCCGCGGCAGATCGAGGCCAACGGCCTGAAGCCGAACCAGGTCACGTTCAAGGACGAGGCGATCGTCGAGATCATCACGAGCTACACGCGCGAGGCCGGCGTGCGCAACGTCGAGCGCGAGATCGGAACCATCTGCCGCAAGCTCGCCCGCGAGGTGGCCGAGGCGAGCAACGGCAACCGCAAGCGGTTCACCGTCAACCTGAAGCGCGTGCACGACCTGCTCGGACGGCCGCGCGCCTACAGCGACGTCAAGCGCCGCACCAGCGACCCCGGTGTGGCTACAGGCCTCGCCTGGACGCCGGTCGGCGGCGACATCCTCTTCATCGAGGCGACGGCGATGCCCGGCGGCGGCCACCTCACCGTGACCGGGCAGCTCGGCGACGTGATGAAGGAGTCGGCGATGGCGGCGATGAGCTACGTGCGCACGCACTCGCCGGAGCTCGGGCTGGACGACGACTACTTCCAGACGCACGACATCCACATCCACGTGCCCGCCGGCGCCATCCCCAAGGATGGTCCCAGCGCCGGCGTGACGATGGCGAGCGCCATCTGCTCGCTGGTCACCGACACGCCGGTCAACAACGACGTCGCCATGACCGGCGAGATCACGCTGACCGGCCAGGTGCTGCCCATCGGCGGCCTCAAGGAGAAGACGCTGGCCGCCCAGCGCGCGGGCATCACCACGGTGATCCTGCCGAGCCGCAACGAGGCCGATCTCGAGGACGTGCCCGAGGAGCTGCGCAAGGGCATGACCTTCATCCCGGTCGACCGCGTGGAGCAGGTCTGGCAGGCGGCCATGGGCCTCAGCCTCGACGAGCGCGCCGCAGAGCTCGTCGAGGCCGGCGACCTCATCGAGGAGGCCGGCGAGCTGCTCGAGAAGGCGCGCCGCAAGGCGGGCAGCCGCGTCAAGAGCCAGCGCGAGTACTTCCTGCGCCAGCAGCTGCGGGCGATCCAGCAGGAGCTCGGCGAGACCGACGAGCAAGAGGCGGAGATCAACGAGATCCGCCAGAAGATCGAGGAGCTGGCGCTCCCGGAGGAGGCCGACAAGGCCGCCCGCCGGGAGCTCGACCGCCTCAGCAACATCTCGCCGCAGAGCGCCGAGTACCCCGTGATCCGCACGTACCTGGACTGGATCATCACGCTGCCGTGGAACGTGCACAGCGAGGACAACCTCGACGTGGCGCACGCTCGCGAGATCCTCGACCGCGACCACTACGACCTCGAGAAGGTCAAGGACCGCATCCTCGAGTTCCTCGCCGTGCGCAAGCTCAAGGACGACCTGCACGGGCCGATCCTGTGCTTCGTCGGCCCGCCCGGCGTGGGCAAGACCAGCCTCGGCCACAGCATCGCCGAGGCGATGGGCCGCAAGTTCGAGCGCATCAGCGTCGGCGGCGTGCGCGACGAGGCCGAGATCCGCGGGCATCGCCGCACCTACGTCGGGGCGATGCCCGGCATCATCGTGCGCGCCATGCGCGACGCCGGCACCAACAACCCGCTGTTCATGATCGACGAGATCGACAAGATGGGCGCGGACTGGCGTGGCGATCCGTCGAGCGCCATGCTCGAGGTGCTGGACCCGGAGCAGAACGTCACGTTCCGCGACCACTACCTGGACCTGCCGTTCGACCTCAGCCGGGTCCTCTTCATCACCACGGCCAACCAGCTGGAGCCGATCCCGGGGCCGCTGCGCGACCGCATGGAGATCATCAACCTCGCCGGCTACACCATCGAGGAGAAGCTCCACATCGCCAAGCGGTACCTGGTGCCGCGCCAGACCGAGGCCAACGGCCTCAAGCCGGGCCAGGTCACCTTCAGGGACGAGGCGATCGTCGAGATCATCACGAGCTACACGCGCGAGGCCGGCGTGCGCAACGTCGAGCGCGAGATCGGCACGATCTGCCGCAAGCTCGCGCGTGAGGTGGCCGAGGCGGCCAACGGCAACCGCAAGCGCTTCACCGTCAACATCAAGCGCGTGCACGACCTGCTCGGCCGGCCGCGCGCCTACAGCGACGTCAAGCGGCGCACCAGCGACCCCGGCGTGGCCACCGGCCTCGCCTGGACGCCGGTGGGCGGCGACATCCTCTTCATCGAGGCGACGGCGATGCCCGGCAACGGCCACCTCACCGTCACCGGCCAGCTCGGCGACGTGATGAAGGAGTCGGCGATGGCGGCCATGAGCTACGTGCGCACGCACTCGCCGGAGCTCGGGCTCGACGACGACTACTTCCAGAAGCACGACATCCACATCCACGTGCCCGCCGGCGCCATCCCCAAGGACGGCCCCAGCGCCGGCGTGACGATGGCCACGGCCATCTGCTCGCTGGTCACGGACACGCCGGTCAGCAACGACGTCGCCATGACCGGCGAGGTCACGCTGACCGGCCAGGTGCTGCCCATCGGCGGCCTCAAGGAGAAGACCCTCGCGGCGCAGCGCGCCGGCATCACCACGGTGATCCTGCCGAGCCGCAACGAGGCCGACCTCGAGGACGTGCCCGAGGAGCTGCGCAAGGGCATGACCTTCATCCCGGTCGACCGGGTCGAGCAGGTCTGGGAGGCCGCCATGGGCCTGCGGCTGGACGAGCGCGCGGCCCAGCTCATCGAGGCCGGCGACCTCATCGAGGAGGCCGGCGAGCTGCTCGAGAAGGCGCGCCGCAAGGCCGGCAACCGGGTGGCCGCCGCGGCCGCCGACGGCGCCGACGGCCGGCCGGCCGCGAAGAAGCCGGCCGCGAAAGCCACGACCAAGGCCGCCGTCAAGAAACCGGCCGCCACGAAGCCGGCCGCGAAGAAGCCGGCCGCGAAGAAGCCGGCCGCCAAGACGGCCAAGCCCAAGGCCGCGCCGCCCAAGGCGAAGGGCGCGGCCAAGAAGACCACCGCCGCGCGCGGCAGGAGCGGCCGCAAGAAGTAGGCGGCCGCGGCGCTTCGCCGCAGCGAGAGCGTGTCCCGGCGGGCCGGGGAGGGCGGACCTCCCCGGCCCACGCCGTTCGTGGGCCTCCGCGACCCGGCGAACCGGCGGCGCATCCCTCCCGGGTTGCAGGGTGTCCGCGGCCACCGGGGAAGACGTGTCCGGGACGCCGCTCGCGCACCGGCATTCATGGCGCGCTTCGCGGGTACCGATAGCTAGCGAGGGACCGGTCAGCCGGCCGGCGAGCGAAGGAGGGGAGCTTGGCCAGCCAGGACGCGTCAGGGAGCGGGTCCGTCGTCGAGCGCATGTTCGACGCGACGACCGACACGATACCGCAGGTCATCGCCTTCATCGCCGGGCAGGCGGAGGCGTGGGGCCTGCATCCGCAGCGGCTCATGCAGCTCGAGCTCGCGGTCGAGGAGGCCGTGGTCAACATCTGCCTCTACGCCTACGAGGTGCCTCCGGGCGAGTTGCTCGTGCGCATCGAGTCCGGGGAAGAGCGGTTCGTCGTCGACCTGGTCGACGAGGGCGTGCCGTTCGACCCGCTCGGCGTGGAGGAGCCCGACCTGGTCGCGCCCGCGGGCGAGCGGCAGGTGGGGGGGCTCGGCATCTTCCTCGTGCGCCGCGTCATGGACGAGGTCGCCTACCGGCGCGAGGACGGCAGCAACATCCTGCGGCTCGTCATCCGGCGCACGTGAGACGAGCCGTCTTGATCCTGGCGGCGGTGCTCTGCGCCGCCGCCGCCCTCGGAGTGGGGCTGTGGTCCGGCGCCCGCCGGGCGGACGCCGCCATGCCGCAGAGCCGCGTCCGCCTGGTGCTGCAGTGGTCGCCGCAGGCGCAGTTCGCCGGGTACTACCTCGCGCTCGAGAAGGGCTACTACCGGGAGAAGGGGCTCGACGTCGAGATCATCCCGGGTGGCCCCGCCATCGACTCGCTCGCCTACCTGCAGAGCGGCAAGGCCGAGTTCGCCACCGCCTTCCTCACCGGCGCCATCACGGCCGCCGGCGACGGAGCGGGCGTCGTCGACGTCTGCCAGGTCGTCAACCGCTCCAACCTGCTCCTGGTGGCGCATCGCAAGACCGTCAAGGATCGCGACGCTCTGGACGGGGCCCGGGTGACCTTGTGGGGCTCGAGCTTCCAGGCGGCGTATGTGGGCTACTTCAAGACGGCGGGAGTGAAGCCGAAGATCCTGCCGCAGTACTACTCCGTCAACCTGTTCCTGATGGGCGGCGCGGACGCGTGCGCCGCCATGGAGTACAACGAGTACGAGACTATCGTGGAGTCGGGCGTGGACCCCGAGGACCTCACCGTGTTCTCGCTGCGCAACAACGGCTTCGGGTTCCCCGAGGACGGCGTGTACACCACCGCCGCCGAGGCGCGCCGCAACCCGGAGCTCTGCCGGGCGTTCGCGGAGGCCACCCTGCAGGGCTGGGCGTACTGCCGGCGCGCACCCGGCCGAGGCGGTGGACACCGTCATGCGGCACGCGCGCGAGGCCCACGTGCCCACCAACGCCGTGCACCAGCGCTGGATGCTCGACCACGTGCTCGCCTCCATCTACCCGGGCAAGACCGACGCGCTGGACGCCGGGCGTGCTCAGCGCGCGTGGACTACGAGCGCACGCGCGCGGTGATGATCGGGCAGGGGCTGATCACCTCGGCGCCCTCCTACGAACGCTTCGTGCAGCAGGGCGCCCGCAGTGCTCCGTAGTCTGCCCATCGCCTGGCGCATCACCGTGCTCGTGCTCCTCGGCGCGGGCGTCGTGCTGGGCGTGGTGAGCGTCGTCTCGTACACGTCGGCGCGCGACCTCCTGGAGAAGCAGAAGCGCGGCCGAGTTCGCCGCCGCCACCGCGGCCACCGCCAACCGCATCGACGTCGTGGGCCGCTCGGTCGAGAAGATCACCGAGGGGCTCGCCATCACCGTCGACGACACCGAGCCCGGCCCGCGCGGGCGCGCGCGATGCTGCGCCAGACGGTGCAGGACAACGACGAGCTGTACGCGGCCGGCATCGGCTACGAGCCGGCCCTCTACGGCAACTTCGCGCCCGTACGCCTACGACCCGAGCGGCCAGTACGGCGGCACGCGCGAGCCAGGCGCGACGGCCGGCAGCGGACCAGGTCGTCGTCACCGACCTCGGCAAGGGCGGTCGGGCCTACGACGTGGGCGACTGGTACCAGCTCCCGGTCCAGATGCGCCGCGCCGTATGGACCGAGCCCTACTACCAGGAGGGCGGCGGCGACGTCGTGCTCGCCACCTACGCCGTCCCGGTGCAGCTGCGCGACGACAAGGCGCCCGGTCTCCGCCGTGGTCACGGGCGACATCTCGCTGTTCTGGCTGCGCCGGCTGCTGCAGAACATCGACGTGGGCGACGCCGGGCTACGCGTTCCTCATCAGCAAGAACGGCACGTTCATCGCCCACCCGGACCCCGGCTTCATCATGAACGAGTCCATCTTCAGCGTGGCCGCGGCGCGCCAGCGACCGCGCAGCTGCGCGCGATCGGCCAGAAGATGACCGCCGGCCGCTCCGGCTACGTCCTGTTCGACGGCCTGCGCTCGCATGAAGGCCGACGGGGCCTCGTGGCTGGCGTACAAGCCCGTCCCGTCCACCGGCTGGTCGCTCGGCATCGTGGTCTCCGACAGCGCGATCAGCGCCGACGTGGTGGCCCTGAACCGCATCCAGTGGGGCATCGCGCTCGCTCGGCATCGCCGCACTGCTCGTGATCACGCTGCTCATCGCCGGGTCCATCACGCGGCCCATCCGCGGCCTCGACGCCGCCACGCACGCGCTGGCGCGCCGGCGAGCTCGACGCGCCCCTGCCGAAGGCCAGGGGGCGCGACGAGATCGCCCGGCTGACCACCTCGTTCGGCCAGATGCGCGACGACCTGGAGCGGCACATCGACGAGCTGCGCGAGTCCACGGCGGCGCAGGAGCGCATGCACAGCGAGCTGCGCATCGCCGCGGGCATCCAGATGGACCTGGTGCCGCGCACCTTCCCGCCGTTCCCGGAGCGGCACGACCTGGACCTCTTCGCCACGCTCGTGCCGGCGCGTGAGGTGGGCGGCGACTTCTACGACTTCGTCGAGGTCGACGGCGACCGGCTGTGCCTGGCCATCGCCGACGTCTCCGGCAAGGGCGTGCCCGCCGCCCTCCTGATGGCCGTGGGCCGGTCGTTCCTGCGCTCGTTCGTGCGCGAGGGCGGCAGCCCGGCCGAGGTCGTCGGGCCCTGAACGAGGAGCTCGCGGCGGAGAACGAGGCGAGCATGTTCATCACCATGTTCCTCGCCGTGGCCGACCTGCGCACCGGCGAGGTCCGCTACGCCAGCGCCGGCCACAACCCGCCGTTCCACGTGACGGCGGACGGCGCCGCGTGACCCAGGTGCCGCGCGTGCGCGGCATCGCCCTCGGCGCGCGGCCGGGCATGGTCTACGACGAGGGCACGCTGACGCATGGCGCCGGGCGACGTGCTGTTCCTGTACACGGACGGCGTCAGCGAGGCGATGGACGACGCGACGAACGTCTATGTTCACGGAGCCGCGGATCGGCGAGGAGCTCGTCTGCACGGCGGTCGCGCGGCGGCACCTGCGTGGAGCTCGGTGGTGCAGCGGACATGCCGGCCGGCGTCGCGCGTCGGACGACGTCCGACGGTCGCTTCGTATTGGGGCAGTTCGACGGCGCGTCACGAGGTTGACATGCTGGCGGTTCCGCTTCCTCGGGGCGGAAGAATAAGATAGGCGCCGCCGCGGCTCCCGCCGCGGCCCGAAAAGGAAGGGGATCCATGGAGGTCGAGACCGTCGGAGAAGTGACCCTCGTCACCCTGCCCGCCAGGGTCGACACGACCAGCGCCGGGCGAGGTCGAGGCCGAGTTCAAGGGGCTGCTCGACGACGGCGCGCGCAAGCTCGTCGCCGACTTCTCCGCCAACGAGTACGTCTCGAGCGCCGGGCTGCGCGTGTTTCTCAGCGTGCTCAAGTCGCTGGAGAAGGACGACGGCAAGATGGTGCTCTGCTCCATGCCGCCCTTCGTCGCCGACGTCTTCGAGATCTCGGGGTTCTCCGGGCTCTTCACCATCGTGGCGTCGCGCGAAGAGGCCGTCGCCGCCTTCTGACGCGTCGCCGGCGCCGGCGCGTCACCGCCTGGTCCCGGGCGCCCCCGCGGGCGTACCGTGCGGCGGAACCCGAGCATCGTGAGGTCGTCGTACTGCTCGGCGCCGGCCGCGAACGCGTCCACGGCCGCGCGCACGGCCGCCATCAGGCGCTCGGCGCCGCCGGCCGCGCCGGTCTCGCGCAGCACGGCCTCGAGGCGCTCCGTGCCGAACATCTGCCGCCGGGCGTCCATCGCCTCGGTGACGCCGTCGCTGTACAGCAGGATCGCGTCGCCGCGGTCGAGCTTGGCAGCGTCCGCCGTGCCGAACGTCGCCGCCGGGGCGACGCCGAGCCCGGGGCCCGGCGTGCGCGCCGCCGCTCCACGGCGCCGCCGGCGCGCACCATGTACGGCGGCGGGTGCCCGCCGGTCGAGTAGGTCAGCTCACCTGTGCTCACCTTGTACACGCCGTAGAACAGCGTGACGAACATCGCTGCGTCGTTGCCGCGGCAGAGTGGCGCGTTGACCTGGGCCAGCACCTCGGCCGGGTCGGCGGTGCGCTGCCCCGGCGGCGCGCAGCAGCGTGATCGTCACCGCCATGAACAGCGACGCCGGCACGCCCTTGCCGGCGACGTCGCCGATGGCCAGGCACAGGTGGTCGTCGTCGAACAGGAAGAAGTCGTAGAGGTCGCCGCCGACCTCGCGCGCCGGCTCGAGCGACCGCGTGCAGGTCGAACTCCTCGCGCTCGGGGAACGGCGGGAAGATGGTCGGCACGATGGACCGCTGGATGTCGCGGGCCACCTTGAGCTCGCCCTCCATGCGCTCCTTCTGCGCCGCGGTCTCGCGCTCGCGCGCCTCGTTGCGGACGATGAACACGAACAGGCCCATGCCGGCGGCGTTGACGAGGATCATCGGGACGATCACGTCCTGGACCAGTTGCCAGCGCCTCGGTCGAACGGCTTGGCCATGAGGAGGTTGAGGCCCATGAGGCACCGACTCCGTGAAGACGCGCCAGCAGCATGGCCGCCCAGACCGGCGCGACGCGGCGCTTGTAGAGCAGGAAGACGACGCCGCCGGCGGCGCCGGCGGCCACCGCGCCGAGCGCCGACGGCACGGCGGTCCAGCCGCCCATGGCGAGGCGCTGCAGGCCGCCGATGAGGCCGGCGCCGATGCCGACCACGGGCCCGCCGATGAGCCCTCCCAGGGCGGGCCCGAGGTCGCGCGTGTTGGCGATGCCCCGTTGACGTCCACGCCCGAGAGCGTGCCCCACACGGAGAAGGCGCCGAAGATGAGCGCCAGCAGCAGGCGCCCCTGCCTCCCGAGCCGGTCGTCCAGCACCTGGCGGTACAGCCTGCGTGCGCGTGAAGAGGTAGGCGACCACGATGACGACCGCCATGCTCTTGACGAGGTCGACGACGAGGTCGAGCTCGATGCCTCCATGCCGGCGCCGCATCCGCTAGCCCTGCGTGCGGGTCGTTGCCGCGGATGTAGGCGAGCAGGTCGCGGGTGGCCGGCTCCTCGACCTGCATGGCGTCGTAGTCCACGAGCACGCCGTTGAAGTACGTGAGGATCAGCCAGTCGCCGGAGCGGCCGCCGGGCAGGATGCCGGTGAACAGGAACCCGGCGTCCTCGAGGGCCTCCGCCACGCGGCCCGTGCCGGCCGTGCTCAGGTCCAGGTACACGTTGACGACCGCGACGTTGTCGCGCAGCTGGCGCAGCACCTCGCTGCGGATGTGCTGCGCGAGGTCGCGCCCGTACACGGGGATGCGCACGGTCGCGACCGCGCGTTTGGGGTTGACGCTCACGTTCAGCACCGGCTCGCCCTTGTGCGCGGCCCGTGGAGCGCCGGGCGAACTCGACCTTGACCCCCAGCCGCTGTAGATGCCGGCGATGACCTCGCGGTGGCGCCGGGGCGCGTACACGCGCGTGACCGGCGGCCGGGTCAGGTACTTGAAGCCGAGGATCACCGAGCGCCGCGCGCTCGCCTCGCCGGCGATGCCCTCGAAGGCCATCGTCGCCGGCGAGTACGCCAGCAGGAAGCCGCGTGTCCACGAACCCGAGGCGGTGGCAGAACTTCTGCGTGAACGTGTGGACCGTGACCTCCTCGATGAAGAGGCCGTGCAGGCCGCGGGCCCGCGCCTCCTCGCCGAGGTACTCGCCCAGCCGCCGCGCGACCGACTGGCCGCGGAACCTGGCCTTGGTGGCCACCACGGCGAGGTCGGCCACCTCGTGGGTGTCCTCCGGGAACACCAGCGCCGCGTGCCCGGCGACCTCGCCGTCGGGCGCGCTCGCCACCGCGGAGACCATGTCGCCGCTCTCGTTGAGCGCGACCACCCGGTCGGGGTAGTACAGGTGCTCGTTGACGTAGGTGTACCGGTACGCGTCGTAGATGCAGCGGCACACCTCGATGGCCTGCTCCGGGCGCAGCGGGCCGATCTGGAGTTCCGCCCGCTCCGCGGGGTGCACGCGCTCCCCTCGGCCATGGCCTCTTCGTCGGCCGGCGGCGCCGTGGCGACCGTGTCGGCCGGCAGGTACTTGACGATAGACGGTCTCCTTGCCGCGGCTGCCGAGGTTGTGGAACTCGACCGCGTCGGCGAAGCGCTGGATGAGGAAGCTGCCCAGCCCGGCGCCGCTCTGGCGTGTCGAGGTGGCGTCGGGGTCGTACTCGGGGGCGAGGGAGGGGTCCCAGGGCAGGCCCTCGTCGTGCACCGTGACCTGGATCCCGGCGGGCACGCGCTCGCAGACGATGTCGAAGCTCCCGCTCTCGTCGCCGCCGAAGGCGCCGTCGATCGACGTTGGTGGCCGCCTCCTCCATGACCAGGTCGAGGCGGCCGACTTCCTCGGCCGGGAACCCCGTCTCGCGCGCGTACTCGCGCACGAACCCCTGCACCATGGGCAGGAAGGCGAGGGAGCTCGGCACGGTCAGCGCGCAGCGGCGCGCCTGTGTGCCCGGCCCGTGGTCCGGCATCCGGCTCCCTCCCTTCGGCCCCGTCCCCGCTGGTATAGGCGCGCGGGCCGCCTTGCTCCGCGGCCCGCCGCACCATACCCTACCCGGGGAGCGCGCCGGTGACCCCGGCGCGGCTCCGCGAAGGGAGACCGTGAGCGACAGGACGAGCATGGACGAGCGCCGCTGCAGGTGCGCAGCGCGGCCGACGCTCGGCCGCGCCGCGCCCAGCCTGCGCTCGTCGCTGCTCGCCGACGCCGCCGTGTGGGCGGCCTGGGCAGGCGACTGGTCGGTGCTGGCCGTCGTCTTCGTCTGCGTCGCCGACGGCGTCGCCGACGGCGTGTTCGCCTGGCTGCGCGCCCGCGCCTCGTCCGCCGCCGGTCCGCCACGGACACGCGCGACCGCATGCTGGTCAGCGAGTTCATCAAGACGTACCTCATCGTCGTCGGCGGCCAGGCCGTCATGCCTACATGGTCTTCGGCGGCCTGCTGCTCAAGCCGGGCGGCGGGCCCGGTGGGCCCGGCGCGGCCTTCGTCACCTGGCAGTTCTGGGCGGTCGTCGCGGGTTGGCCGCCGCCCGCGGCTTCATGTACTGGTGGGACTTCGTGCGCGGCGGTGAGGCGGACGTTGATCCCGCCGGAGGCGTGGTGGCGGAGCCGCTCCGCCGCCTCTTCGTGCTGCAGTTCGGCGTGCTCGCCGGCGGCCTGCTCGTCTACTGGCTGTTCGACTCGGCCGCTCGCCGGCCTCCTCGTGCTGCTGGTCGCAAGACGGCGGCCGACCTCCTGCTGGCCGTCCTCGAGCGCCTGCGCGCCGCGCGCATCCTCGCGGCCGTGGAGGCCGGCGGTCGCCGCGCCGGGTCCGCGCATCCTCGACCGGGCCGTGATCGCGCGGCCGAGGGGCCGGCGAAGGCACAGCCGCGCGGGGGGCCGTCGCCGGGCGCGCCGTCGTTGACGGGCGGTCTTGCCTCCGTTCTCGGCGTGGTCTACCATGGGGCAGCGGTGGGGGATGCGTCTCACCAGTACGCGCTCCGCCGCAGAGGGGGTGCCGATGTGGCGCGCAAGAGCGCGAAACGGCCAACGTGGGCGCCGGTCTGTGGAAAGGCATCGGCATGTGGGCGTGGATGCTCTTCCGCATCAGCGGCCTGGTCCTGGTGCTCTACCTGTTCGTCCACCTGTGGGTGATCGCGCGGGGGCGGACGAGCGGCGCGGCGTCACTCGACAGCTTTTCGCGTTCTTCGACAGGCCGCTGCTCGTGTTCCTCGACATGGTCCTGGTGGCGCCGTGCTGTTCCACGCGCTCAACGGCGTACGTATCCTGCTCATGGATCTTGGGTGTCGGCATCACGCATCGCAGAGAGGCCGTCTTCTGGATCTGCATGCTTATCGCCGCCGCGGCGGTGTGGGGGTTCGCCTACAAGGCCATCCCCTTCATCTTCTAGGGAGGGGAAC
>CAWEHE010000031.1:0-57226 GCA_963808735.1 uncultured Thermoleophilia bacterium | reverse complement strand
GCAATGGGCCTTCACCTGGCGCAAGTACAAGAAGAAGTTCAAGGACAAGATCTGAGCGCCTGAGCAGAGTCCCCGAGGGCAGGTCGCCGGGCGGGCCGGCGCCGTCGGCGCCGGCCCGCCCGTCACGCGACCGCCTTCGCGCCGCCGCTCATCGGCGGCGGGGCGGGTCGGGTATCATGGCGCGAGGCCGGCCGCGTCCCGCGGCCGTTCGCGGCGAAGACGAAAGGCGGGAGCGTGCCCCAGCAACCAGCGACGCGAGGCATCCGTGCGGCCGAGGCACTTCGGCTGACGATCTTCCTCGCCACGGCCGCGCTCCTGACGGGGCTCCTCATCACGCTGGTCGTGGGCGGCCTCGGGAACCTGCAAGAGGTGTCGTCGGCGTTCTCGACCGCGTGCGCCGTCATCGCCGCCTTCGCCATGCTCATGGACGCCGCGGACCTGTGGGTGCGCGGCCGCCGCTTCACGCCCCACAGCGTGAGGCTGCTCCGGACGCTCGTGTTCATCGCCATCATCGGAGCCGTTGCCGCGAGCATGCTCGGCGAGAACGTCGTGGTCACCATGCTCTTGCTTCCGTCGATGGTCATCTACCTGTTCATCTCGCGGAAGCGCCCCGCCGGGTCCGCCCAATCGAAAGGCCAGTCGCGGGCAGGGTCAAGCGGTTCCGGCGCGACCTCCGGCGCGACCTCCGGCTCCGCTAAGTCGCGCCAGCGGCGCGGCGGCAAGAAGCGGCGCTGACCCAGCGCGCGGGCGGGCCTGCAGCGATGAAGAAGCTCGGGCTGATCGTCAATCCGGTGGCCGGCGTGGGCGGCCGCGTGGGCCTCAAGGGCAGCGACGGCGCCGACGTGCTGCGCGCCGCGCTCGAGCGCGGCGCCGTGCGCGAGGCGCCGCGGCGCGCCCGGCAGGCGCTCGAGCGCCTCGCGCGCGTGCGCGAGCACATCGAGGTCCTCGCCTGGCCCGGCGAGATGGGCGAGGACGAGGCGCGCGCGGCAGGCTACGAACCGCGCGTCCTCGGCACCTTCGAGGGTCGCCGCTCCTTCGCGCTCTGCGAGCTCGAGCGCAGCGGAGAGCCCATCTCCATCACTGCACGACTTCGTGCTCACGACGCCGGCCGACACCGAGCAGGCGGCGCGTGACCTGCTTGCCGCCGGCGTGGACCTCATCCTCTTCGCCGGCGGCGACGGCACCGCGCGGAACATCTGCAACGCGGTCGGCGACCGCGTGCCGGTGATCGGCGTGCCCGCCGGCGTCAAGATCCACTCGGCCGTGTACGCGACCACGCCGGCCGCCGCCGGGGACGTGGCCGCGCTGTACCTCCACGAGCGTCCCGCCGGCGTCCGGTTGCGCGAGGGCGAGGTCATGGACATCGACGAGGAGGCGTTCCGCGAGAACCGCGTGTCCGCGCACCTGTACGGCTACATGACCGTGCCCTACGCGCGCGGCCTCACGCAGAGCGCCAAGGCCGGTGGGGTCGCGGGCGAGGAGCGCGCCCTCAACGTCATCGCCACCGAGGTGATCGCGAGTATGGAGCCGGACGCCCTGTACATCCTCGGCCCCGGGACCACGACGCGCACGGTCATGCAGCGGCTCGGCCTGCCCAAGACGCTGCTCGGCGTCGACGCCGTCCGCGGCGGCGAGCTCGCCGGCGCCGACCTCACGGAGGCCGATCTCCTCGCCCTCGTCGACGCCGCGCCCGAGGCGTACATCGTGGTCACCGTCATCGGCGGCCAGGGCCACATCTTCGGCCGCGGCAACCAGCAGATCAGCCCGGCGGTGATCCGCCGCGTCGGCGCCGGCCACATCACGATCATCGCGACGCAGACCAAGCTCCTGAGTCTGGAAGGCCGCCCGCTGCTGGTGGACACCGGTGATCCGGCGCTGGACGAGGAGCTCTCGGGCTACGCCAGGGTGATCACCGCGCTCGGGGAGCGCACCATGTACAGGGTCGGCGCCTGACCCACCGTCCGCGGCACGCCCGCAAACCTCGCCGATAGCCAACTTGACGTTGGCAATCGCCAGAGAATCTTATACAATCCGTTTCATTCAGCGTCCTGGAGGGGTCTCTGAGCTGACTCTCGCGACTCCGCCCAGGCGGCGCGCCGTCCCCGGCGCGCGCAAGCACACGTCAAGGAGAAGGAACGTCATGAAGGCTCTTGTTGTCGGTACCGGTGGCGTCGGTCAGTCCATCGCCGCGATCGCCAAGCGTCGCGACCCCAAGGGTGAGTGGCTCGAGAAGATGGTGATGGCGGACTACGACGGCAAGCGCGCCGCCGACTTCGTCGCCACGCTCGCGGACCCGCGCTTCGTCGCCGAGCAGATCGACGCGAGCGACGTCGACGCCGTGGCCGCACTGGCCACGAAGCACGGCGTCGACATCCTCATGAACCTCTGCGCGCCGAACTTCAACCCGCCGCTCCTCCAGGCCGCGCTCAAGGCGAAGGTCCACTACCTCGACACCGCCATGACGCTGAGCGAGTGGCATCCCACCGACCCCTTCCACAAGACCGGCAAGAAGCTCGGTGACGACGAGTACGCGCTCAGCCCCGAGTTCGAGAAGATGGGCAAGTACGCGCTCGCCGGCTTCGGCGTCGAGCCCGGCATGGCCGACTTCTTTGCTCGCTACGCCGCCGACCACCTCTTCGACGAGATCGACTACATCGGCATCCGCGACGGCAGCAACCTCGAGATCCCCGGCGCTACGGGCATCAGCTTCGGCTTCAGCGTCTGGACCACCATCGAGGAGTGCAACAACCCGGCCATCGTGTTCGAGAACGGCGACTTCCACACCGTCGAGCCGTTCGCCGAGCTCGAGAAGTTCTGGCTGCCCGAGGGCATCGGCGAGGTCGAGGTCGGCCACGTCGAGCACGAGGAGGTCGTCCAGATCGGCCACAACGCCGACAAGCTCAAGGGCGTCAAGAAGGCCGAGTTCAAGTACGCCCTGGGCGACGAGTTCATGGCTGCGATGGACGTCTTCCGCTCGGTCAACATCGACAAGGCCGAGAAGATCAAGGTCGGCGACGTCATGGTCGCGCCGCGCGACGTCATCGCCGCCGCCGCGCCGGACCCCAACGAGATCGGCAAGAAGTACGTCGGCAAGACGGCCGCCGGCACCTACGTGATCGGCAAGAAGGACGGCATGGAGCGCAAGGTGTACCTGTACCAGGTCGCCGACAACAAGGAGTGCGTGGACAAGTACGGCACCCAGGTCGTCGTCGCGCAGACCGCCTTCACGCCCGTCATCGCCATCGAACTTCTCGCCAAGGGCAGCCTCGGCAGCAAGCCGGGCGACCCCAAGAGCGGCGTCCATAACCCCGAGGCCTTCAACGCCGACGACTACGTGGCGCTCATGCCGGCCTACGAGTTCCCCGGCGGCCTGCTCGAGGTGGAGTCCGAGTACAAGATCGCCAGGGACCGTCAGGCCCTGCTCGACCTGGCGAAGTAAGACCGTCGAACGGCGCGTCGACGCCCGGCCGCCTCTCGAGAGGCGGCCGGGCGTTCGCGTCTTGGGGCACGGTCGCTCCCCCGAAGGAGAGGGTGCCGCGGCCGAGGCGACCGGCGGCGGGTGACCGTGGGACCCGCGCGTGACAAGATGGCGCAGAGCGGAGCGGCTCGTGGTCCGGTGACCACCGCGGTCTTCAAAACCGTCTGCGGGGCGATGCTCTCGTCCTGGGTGGGTTCGACTCCCATGTCGCTCCGCCACTGCCTTCTGCAGGGACTTCATCTGCTCATGGCCGACGTACCCGACGACCGTTTCGCGGACTTCGCTCACATGCACGGAACGCGATCGTCCCTCTGCCACGCTCGGTGCCGTCCACGAATCACCCGATTCCGGTGAAGACACGGGTGCGCTGCGCTTCCATACTGATGCGGTTGGGAGGCGCTTGATCCGCCGGACGTAGCACTGCGGCCACCGCAGTCCGGCGGGGAGCCACTGGTGAGACCGGCCCACGGGCCGGTCTCCTGCGTTCCTGGGTGAGCGGCCGATCGGGAGCGATGAGGTCTCGGAAGGAGGTGCTGCCATGGATCGACCCGCTGCGTGCAACTGAACCGCTCTCCGCAGCTACCCCGGTAGCACACGCGCCGCCGTCGCGTAGCGGGGAGCACCAAGGAGGGAACCATGAGACGCAGGCTCTGCTTCTCAGTGATCATCTGCCTGGCCCTGGTCGTGCTGATCGCGGCCGCCACCCCGATCGCGGCGGCGACACTCCGGTTCAACGTGTCGATCGCGCCGGGCGTCAGTGCCAAGCCGCTCGACGGCCGCCTGCTCGTGATCGTCTCGCCGACGAACCATCCCGAGCCGCGCCTGCAGGCGAACGAGGGCGGGATCGCTTGGGGGCCGCCGTTCTGGGGCATGGACGTCAACCGTATGCAGCCGGATGTCCCGGTCCTCTTCGGCGGTTCGGGCGTCGACGGTTCGTTGCTCGTGTCGCTGGACGACCTCGAGCCGGGCGACTACTACGTCCAGGCGCTGCTCAACGTCTACACGACGTTCCGCCGCTCGGACGGCTCGGTGGTCAAGCTGCACATGCCGGCGGGCGAAGGCCAGAACCCGTTCCTCACACCCGGCAACCTCGTGAGCACGCCGGTCCGCCTGCGTCTTTGCCCGGCCGCCGACAATACATACTCCCTGCAGCTCGACCAGGTGCTGCCGCCACTGGAGATGGTGCCGCCCGGCGGCACGCTCCAGCAGGGCAACCCGGTCGACACGAAACACGTCAAGCACATCAAGATCAAGAGCGTCTTGCTCTCAAAGTTCTGGGGGCGGCCGATGTACATCGCCGCCGACGTCCTGCTCCCCGAGGGCTACGACGATCCGGCGAACCGCTGTGTCCGCTACCCGGTCATCTGGCATGAGGGTCACTTCGGGGAGAAGTTGATCTACTTCGACGAGAACCCGAAGACACGAGACGAGATGTCCCGGTGGTGGGTGTCCGACCAGGCGCCGCGCTTCATCTACGTCACCATCAGGCACGAGACCCCGTTCTACGACGACTCCTACGCGGTGAACTCGGCCAACCTCGGCCCCTACGGCGACGCCATCACCAAGGAGCTCATCCCGGCGGTCGATGACTCCTTCCGCATCATCAAGGCTCGCTGGGCGAGGACGACCGGCGGCGGCTCGACCGGTGGCTGGGAAGCTGCAGCGCAGATGATCTTGCACCCCAATCTGTACTCGGGGGCATGGATAGTCTCCCCGGACCCGATGGACTTCCGCGGCCTCGAGCTCGTGAACATCTACGACGACCCGAGCGCGTACTTCAGCGACTATCCTGCGTCGCGTCTGCCGATCCCGTCGTTCAGGGACGAGGTGACGGGTGAGACGCTGTTCACCGCCGAGCAGGAGAACCACTGGGAGCTCGCGCTCGGCAGGCACGGCCGGTCCGGCCTCGGCCAGTGGGACATCTGGCAGGCGGCGTTCGGACCGCAGGGCCGTGACGGGTATCCGGCGGCGATCTGGGACAAGAAGACCGGAGTGATCGATCACGCCGTGGCCAGGGCATGGAGGCCCATGGACCTCGATCTCTACCTGCAGAAGCACTGGGCGACCGTCGGTCCGCTCGTCGCCGGCAGGATGTTCTTCTGGGGCGGCACGATGGACTGCATGTTCCTCGACAACCCCATGCGCCTCGTTCAGGAGAAGACGGCGACGTTCGCGAATCCAAAGGCCGACTTCACGTTCGTGTGGGGCGAGGGCGAGGGGCACGGCTGGATGCCCATGACGATCGAGGAGCTACTCACCGACATGGCAACATACATGGCCGACCAGGCGCCGGAAGGCACCGACGTCAGCGGCTGGATCGACCGGTAGACGGAGCGGAGGGGAGGATGTACCGCACCTGGGCGACGAGGCGCGCCGGCTTCCGGGACGCCACTGGCAACGTGCGGACCCTGGGGTGACGCCACGCGATCTAGCACGAAGAACGGTCGGTGACCCCGGCAGTCGAGGCCGTCGCCAGCGACAGAGAAGCGGCCCCGACTCCGGGCGGCCGGAGTAGGACCGCCCACGTCGCATGGAGGCCCGCCACCCGTGCGGGCAGCGGGCCTCTTTCGCGACCCGCCATCGTTTCGGGGATTTCGCCCACGCGCACAGAACATCCGGTCAGATGCGACCGTAGGCTTGGACGCGATCAACCGGCACGGGCGGCAAACGCTTGTCGCCACGACGAACCGGGCGTACAAGTCTCGGTCATACGGGACTCCCGAGAGCCGACCGTCGCGGGCGTCCGACGTGGTCGCACGATGGGAGGGATCGGGGCCATGAGAAGTTCACCTTTGGGGAAGATCATCTGGGCCGCCGCGCTCACTTTGCTTGTTGTCGGACTGCTGGCGCTCGCCGCCTGCGGCAGCACAAGTACCGCGCCGTCCAGCTCGCCGCCGGTCACGGCCAGTCCGGTGGCCACATCGTCGGCGCCTTCGAGCGACACGCCGCTCCCGGCGCCTACCGTCTCAGGTACCATCGCCTTCCTGAAGCTGGAGGAGGTTGCCGACGACGCGAACGGCGACATCTGGGTCGTGAACACCGACGGCACGGGGCTCAAACAGCTGACCGACGACCCGGACCTCGAGGATCACCCCACCTGGTCCCCGGATGGGCGCAAGATCGCCTACACCCATTGGAGTGCGGCAGGCAACACGATCTGGGTCGTGAACGCGGACGGGACCGGCAGGAAGCAGCTGACCCGCGGTGACGTGCACGGCAATTGGCCCACGTGGTCGCCCGACGGCAAGCAGATCGCCTTCTGGCAAGTGACCTCCGGCGAAGAGTCCATCTCCGTCATGAACGCCGACGGCAGCGGCGCCAAAGCCGTGGCGGGAGGGATATCGGTCTGGGAGGAGAGCCCTCAGGGCCCTGAGTACGGGGGAGGGATGGACTGGGCGCCGGACGGCCGGATCCTCTATCTGTCGGCCGGTGAGGTGGTCGCCGTGTACCCCGACGGCAGTGGCCGCGAACAGCTCACGCAGGGCGCCGACCTGGGCACGTTCGCGATCGTCACCGGACGGTACGAAGTTCGCCCTCGAGAACAGCGTGCGTCGCCTGTACGTCGCTCCGGTGCAGGGGGATGGCACGCTCGGTGACGCTCCTCGACCCCGTCTACGACTACATGGCCGATCCCTGGACGATCCCCACGTGGTCTCTGGACGGGAATGCGCTGGCGATCTCGAGTTGCAGTCTGTTCGGCATGACCGGCTCGCCGATCTACGTGATCAATGCTGACGGGACGGGTCTCTCGCAGGTGCCCGACGTCGAGAGCGCGAACGACGCCGCCTGGCGGCCGGAGTAGGGCGGGCCTCTTCTGATGTCGGCTTAGATCGCCGCCTAGGCTCAGCGTCGCCCAAGATTCACCGGATTCCGGTGAAGACAGTGTCGTTCTGCACGTCCACAATGAATTTGGGGGTACTGATCCGCCGGCGGCACGTCGCGTCATCCATCAGTCGGCGGCGAGCTCCGGGCGAGAAGGAGGCAAAGGCTATGAGAAGGTCAGCGTTTCTCTTGGTGGTAGTCGTCTTCCTGGCGGCGATGGTTCTTGCGGCGTCGGCGTCGGCGTCCGCGTCCGCGTCTACGACGTACCACGGCGAGTTCACGTCCGCCACGGGCGTGCACAAGACGGACGGTCTCCAGACGATCGGCGCGAAGGGCACCTGGAACGTGATCGTGGACGGGGAAGCCACGCGAATCACCGGGCATGCCCTCGTATACCACTTCCACACGGACATGGTCCCGCTGACCGAGAGCTCGCCGAAAGGTGGTCTGCACAATGCAACGTGGCTGGTCACCTGGACGGACATCATGTGGTCGGATGGCGTCCTGACCGCCCAAGGTACGGCCACGATCCAGACGTACATGCCCGGCAAGTCCGTCGGGCTCACGTTCACGCTGGATCCGACCGCGACCATCCCTGTGAAGCTGCACGTCGACCTGTCCAGCAACTACGTCTCTGAGGCCGGCTGGCTGTACTGGGACATCACCGGCGATCTGAGGCCGTAGGGCCGATCCGTCCGTGACCCATGACTCCCGCCGTGTCAGGGACGCATCTGGCTTCTGCCGCCAATGAAAGGGGCGCTCTTGGCCAAGGTGCAGACTACGACCCTTGGCGCTGGGCAGTAGAAGGCCCGCCACCCGTGAGGGCAGCGGGCCTCTTCTGTTGTCGTGGGAAGTCGCCGCTCACGCGCAGCGTCACCGAAGAATCACCCGATTCCGGTGAAGACAAGGCGGCTTGCTTGTGCTCTCGTCAATGTGGAAGGGAGGTGATCAACGTGAAACGCAAGATGGTTCTGGCGATGGTCCTCTGTCTGGCCGTCGCCGCGATGGTGGGCATCGGGGCGTCGGCCGCCCCCGCGGACCCCGTCTGGCCTGGGGTCAGTACCGCGCATATCGCCCACGTCTACCCTGACGACGGTCATTGGTGGTCCGGCGGCGCCGGCTGGGGTGACGGCACCGTGTACCCAGCCGGGACGCCCATCCCGGCGGAGAAGAGCATCGTCTTCTATCAGTCAGCCGTCTTGCCCGTCAGGGCAGACCTGGAGGGGATGCCGCAGGGCTTTCTGCTCAGCTTGAAGGTGACGGCCCCCGACGGCAGCGTCGTGGTGGCGACGACCGAGGCACAGTCGCCGCAGTGCTGGTTGCGCATCCAGTGGTGGCCGGCCGCGAACGGGTGGTGGCGCGGTTGGGAGGTGTACGTCGGGCAGCTCCCAGCAGGCACCTACAAGGTCACGTGCGTCGCGCACCAGCTCGAGACGGTCGTGATTTCACTTTTCGACGAGAACGGCAATCTCGTGCCAACCGTCATGAAGGCCTTCAAGAAGACGTTCAGGTCTAGCTTCACTGTGCAGTGAGTCGCAGTCAGAAGCGGAGGCCCGCTGCCCGAGAGGGCAGCGGGCCTCCTTCGCGACCCGCCACCGTTTCGGCGGCCTCGCCCACATGCACAGAACGTCCCGCGTCACGCTCAGCGCCGCCCAGCAATCACCCGATTCAGGTGATGACAACGCTGTTCTGCGCATCCAAAGTGACGTTGGGAGGCACTGAGCCGCCGGAGGCACCTGACGGCCACCCGTCATCCGGCGGGGAGCCACGGGTGAGACCGGGCCGCGAGCCGGTCTTCGTGCTCCTTGGGGCCGGCGGATTCGGGAGCCTGAAACGAGCTACAGAAGGGGGTAGTCGTGAAACGTAAGTCGGTGTGGGTAGTGCGGAGAGGGGGGTCGATGACGAAGACGCGTTCGACTCTCGTCGCGCTTGGCCTCGTGATCCTCCTCATGCTCGTGCTCGTCCCTGCCGCAACGGCAGCATCGGGCCGCACAGCGGTAGCTGGTACCTGGTCCTGGGAGGGCGCGGTGGAGGTGAGAGACCTGCCGAGCGGCGGGCAGATCATAAACGGCCAGGAGGACGGGGTGTGGACGGGAAGCTTCAGCGGTGACTCGTTCGACACGTTCAAGGCCGTCTTTCAGCCCAGCGGCGAGAATGGTGGCTTCGTAGTCGGCACGCTGTGGGCGAACTTCGTCGGCGCGGTGAACGGGGTCAGCGGCAAGATGCTGATTCGTGTCAACTACGCGGACCGCAACGCTGGGTTCATGGATGGTCACTGGTCGATCGTCAAGGGCTGGGACGGACTGGAGGGAGTGTCGGGCCAGGGGACCTGGATCATTCACTACGGAACGGATTGGGTGGACGAGGCGGCGGACTACAGCGGCGTAGTGAAGATGAGGTAGGTACCGAGGCCCGGTCTCGCGACCGTCTCTCACCGCCGAAGCGAACGACAAGCGGCCCGGGGTCGCCCTCGGGCCGCTGATCATACTGGTGCACCGTGGGGCCGGCTGAGAGGGGCTCGGACGCCCGGTGACTGGGTCCTGGACCGTTCGCCTCATGCAGGGCCCGCCGCCCGTGAGGGCAGCGGGCCTCCTTCGTGACCGGCCACCGTTTCGGGGACTTCGCCCTACACGCACAGAAAGGCGGCCCGTCTTGGCGGTCTTCCACTGGAAGTCGGCTACGACGGGCCGCAGAGGCACCGCACAGCTCCGCTCGCACACCGGGAAGGGCGACGATGGGGCGACGCGACAGTGAGTGGGCACGGCGAGGCCGCTTACGACGACCCCCCTGCTACACTCCGCGTATGAAGGGTGCACTCGCCCTCATCGCCGTGCTCCTGCTTGCCGGTTGTGGTCAGGCGAGCGTACCGAGTGCTGGCCAGAGCAGCGCCCCAGGCGATCCCTTCGTGGGAACGTGGCGCGTGAACGCCGGTGACAGGGTGAGGTGGGTCATCGGCGCGCGTCCTGCTGGCAGGTACACGGTCACTCAGGGCGTGCCCGGCGACATCGAGTACAGGAAGCTCGGGCTCTTCACGCGGCACGGCGATCAGCTCAGCGGCAGGGTGCTCACATCGACTGATGTCATGAGTACGTTCCTGCTCCGCAGCGGCAACGCGCCGGGGCAGCTGCTCCTCACCTTCTCGGCCACCAACATGAGCACACTCGTCCAAATGACACTGACCAAGCTGTCGGACAGCACCGCGAAGCCGACGCCTGTGCCGTAGCTCGCCGCTCATCACCCCGACTCCAGCTCACGCAGAAGGCCCGCCACCCGTGAGGGCAGCGGGCCTCTTGCTTGAGCGGCCACCGGCGACCGTGTCGGGGGCTTGGCCCACGTTCACCGTCCGATCTCCCTTCTGCCACGCTCATCGTCGCCCAAGAATCACCGGATTCCGGTGAAGACAACGCCGTTCCGTGTCTCCAAGATGGGAGTCGGGAGGCGTCGATCCGTCGATCCGCCTGCGGCGTGATGCGGCCGCCAGACGCCGGCGGGGAGCCGCTCCTGATACCGGCCCGCGAGGCCGGGGCCGCGGGAGGCATACCGGGGAGGAGCCTATGGGGCAGACGACCGATGCACTTGTGGCGGCGCGTCGGCTGCGGGCAGCCGCCGCCGCATCGAGGTCGCGTTCCTGGGGACGCGACCAAGGGAGGAGCCGTCAATGAAACGCTTGGCAGTCGTATTGATCGTCGTTGTCGTCAGCATGCTGGTGGTCGTCGCGTCCGCCTCGGCGGCAACCACGCTCCAGGGCAAGTTCACGGGGGGAGTGGCGACGCAGGAACGCACGCCCTATGTAGATGAGACCGGCTACACCTACCCGCACACGGTGGACCTTGTGGCCAGTGGCCCGTTGTGCATCGCCATCGGCGCGCCCCAAGAGGTCTCCGGTGAACTCAAGATCAGCGGCACTGATCTGGGGCCGTTCTTCGGTCGCGCCAACCTGAATCTCGGCCAGTTCTTCGCCTGGGATCCTGGCGCGTGGAACAAGAAGCACACCGTCTACACGGTGACGGGGACCACGGGCGAGGGCATTCCCGGCGTCGACCCGAGATTCGACGCGACCCTGAAGATGCCCACGACCCCTGGCGCGAAGTTCACCATGTATGTCGAGGTCACCGCCAGCTTCTTCAATTGGGACTACTGGGACTTCTGGGGTGTGGTGCAGTAGCCTGCGCGCCAGCATCGGCCCCGGTGCTCTGTGGCCCAGTCCGGGCCGTTCGCCTCGATGAGGCCCGCCCCGAGGGCAGCGGCCCTTTGGCGACCGCACACCGTTTCGGGGACTTCGCCCTCACGCACAGAAAGGCGGCCCGTCGGCGGTCCCGCCAACGGCGTCGTGCTGAGACATGGCCGGAGCGGGAATCCTCCGAGAGTCAACGAGGGAGAATGATCATGTCCAAGTATCTCGTACGTGCGACCCTTACGGCCGATGGCGTCAAGGGCCTGCTCAAGGAGGGCGGCAGCAGCCGCCGCGAAGCGGTGAGGACTCTCGCCGAAGGCGCCGGCGGCAGCCTGGAGGCGTTCTACTTCGCCTTCGGCGACGACGATGTGTATGCGATCCTGGATCTTCCCGACAGCATCTCGGCGGCGGCGGCGAGTCTCGCGGTCAATGGCTCTGGGATCGTGCGCTCCAAGGTCGTCGTTCTGCTGACGCCCGAGGAGGTCGACGAGGCGACGAAGAAGACGGTCAACTACCGCGCCCCGGGCGCGTGACCGCCGTGCGATAGGGCGAACAGGGAGAGGCCCGCTGCCCGTGAAGGCAGCGGGCCTCTTCTGAGTCCAGCTGCGGTGTGGGGCTCAGGCGACCTGGGTGCTTGCCCACAATCTCGCCAACGTGCCCACAGGAGACTCCCTTGCCGCCCACACGGGTGCCGCTTCGGTCCCCGACCACATGCGGCTCTTCTCCGTGAGGCACGCTCGCGCGCGGCTCTGCATGATCGCCCCCACGCTACGTGCCCCCGCCCGACCCTCTGCCTTCGGCCCGCCTCGGCCATCGGGTTTCGCGGTCGCACATGCTCACTACCATTGATTCCGGCCGGCCCATGGGCGACTATGAAGAGGTCGGCCGCCGCGGTCGTTCGTCGACCGCAGTCCATGGGGAGTTGTCAGGGGGACTGTCATGACGATCGTCAGACGCAAGACCTGGTGGATCACGCTCTTGTGCGCGCTCGCAGCCCTTGGGCTGGCCGCCGCGTTCGGAGCCGGCGTGGCGCGGGGCGAGGACGGGAGTCCGACACCCGCGGCCAAGGACAAGTCGGTCCTCAAGATCGGCTGGATGGGCGACATCGACAACCTGAACCCGCTCATCGGCTGGACGAACAACGTCTACGAGGTCTACGCCCAGGAGTACCTGCTCATGGTCGGCCGGGACTGGGAGACCCTCAAGCCCAACGACTCGGGGATCGCCAAGAGTTGGGAGGTCAGCGACGACGGGCTGGTCTGGACCTTCACCATGAACGAGGGCATGACGTGGCACGACGGCGTCCCGATCACGGCGAAGGACGCCGCCTTCACCTACAACTTCATCGTCGAGAACCAGATCGCGGCCTACGCAAGCTTCGTCGCCGGGATCGAACGGGTGGAGGCCGTCGACGACCTCACGTACAAGGTCACCTGCAGCAGAGCCCGTCGCCAACATGCTCATGCTCTGGATCCCCTGCCTGCCCGAGCACATCTGGGGCAAGATGAGCGCCAAGGAGGCGAGCCAGACCTTCCAGAACGACCCGCCCTGCATCGGCAGCGGCCCCTACAAGGTCGTCGAGTGGAAGAAGGAGCGCTACCTGCGCATGGAGGCCTACAAGGACTTCTACCGCGGCGCGCCGACGGTCGACGAGCTCATCTTCGTCGTCTACCAGAACGGCGACACCATGGTCCAGGACCTGAAGGCCGGCACGCTCGACGCCGCCTATCTCTTCCCGCCGGCGCAGTTCGAGCCGCTCAAAGCGACCGCCGGCATCGAGGCGATCGAGTACAGCTGGTTCAACTGGGACTACGTCGGGTTCAACTGCTACGAAGGCGAGTCCAAGGGCAACCCGGTCCTGCGAGACAAGGACTTCCGGGCCGCCCTGGAATGGGCGGTGGACCGCGACAGGATGGTCGAGCTGGCCTACGGCGGCCATGCCTGGCCCGGCTACACCTTCATGCCGCCGGAGAACTGGAGTGATCCCGACTACGCCTGGGCGCCGCCGGAGGGCGAGGCGAGGGACTACGACCCCGAACAGGCCAAGACCATGCTCGATGAGGCCGGGTACAAGGACACGGACGGGGACGGCGTGCGCGAGGATGCGCAAGGCAAGCCGATCAAGATCCGTCTGTGGGCCCCCGCCGAGTCGCCGGAGTCGCAGCGCGCCGGCAAGCTCATCGCCGGCTGGTGGAAGGCCGTCGGCGTGGACGTCGCGCTGAGCGTTCAGGACGAGGGCGTCTACTTCGACAACATCTGGGCCTACAAGGGCGACACGTTCGTCGCCCGACTTCGACGCCTATCTCTGGAACTGGGACGGCTACGTGGACCCCGGCCAGTCGCTCACGTGCTTCACGACCGGCCAGATCGAGGGCTGGAACGAGTTCGCCTGGTCGAACGCCGAGTACGACAGTCTGGACGAGCTGCAGGCCTCCGAGATGGACGCGGACAAGCGCGCCGAGTACATCCGCCAGATGCAGGCGGTCATGTACGGGGACTGCCCGGCCTTCACCACCGTCTTCCCGCTCAAGCTGGCGGCGTACCGCACGGACAAGTGGGACGGCTGGTCGCGCTGCAACAACGGCCACGGGGGGACGTTCCTCGCCGCGTCGATGCCGTTGCCGTACTCCCAGCTCACGCCCAAGGTAGCCGAGGAGACCTCATCCAGTCTCGGGCTGTGGGTCGGCATCGTCGTGGCGGTGATCGCGGTCCTCGCGGTCGTGCTACTTCTCGTCCTCAGGAGCCGCCGGGGCGCTCCCGCGACGGAGGAGTGACCGGCGGCGTCACCGTCGTTCACGCCGCCGGGCTTCCCAACACCAATCGAGATCTGCGGGGCGACGGCCTCCTACGTGCAGGTGACCGTCACCGGCGCGCCTTAGGTCAGGGCCCGCTGTCTTCACCGCGGTGTGTCGCCCGGGCGGTTTCCGGCCGACTCCCCTGCGGCGCCGCGGACCTGTGCCTGCCCTTGCCCGGGACGTTCCTCAGTCACTCGAGATTCACCCGATTCCGGTGAAGACAACGCCGCCCTGCGCCTCGATGATGACCACGTAGTCAAAGGGCCACAGATCGGAGGGCGTCATGAAGAAGCTGCTGTTCCTGCTGTGTTGCGCCGTGCTGCTGCTCCTGGCGAGCGCGGCGCCGGCGCTGGCCGCCTTCTCCTACCAGGTAGGCCCCGACGGAAGCGTCATTTGGGTCGACGAGTCGACCCTGACATGGGGCCCTGCGGACAGTGTGCCCTTGGGGGCCGACTGCACGGTCGGCCTCTCATGGGTCGCCATCACTCGCGGCGGCATAATCAACCAGTCGAAAGCCATCATGTGCAAGCTCGAGGTCACGAGAGTGGACCCGGGGCCGGCGTCGCTGATCAAGAAGGTCGATGCCTCCACGTGCCAGCGCTACTGGGGCGCCCCGTATCACTGGAACGACTGGATGAGCGCCTATCCGGAATTGGTCATCACTCCGTACAACGGCAGCCAGGCGGGGGTGTGGGGCAGGGACTGGCTCGTCCCGATGCCGCCGCTGGCCGCCGGCACCTACAGCATCTCCTACGCCGACAAGTTCCTGCGCAAGATGGCCGACCCGCTGTTCGCCCCTCCGTGGGAGTACCAGCACGTGTATCCGCACGACTGGATCAGTTGGGACGACGTGACCTTCGTGGTCGAGTGATGCGTCGGCCGCTGTGTGCGGCTTGGGCGGCGCGACGGATCGCAACGCTTGCCGTACGCAGGCCCTCACTGAGGCCCGCCGCCCGTGAGGGCGGCGGGCCTCTTCTGTGGTTGGAGGAAGTGGCCGCCGACTCTCAACGTCGCCCAGGAATCACCCGATTCCGGTGATGACAGCGGGCCTCGCCTGCGCCTACCGTGTGGGGGAAGGGAGGCGAGAACGATGAGCAACGTCGAGAACTACCTGCAGGGCTGGATGACCGGCGACCTCGACATGATCCAGGACGCCTGCGCCGAGGACTTCGTCTTCGACGACCCCTACGACGGTCGCATCACCAAGGCGCAGTTCCCCGAGTACTGGGCCGCCCACCCGGGCGACCTGGAGGGCGGCTTCAGCGACACCGTCCAGCAGGATGCGGATGGAATCCAGACGGGCTGGGCGTGGTGGCACTGGACGCCTGGTGGGGGAACCGCCGACGAGACCCAGGTGGGTGCCGTCCTGATGAAGGCGGATGCGGACGGACTCCACTCCGCGCGGCTTGCCTACTACACGAGGTAGGCCACGAGGGCGGCGACGATTCACCGGCGGGCAGCCGCTGGTGAGACCGGCCCGCACGCCGGTCGCGGCAATCTCGGGCCGACCCCACCCAGAGCCAGAAGGCCAAGGGCCAGAAAGGGGTTCGTATGGAAGGATCCGGCACGTCATTCTGAACCGCGCTTCGCTGCCTTCCTACCCTCATACTGCCGGCGCCGCCGATGGCGTCACCGGGGATATGGACGATAGCGGCCGCGTAGCTGAGAGCAGAAGGAGGGGACCGCAATGAAGAGACTCAGCCTGCTGGCGGCGCTGGCGCTGCTGCTTGCCCTGTGTCTGCTGGCGACGGCAGGACCGGCGTTGGCGGCCAATCCGCCCCAGTGGGGCGCGCATGAGGTCAACGGCAAGTTCTACTACGTCAGCGACAACGGCGTGGATCTGTTTACGTTCCAGAGCGTGGCATCCGACCCGCGGGTCAGCGGGGTCCTGGTCGTGACCATCGAGAACTGGTGGGATACCCCGGACGGCCGCGGCCACTCGTCGGGCACCTATGACCTGACGAACAGCGGTGGGAGCTGGCACTGCCCCCACTGGGAGTCCGTGTACAAGAGGGCAGTCGGTGTCGAAAAGCCCGGCTGGGCGTTCATTTCCCCAGCAGACGCGTTCGGATCGGGTGATTATGAGGGCTTGGTGTACCGCAGCGGCAATCACACGGCGGCCGGCAACTCTCCCTACATCAGCAAGGGCTGGATCTTCGAGCAGTAACGCACCAGTCACGGGTGGCGGCCTCACGCCGCTGCCGCACGACGAGCGGCGGCACCGACGGCCTTAGGCCCGGTCCGCGTCGCCTGCCTCGCGCCGAGGCCCGCCACCCGCGAGGGTGGCGGGCCTCCTTTGTGATCGACCGCCATCTTGGCGATATCTCCCACACGCTTGGCGCACTCACTGCCCTCAGCCGTGCTCAGCGTCCCCCAGAATCATCCGATTCCGATGAAGACAGCAGCGCGTCAAGCGGCTAGAAGCATCGGATCGGCAGGCGTCGATCCGTCGGCGGCACCCACGGCCGCCACTCACCGGCAGGATGCCGTTGATGAGACCGGCCCACCAGCCGCTCTTCATGCTCCTGAAGGCGGACCGGATCGGCAGGCAAAGAACCGGTGGCAGAAACGAGAGACCGCACGCGCTTTCGCGTTCGTCGTCTCATGCGACTCCAGTTCGCGCGCGGTGGCCGCCGGCAACCGCCGCGGCTTCTTCATCGGGCATCGCCGCTGAGGACGACCGACCTAGCAAGAACGGCTGCTTGGAGGATTCTGATGAGAACGAGGGTGTGGGTGACTGCCGTGCTCGTGCTGGCCTGCCTGCTCCTGGTGGCGGGGGCCGCGCAGGCCAAGGCACCTCTCAAGTGCTCGGCCGATCTCTACTCGGACGCGACCATGGACCACTGGGAGGTAGCGCTCGCCGGGGACATCAACGGGACGATGCTCGTGTACGGCGACGAAAGCGTTGAGTGGTTCTTCCCGGGCAAGACGGAACACTTTTTCGAGACGTGGATCACGTATCCGGACTCGGACTGCTGGTTCAGCGGGACCGACGGAGGCGTGTGGAGCTTCGTGACCTTCAAGTTCCGCGCCAACGGGTGGGTGACGGCCGCCTCGCCCAAGTGGCAGCGCCTCGTGGGCTGCAAGTTCCACGAGGTCGGCACGACCACCAAGCCCTTCATCGCTGACTGGGTCTCCGGGGAGGGAAACCTGTTCTTCGCCGGCCCGTGAGGCGTTGACGTCTGGCAGGCTCCCGGGAGTGTCCCCTGACGCCGACCTCTGACGGGCTGCTTGAGATCAGTAGTGGACCGCTCCTGTGACGCTCGCCGCGGCAAGCCGTCCTTGCCAAGGAAGCGACACCTGTGATGATGTGTCATGCTGTCATGTCCGGGGTTGTGTCAGAGGAGGGTACGCATGCTCGCAGTTCTCGTCGCAGCGATGGGGTGGTTCTGGTGGATGGTCATCGTCTTCCTATGGGTGATGTTCATCTTCTTCACCTGGGCCCTCGCGGCAAGCAGGGGTCGCAGCCCATTCCTTTGGGTGCTCCTGGCGATCTTCTTGCCGCTGATAACGATCATTCTTCTGTTGGTGCTGCCGGATCGCTCGCAGCAGTAGCGTCCTGACACAGCGCAGCCCAAGATCGGCTCCTGCTGTCAGAGAGGCCCGCCGCCCGTGAGGGCGGCGGGCCTCTTCTCGTGCCGGGCCGGCTTGGAGCGGAACGTCAGCGCCGGCCCCAGATCATGCCGGCGGTCGCACCGCGGGCCGCGGGTTCTCCTCCTCGCGACCCACGCAGCGGCTAAAGGGGATGGCGCCGCGCACCGACAACAGGGGTGCAGCCGGCGGAAGGCGCTAGGAGGGGCGTAGGTCCCCTTGTTCTGTCCCCGCTCCGCCGGCTGCATCCCTCAGTCGTCACCGCCCGAGCGGGCCTGGAGCATGCTGCAGACCCGGTGCGACGCCGCCTCACTCGGCGGCGGACCGCGGTCTTCCTCGCGATCTCACGTCTCCCGTGCGGACAACACGTAACGCGCACGCAACGGCAGCTCATGGGAGAAGATGACCGTTGAGCGACCCCTGGAGCGGATGAGCCATCCCCCGGGGGTCGTCTTTGTATCGGGCGACGGTCCTTCTGTGGAGACCCCGAGTGTCTCGCGCGCCGGCAAGGCTGGGACCGCTGCGGTTGCCGCGTGGCTGCCGGGTTGGGCAAGGCAGGAGTCGCTCAGGGACCACCAGACCCATGCGCAGTGACTTCTGCAGAAGGATGCCGGTGGATGCAGGAGCCTGCGGATCCTCCCCGCGAGCTTCGGGACCGTATGCGGGGCGATGCTCCCGTCGCGCGTGGACTCGGTCCCCAAGCCGCTTCACCAACTCCGCTCGCGCTTGCTGCCGGCCGGCCGGCCCGCCGCGTTAGGATGGTCCGCGTGAGCCAAAGGCCGACCATCTACGAGTCGCAGGCGCGCCGGCGACGGCGCCGAAGGCGCGGCGCCGTTCTCGGCGCGCTCATCGCCGTCGCGGTCGTGGCGGCCGTCGCCGGCGCCGCGCTCGTGCTGCTGCGCGGCGGAGAGCCGGGGGCCGGTGCTTCGGCGGCGTCTCCTGCGGAAGCGCCGTCGCCGACCGCCACGCCGCCGCGCGTCGTCGGGCTTACGGACGTCAAGGTGCGTCGCGGCGAGAAGGCGACGATCCGCTACCGCAGTCGTCGCCGGCGCGGGGACGACCACGGCGGTGACGCTGGTCATCACGGATGCCGCCGGCGCCCGGGTCAAGGCGCGCCGCCTCACCGGCGACGCCCCGGACGGCCTCAAGCTGCAGGCTGCCGTTCCCATCGACCTGCCGCCTGGCCGGTACGCCTACACGCTGCGGCTCGGCGACGGTGAGCCTGCGGCGTCGCCGAGACCATCGACCGACGACGCTTCAGTGGCCGAGCTCCGCGTCCTTCCGCCCCTGCCGCCGGGTCTTCCCGCCGCGAAGGCGGTCGCGGCGGCGTCGGCGTGGCTGGAGGGCCGCGACGGCGACGTCGCCTTCGCGGCCGTCGACACCAACGGCGAGGACGCCGGCGGCTTGCACGAGCACCGTGCCTTCCAGACGGCCAGCCTCTCGAAGGCGATCCTGCTGGTCGCATCCCTGCGCGACGATCCGACGCCCGACGCCGCCACGGAGGCCACGCTGACCAAGATGATCACCGAATCGGACAACGGCGCCGCCTACGCGATCTACGGCCGCGTCGGCGATAAGGGCATGCGCGGCGTCGCCAAAGCGGCCGGCATGGAGGACTACGAGCAGGGGTCCGATTGGATCGACTCGCGCGTCTCCGCGTCGGACGCGGCGCGCTTCTTCTACGACCTCGAGTCGCTCGTGCCCGCCGAGGGGCGCGGACTCGCGCGGCGGCTTCTCTCCGGCGTCACGCCGATGCAGCGCTGGGGCATCCCGGCCGCCGCCGGCCCCGAGGGCTGGACGACCTACTTCAAGAGCGGCTGGCTCGGCCTGGACAACAAGCTCATGGTCCAGGCCGCCTGGCTGGAGAAGGGCAAGAAGAAGTGGGCGCTCGCGGTGCTGACCGACGAGAACCCCGCGCGTTCCTACGGATGGGACACGCAGAAGGGCGTCACCGGGCTGCTGCTCGGGCAGGAACCGACGCCGTCGTACCTCGCGGTGGTCCTCGAGTAGGGCGCGCGGCGCCCCGCTCGTCGAGCCCGCTACGTCGCCGGGTCCTCCGGGTACTCGATCGCCTCGACGGTGAGCTCGATGTTGCCGGCCGGACGCCGCCAGAGCACGGTCTTGCCCACGCGGGCGTCGATCAGGGCCTCGGCGAGAGGCGACACGTAGCTGATCTTGCCCACCTTGAGGTCGGCCTCGTCCTCACCGACGATGGTGAACGTGCGCGACTCGCCGCCGTTCTGGCTCACGGAGACGGCGGCCCCGAAGGCCACCTTGCGCCGCGGCTGCCGGTTCATCGCCACCGGGATGGCGCTCTCGAGCCGCGCCGTGTAGTAGCGCAGGTCGCGGTCCACGTAGACGAGCTGCTCCCGGGCGAGGCCGTCCTCGTCGTCGAGCAGCGCGAGCCGCCGGGTCTCGAGCTCGCCGACCTTGTCCTCCAGCTGCATCAGGCCCGCCGGCGTGACGTAGTTGGGGTGGTCGCTGATCTGCCGATCGGGCAGGCCCTCGACGGGCGCGCCCTCGTCCGGCTCTTTGACGAATGCTCTGCTCATGGGGGCTCCGATCGGGATTATCCTGAGTGTTCCCTTCGACGCCCGTGCGCGCACTCCCGCGCGAGTGGGTAGATAGGTCATGACACGCGGCGCACGCGCCGCGATCGTGAAACGGCGACGGAGGGTGACCATGCTCGACAAGAAGATCCAGGACGCGATCAATGAGCAGATCAACTGGGAGCTCTACTCGGGCTACCTGTACCTGTCCATGTCGAGCCAGTTCGCCGAGAGCGGCATGCCGGGCGGCCAGAGCTGGATGACGGTCCAGTACCAGGAGGAGCTCGCGCACGCGCAGATCATGTTCAACTACGTGCTCACGCGCGGCGGGCGCGTGGTGCTCGAGGCGATCGAGAAGCCGCGCACGGAGTGGCCCGGCGGCCTCTCCATGTTCGAGGAGGCCCTGGCCCACGAGGAGCAGGTGACGAGGCGCATCCACGAGCTCGCCTCGCTCGCGCTCGAGCTCAAGGACCACGCCACCTACAACTTCCTGCAGTGGTTCATCGCCGAGCAGGTGGAAGAGGAAGAGACGGCCGGCGACATGGTGCAGAAGTTCCGCATGGCGGGCGAGCACCCGGCCGGCCTGTACCAGCTCGACAAGGAGCTTGCCGCGCGCGTCTACAACATCCCGTCGCCGCTCGCGGCCGGCGCCTGAGGCCGGCCTTCGTCAGAGCGGCCTGACGAGCACCAGGCAGGGGTCGTCCGGTCCCCACAGATCCGGGAGCACCTCGAGCGGGAGGAACCCCTCTGCGAGATAGAAGGCGCGAGTGGCGGCGTACCCCGGGTCGGGGTCGCCGGCGGCGAGCGTCTTGACGTGCAGCAGCGTGAAGCCTTCGGCGCGGGCGTACGCCGCGGCGCGCTCGACGAGCGCGCCGCCCACCCCGCGCCGGTGCCACTCAGCGAGGACGCCCATGACGTGCAGCTCCAGGGCGTCCTCGCTCGTCGGCTTGACGGTCACGAAGCCGATGACGTCGCGCGCAGCCTCATCGGTCTCAGCTTCGGTCGTGCGAGCTGCGGCGCGCGCAGGCTCCGCGCCGGCGCGAGCAGGGGCCACCGCCACGAAGGTCGGCAGCTCGTCCGCGGCGGCGGCGTACTCGACGATCGAGGACTCGATCCCGAACCAGCCGGGCAGGGCGCGGAGGATGCCTTCGGCCACCGCGCCCTGCCCGCGCAGCGGGCCGCGCAGAACGAAGTCCCTTGTGTCGCGAACGCCGCCCACCACGGCCGCCTCAGGTGACGTCGCGGCGCAGCGAGATGAAGACCGCCGCCACGCTGAAGACGACGATGTAGGCGATGGCGACCAGGAACGCCTCCGGCCGGGTCAGCATGGGCAGTCCGTCCGCCTCGCCGACCTTCAGCGAGCCGCCCATCGTGAGCTGCTGGAACGCCGCGAACGGCAAGTAGATGCCCACCCGCGGCTTGATGACGGCGATGATGCCCTCGATCGCGAGCGCCCAGACCACCACTCCGGCCACGGTCGGTATCTGGGCGCGGAAGAGGGCGCCCAGGCTCACGCCGAAGGCGGTCATCATCCCCGTGGTCAGCAGGAACATCCCCAGATCCCTGAGCGTCTCGAGGTCCAGGGCGTTGGACGCCGTGAGCCACGGGAGGGCGATGTCGCGTAGTGCCGCGATGATGTCGATGCTCAGCACGACCAGCAGCCCGGTGACCGCCATGACCACCGTGCCCACGACTCCGTAGGCGATGAGCTTCACGATCATCACGATGCCGCGCCGGGGGGTGGCGAGATACGTGTACGTGATCGTGCCGTGGCGGTACTCGTTGGTCATGCCGAGGATCCCGAAGACCACACACAGGATGGGTACGAGCGTGAGGCCGGCTGCCGCGACCGTCGCTCCGCCGTCGGACAGCGCGTCCCGGGGCACGAGGCTCATGATGAGTACCGCGGGCAGGACGCTGACGACGACGGCCGCGATGAACAGGCCGAACGCGGTGCGCGTGCTGCGCAGCTTGAGCAGCTCGGCGCGGGCGAGGGCGATCACTGGGTCCTCCGCGTGCCGGCGATCTGCAGGAAGAGGTCCTCGAGGCTGGCCTGCTCGGTAAGGAGCTCGTGGATCGCGACGCCCTGGGCCTGGGCCACGTCGCCGACTTCGGCGGCGGACGGCCCGCGCACCGCGAGGGCGTCGTCGAGGCGGTTGACGGCCGCGCCGGCGGAGCGGAGCGCGGCCTCCAGCTTCTCGGCCTGCGGCGAGCGCACGCGGATGACGGGCTGGGCCGATGCCGTGAGCTCGTCGATCGGCCCCTGGGCGAGGAGCTTGCCCTTGCTCATGATCAGGACGTCGTTCGCGGTCTGCTCGACCTCGGCGAGCACGTGGCTCGAGACGACGACGGTCCGGCCCTCGCTCGCCTGCGCGCGCAGGAACGTGCGCAGCCACAGCATCCCCTCGGGGTCGAGCCCGTTGGCGGGCTCGTCGAGGATGAGCACCTCGGGGTCGCCGAGCAGGGCAGCCGCGAGCGCCAGGCGCTGCTTCATGCCGGTGGAGTAGCCCTTGACGGCGCGCCGTGCGGCCGGGGTGAGCTCCACGAGCTCGAGCGTCTCGTCCACGCGAGCGTCGGTCACACCGGCGCCGATCGCGATGACGCGCAGGGCGTTGCGCCCGGAGCGCCCGGGGTGGAATCCGGACGCGTCGAGCAGCGCTCCGACCCTGGAGGCCGGCGTGTGCAGGTCGCGGTAGCGGCTGCCGAGGATCGTCACCGCGCCGGAGGTGGGACGCACGAGGTCGAGGATCATGCGCAGCGTCGTCGTCTTCCCGGCGCCGTTGGGGCCGAGGACTCCGGTGATGGTGCCGGCTTCGATCGTGAAGCTCACGTCGTCGACCGCGAGCACCTTCTTGCCGAAGCGCTTGCTCAGGTGCTCGGCCTTGATGACGGGCATGGTCCCTCCGGGTCGCGGGTGGGGCGGAGCGCTCCGAGCGAGTCTACACGAGGGGCGCGGGTGCTCTCCGCGTCCCCGCGCCCCTCGTGCGGCCGCTCAGGAAGTGCGGCCGGTCCGCGAGAGTTCGTCGAGCGCGCGTTCGGTCGCCGCGTCGAGCGTGAACGCAGGCTCGGCGGCCAGGATCTCCGCGAGCCGCGCCCGCACGCGCTCGAGCAAGGTCGTGCGGCCGCCGGCGGCCCAGCGCTCGTGGGTGTTCTGGTCGATGAGCGACGGCCGCCAGTAGCGCCGGTGATCGCGCCGCGTCATCTTTGTCCCGAGGTGGTTGCCCCCGGGCCCGACGGCCTCGATCTCCGCCAGCGCGATCGCCTCGTCGTCGACGGGCAGCTCCTCGAGGATCGCGCGCGCGTAGCCGGCGAGCTCGTCGCCCAGCACGAGGCCCTCGAGCGCGCTCTGCATGCCGCTCTCCAGGTAGCCGACGTCGTGCAGCAGGGTGGCGCGCGAGAAGGAGCCCATGATCGTCGCGATCCCGAGCTCGAGCGCCCACTGCTCGTCCAGGGTCTTGCTGTCGGAGTGGCCGGCGTAGTGCCAGCTCGGCAGGCCGTACCAGCGGATCACGTCGAGCTGTGCCTGGTTGCCGAGCCACACGCCCGGCCCGTTGTAGACCTCGACGGCGGTCTGCATGTTCATGACGCCGGTGCCGACGCCCATGAGGAACGGCGCGCCGGCCTTGCCGAGCTGGTGGACGACGAGCCCGGCGAGGACCTCGGCGTTGGCGACCGTCACGCAGGCCGTGATCGACGCCGGCCCTTGCGCGCCGGCCGAGACGGACGGCGCCAGCACCAGCGGGATGTCGAGGTCGGCGCAGGCCAGCGTCTTGGTACAGCAGACGTCGTCGAGCATGAGTGGCGGCGAGCTCATGGCGAGACAGGCGAAGCTCGCCGCCTCGCCGCAGGCCGCCGCCATCTCGTGCATGGTGGAGAGGGTCTCCCCGCCGAACGGGCTCGACACGACGATGGGCTTGCGCGTGTTGCGCAGCATGGCGGCGAACTGGACGACGTCGACGACCTCGTTCTCGACGTCGTCCGGCAGCGCCATGCTCATGACGAAATCGATGTTGGGGAGCGCCTCGGCGACGCGAGCGGCCCGTTCGACATCGGAGAGCAGGGCGCGCCGCCGCTCTCCCGTCTCCGGGTCGGACACGTAGAGGCAGTCCGGGCCGCTGCCGGAGTAGCCGGCGCCGTCGCGCAGTTCCAGCGCCGCCGTGTCCCCGCCCCGCGGACGCAGCGTCCAGGAGTGCGGCGCGCTCGCGAGCGCAGCCTCCACGAGGGCCGAGGGGATGCGTACGCGACTCCCCTCGACGGCGGCGCCCGCCGCGGCGCAGAGCTCACGGGCGCGCCCGTCCTTCATCTCGACGCCGGTGCGGGCGAGCAGGGTCAGTGAGGCTTCGTGGATGCGGCGACAGGCCTCGTCGTCCCAGATCCTGAACGTGGCTCGGTTCACGGTGGTCCCCTTCGCGGTCGTCCTCCAGCGATGGAGGCGCGGTTCGCCGCCGGTCCGGCGCGCTGGCGCGCGCACCCTCGGCGGCCGGTCCTGCGACTCGAGGTCAGCAGGGACCGCGTTCGCTGAAGAGCTTGAACCAGAGGCCGCCGAAGTAGCGGCCGGAGTGGGCCCGGGAGAAGAGCGTGTGGGCGGCGATGAGCCGCGCGCGGCGCAGTCCGCCGCCGGCGTGACGGCACGCGGTCTCCGCGACGAACGGCTGCCTCACCTGCGACTCCCTCCCGATGGCCCGCACGGCTGTGCGCCGCCCATTAGACGTCTCGCGGAAGGCGACAGTCAAGGCGATGGATCGGGGAGAGGGCGACGACGCAGGCGTTCGGATGTCGGCGCGCCGGGCGCGCGGGCGCCGGTCGCGCTTCAGGCGTGGTGCTGGATCGAGCCCGAGGGGCTCGCGTACGGCGCAGGAGCGCGAGCGGTCCGCGAGCGCGCCGGCTCCGGTCCGAGCTCGATCGCGTACCCGGCGCGCCGCGCCGCATTCTCGTAGCGGTAGTCGTCCAGGAACGCGCGCTCCTGGTGCCGCTCCCACAGGACCAGGGAGAGGAGGTACACGAAGCAGGCGACTCCTCCCAGGCCGGCGACGATGGCCGCGAGATCGATCGTGAGCGCTGCAATGGTGTGGAGCATCGGAGGCCTCCCGGGCCTTTGCTCGGCTCGCAAGGGTGCGAGCCTGCCCAGAGACTACTCGTCGGCGCATCAAGGACGTGTGAACGTGAGAGGCAACGGTCTAAAGAGTCCATAAAGATGTCGTGGGCCCCGCGCGCCGGAACGGCCTCGCGCTCGTCAGCTGGCTTCGTCTGCCGACGCGAAGCGGAAGCCGACGCCGGGCTCCGTGATGATGAACCGCGGTCCTCCAGAGCGGGGCTCGATCTTCTTGCGCAGGTTGCTCACGTGTACGCGGAGAGTCTGCGCGTCTTCCACCCACTCGGGTCCCCACACGTGCTCGAGGATCATGCGCTGCGAGACCACGAGGCCGGCGTTCCGGGCGAGGAAGGCGAGGATGTCGAACTCCGTCGGCGTCAGGGCGACGTCGGCGCCCGCCAGACGCACGCGGCGGCGGGCGATGTCGACCTCGAGGTCGCCCGTCGTGACCACCGGCGGCGGCGAGGTGAGCGCCGCCGCGCGCCGCAGCAGGGCGCGGACGCGCGCCAGCAACTCTCCCGCCGAGAAGGGCTTGGTCAGGTAGTCGTCGGCGCCCTCATCGAGGGCCTGGATCTTCTCGGCCTCTCCGGCGCGCACCGAGAGGATGAGGATGGGCGCCGTCATCCAGGTGCGGAGCTCCCGGCAGACCTCGATGCCGCTCCGGTCGGGGAGCATGAGGTCGAGAACCACCAGGTCGGGCGGCGAGTCGATCGCCTTGATGAGCGCCTCCTGGGCGTTGACGGCCATGTCCAGCGTGTACCCGCGCGTCGAGAGGATGGACTTGAGCGCGCGCCGGATCTGCTCCTCGTCGTCCACGACGAGGATGCGCGTGGGCCGTTCGGGGATCGTCATGACTCCTCCTCGCCGGACTGGATGACGGTGGGCGGCCCGGCGGGCAGGACGATCACGAACCGGGCGCCGTGGGGTTTGACGTCTTCGATGCTGATCGCGCCGCGGTGGGCGTGCACGATCTCGCGCGCGATCGCGAGACCGAGCCCAGTGCCGGAGACCACACGCTCCCCGCTGGGCCGGCCGCGGTAGAACTTCTCGAACACCGCCTCGTGTTCGCCCGTCGGCACGCCGGGTCCCTGGTCCTCGATCCAGAGGCGCACGCCCTCGTTCCACCCGCGTGCGCCGACGGTGACGTCCCCGTCGTCGCCGCCGTGGAGGAGTGCGTTCTCGAGCAGGTTCTGGACGGCGCGCTTCATCTGCTCGAAGTCGACGTCGACCACCGGCGATTCCTCCGGCAGCTCGAGCCTGACGCGCTCCCGGAGGCTCGCGGGCAACGTGTCGATGCCGGCCGCCACGATGTCACTGAGCTCGTACAGCTCCGGCCGCCCCTCCCACGCGTGAGCCTCGAGACGGGACAGCTCGAGGAGGGCGCTGATGCTGTTGTTGAGGCGCGAGACATCGGCGACGATCGCGCGCAGCTCGTCGCGCACGCTCTCCTCGTCCCAGTCCACGTCGCTCTCGAGCAGGTTGCTGACCGTGGCGGTCAGCGCCGCCAGTGGCGTCTTGAGCTCGTGTGAGACGGAGGACAGCAGGCTGGACTTCAGCCGGTCGGCCTCCCGGGCGGCGGCGGCGGTGTTGGCCTCCACCTGCAGCCGCTCGCGCTCGACGAAGGCCCCGACCAGGTTGCTGAGCGAGGTCACCAGGCGGATGTCGCCGGCCGAGTAGGGGCGGCCGTCGGACCGCGCCTGCACGGCGAGGACGCCCGACACACCCGACGGGCTGTGCACCGGCACGTAGAGACCGCCGTCGGCGGCCGCTTCCGCTTCGGCCGCCGCCGGGTCCGACGCGAATGCACGTCCTGCATACTCCAAGGCGGACGGGTCCGGTGGGCAGTCGGACGGGGACTGACAGTAGCTGCGCAGCCGGCCGTCGAGCGGCAGGAAGAGCGTCGCCGATCGGGCGCCGAGCGCGCCGACCACTTCAGTGAGGCAGCTCTCGGCCATCTGCTCGGTGGACGTCTGCGAGACGATCGCGGCGCTGAGTCGGTTGAGGACGGCCGTCTCGTGCTCCCGGGCCAGGGCGCGAGCCTCGCGCTCTCTCATGCGCCCGGCCTGCACGCCCACGATGACGCCGACGACGAGGAACGCCGCCAGCGCCAGCCAGTCCTTCGCGTCGTGGATCATCAGGGTGTGGTAGGGCGGCAGGAAGAAGAAGTTCCAGGTGAAGAAGGCGAGGACGGCCGCCAGGATCGCCGGACCGGCCCCTGCGGCGCTGGCGACGAGGAGGATGACGAGCAGGTACAGGAGCGCCCACTGGCCCTTGGCGAAGACGTCCCGGCCGGGAAGGAAGAGGACGGTGCTCAAGGCGATCGCCGCGACGGCGAGGATGTAGCCGTGGCGCGAGAACGCGCCGGTGATCCGCGTGACCATGCCGCCGTCCTTACTGTCGGTCGACCGTGGCGATTGTAGCGCGGTGTGCACTGCCTGTGCCGTCGCTCTGCCTCGAGGCCTCTCTAGCCGGCGCCGAGCCGCTTCTCGAAGAAGTAGGTGGCGCCGCGCGACGACGCGAAGCCGGCCGACTCGTAGAGGCGCCGGGCGCCAGTCGGGTTGGCCGCGTCGACGCCGAGGTACGCCCGCGGCAAGCCGCGGCGCCGCAGCTCGGCGCACTCGTGCAGGAGCAGCGCCCGCCCGAGGCCCCGGCCGCGCCACGGGCGGCGCACGAAGAGCTCGTCCACGTAGCCTCCGGCCGGGGTCACGATGGCGAGGACGGCGCCGGCCACCTCCTCGCCGTCCCAGGCGACGAACCAGAGGCCGGGATCGAAGTCGGCGCGGGCAAAGCGGAACTCGAGCCACTCCTCCAGGTCCATCTCGGCCGGGCGGAAGTGGTCGAGGAAGGCCTCCTCGCCAGCCGAGTGGACCGCCGCCTCGTCCCGGCCGCTGCGGAACCCCTCGACCGTGATCCCCTCCGGCCATGCCGGCGCCTCGACCGGAGCTCCCAGGTCGCGATCGAGGCGCAGAAAGGTCCGCACCTGCCGGTAGCCGTGGGTGGCGAACAGGTCGATGCGGCGCAGATCGCTCTCGTGAGACCACACGCCGAGGTCGCCGGCGTCGCCCGTCGCGGCCGCTCGGAGCAGCTCGATGGCCCGCGCTTCGCCGAGCCGCAGGAGGTGTTCGCTGAGGCCGTGCCCGCGATGCGCCGGCGCCACGACCTGCTCGGCGACGATCTCCCCCGGTGGCGCTTCGACCCAGCACAGTCCGTAGCCCACGACCGATCCGCCCTGCTCCTCCACGACCCACAGGTCGTCGCTCATGCTCAGGCGGGGCAGGGCCCACTCCTCGCGCACCTCGTCGACGGTCACGTCGGAGTCGCCGTGCCGGTCGACGTCCACTGCGCGCTTGAGCGCGGCGACGGCTTCGGCGTCGTCCGGCGAGGGAGCCCGGAGGCGGTAGCCGGGCGGCAGTGCGGGATGTCGGGACGGGTCTTCCATCAGCGGTCGCGGCTGTCGCCTTCGGATTCTACCGCCGTTCGAACCCCACGCGCCGCGCGCGCGTCTCCGCGTGCAGACGACGGCGCCGACAGCGGCGTCGGGGAGGTGCGCTCATGAGACGCACGACCAGAGCGCTGGCGGCCTTGGCCGCACTCGCGGCGCTGGGAGCAGCCGTCGTCGGCGGATGCGGGGGTGCGACGGCAGCTCAGCCGGCTTCGCCGTCGCCCTCCGCACCGCCGTCCCTGCCCGCCGATATCACCGGCGTCGTCAAGGACGTTTCCGTCGGCACGGACGACGATGCGCTGCCCGTCCTCCTCGTCGTCGCCGATCCCGGGTCGGGCAGCTCCGTCGACCGGGCATCGGTGCGGATGACGGCCGCCACCATCGTGTGGACGGCCGAGGGGGTACGCGGCGCGGCGGCTGACCTCGCCGCCGGCGCACAGGTGGCCGTGTGGTTCACCGGCCCGGTGGCCGAGTCCTACCCCGTCCAGGCGACCGCCGGAGTCATCCAGATCCTCACGCCGCTCTGACGCCCTCTCGGCCGAGGGGCTCAGGGGGTGTGCGTCAGGTTCGCTCTTACGGGCAACGGGTACTCGGGCCTGCTGCGGCGCCGCCCGACGGGCCTGGGATCGCGGACCGCGGTGGGTGCGCCCGCCGCGTCTGGGGCCGCTGCGGGATGCAGCGTGAGCTCGATGGAGCCGGTCCGCGCCCGCGATGCCGTGATCTCGCGCTCTCGCCACGCCGGCTGTCGCAGCTGAGCTCGCGTCCTGCGCGCGCGCCGTTGATCGCGCCACTCGCCGACCATCGTGGAGACGACGTAGCCGAGCAGGAAGATGGTCAGAAGGACGACGACGACGACCGTCAGCCCGACCATCGTATCCCCGAGTGAGAACAACGCGTATCCTCCGCTGCCGGTGAGGTCCCGTGTGGACCTCTGCACGAAGGAGGCTACGCCGCGGGCCGTAAAGCGGACGTGAAGCCGCGGGGTACGGGAGCTAAGTCTCCGTATAGTCCCGCCGACCGGCGCCCACGAAGCGTCCCTCGCCCCCTGGGAGGCGGAGAGGGGTCGGCCGCGATCCGGTCAGCCGGTGTGCATGAAGTTGATCACGTCGCCGTCCTGCACGACGTACTCCTTGCCCTCGGTGCGCAGCAGGGCCTTCTCGCGCGCGGCGTGGAACGACTTGAGCTCGATGAGGTCGTCGATGTTGACCACCTGGGCGCGCACGAACCCGTGCTCGATGTCGCTGTGGATGCGGCCCGCGGCCTGCTTGGCGGTCCAGCCGCGGGGCAGCTGCCAGGCGCGCGACTCGCTGCTGCGGAAGTCGCCGGTGAAGAAGGTGATGTAGCCGAGCACCTCGTAGGCGGCGCGCAGGACGACGTCGAGGGTGCCGGCATCGTCGGCGCCGAGCTCGGCGCGGAACTCGCCCGCCTCTTCGGGCTCGAGGTCGGCGAGCTCGGCTTCGAGGCGCGCGGCGACGGCGACCACCTGGTCGCCCCGGCCGCGCGCCCAGGCCACGAACTCGCCGTGCTGCTCGAGCGCGGCCGCGGCGCTCTGGTCGTCGTCGGTGTTGAGGACGAAGAGCACCGGCCGGTCGCTCACGAGTGCGAGCTCGCGGAACAGCGCCGCGTCGTCCGCCGACCGTTCGATGCGCTTCGCCAGCTGCCCCTCGAGCAGCGCCTCCTTGAGCGCCTCGAGGACCTCGAGCTCGTGCCTGGCCGCCTTGTCGCCGCTGCGGGCCGCCTTGGTCGTCTTCTCGAGGCGGCGTTCGACCAGCTCGACGTCGCTGAGCACGAGCTCGGTCTCCACCAGGTCGACGTCCGCCTGCGGGTCGAGTCTGCTCGCTCACGTGTGCGACCTCGGGGTTGGCGAACACACGGATCACGTGCGCCACGGCGTCCACGCCGCGGATGTCGGCGAGAAAGCGGTTGCCGAGCCCCTCGCCGCGGCTGGCGCCCTCCGCCAGGCCGGCGATGTCGACGACGTCGATGGTCGCGTTGACCTTCTTGGGCGTCTCGAGGACCTCGTCCAGCCTGTCCAGGCGTGGGTCCGGCACGGCGACCACGCCGAGGTTGGACTCGGCCGACGTGAAGGCGTACGCGGTCGCGGCCGCCTGGGCGTGCGTGAGCGCGTTGAACAGGGTGGTCTTGCCGACGTTGGGCAGACCGACGATCCCGAGCTTCACGGTTTCCTCTTCAGTTTGCTGGTGAGCAGGGTCTCGAGGACCTCGGAGAGGTCGGCGAGCTGAGCCTTGACTCTTCCGGGATACCTCGCGTCGACGTACGAGACGGTGTCGCGGGAGGTGTGCCAGATGGGCGGCCCATCGGCGGTCGCGACCATGTGCAGCCCTTTGCTCTTCGCCCAGGAGACGGAGCTGAAGAGGGCGGTGGCGATGTCCTCGCGCGCGAACGGCACGTCGTCGGCCGGCGCCAGCGTCACGCCGGCCGGCCGGCCGCGTCCCTCGGGGCTGGTCACGAGAGGGACTCCCAGCGAGTCGGCGGCGCTCAGGGCGTCGTCGCGCAGCCAGGTCGGACCGCCGAAGCGGCTGGTGACCGACATCTCGTCGCCGCCGGCGGGCGCGTCGAGGTCGATCATGCCGATGGTGGCCTCTCGCTCGGCATCACTCATGCGGCGGACGTAGTCCTTGGCGCCGAGCGACCCGTTCTCCTCGGCGCCGAACGCCACGAACTCGATGGAGTAGGGCGTCGGCACGTTCTTGATGCGCGCGGCGACCTCGAGCAGGAGGCCGACGCCCGTGGCGTTGTCGAGGTAGCCGTCGCCGACGTCGACGGAGTCGTAGTGGGCGCCGACGACCAGGCGCTTGGCCGACTCCCCCTCCTTGAGGGCGACGACGTTGGCCGAGTGGACGCGCCGCGCCCCGGTGCCGGCGATGAACTCGTCGGTGCGCGGGAAGTAGCCGTACTGCTGGAAGGCGCCGGTGATGAACTCGCGCGTGTGGATCTCTGCCCACGTGTCGGCGGGGCGCGCGCCGATGGTCTGCGCGAGGACCTTGGCGACCGCATAGGCGACGCCGCCGTAGGGGGAGGAGGAGACGGCGGCCGACGGACGCCCCGTCCTGGTCGCCGTGTCGCGGCAGCCGTCGAATGCGCCTCCGGCCGCCAGGCCGATGACGAGCACCAGGACGGCGGCCGTCGCCACGGCGAGCTGCCCGCCGCGCGTGTTCAGGGCGTGCACGTCACACCGGCGCCGGGACGAGGAGGACCCAGATGGCGCCCCACAGCAGTCCGTACACCAGACCGCCGAGCACGTCGCCCAGGTAGTGCACGCCGAGGTACACGCGGCTGAAGCAGAGCACGAGAGTGAGCAGGACGAGGGCGGGGATCGCCGCCGGGTAGAGAGCGCCCAGCGTGAACGTCCCGACCACGGCCATGCTGGCGTGAGACGAGGGGAAGGACTTGCTCAGCGGCAGCGGGATCTGCCGCGGCTGGCTGGGGTCGGCGACCGGCGGGCGCGGCCGGGCGACGAAGTGCTTGATGACGAAGCCGGTCATCTCCGCCAGTGTGACCGGCACGGCGACGTAGAGCGCCTTGGCCAGCGGCCGGGGCTCGCCCAGCAGCCACGGGAGCAGGCAGAGCACGTACCAGAGGATGCCGTAGTTCGCCGTCAGCGAAAGCGCGCCCAGTGGCAGCGTGAACCACCGGGGGTGCGGCCAGCCCATCGCGGCTCGGCGCGAGAAGTCGCGGTCGAGACTGTCGAGGCGGCCTGGAGGAGGAGGCGGCGCGGCGTCTGTGGAGCCGGGGGCGGAGGGCATCAGAATCAGCGTCTAGTATACTATCCGCCTGTTCCCGCCCACCTTCTCTCCACGGACGTCCCCGATGCGCACCACGGTCATCGTCACCGCTCTCGGTCCCGACAGCCACGGCCTGCTCGCCCAGGTCGCGACCACCATCGCCGAGCAGAACGCCAACGTCGACGACGTCAGCCAGACGGTCGCCAACGGCATGTTCACGATGATCATGTTCGTGTCGTTCGACCAGGGCGAGACCACCATCGCGGCGCTCAAAGACGCTCTGGAGGCGACGGGCGCGCGCATCGGGCTGCAGATCAGCGTGCAGCACGAGAACATCTTCAAGTTCATGCACCGCGTCTAGGGCGGCGTCCGTGGTCTTCATCACCGCCCAGGAGATCCTCGAGACCGTGAGCATGATCCGGTCCGAGAACCTCGACGTGCGCGCCGTCACCATGGGCATCTCGCTCTCCGACTGCGCCGACCGCGAGGCTCGCCGCACCGCCGAGCGCATCCACGCCAAGATCGTGCGCCGCGCCGGCCGCCTCGTCGAGGTGGCCGCCGAGTTGCAGGAGAAGTACGGCGTGCCGATCGTGAACCGGCGCGTCTCGGTCACGCCGATCGCCGACGTCGTCGGCAGCGACGACCCCACCGCCTACGTCGAGGTGGCGCACGCGCTCGACGCGGCCGCCGACGAGGTCGGGATCGACTTCCTCGGTGGCTTCAGCGCGCTGGTCCAGAAGGGCTTCACGCGCAGCGACACCGCCCTCATCGAGGCGATCCCCGACGCCATCGGCGCCACGCAGCGCGTCTGCTCTTCGGTCAACGTCGCGTCCACCCGCGCCGGCATCAACATGGACGCGGTGCTGCGCATGGCCGATGTGCTCCTCGCGGTCAGCAGGCGGACGGCCGCGCAGGATTCCATCGGCTGCGCCAAGATCGTGGTCTTCTGCAACGCGCCGGAGGACAATCCCTTCATGGCCGGCGCGATGCACGGCAGCGGCGAGGCCGAGGCCAGCATCAACGTGGCCATCTCCGGGCCGGGCGTGGTGCGCAACGTCGTCGCCGCCAACCCGGACGCCTCGTTCATCGAGCTCGCCGATCTGATCAAGCGCACGACGTTCAAGATCACCCGCGTCGGCGAGCTCATCGCCCAGGAGGCGTCGCAGATGCTCGGCGCCGAGCTCGGCATCATCGACCTCTCGCTGGCGCCGACACCGGCGGTCGGCGACTCCATTGCCGAGATCCTCGAGTGCATGGGCCTGGAGGCGGTCGGCGCTCCCGGCACGACCGCCGCGCTCGCCATGCTCAACGACGCCGTCAAGAAGGGCGGCACCATGGCGACTTCGTCCACCGGCGGCCTCTCCGGGGCGTTCATCCCGGTGAGCGAGGATGGGGCGATGGCGCGGGCGGCGGCCGACGGCCACCTTTCGATCGAGAAGCTCGAGGCGATGACCGCCGTCTGCTCGCTGGGCCTGGACATGATCGTCGTGCCCGGCGACATCCCGCGCGACGCGCTCGCCGGCACCATCGCCGACGTCATGGCCATCGGCATGATCAACTCCAAGACCACGGGCGCGCGCCTCATCCCGGCGGCGGGCAAGCAGGTGGGGGAGTGGGTCACGCTCGGCGGCCTCTTCGGCGAGGGGCCGGTCATGAAGGTGAGCACGGCGGGCAACAGCGCGTTCGTGCGCAGGGGCGGGCGCATACCGGCCCCCTTGCAGAGTCTGACCAACTAGCGGGGCCGCTCAGTGCGCTGCGCCGAGCCCTCTACTCGCCGCGGATCTCCTCCACCATCTCGCGGATCCGCCGCGCCGACTCGCTCATCCCGAGCGCCGTCGAGACCTTCTCGGCCTCAGTGAGCTGGAGCACCGCGTCGATCGTCTGGCCCTGGCGGCGGAACTCCGCCGCCTGATCGATCTCGAAGGTGACGAGCTCGGTGAGCATGCGCCGGACCTCGGGGTCCTGCACGTCGACCATCTTGTTGCTCGTCGTGACGATGATGTCCGAGAGCGGCACCAGGCGACCGCCTGAGCCGGACTCCAGAGCCGCCACATCACCGGCGGCGGACCCGCCCTCAGCGGGTCGCGCGGGCTGCGTGGCGGCCACCTGGCGGCCGCTCTCCCCCTCGGGGGCTGGGGGTGAAGACTCGGGTGCGAGCGGCGCGGCCTGGGCCGCCGCCAGCTCGCCGGTGATCTCCGTCTCGTCGTCCACCGGCGCCGGGGCGGCGGCGGGCTCTGGGGACGCGGGCGCCGCCGATCCTTCGGGCGGCTCCGTCGTCTTGACGCTGAGGTCCGGCCCCCAGTCGAGGCCGAGGCCGCCGGGCTGAGGCTGTCGCTCGCTCACGGCCTCGACGCCTGCAGCCGCGCTGGCTCGCTCGACGGCAGGGTCGATGGTCACGTCTTCGACGGGCTGCTCGACCTTGCCGAGCCCGGAGAACGTGTCCTGGGGGGCTCCGTCGAGAAACGAGCCGCCGTCCGGCTGCCCCTCGGCTGTCTTGGGCTCGGAGTGCCTGCGCCGGGTCACGACGAGGGCGATGACCAGCAGCAACACCGCAAGGGATGCGACAACGATCCCGATGATCTGCACGGTCGTCATGTTCTCGGGTCCCGGGTCGTTCGTGCCTGGCGGCTAGGTGTTCGCCCTCGCCCTCGTCATTCCCTCCCCGCCTTCCCGGCGTACAATGGCCGGGTGCTCGATCCCGACGTCATCGCGGCCACGCTGGCCGACCTGGGTCAGCCCTCGTACCGCGTGCGCCAGGTCTACGAGGCGCTCACGCGTGGCCTGGTGACCGACTTCGCGGCCGTCACGACGCTCCCGGGGCCGCTGCGACAGGCGCTGTCGGAGCGGCTGACGCCGGTCTCACTCACGGAGGAGGAGACGCGCGCCGCCCCGCGAGGCACGGCGCGCAAGACGCTCTTCTCGACGGCGGACGGCCAGCCGGTCGAAGCCGTCCTCATGCTCGTGGCCGGCCGCGCCACCGTCTGCGTCTCCACGCAGGTCGGCTGCGCCGTCGGGTGCAGCTTCTGCGCCTCCGGCCGGCTCGGGCTGCGGCGGGACCTGACGGCCGAGGAGATCGTCGACCAGGTCCTCCACTTCGCCCGTGTCCTGCGCGCCGAGGGCGAGCGCCGGGTCACCAACGTCGTCTTCATGGGCATGGGCGAGCCGTTCCACAACTACGACGAGACGCTCCGCGCCTGTCGCCTGCTCAACGATCCGGCGGGCTTCGCGCTGGCCGCGCGCTCGATCTCGGTGTCGACGGTGGGGGTGGTCCCTGCGATCGACCGGTTCGCTGCGGAGCCGTTGCAGCTCAACCTGGCCGTCAGCCTGCACGCGGCCACCGACGAGCTCCGCGACCGCCTCGTGCCGCTCAACCGGACGTACCCACTGGACGACCTCTTCGCCGCGTGCGCGCGGTACGTCGAGCGCACGCGGCGCAAGCTCCTCTTCGAGTACGTCGTGCTTCGGGGCGTCAACGACACGCCGGCGCAGGCGACCGCGCTCGGCCAGCGCCTGCGCCACCAGCTCTACCACCTCAACCTCATCGCCTACAACGAGACCGGCGGCGAGTTCTCGCGGCCGGCGCCCGGGGAGATCGAGGCGCTCCGCGCCCGGCTCGAGCGCGCCGGCGTGAGCGTCACGGTGCGGCACTCCCCCGGGGGAGACATCGAGGCCGCCTGCGGTCAGCTGGCGCTGCGCCGCAGCGCAGACTGACCGCCGGCGAGGTCCGCTCCCGCGGGGGATCGGGTGGGGAGCTCCGGCCGGGGCTGCGCTGCCGCTCAGGCCGGGGGCAGCGCCGCGCGGTAGTCGGCGGCCGCGGCCACGGGATCCTTGGTCACGAGCGCGATGTCGCTGCCGAGCTCGAACCCGGCGATCGCCGCCGTCCGCGGGGCCAGCTCGAGGTGCCAGTGGAACGGGCCCCGCAGGTCCGCCGGCGCCGTGTGCAGCCAGAAGTTGAGCGGAGCGCCGGCGATCGCGGTCTTGACCGCGACGAGTGCGCGCCGCAGCGCCGGCGCCAGGGCGCCGACGTCCGCGCCGCGGAAGTCGGCCTCGTGCGCCGCGGGCGCCAGCCACAGCTCGCCGTTGAAGCGGCTGGCCTCGGGCGCCCAGGCGGTCACTTCGCCGCCCAGGACGAGCCGGTCGCCCGCCGCGTCCTGCTGGTCGCAGAGGACGCAGCTGCCGTAGCGGTTGCGGTGCCGCTCGGCCTCGAGGAGCTCGTCCAGCAGCAGCGACGGCACCACCGGCGTGGCGAACAGCTGCTCGTGCGGGTGCTCCAGCGATGCTCCCGAGCCGGCGCCGAGGTTGCCGATCAGCGTCACCGCCGCCGCGCCGGCGTCCATCTGGGCGGCGATCCGGCGCTGCCACATGCCGAGCACCTCGGCGAGCGCTTCGTCGCCGAGGTCCTCGAGCTCGGCCTCGTGTGCGGGCGCGTGCACGATCACCTCGTGACGCCCGTCGAGGGCCGGGTACTTGTTGGGCACGACGCGCACCCGCCACCCGGGGCCGTCCGCTGCGCCGCCGCCTGGACGCAGCGCGTCAACCTCCGGCGGCGTCAGCGCCTCGTTGCCGGCGCAGAAAGGACACGGCGGCGCGGCCGCGAGGTCTCGCTCCGCGTCCGCCGGCCGCGCCGCCCGCGCGGGGGCCACGATCGCGAGCTTGCCGTTGACCGGGTTGCGGCGAAGCTCACCGCCGCCCGCCGCCATCATCGCCGGTCCCCGTCGGCCGCGACTGCGAAGCCGTCGCGGCCGTCGTTCTTGGCCGCGTACATGGCGTCGTCGGCGCGCTGGAGCGCCGCGCGGTCGTCGGCGTCGTCGGCTTCGACCAGCGCCCCGCCGGCCGACACGGTGACGCGCAGTCCGCCTTCTTCGGCCGCGGCGAACCGCGAATCGTGGATGAGGCGCACCAGGCGCCGCCCGTAGAGGGCCAGGTCGTCCAGCGTCGCAAGGCTGCAGATGACCACGAACTCGTCGCCGCCGTAGCGGGAGGCGACGTCCATCTCGCGGACGTTCCCGGACAGGATGTCGGCGACGAAGCGTATCGCGCCGTCGCCTGACCGCGTGCCCTAGCCGGTCGTTGACGGTCTTGACCTCGTCGATGTCGAGCTGGATGACCCCGTAGCGGCTTCCCAGGCGGCGGAACATGGCGAAGCGCTGCGCGAGTGCGGCGTCGAGGTAGCGCCGGTTGAAGAGACCGGTGAGCGGGTCGGAGATGGCCGAGTCCGAGAGCTCCTGCATGCGCGTGACGAGCTCCTTGCCGGCCACGCTCTCGAGCTCGCCGAAGATCTCCACGCCGTAGCGTTGCCCGTCCGTCTCGAAGACGGCGGTCTTGACGTACACGGCCAGTCGTTCGCCGTCCTTGCGCTTCAGGAAGACCTCACTGATAGCGCGCTCCCTGCCCGTGTCGATGCAGTCCTGCAAGGGGCAGCCGGCGAGGCAGAGGCGGGTGCCCTGCAGATCGGTGTGCATGAGGATCTCCGCGTCGCAGCGACGGCCGACCACCTCGCTCGCGGAGTAGCCCGTGATGCGCTCCGCGCCTGCGCTCCAGTAGGCGATGGTCCGGTCGGCTGCGATGACGTACACCCCGTCGCTGATCGCGTCGAGGACGTGCCTGAAGTTCCCGTCTATGCCATGCTCGCCGGCCACGGCATCTCAGTACCCCTTAGCGGCCGGGGTCACTCCGAGTCCAGGGAGGCGTCCAGCGTCGTGCCGGCGTTCTCGTCGCGCGAGCGGTACAGCTGGCGCGCGTCGCGCAGTCCCTCGGTGCTCTCGTCGAGGACCGCCGCCATCTCGCGCCAGAGGCAGACGTCCTTCTTCAGGTACTTGGTCTTGATCACGGTGCTGCAGTCGTCGCCGAGCGGGCAGGCGTAGCAGACCTCGTTGTCGACCACGTTGCTGGTCTTGCGCGCCTGCTCGCCCTCGTCGATGCGGCGGAGCGCGTCCAGCAGCAGGAAGTGCACGTCACTCTCGATGGTCACCTGGAAGCGCGGCATCTGCTCGGGCTCGTCGTAGAGAAAGACCCCGTTGGTCCAGTGGGCGAGCTCGAACACCTGGTCCAGCGTCTGCTTCTCCATGATCTGGCGGATCTTCTCGCGCGTCGTGTAGCCCTTCTCGATGAGCCGCTGGCCGAGCGGCTTGAGCTTCTTCTGGTCGTGCGTGAGGCCGGCGTCCTCCATGAGCGCCTCGGCCAGCTGCTGCTCCGTGAGACAGCCCGCCTTCAGCAGGCGGGACCCGAGCTTCTCGTCGGTGATCGGCAGCGAGATGGCTTCGACCCGCCCGCCCACGAGGTAGATGAAGCCGTACTCCTCGAAGTCGCGGACTTCGAGCACGCCGGTGGCGGCGTTCTGCGCGAGGAACTGCAGGACGCCCGCCAGGTTGAACCTGTGGATCGATCCTTCGAGCTGCATGGTCTCGCTCTTGTCGCTGTGGTTCCAGTAGCCCGTATCGGCAACGTCGCGCGATTCGTGAGCGTGGCAGAGGCCGGGTGCGGGTCCTCGGAGCCAAATTGACCGCGCCTCCGCCGCGCCGCTATACTGCACGTTCTGAGTATCGGCAATCATGCGAGGAAGCTGTGAAGAGGACCTACCAACCGAACACCCGTAAGCGCAGCAAGACCCATGGCTTTCGCAAGCGCATGAGCACGCGCGCGGGCCGGTCGGTGATCAAGAGCCGCCGGCAGAAGGGGCGCAAGCGCCTCAGCGCGTAGCCGCAGGCCCCATGGCCGCGAAGCGCTCCCGTCTCTCACGCTCCTCCGATTTCCAGCGCATCTATCGGCAGGGGAGTTCCACGGCCTCTCGCTTTCTGGTGCTCTACTGGTTCAAGCGTCCGGCGGAGCCGGGCGACGAGGGGCCGAGACTGGGCCTCTCCGTGTCGAAGAAGCTGGGCGGCGCCGTCGTCCGTAACCGCATCAAACGGCTGCTGCGCGAGGCCTTCCGGGCCAGCGCGGGGCAGCTTGCCGAGGAGTACGATCTCGTCGTGATCGCGCGGCCGCAACTGAACGAGCTCGTCGCCCGCGAGGGCGAGGGCGAGAAGGGCCTCGTGAGCGCGGCCGTGCAGGAACTGCTGGGCCGCGCCGGGCTCCTTACGCCGGAGCAGGGATGAACAAGGTCCTCATCGCCTTCATCAGGGTGTACCAGTACACGCTCTCGCCCATGCTCGGGCAGCGCTGCAGGTACTACCCGTCGTGCTCCAACTACGCCATCGGCGCCCTGCGCGAGCACGGCGCCATCCGTGGCTTCGGCATGGCGTGCTGGCGCATCCTGCGCTGCAACCCCTTCAGCAACGGCGGCTACGATCCGGTGCCGCCGCGGCACCGCGACTGCGAGCACGCCCACGTGGATGTGAGCTGACGTGTACAACTTCCCGATCTTCTCGCAGCTGATCCTGCTGCTCCACTGGATCCTCGTCACGATCAACGACTTCCTGCGCGAACTCGGCCTGGGCTACAGCTGGACCTGGGGCCTGGCGATCATCGGCCTCACCATCATCGTGCGCCTCATCCTCTTCCCGCTCACCTGGAAGCAGTACAAGTCGGCGCAGCAGATGCAGATGATCCAGCCGCAGATCAAGGAACTGCAGAAGAAGTACAAGGGCGACCGCGGCAAGCTCCAGGAAGAGACGATGAAGCTCTACTCGGAGCACCGCGTGAACCCGTTCGCGTCGTGCCTGCCGTTGCTGCTGCAGCTGCCGGTGTTCATCAGCCTGTACGCGGCCATCAAGGGCCTGGGTCCGCTCAGCGCCGCCATCTATCAGCCGTCCGTGCAGGCCCTCAACCACGCCCCGTTCCTGTGGATCCCGCAGCTCGGGGAACCGGACCCCACCTGGATCCTGCTCATCCTCTACGTCGTCACGCAGATGATCTCGACCGAGCTCATGGTGGCGACGCAGAGCGACAGCACGCAGAAGTGGATCATGCGCGCGATGCCGATCATGTTCGTGCTCTTCCTGTTCAGCTTCCCGGCGGGTCTCTTTGTGTACTGGGTCACGACCAACGTCTGGACCATCGGCCAGCAGCTGATCATCAAGAAGACCATGCCCAAGCCGGAGGAGCTGGCGGCGAAAGCCAAGAGCAAGCCCAAGAAGCGCAGCCGACTGCATGGAGACGCTCATGGCCTCGCAGTCCGAGGCCATGAAGCAGCGCGAGGAGAAGATGGCCAAGAAGGGCGGCGCCGGCTCAGGCGCGGCCAAGCAGGGCAGCGTCGCGGCCGGCGCCAAGAAGCCCCCGCCCGGCAAGGGAAAGCGCAAGCCCGCCCAACCGCAAGGCGCAAAGCCCAAGGGCGTTGCCGGCCAGCCGGGCAAGGGCAAGCCGGCCGGGAAGGCGGCCGGCAGCAGCCCCGCGGCGCCTGCCGGCGACGATGGAGCGAACACCAGCGCGGACGGTCCTACGGCCGACGACTGACGCCGCAGGGTCCGCCCCCGCCTTTCTCACACCGACGAGGGAGCAGGAGCGATGGAAGAAGCGGACGACCTCCAGCCGATCGACGAAGAGGAAGAAGAGACCGAGTTCGCCACCATCGCCAGCGCGGCCACCATCGAAGAGGCCGAGCGCCTGGCGCTCGACCGGCTGCGCAAGCTCGTGCCCTACGTGAACGAGGCCGACGTCGAGTACGTGGTCCTCGACGAGGGCAGCAAGGGCGGCCTGTTCGGCCGCGGCAAGGTCGAAGCCCAGGTCGAGGCTCGCCTGCGGCCGTCCGACGAGCGCGCCGACGCCGACCTACCTCCGGGCGCCGACAAGCTTCGCGACTTCGTCCAGACGGTCGTGGACCTCATGGGCATCGAGGCCCACGTCGGCGCCAGTGAGACCCCCGAGGGGGGTGTCCGCGCCGAGATCAGCGGTGACGACCTCGGCCTTCTCATCGGTCGCCACGGCGCCACGATCGACGCCCTCCAGTACATCTCCGCGATCGTCGTGAATGGCGACCGTCGCGAGCGCCGCCAAGTGGTCGTCGACGCCGAGGGCTACCGCGACCGTCGTGCCGCGGCGCTCACGTCGCTGGCCGACCGCACCGCGCAGAAGGTCGATCGCGAGTCGGCGAGCATCGCGCTCAAGCCGATGTCGGCCGCGGAGCGCAAGGTCATCCACCTGCACCTCAAGGACGATCCGCGCGTGGAGACGGTCTCCGAGGGCAACGAGCCGTTCCGCGCGGTCGTCGTCTCGCCGAGGCAGCAGCCGGACTGACGCCGGCCGTTCGCCTTTAAAGGAGCGGCCGCATCCAGCCGAGAACTAGCAGGGAGCGCGGCCTTCGCGCGCGCCGGGTCCACGCAGTCCAAGGGGAGGGAGATCCCATGCTTCGCAGGTTCCCGAGATCGTTCCCGGCGCTGGTGCTGGCGCTTGCGTTGCTGGTGGCGGCGATGGCCGGCTGCGGGAGCGGTTCGTCCTCAGCCGAGAGCTCCGCCGCGCCAACGCTCCCGTCCGGCATGACCGCCGACCAGATCGTGAAGGCGAGCGAGGCCAGGATGGCCACGGTGACGAGCGCGTCGTTCATCGTGGACGTCGGGCTGCAGCTGAAGGGCGATACGGAGAAGATGACGGATCCCACGGCGAAGGCCCTTCTCTCCCAGGGTGTCACGCTGCACGCTGAGGGTTCGAGCGCCAACAAGCCGACCGCCGTCGACATGACGCTGAGCCTCGGCATCGCGGGCCAGAACCTCGAGTTCGGCATGATGAGCAAGGGCCCGAAGTCCTGGGTCGAGTATCAGGGCACGTGGTACGCGCTCGACGGCAAGAACGCCAGGTCGCTCGACAAGCAGGCCGCGACGGGCGCGGCCCCCACGGAGCAGCTCAAGAGCCTGGGCGTCGACCCCTCGACCTGGGGCACGGACTACCAGTACGCCGGCACCGAGCAGCTGAGCGGCGTCGAGGTCTACCACATCACGGCGGTCGCCGACGCGCAGAAGCTCGCCGACTCGCTGACCAGCGCCGCCGAGGACCCGAGCTTGCAGGGCAAGCTCGGCGATTCCGGCGGCCAGCTCGGCGAGCTCAGCCAGGGCCTGCTGCAGAACAAGCAGCAGGCCGAGGCGCTGGGCAAGAGCCTGAAGGAGGCTTCGGTCGACTACTGGATCGGGGTCGAGGACCAGCTCATGTACAAGGCGCAGTTCGGCGCCGCCATGGACATGACCGGCCAGAAGGACATGGCCGGCGTCGAGGGCGTGTCGCTGACGGGCGCCGTCGCCATGTCGGACTTCGACGAGCCGGTCGAGGTCACGCCGCCCGAAGACGCGCAGTCCTTCGACCAGTTCATGACCCAGCTCTTCGGCGGGATGCTGGGCGGCAGCGGGATGTTCTTCTGAGGTGACGTCCGCGCCGGCCGCCCCGGCCGGCGCGAAAGAGAGAAGGCCCGGGGCGCCTCACGGCGCCCCGGGCCTTCTTCTGTCCGTAGCGGCCCGTCGGGCCGCGATCGCGTCGGCGCGTCAGCGGTCCCAGTCGAAGTCGCGCGCCTTGGTCTGCTCCCACGACGCGCTCTCGTCGTCGCTGCGCTGGCCGAGCAGCGACTTGCTGAGGAACTCCGGCGGCTTCTGGGCCGCCTCGCGCGGCGTCTCCGGCTCGGCTGCGGGGCCGGCCGGCGCTGCCGCGTGCTGGGCATCCTGCGCGGTCGCTTCGTCGGGCGCGGCCTGCGCGCGCTGCGCCGCGGCGCGGCTGATCTGCGCCGGCGCCAGCTGCACCGTGCCGTCGGCGCGCACGCCGGCGTTGGGCTGCAGGTCGGTGAGCTCCTCGTAGCCGCGGTCGTCCATCGTGACGTCGCCGCTCTCGAAGTCGACGTTGAAGCGGTACCAGCCCATCGTCCACATGAAGGTGACGGTGACGATCTCCCCGTCGCACCCGACGTGGACGTGCGGCATGCCCAGCTGCTCGTTGGTCTCGGTGATCTTGCGCGGTACGCGGCTCACGTTGAGCAGGTCGACGCCGCGCTGCAGGAGCGTGAGCGACGCCGCCGCCGCTTCGGCCTGCGCCGCCGACTGCGCCGGAGGCTCTTCTGCGGCGGGCTCGCCGGGCAGCGTGCCGCTGCCGGCGAGGACCGCAGCCGCGGCGTCGGACGCGGCGATCTCGCCGGTGCTCGCGTCGTCTTCGTCATCGTGGACAGCGGCGAGCATCTCCTCGGAGACCGCCGGGATGGGCTGCGTGTCTTCGAACACCGTCGCCGGGACGACGGCCTCATCTGCCGGCGGCGTCGAGGGCGCTGCGTCCGCAGGCGCGGCGTCGGAAGCGGCGACTCCTGCGGGGGTGTCGTCCGCGGGCTCCGCGGCGACGTCCGCCTCTGCGACCACGTCGGCGACGACAGCCGTCTCCGCGACCTGAGCGGCCTGCAGCGGCAGCTCGGCCGGCGCTTCGTCTCCGAAGACCGCCGAGGTCTCGGGGGTCGCGGCGGCTTCGGACTCGCGCAGCGCCGCCATCTCGGCGGCGAACTCCGCGGGGGTCTCGCCCCACGTGCGCTCGCCCGGCTCGGACGAGTCGCCGGTCAGGGAGCCGGGTTCGTCGTCCACGCCCGCGGCAGCCGCGGCTTCAGTACCGAGGCGCGCGAATCTGCCGGCGAGCTCTTGCCGCTCGGCCTCGGCGCGCGCCAGCTCGGCCTTGAGGCCCTCGATCTGCGCGTCCTTGTCCTTGAGCGCCTGCCAGAAGGCGTCGCTCTCGGCGCGTGAGTCGGGGGCCGGCGGCTCGTTCGCCGGCGCGGGTCGCTGCTCGGGGCGGGACTCGCTGCGCGTCTCGCGCATGCGCCCGTTGTTGGCCGGCGCGGGCGCCGCGGCGATGGGCTCGCTGACGCCCGAGTAGGCCTGCCCGCACAGCGAGCAGATGAGGCGCTCGTCACCGTTCTGGTCAATGACGGTCTGGGTCCACTCGCCGGCGAGAAGGGTGCGGCCGCAGTCGCCGCAGACGGCCTGATCCTGGTCGTCCTTGCCGCGTCCGAAGATGCGTCCGAACATCGTCACTCCCGTGTCAGGAACGCCCCGTAGGGCCGAAATAGTGCTGCAAGAAGGCACATGATAGCAGACGGGGCCGCGGGCGCCGTCGGGTCATTCGTCGTCATCGGCGTCGTCCGGCGCGGCGTCGTACTCGGCGAGGACGTCGCGGGCGCGGGACAGGTCGGCCTCGTTGACCAGGATCCTGAAGGGCTGCACCGAAGGCATCGGATAGACGTCCGGCGCGCCGGCGCCTCCGACCACGGCCTCGACTCCGGCCTGCTCGAGTACCCCCACGACGAGGTTGGCCAGGCCCTGGTCGCCCACGGTGGTCACGGTCACGAGTTCCATGGCGTCACCTCGCTGTCGTCGGTGTGCCCGCGCCCTGCGCACGGCGCAGTCCGAGTATACCCACGAGCGTACGGCCCCTCTCGTGCTGCGCCGTCGCGTGCCGCGGCCGGTCGCGCCCGCGGCCAGGTCAGTCTGCCGCGGGGGCGCCCGCAAGGGCGCGCAGTCTCGCGAGGTTCTCGCGGTCCGGGCCCTCGCCGTCGAAGCCCGGCACCTCGAGGATGCCAGGGAGGTCGGCGAACGCCGGCTCGTTCACGATCGTGCGGAAGCCGTCCATGCCGAGGTCTCCCTCGCCCACGTTCTCGTGCCGGTCGCGGTTGGACCCGAGCGGCGTCTTGGAGTCGTTCAGGTGGAGCGCGACGAGGCGCTCGCGGCCGCAGCCGGCATCGACACGCGCGAGCGTCTCGGCCATGCCTTCGGCGGTGCGCAGGTCGACGCCGGACTCGAAGATGTGCGCCGTGTCCAGGCACACCCCCAGGCGCGGGTGGCCGCCGGCGGCGTCGATGATCCGGCCGAGCTCCAGGAAGTCGACGCCCATGGTGCCGCCGGCGCCGGCCGTGTTCTCCAGCAGGAGGCGCACGGAAGACCCCTCGCTCTCCGCGAGCGCGCGCCGCAGCCCCGCCTGCACGCGCTCGAGGCCGGCCTCGAAACCGCTGCCCATGTGCGAACCGATGTGCGTGACGATGGCGTCGGCGCCCAGCTGTTCCGCCGCGGCGAGGGCGCCGCAGAGCGAGGTGACCGACTTCTCGTAGAAGTCCTCCTTCTCGCTCGCCAGGTTGATCAGGTAGATCGTGTGGATCAGGACGAAGCGGATCGGCGACGCGGCGCGGGCTTCGCGGAACTGCGCCGCGTCCTTCTCCTTGTAGACCGTCGGCGCCCAGGTCCGGGGGCTGCCGGCGAAGAACTGCACCGCCTCGCAGCCGAGCTCCACACCGTTCTCGATGGCGTGCCATACGCCGCCCGACGACTTCACGTGCGCGCCGAAATACATCCTGCCGTCCTCCCTCTCAGACGTGGTCCCTCGGCGCCTCGTGGCGCCAGGTCCTCGCGAACACCTCGCGCTCGTCGTCCGGCTCGCCCTCGCGGACTGAGACGCTGTCGACGACGACGAAGGTGTCCGCGTCGCACGTCATCTCCCCGTGTGTCGTGATGTGAAACCGGCCCTGCGCGCCGCGCCGCAGGACGGACTCCGCGTCGACCTCGACCCGCGCCGAGAGCGGGTCGCCTTCTGAGACGCCGTAGCCGACGCGGTTCCACTCCTCGCTCTCCCAGCCGTTGGGGAGGACCACGTTGCCGCCGTCTACGTAGCGGAAGGTCCACGAGATGCCGTCCGCGACGAGATCGCGGGTGTAGGAGCGGCCGCCGCGGCCGCCGCCGACGGTGGTCTCTCCAAGGCCGTCGGGGACGACCGGAGGGTCGAACGGCCGCAGTGTGTCGTCTTCGGGCCGCACCGGCCGCACCGGCAGCTCGAGCTCGCTCGCCCCGGCGACGACCGTCAGCGTGACCGGCTCGGGAGAGGGCCACGCCCACGGCCAGTACGTCGGCGACAGGGCGAGCCGGAGCCGGTGGCCGGCGGGGAAGGAGTGGGCGATGGCGTCGAGGGCGATGGTCGCCGCGTACTCGCGCCCCGGTTCGAGAGCGCCGGGCGTCTCGTGGCCGGAGAGGTGCGTCAGGTTGAAGACCTGCTGCGTGACGAGCCTGGAGGCGCCGCCCGGCGATACGTCGTCCAGCCGGGCGGCCACCAGCGCCAGCGGCCGGTCGCTCGCGAAGCGCAGCGTGAGCCGTGGGTGGCCGAGGATCTCCGTGATCTCGGTGAGCGGGGCCGAGGTGAAGCAGAGCGACTGGCCTTCGGCCGCTCGCTGGTCGGGCGCGAAGTCGCTCGGCTGGCTCTCGGCGCACCAGGCGCCGGCGTCGGCGCCGCAGAGCTGGGAGCCGCGGATGCGCAGGCGGCCGCCGTCCGCTCCGTGCGCCGCGGCCGCTTCCGCGTCCGGCGGCGGGCCGGCGGTGCCGCGCAGCACCCCGTCGGCGTCGAGACGCAGGCGGCGGGGCGTGAGGCGTGACGACGGCCACTCGTCCTCACCGGCCCAGCGGCCCGGGACCTCGTCCATCCAGGGGACCGGCGGCGTGGAGTCCTGCATCCAGACGCGCAGCATCGGCTCGTCCATGACGCCGGTGTCCACGCCCTTGAGCCAGTGGTCCCACCAGCGCAGCGCCTCCTGCAGGAAGCCGATCGCCGGGCCCGGAGTGACGTAGTGCGGAAAGGCGTGGGGCCACGGGCCGATGAGTCCCTTGCGCGGCCCCGGCAGGCCCTCGAGCAGGCGCAGGACGCTGTTGGTGTAGCCGTCCGTCCAGCCGCCGATGGCGTAGACGGGAATCGCGATGGCCGCGTAGTCCTCGCACACCGAGCCGTGCTTCCAGTAGGCGTCGCGGCGCTGGTGGGCGAGCCAGGTGTGGATCCACGGCCGGTTGGCCGCGAGGCGCTGTTCCCACAGCTCGCGCCAGCGCTCGCCCACCGCCGCCTCGTGCGGCGGCTGGCACTGCCAGTGAAGCATGCAGGTGCTCCAGTGGAGCAGGTCGGTGGCGAGCACGCAGCCGCCCTTGTAGTGCACGTCGTCGGCGTAGCGGTCGTCGGTGCTCATCAGGGTGATGATCGCCTTGAGCGCCGGCGGGCGGCGGGCGGCCAGCTGAAGGCTGTTGAAGCCGCCCCACGAGATGCCGGTCATGCCGACGCCGCCGCTGCACCAGGGCTGAGCGGCGATCCAGGCGATGACCTCGAGGAGGTCCTCCTGCTCCTGCGGGTGGTACTCGTCCTCGAGGACCCCGTCCGACTCGCCGCTGCCGCGGAGGTCGACGCGCACGCAGGCGTAGCCGCGCGCCGCCCAGTAGGGGTGGATGAGGACGTCCCGGGTGGCCATGCCGTCGCTCAGCCGGTAGGGCACCGCCTCGAGGATCGCCGGGACCGGCTCGTCCTCGGCGTCCGCCGGCAGCCACACGCGCGCCGCGAGGCGGGCGCCGTCGCGCAGCGGGATCCATACGTAGTCCAGCTGGCGGACCTCGCGAAGGACTTCTTGGCGCTCGGCCATCGGCGGACCTCCACGTCGGCGGTGGGGAAGGCCCCGAGTGTATCGGGAGCCTCCCTCGGGCGGCAATGACGCGGCCGGACTCGCCGTCGCGCCGGGCCGGGAAGGTACGGGGGCGCCCGGCGTGGAAAGAGGAGGCCGGTCCCGGCGCGCGGGCGTGAGTCCCACGCGCCGATCCCGCTCACGGCACAGGAGGAGACATGGATCAGGAGAGCATGCAGCGCTGCAGCACCTGTCCGGCGTTCTGCAAGCTCCCGGGACCCGGCGACGCCGGCACGTGCCGGGCGGCGCCTCCCGTAGTACTGCAGGCGGAGCACTACTTCCGCGGCTCCACTCGCGAGCTTCCCTTCGGCGCGTTCCCCGTTGTCGGCGCGTTCCCGCTGGTCTTGGAGAGCGACTACTGCATGTCGCACCCGGGGAATCGCACCGCGCTGATGTGACGGGAGCCCGGGCCGCCGGCGGCGGCGAGGGCCGCGACGGGCCCTCGCGACGACCCTCCGGGCCGCGCGGTCGCCTGTGGTAGGGTTGAGCGGCGCGGCGGCCGGAAGAGCCACCGCGCCGGTCAACGGCCCCAAACCCCAGGAGAGCTTCCGCGCATGTGCGGCATCTTCGGCTTTGCCGGCTCGCCCGACCGGCAGCTTCTCGGGCGCATGGCCGCCGCCATCGTGCACCGCGGCCCCGACGACGCCGGCGCCTTCGAGACTCCCATCATCAGCCTTGGCCATCGCCGCCTGAGCATCATCGACCGTGAGGGCGGGCACCAGCCCATCGCCAACGAGGACGAGACGGTCTGGGTCGTCTACAACGGCGAGGTCTACAACTTCCGCGAGCTACGCGCCGAGCTGGAGGCCGCCGGCCACGTCTTCCGCACCCACTGCGACAGTGAGGTCATCGTCCACGCCTACGAGGAGTGGGGCTCCGGCTGCGCCGCGCGCTTCAACGGCATGTGGGCGTTCGCCGTGGCCGACCTGCGCGGCGCCGGCGAGGACGGGCGCGGCGGCAAGCTCGTGCTGAACCGCGACCACTTCGGCATCAAGCCGCTCTACTACGCGCGCTCGCCGCAGAGCGGCCGGCTGCTCTTCGGCAGCGAGATCAAGGCGCTCCTCCAGGATCCCGAGCTCGTGGCGGAGCCGGACGAGCAGATGGTCTTCGAGTACCTGCAGCACGGCTTTCACGACCACCGCGCCGAGACGTTCTTCCGGGGGGTGTACCACGTGCCGGCGGCGACCTGGATCGAACTGCCGCTGGACGGGACCGCCGGAGCGCCTGACGGCGCCGGCGGCGAAGCCGCTCCGGCGCCCGGCCTGCTCGCCGCCCCGCTCGAGAGCATCGCCTACTGGACGCCGAAGCTCAGCACGGACGGCGGCGACGACCCGGCCGACTTCCGGCGCCGCTTCCGCGAGAGCGTCGAGCGGCGCCTCGTCTCCGAGGTCCCCGTTGGCTCCTGCCTCTCGCGGCGGCCTCGACTCGACCACCATCGTCAGCTTCATGAGCGAGTTGCTCCAGGAGGACGTGCCCGACGCGACGTCGCTGCGCGGCCAGCTCAAGACCTTCAGCGCCGTGTTCGACGGCGACCCCATCGACGAGCGCGAGTACATCGAGACCGCCGTCGAGAGCACCGGCGCCGACACCACCTACACCAACCCGACGTCGCACGAGTTCATCGGCGAGCTGCGCGACTTCGTCTGGCACCAGGAAGAGCCCATCGTCAGCACCGGCCCCTACGCGCAGTGGTGCGTGATGCGCTCCGCGCGCGAGCAGGTCACCGTGCTGCTCGACGGCCAGGGCGGCGACGAGCTGATCGCCGGCTACGTGCCGTATCAGCTCGTCTACCTGCGCCAGCTGCGCAAGGAGCGCAAGTACGAGGAGCTGCGCAAAGAGGCCGCGGCCTCGCGCGACGTGCTCTGGCCGCTGGCCAAGCGGCGCATCAAGCAGCGGCGCAAGCAGCTGCCGACGCGCAAGCTCCTGCGGCCGGACTTCCTCGCCCGGACCACCGACCCCGGGTACGGGCGCTCCCAGTCGGACCTCAAGGAACGCCTGCTCCAGGACCTGCTCACCTACAGCCTGCCGTGCCTGCTCCGCTACGAGGACCGCAACTCCATGGCGTTCAGCATCGAGAGCCGGGTGCCGTACCTGGACCAGGAGTTCGTCGACCACATCCTGAGCCTGCCGGAGGACGCGATCGTGCGTCACGGCTGGAGCCGCTGGATCCTGCGCGCCGCGCTCAAGGGCACGCTGCCGGAGAAGATCCGCCTGCGCCGCTGGAAGGTCGGGTTCACGACGCCGGAGATGCGCTGGATCAAGGCGCGCCGGGCGGCGTTCACCAGCCTGTACCAGTCGCCGGCGTTCCAGGCGCGCCCGTACTGGGACGGCGAGGCCGTGGTGCAGGCGTTCCGCGCCTGCTGCAAGGGCCAGGTGGAGGAGAGCATGTTCTTCTGGCGCGCCGCCAACGTCGAGCTGTGGCTGCGCGAGTTCGTCGACCGCAGCGTGGTGATCGAGGACGCCGACGTGGAGGCCGCGCTCAGCGCGCCCGTCCCCGTCGGCCCGGTGCACCGCGGCAGCATCGCCGAGGCGGGCGACGCGCGCGTGCCGGCGCTGCTGGCGGCGGCCGCGGGCCCGCAGGGCCCCGCCGCGGCCGCCGAGGCCGAGCGCCTGCTGGCCGGGTACGCGCCGAACGAGGAGAAGCACCTGTTCGGCGTCGCGGGCGGGACGGTGTACGCCCGCCTGCCGCTGCACACCGACCTGGTCGCCCGCGGCGACGACCTCGACCTCGTCATGCGACGCGACGTTGTCCGCGCACGTCCAGCCCGGGCGACCTGGTGGTCATGGCCGAGAAGCCCATCGCCGCCAGCCAGGGCCGCAGCTACGCGCTCGACGAGATCCACCCGACGAGACTGGCGAAGGTGCTCAGCAAAGCAGTGACCAAGACGCCGCACGGCATCGGCCTCGGCATCCCCGAGACGATGCAGCTGGCCATCGACGAAGCCGGCGCGCCGCGCATCGTCGCCGCCGCGGCCGTCTCGGCCGCGGGCAAGGTGGTCGGCAAGCGCGGCCTCTTCTACAAGGTCGCCGGCGCCGACGTGGAGGCCATCGACGGCCCCACCTGGAACACGCTGCCGCCGCACAACACCCACGCCAAGCTCGGCCCGGCCGACCCCGACGGTGTGGCCGCGCACCTCGCCGACGTACTGAGCGAAGCGGCCGGCGGCCGCGTCGAGTTCGTCGTCATCGACGCCAACGACCTCACCGCCGCGGTGCTCGGCGCCTCACCCGGGCGCCGACAGCGCGCTCGCCAAGCGCCTCATGCGCGACAACCCGCTCGGGCCAGGGACACGAGCAGACGCCGGTCTGCGTGCTGCGCCCGCTCGGGCCGCTGACCCGCCGAGCTGAGCACGCGGTGCGCCGACGGCTGCGACAGGCATCGCGCAGCCGAGCGCGTGACCAGCCGCGACCGCTCCGGGTGTATACAGGCGTGAGCGGTCTGTCAGAAGTCGCCTGACGGGGAGGGCGCGCGGTGAGCATCGTCGAGGTCCGGGAGCTGCGCAAGCAGTACGATCCCCCCAAAGGCGTCCTCGCCGTCGACGGCGTGAGCTTCGACATGCGCGCCGGCGAGATCTTCAGCCTCCTGGGCCCCAACGGCGCCGGCAAGAGCACCACCATCTCCATGCTCAGCTGCCTGCTGCGGCCCAGCGGCGGCGACGCACGGTGGCGGGCCACTCCGTCGTCGACGACCCACAGGCGGTCAAGGAGACCATCGGCGTGGTCCCCCAGGACATCGCGCTGTACCCGGATATGAGCGCGCGCGAGAACCTCGTCTTCTGGGGGCGGATGTACGGGCTCTCGGGGGACGCGCTCAAGAAGCGCGTCGACGAGGTGCTCGAGCTCATCAGCCTCGTCGACCGCCAGAAGGACCGCATCGACAAGTTCAGCGGCGGCATGAAGCGGCGCGTCAACATCGGCGTCGCGCTGCTGCACAAGCCCAAGGTGCTGTACCTGGACGAGCCGACGGTCGGGATCGACCCGCAGAGCCGGCGGTCGATCCTCGACGGCATCCTGGCGCTTCGCGACCAGGGCATGACCATCCTCTACACCACGCACTACATGGCCGAGGCGCAGGAGCTCAGCGACCGCATCGGCATCGTCGACCACGGCAAGATGATCGCGCTCGGCACGCACGAGGAGCTGGTCCGGATCGTCGGCCAGGAGCCTCGCGTCACGGCCCGCGTGGACCACTTCCTCGAGGGCATGGCCGAGCGCTGGCGCGAGCTGCCCGGGCGTGGAGAAGGTCACCGTCGAGGAGGACGAGGCGATCCTGCTCACGGAGGACGCCAACGAGGTGCTGCCGCGGCTGTTCGAGGCGGCCGCCGCGGCCGGCTCGCGCATCACCGAGATCAACGTCACCGAGCCGAACCTCGAGATGGTCTTCCTCCACCTCACCGGCCGGGCGCTCAGGAATAGGCGGCGCATCGTGACCAAGATCCTCGCCATCGCCTGGAAGGACCTGCGCAGCACGGCGCGCAACGTGCCCGCGCTGGTGATGATGCTGGCCGCGCCGCTCGCGCTCGCCGCCCTGCTCGGCTTCGCCTTCGGCGGCGGCGGCGGGTTCGACATCGCCGCGACCAAGGTCGTGGTCGCGAACCTGGACGCCGGCGGAGCGCCTTCGGGCGGCAGAACGCCGGCGCAGCCGTCCAGAGCGTCCTCACGAGCAAGGACCTCGCGGATGTGCTCGAGACCACGACGCGGAGCTCGGAGGCCGCCGCCCGGCAGGCCGTCGACGACGGCAAGGCGGCGGTGGCCGTCATCATCCCCGAGGACTTCAGCACCGTGACCTACGGGATGCGACGCGGCGAGGACGCAGATCGAGCTGTACGAGAACCCGACCAGCGAGATCGGCGGTTCCATCGTCGAGGGTGTGGTGGGACAGGTGCTGGCGGACTTCAACGGCGCGCGCGCGGCCGCCGCCGGGGCCGCCGCCCTCGCTGCGCAGGGTAACGACCCCCTCGACCCGCAGGTGGTCGCCGCCCGCGCCGCCGAGCAGTTCAGCCACTCCGGCGGCGTGTCCGCCGGCCTCCAGGTCAGCGCAGCGTTCGCCACAGGCCGCGGGGACGGAGAAGGAGGTCGCGGTCACCGGCCTCATCCTCGCCGGCATGATGGTCTTCTTCATGTTCTTCGGCGCGGCGAACGTGGCGCGGACGATCCTCACCGAGGACCGCGATGGGACCCTGCCGCGCCTCTTCACGACGCCGACCAGGCACGGCGTCATCATCGGCGGCAAGTTCGTCTCGGTCTTCGTGACCGTGCTGGCGCAGGCGGTGGTGCTGCTCGTCGCCGGCCGCCTGATCTTCGGCATCGAGTGGGGCCGCCTCGACGCCGTCGTCCTGCTCACGCTGGTCGGCGCCGGCGTGGCCGGCGGCCTCGCCCTGCTCGTCATCGCGTTCACGAAGACGCCGGCGCAGGCCGGCGCCATCGGCGCCGGCGTCTACCTCGTCCTCGCCCTGCTCGGGCGGCAACTTCACCGGCACCGCCCAGAGCAGCGGGACGTACGCGATCGTCCAGAGGTTCACGCCGAACGGCTGGCTGCTGTCCGGCTGGGACACGGCCATGCGCGGCGGTGGCGCCGCCGACATCCGCTGGCAGGTGCTGGTCCCGCTCGGCTTCGCCGTCGCCTTCTTCTTTTTCGCCGTGCTGCGCATGCGGAGGCGGTTCTCGTGAGGCGGTCGCAGTGAGGCTGGCCGCCGTCCTCGCGCGCAAGGACCTCCTGGAGACCGCGCGCGACAAGCTGTCGTTCATCTTCATCCTGGTCATGCCGCTGGCGTTCACGCTGTTCTTCGGGCTGCTCTTCGGCGGCGGCAGCGAGATGGAGAAGCTGCCGCTGGCGGTGTGGGACGCTGACGGGGGCGCGGCCGCCAGGCAGCTCGTCGCCGCCCTCGACGAGACGAGCGTCGTCCGCGTCGTGGTCAAGCAGGGGGACGAGCTCGAGACGTGGATGGCCGACGAGCGCGCCGCGGCCGGCCTGATCATCCCCGACGGCTACAGCGCCGCGGTGGCCGCCGGGGAGAAGGCCGCCCTCACGATCGTGTCCACCCAGGGCTCGAGCGGCGCCGCGACCGCAGCCAGCGAGGTCCGTACTCTCGCCGGGGAGCAGGTGACCGTCGAGTTGGCCTCACGCGCCGCCGCTGAGGCGGTCTGGTCCACCAGGAGCATGCCGCAGGGCGCGCAGGATGGCGTGGTCGCGAGCACCGCCGCGGAGGCCCGGCCCGTCGTGGCCGCGGCTCTCGCTTCGTCCGGCCGCGAGCACCAAGGTCGTCGAGGCCGGCGCAGCCGCCGGCCAGACGCCCAGCGGCTTCGTCCTCAGCTCTCCCGGCATGATGGTGAACTTCATCATGTTCAGTCTCCTCACCGCCGGCATCGCGCTCATCGTCGAACGGCAGAACGGAACGCTGCAACGATTCATGACCACGCGGTTGCGGCGCCGGCAGCTCATCGGCGGCAAGACGGCGGGGATGTTCCTGCTGACGTTCGCGCAGCAGGTCCTGCTCATCGCCGTCGCCCAGCTCTTCTTCGGCGTGGACTACCTGCGCGACCCCGCGGCGCTGCTGGTGATGATGGTCTCGCTGTCGCTCGTCGCGAGCACGCTGGGCCTGCTGCTGGCGTCGGTGCTCAAGAGCGAGCAGGCGCTCATCGCGACCACCATCCTCGTCTCGATGGCCATCTCCGCGCTCTCCGGCGCCTGGTTCCCGCTCGAGATCACCGGGCAGACGTTCCAGACCGTCGGCCACCTGCTGCCCACGGCCTGGATCCTCGACGGGCTGCGCGGCATCGTGGTGCGCGGGTTCGACGTCGCCGACGTGCTGCCGGCGTTCGGGTTCTCGCTTGCCTGGGCGGCCGCGCTCTTCGCGCTCGCCGTCTGGCGCTTCCGGCTGAGCGATAGGGTGGCCGGCTACGTCGGTGCTCCGCGAGGTGCACCGTCAGTCCTTCTTGGACGGCTTGATGCTGGCGTCCTTGGGCAGCGCCAGCCCGGCCTCCACCTCGATCGCCTTGATGATCCCGCTCGGCACGGGGCACGCCGGGTGCACGAGGTGCTCGGCGGCGAGCTTGCAGCGTGACCGGGCCCTCGCCGCGGTAGCTGATCTCACGGTACGGGTCGACCTCGGTGAGCGCATCGGCGAGCTGCTCCACGTAGCCGCACTCCGTCTCGAACTCGACGCGCACGGTGCGGCCCTCCGCGGTCGTCTTCACCGTGGTGCAGAACCCGCAGATCCCGCTCTCGATCTCGGCTGAAGCCATCGGCCCTCCTCGCAGCTTCGTTCGCTGACGCAATGGTACCCCGGGGGGTTTCCGGCGTACGACCGTCGCCGCTGCGTGCGCGAAGCGCCGGCGTCTACGGCCAGGGCAGCACGGAGACGGCGTGCTCCACGAGCCGCAGCAGCGGCGTCGGGTACACGCCGAAGACGAGCAGGAACGCGCGAGCGCGGCCAGGACGGCGAGGCCATGACGCCGGCGGCCGCGGCTACGCCGCGCCGGCCGGCGCCGGCATCTCGCTCCGCGGGCCGGCGCACGTACATCGCCACGATCAGGCGCGTGTAGTAGTAGAGGCCGATGGTGCTGCGTCACCGACGAGGACGATGACCAGCGCCCACAGCGCCGACCCGGCGCCGGCGGTGACGATCATGAACTTGCCGATGAACCCCATCGTGAGCGGCATGCCGGCCAGCGAGAAGAGCGCCACGGCGAAGATGGCGGCCAGCCACGGCCGCCGCGCGCCGAGGCCGCGATAGTCGGCGACCTGGTCGGCGTCGCGGTCCGCCGGGCGAGAGCACGGTGACGACGCCGAAGGCCGCGAGCGTGGTCGCGAAGTAGGCGACCAGGTAGAAGCAGACGGCCACGCCGGCGCGCTCGCCGCTGGCGAGGAAGGCCACCAGCAGGTAGCCGAGGTGGGCGATGGAGGAGTACGCCAGCAGGCGCTTGACGTTGTCCTGGCGCAGCGCCAGCAGGTTGCCGGCGAGCATCGAGGCGATGGCCACGGCGGTCAGGGCGAGGAAGAGCGTCGAGCCCTGGTCGGCGCTGAGCGGCAGCAGGTAGCGCAGCAGCAGGGCGAACACGGCGCCCTTGGAGACCGTCGCCACGTAGGCGGCGACCGGCGCGGGCGCGCCCTGTACACGTCCGGCGTCCACATGTGGAAGGGCACGACGGCCAGCTTGAAGCCGACGCCCACGAGCAGCATCACGATGCCGACGGTGACGACGACGTCGCCGCCGCCGAGGCCGGCGTGAGCCGCCGACGCCGCCGCCGATCATCGTCCCGGACTCGGCGTAAACGAGCGCCATGCCGAAGACGAGGAAGGCGGAGGTGGCCCCGGCGAGCACGAGGTACTTGACGCCGCCTCGACCCGTCCGGCCGGTGGATCGGGTAGACGATCAGCGCGTACAGCGACACGCTGAGGATCTCGATCCCGAGGAAGAGCGACGCGAACTGCGTGCTGGCGACGAGCACGCGCTGCCCAGCGTGGCCGATGAGCAGCAGCACGTAGTACTCCTCGGGGTGCACGCGCAGCCGCGGCAGGTAGCCCCAGGACAGGAGCGCGACGACGGCGGTGGCGACGGTGATCAGGCCGATGAAGAAGAGCGCGTAGCCGTCCATGTCGATGAGCGGCGTGACCACGCGCTCCGTGCGCGAGGCGGAGACGAAGAGCAGGCCGAAGGTCGTCGCCAGGCCGCAGAGCGTGATCCAGAACGCCGGTGCGTGCGCGCGCCAGATCGCGGCGACGAGCATCACGACCACCGGCGTCAGTGTGAGCGCGATGAGCGGCGAGATGGTGAGGAGGTCGCCGGCCTTCACTGCTGGCTCCGGTCTCGGCGACGCCGTCGGTAGCCATCGGCGGGCTGTGCGGCGGCGGCCTCCGCGGCGGCGGCCGGGCCGCCGGTCTCCGCCGCGTCCTGCGGCTGGGCGAGGGTGCTCGCCGCCGTCATCTCCTGCAGGCCCGTGACCGTCTGCCGCGCGGTGACGATCAGCGGCTGCGGCCAGAAGCCGAGGACGACGAGCGCGGCGATCATGGCGCCGAACATGCCGACCTCGCGCTTCGTGAGGTCGGCGAACGACCAGCCGTGCGTCTCCTCACCCTGGAAGGCGCGCTGCATCATCCACAGGGAGTAGACCGTCGCGAACACGAGGCCCACCGCGCCGAGCACCGCCGCCCAGTGGCTCACCTGCCAGACGCCGAC
>CAWEHE010000030.1:0-101446 GCA_963808735.1 uncultured Thermoleophilia bacterium | reverse complement strand
CGTCGTCGGCGATGTCCGACGCGATCTCGACGCCCCGGTTGATGGGGCCGGGGTGCATGACCCGCTGCCCCGGCCGCAGCCGCGCCTGCGAGATGCCCCACAGCTGGCTGTACTCGCGGAGCGAGGGCAGGTAGGCGGCGCCGGCCTTGATGCGCTCGCGCTGGATGCGCAGCAGGTAGATGACGTCGGCGTCCTTGAGGTTGGCCAGGTCGTACTCGACCGTGACGCCCATCTCCTCGATGCCTCGCGGCATGAGCGTCGGCGGCGCCACCAGGGTGACGTCCATGCCCAGCATCTGGAAGCCCATGATGTCGCTGCGGGCGACGCGGCTGTGCAGGATGTCGCCGATGATGAAGACCTTGAGGCCGTCGAGGTCGCGGCCGAGGTTCTGCCGCATGCTGAAGAGGTCGAGCAGGCACTGCGTGGGGTGCTGGTGCTTGCCGTCGCCGGCGTTGATGACGCTCGCCTCGGTGTTGGCCGAGAGCGTCTGGCAGGCCCCGGCGGAGGGGTGCCGCATGACGATGATGTCGGGCGAGTAGGCGCTCAGCGTGATCGCCGTGTCCTTGAGCGTCTCGCCCTTCTCGACGGCCGAGCCGCTGGACTTGAGGGCCAGGGTGTCGGCCGAGAGCCGCTTGGCGGCGAGGTCGAAGCTCGACGACGTGCGCGTCGACGCCTCCCAGAAGAGGTTGATGATGGTGCGCCCGCGCAGCGTGGGCACCTTCTTGATGTCGCGTTCCAGCACCGGCAGGAAGCTCTCGGCCGTGTCGAGCAGCAGCTCGATGTCGGCGCGCGAGAGGTCCTCGATGCTGATCAGGTCCCGCTTGGGCATGGTCACGCCTCCTTCGCGCGCACGAGGACGACCTCGTCGACGCCGTCGCACTCGGCGACGCGGACGCTGATGCGTTCGCGCGGCGCCGTGGGCAGGTTCTTGCCGACGTAGTCGGGCCGGATGGGCAGCTCGCGGTGACCGCGGTCCACGAGGACCGCGAGCTGTACCGCAGCCGGCCGCCCGTAGTCGAAGAGAGCGTCGATGGCGGCGCGGATGGTGCGTCCCGTGTAGAGGACGTCGTCGACGAGGACGATCCTCGCTCCGTCGATCGTGAACGGCAGATCGGTGTCCTTGACGACGGGCTGCGGCGTGCTGGGGATGACGCCCACTGCGCCGCGCGCGGCGACGTCGTCGCGGTAGAAGGAGATGTCGAGGTTGCCCGCCGCGTACTCGCGACCGCCGACCTCGCACAGAAGCTTGTGGATACGGGCGCCGAGGTAGGCGCCTCGCGTGTGGATGCCCACGACGGCGAGCTTCTCGGCGCCGGGGTTCTTCTCCAGGATCTCGTGAGCGGTGCGCGTGATGGTCCGCGACATCTGCTCGGCCGTCAGGACGACGGTCTCGTTGGCGGGTCTGGGTTCAGGCATAAAAAGAGCGCCGCCGGCACCTGATGGCGTACGGCAACGCTACACCCCCTTTCCGTCTCTCGGGACGTGGATTAAAGGTCGAGGAGTACTGTAGCAGCCGCTCCCGGCCGCGGCAAGGCCGCGGACCGCGCTCGCAGGACCGTCGGGCGGCGTGGAACGGACGCGCTGCGAAGGCGCTTCGCCGGCGCCGCCGGCGCCGCGTCAGACGGCCGGCTGCCCGGGCAGGCCGAGCCGGCCGAGAAAGGCGCTGAGATCGGCGGGCAGCTGACTGGAACAGGCGATCTCGCGCCCGTCGTCGGGATGCGGGAACGCCAGCCGGGCGGCATGCAGGAACTGCCGGCCCAGCCCGTCCGGACGGTGCGCCGGCCCGTACTGGACATCGCCGGCGACGGGATAGCCGAGAGCCGAGAAGTGCACCCTGATCTGGTGGGTCCGCCCGGTCTCGAGCCGCACCCGGGTCAAGGTGTAGCCCGGCGCCCGGCCGAGGACGTCGAAGTGCGTGACGGCGGGCCTCCCCGCGACCGTGTGCAGCGACATCCGCTTGCGGTCGCGGATGTGCCGCCCGATGGGCGCGTCGATGGTCCCTTCGTCCTGCGGCAGGTCGCCGGCGAGCAGGGCGAGATAGGTGCGGTGGATGTCGCGCCGCTCCATCGCCGCCACCAGGCGCCGGTACGCCTCGTCGCGGCGCGCCACGATCAGCAGCCCGGAGGTGTCCTTGTCCAGCCGGTGGACGATGCCGGGACGCAGCTCGTGGCCACCGCGGGCGCCCTCGGCCACGAGTCCTTGCGCGAGGGTACCGTGCTCGTGGCCCGGAGCCGGGTGCACGACGACGCCGGCGGGCTTGTCGACGACGAGCAGCCAGTCGTCCTGGTAGACGATCTCGTAGGCGACGGATTCCGCCGCCAGCGTGACCTCCGGCAGCGGCGGAGCCTGCCAGAGCACTTCCTCGCCGGCGCGCAGGACGTGCCGCTTGCGCGCCGGCGCGCCGCCGACGAGCACGAGGCCTTGCTCGATCAGGCGCTGGGCCACCGCGCGGCTGAGGCCGGCGCGCGCCGCAAGGACGACGTCGAGCCGCGCGCCGGCGTCCGCGCCGGCGACGCGGAACGCGTGCGGCTCACTCCCGGGCGCCAAAGATCACCTGCGCCCCGAGGAGCACGGTCCCGACCACGATCGCCGCGTCCGCAAGGTTGAAGGAGGGCCAGCCGTAGAATCCGACGAAGTCGACGACCGCGCCGTCGAAGCGCAGCCGGTCGATCAGATTGCCCACGGCGCCGCCGAGGATGATGCCCAAGGCCAGCCGGTACCGGGGCGGCGACAGGACGAGCGCGACGGAGACGCCCACCGCCACGGCGGCGACGAGGACGACCACGACGGGGCCCGCGCCGGCGAACCGGCTGAACGAGATGCCGGAGTTGTAGGTGAGGTCGATGCGCAGTCCGCCGGCCAGCCGCAGAGGCAGATCGTCCGCCGCCGCGCGCACCAGCCACTTGCTCGCCTGGTCCGCGACCACGACGGCGGCCGCCAGGACCAGCGCGAGGGCGAGCCCCCGCTTACTTCTTGCCACGCGGCTTGGGAACGGCGTCCAGCGCCTTGACGTCGGTGTGCCCCATCGGGCAGGTGGGGACCTTGGTCTTGCCGCTCCGTCCCCCGTCGCTCACGACGATGTTGAGCGGGTAGGTCGCGTTGCAGCGCTTGCAGTAGGCGAGCTTCGCCATCGTATGCTCCTTTGCTTGGTCAGAGACCGAGTCTACGCCTCGCCTCGGGCAGGGTCACGCCGGTCACGCGCAGGCGCTTGCGCCGGGAGCGCTCCCCGGAGACCACCTGGACGTCGCCGCGCCGCACGTCGAGCGCCGCGGCCACGAAGCGCACGAGCTCGTCGTTGGCGCGCCCCTCGACGGCAGGAGCGGCGAGGCGCACGCGCAAGCGCCCGTCGGCCTCGCCGGCCAGCTCACTTCGCCGCGCCCCGGGCGTCACCCAGACGGAGAGGCTCAGGCCGTCGCGCGCCTGGGCCAGCGGCGGGGTGTCACCACTTGAACTCGTTCTCGTTCACCCCGCTGTCCACATCGGCGAGCAGGTCGTCGCTCTCCCCGAAGCGCGCGCGCTCGCGCGGCGCGGTCGCCTCATCGGCGGCCGACTTCGCTTCGACGCCATCGTCCCCGGGAGGCTGCTTCGCGGGCCGGCTCAGCGTCACCTCTGGTTCATCCGGCGCGGTGGCATCCGGCTTCCGGTCGCTGCGCGGGACGCCGGCCTGGATCCCGCCCGGCCCACGCGCGGGCGCGATCGCCGGGGACTCCGGCACCGACCGCCGCGAAGGCACCGCCTCGGACGCGTCCGGGGTGCGGACGGCCGGCGGATCGTCGGCGCGCTTCGCGGGCTGCTCCGGCGCAGACTCGCGCGCGATGGCTTCTTTGATCGCCTCTGCCTGACGGGCGAGGTCCGGGGCGGCGGGCGCCTGCTCCAGTTCCTTGGCCTCTTCGACCTGCCGCAGGTAGCCCTCGAGCATCTGCCGGAACTTGAAGCGGAAGTCCTGCTCGCCGCTCTTGAGCTTGGCCATCGACTGTTCGATCGCCTGGCGCTCCGAATACGCCTCGTTCACCATCTGCCGGGCCTTGAGCTCGGCGTCCTGCAGGATCAGCTGGGCCTGCTTGCTGGCGTTCTGCTTCTGTTCCTCGGCGCTCGCCTGGGCGTTCACGAGCGTCTTCTGGAGGGTCTCCTCGATGCGCTGGTAGCCGGTTACCTTCTCCTCGAGAGCCTCGACGCGATCCTGGAGGTCGATGTTGTCCTTGAACAGGCGTTCGTACTCGTCGGCGACCTCGTCCAGGAACTCGTCGACCTCGACGTCGGCGTAGCCGCGCATGCCGCGCTTGAATTCCTTGTGGCGGATGTCGAGCGGTGTGAGCTTCATCCTCTCCCCTCTCGGTCGCGCGGCCCGGGCCGCGCGTCGTCTCCTGCTCTCTCGTCCGTCCGCCGAGAAGCCCTTCGGGCCGGCGGCCGCTCACGAGCGCTTGTTTGTCTTCGTGACCCTACGGACATTAGTGCGACGCGTCTACTTGAGTTCCTTGGCGCGCTCCGCCGCCGCGTGCACCGCGAGCGCGACCGCGTCGGCGACCTCGCGCTCCTCGAGCGCGGCGATGGCGGCCGCGGTCATCCCCCCCGGAGTGGCCGCCGCGGCGATCACGGCGTCGGGGTCGCCCTCCTGGGCGATGACCGCCGCCGCGCCCTGCACGCCGGCGATGGCGAGCCTGCGGGCGACGTCCTCTCCCAGACCGCGCTTCACGCCGGCGCGCGTGAAGTCACGTACGAGCACGGCGAGCATACCCGGCATGCACCCGGCGACGGCGGTCGCCGAGTCGAAGTCGTCCTCGCCCACGGGCACGACCTCCCCGCAGAGCGCGAAGAGCGCCTCGATCGCCGGCTCGCTCGAGCCGAGCGTGCCGGCCACGAACAGGAACACGCCCAGTCCGAGCGCGGCGGCGACGTTCGGCATGACGCGGCCGACCCGGGCCCCGTCCTCGAGGCCGCCGCGAAGCTCCTCGAGCGAGACGCCGGCGGCCACGGAGACCAGCGGCCGGGCGCCGAGCAGCGGAGCCGCCTCGGCGAGAACGCCCGCGACGTGCTGCGGCCGAACGGCGACCACGACCACGTCGGCGCCGTCGATCAAGCTCGCCAGGGTCGGGGCGACGGAGGCCCCCGTGTCGGCGACGGCGTGCGCCGCGGCCTCAGCGGAGATGTCGAGGTACTGCAGCGCCGGCGGGTCCGCAAGCAGCGGGTCTGCTCCAGCCCTGCCCGAGCGCGTGGGCCATGTGCCCGGCGCCGATCAGCCCGACCTTCATGGGCGCTCCCCGCCGTCAGGAGCCGCCCGGGCCGGCGAGACGGAGCCGCGCCGGTCGTCAGAACTGATTGAAGAAGCCCTTCTCGATGAGCCTCGCGCGCTCCTCCGCCGAGACCTCGACGTTGCGGGGCGTGAGCAGGAAGATCTTCTCGCCCACGCGCTGCATGCCGCCGTCCATGGCGTAGGTGAGGCCGCTGCAGAAGTCGATGAGCCGCTTGGCGAGCTCGGTGTCGGAGCCCTGCAGGTTGATGATCACGGGCACATCGACCTTGAACTTGTCGGCGATCTGCTGGGCGTCGTTGAAGTTCTTGGGGATGACGAGGTGGACCTCGACCCGGGCCGGCCGCACCGGCTCGACGGCGCGCACGACCTGCTGCGGCGACGACGAGCTGCGACGACGCGGTTCGTCGGCGAAGATGTCGTCGTAGTCGTTGCGCCCCTTGGCGCTGCCCAGCTTGCGGACGTTGGGACGCTCTTGATACGAGCGCTCGAGCTCTTCGTGAGGCGCGAGTGTCTCGTCCTCGTCGTAGTAGTCGTCGTCATCGGCGATGCCGAAGTAGACCGCGGTCTTGTGCCACCAGTCGCCTAGGCCCATCAGGTCCCTCCTACCCGGTCAGAAGAGCACGCTCCCGACACGAACGATGGTCGCCCCCTCTTGTGTGGCGACCTCGTAGTCGGCGCTGGTACCCATCGATAGCTGGTCGAAAGTATACGTTCCGCTCCACGATGTCGAAAGCCGTTGGGCCAATTCGCGCGCCAGCACGAAGAACGGGCGCGCCTCCTCGGCGTCGTCGGACAGCGGCGGCATGCACATCAGCCCGACGAACCGGACCTTGGACCTGCTCGCGGCGTCATCGAGAAACGCGTCGACCTCCGCGAGCGGCACGCCGCTCTTGCTCTCCTCCCCCGCGATGTTGACCTCCAGCAGTACGTCGGTGGCGTTCGCGCTCCGCGCCTCGATCTCCTGCACCACGCTCATGCTGCCGACCGAGTGGATGAGGCTGACCAGCGGCAGCACCAGCTTGGTCTTGCGGCTCTGCAGGTGGCCGATGAAGTGGTAGTCGAAGGCGTCGCCGTACAGCTCGTGCTTGGCGACGAGGTCCTGGGCGCGGTTCTCGCCGATCAGGCGGATCCCCGCCTCGCGCAACGCGCCGAGGTGCTCGGCGGCCACGTACTTGGTGGCGACGAGGATGCGCACCTCGGCCGGGTCTCTCCCCGCGGTCGCAGCGGCCGCGGCGACGCGCGCCTCGACCTCCGCGAAGCGGCGGCGCACGGTGTCCGGGTCGGGCGTGAACTGTCGTACCACGGGCTTCCTCCTCGGCGGCCTACTTCTCGGGCCGCCCTACGCTTCCTGCAGCCATGCCATCGCCAGATGCCGTCCCGTGGCGCCGTGGTCGCGGCGGTGCGAGAAGAAGCGCGCGTCGGAGCTGGTGCAGACGCCGGCCATGGTGATCGCTCCGGCCGGTACGCCGGCGCCCTCGAGCTCCTGGCGCGCGCAGCGCCAGAGGTCGACGGTCCCGGAGTCGGCGGAGCCCGGGAACCGGGCCTCGAAGCGGCGTCGCAGCTCCTCGTCGACGCCGAAGCAGCACGGCCCGATGCTCGGGCCGACGGCCGCGGCGACGAGACGGCCGCGCCGGCCGAGCTCTCTGGCGGCGCGGCCGACGATCCCGGCGATCATGCCGCGCCAGCCGGCGTGCACCGTGGCGAGGGCCGGTCCCGCGTCGCCGTCGGCGACGATGACCACCGGCACGCAGTCGGCGTAGCTGATCGAGAGGCCGAGCCCCGGCGTCGCGGTGAGCAGGCCGTCGTGCTCGCGGATCACCGTCTCACTCGCCAGAGCGCCGCGCCCGGCGTCGGCCTCCCCCACCCAGGCCAGTTCCACGCCGTGGACCTGTCCGGGGACGACGAGGCGCTCCGGCGCGATGCCCGCGGCGGCGCACAGGCGCCGCCGGTTCTGCCGCACCCGGTCGGGCTCGTCGTCCACGGACAGCCCCAGGTTCAGGCTGTCGAACGGCGGCTCCGAGACGCCGCCCTCCCGCGCCGGAAACACGGCGGTCGCGGCGCCGGCGCGCCACTCGAGCCAGCGCACGCCGTCGCGCTCGCGCCACTCCAGCGCTTGCGCCGTCATCCCCACCACCCGCCGGGCAGGATCTGGGTCGCGAAGTCCAGCACGGCGCCGAACGTGGACTCGTACACCTGCGGAAAGGCGTACAGGACGACGAACAGCCCGATGAAGACGTAGTTGCCGTACCGGTCCAGCCCGGCCCAGCGCTTGTACGTCGCTCGCGGCAGGAACCCGCCGACCACGCGCGACCCGTCCAGCGGCGGGATCGGCAGCAGGTTGAGAGTCCCGAGGATCACGTTGAGCACGAACAGCATCCAGAACATGTCGAGCAGGAAGAAGCTGCTGGTGTACAGATACGTCAGCCAGATGAGGCCGGCCGCCACGAGCGCCATGGCGTAGTTGGTCACCGGCCCGGCCAGACCGACCCACATCATCCCTCGCTGCCCGTCCTTGAAGTAGCGCGGGTCCACGGGGACCGGCTTGGCCCAGCCGAAGAAGAACGAGCCGCCGGAGCCGAGGAACGTCACCCCGAGCATCACGGTCCCCCACAGGTCGAGGTGTTTCAACGGGTTCAGCGTGAGCCGGCCGTGCATCTTCGCGGTCGGGTCGCCGAGCCTGTACGCGACCCAGCCGTGGGCGAGCTCGTGGAGCACGAGACTCACGAGCAGCAGCGGCGAGATCAGCAGGAACTGGACGAAGAGGCCGGAGTCCCTCACTCTCTCTCCCGCATCCTCGCCGCGGCCGTGAGCTCCTGCTCGCGCGTCGTGACCACCCCGCCGAGGCGGAGGTGAAGCACGCTGCGCAACACCTCGCCGAGACGGGGCCCGGAGGAGAACCCCAACTCGAGCAGGTCGGCTCCCGTGATCTCGAGCCTGACGTGGCGGGACACGTCGAGGAAGCGGGCGAGCCGGTCGGCGGCGATGCCCGAGTCGTCGAGCGCCATCGCCGCCAGCACCGCCTCGACCGGTTCGGGGAGAGCGAGGTCGTAGAGCTCGGCCTCGCTCGGGCCGCGCGCCACCCGGGCCAGCAGCCGCCGGCCGACGACCAGGGCGCGCTCGAGTACGGCGGCGTCCTCCCGGCGCACGCGCATGCGGACCACCCACGCGGCGATCTCCTCCGGATCGAGGTCGCGCAGAAGCCAGACCAGGCGGAGCCGCCAGCGCGGCGCCTCGCCCTCGAGGGCGTGCGCGAGGCGCAGCGCGTCGGTGCGGTGGACGAGCTCGCGAGAGCGCGCGTCGACGCGCAGGCGGCCGTGGATCGACGGCCAGACGCCCAGTTCCTCGACGCGCCGCAGCGAGAAGTCGACCTTCTCCTCGTCGAGGAGGCTGACGAGCTCGTCGCGCAGCCGCGCCGACGAGAGGTCCCCGACCAGATCCATGGCGCAGCACGCCCGCGCCAGGTTGAGTGTGTGCTCGTCCATGCGCAGGCCGTACCGGCTCTCGTAGCGGATGGCGCGCAGGATGCGCGTGGGATCCTCGATGAAGCTCAGGTTGTGGAGGACGACGATGCGGCCGGCGTCGAGATCCTCACGGCCGCCGAAGTAGTCGAAGAGGTCGCCGAAGGTCTCCGGCTTGAGGGAGACCGCCATGGCGTTGATCGTGAAGTCGCGGCGGGCGAGGTCGCTGCGGATGCCGGCGTGCTCCACCTTGGGAAGCGCGCCGGGGTACTCGTAGGATTCGGCCCGGGTGGACGCCACGTCGACACGCAGCCGGCCGGACGCTCCGTGCGCCACCACCACCGCGGTGCCGAACTTCTGGTGCGGGCGCACGTGTCCCTTGAGCCGGCCCGCGAGCTCCGTGGCGAACGCGATGCCGTCGCCCTCGACGGCCAGGTCGACGTCGAACCCGGGCTCGCCGAGAAGGAGGTCGCGGACGGCGCCGCCGACGAGGTAGCAGCCACGGACCCCCGCGGCGACGGCCTGCACGTGACGCAGCAGCTCGTCCAGGCCGAGCTCCCCCAGCGGTCCGGCGAGGTTGGCGGTCACCGGCGCGGCCGGCTCGCGCGGCTGGGCACCCGAGACGGCGCTGCGGGAGACGATACCGAGAAGCGCGGCCAGCGGCACGCCGTCCGCAGCCTCCGCCGGATCCTCGGCGACCACGGGCAGCCACCCCACCTCGTCCTGAGCCAGGCGCAGGGCCACTCGCTCGAGCGGAGCCTGGGCCCACACCAGAGGGACCCGCGTGGTCATCACCGCCTTGACGGGGGCGTGGCCGAGACCGTGCGTGGACGCGCGCTCGAGGTCGGTGAGCGCCACGCGGCCCAGCAACAGGCCGTCGTGGGCGACGCCGACGCCTCCGAGGCCGTCCCGGCGACACAGCAGGGCGGCGTCGTCGACGGGCGTGGCGGCGTCGACCAGGGGCGGCCCCTGCTCGAGCGCGTCGAGTGCGTTCCTCGTGGGCGCCACGGCCGCGGGCGCGGCCGCCGAGACCGCGGCGGCCACCTCTTCCAGCGAGCGGTCCTTGACCACGGCGGAGGCGGCGGCCGTGTGGCCACCGCCGCCGATGCCGCGCAATGCCTCGGCGACGTCCACGCGGCCGCCGCGGCTGCGCGCCGTGACGAAGACGCGCGCCTCCATCTCGACGAGGAGGAAGTACGCGTCGCAGCCGGTGAGGTCCATCACCCGGTGGGCCACGACGCTCACCCCCTCGACGTACAGGTCTTCGTGCAGCGCCGACAGCAGGACGGAGGCGTCCGCGATGGGGAGCTCGACCGCCGTCTGCAGCGCCCCGGCGAGGGTGCGGCGCTGCGCCGGCGTGAGCGCGTTGGCGAGCCACTTCTCCAGCAGCTGCGTGTCCGCGCCCGCGCGCATGCAGAAGGCCAGCGCCTCCGCGTCGCGCGTCGTCGTGGTCGAGAACGTGAGCGACCCGGTGTCCTCGTGGATGCCGAGCGCGAACACCGTGGCTTCGAAGGGCGTCACCGCGATCTCGCGCTCGGCGATGATGCGCACCAGCAGCGTCACGAGCGAGCCGTCGCGCGAGCTCACCAGGGACTCGGGGTCGATGTAGTCCGGCAGGTCCCCGGGGTGGGCGTGATGATCGAAAGCGACCACCTGGACGCCCTCGCGCCCGCACAGATCGGCGAGGTCGCCCAGCCGGTTCGCGTGCACGGTGTCGACGAGGATCAGCCGGCGCACGCTGTCGCGGTCGACGTCGACGGGGTCGACGACCGGGACCACGTCGGCGTGCAGGGCCTGGAACTCGCGGACGTTGCGGTTGACCGCTCCACCCAGACTGATCTGGGCTTCCGGGTACAGCTTGCGCGCGGCGACCATCGCCGCGAAGGCGTCGAAGTCGGTGTTGGTGTGCGTCGCGATGAGCTCGGGGGTGCGCATGCCTGCAGTATACGCGGGCGCCCGCCGCCGGGCTCAGGCCTTGAGCAGCCAGCCGAGCTCGTGGCCGAAGGCCGAATCGACCGCGTCTTTGAGGGGCGCGTTGACAGGGTCGTGCAGGCCCGGATCGGCGGCGAGCATGCTCGCCGCGAGCTCCCTGGCGCGCACGAGCGCCTCGCGGTCGCGCGCCAGGCGGGCGAGCTTGAGGTCCGGCACGCCCGCCTGGCGCGACCCCAGCACCTGCCCCTCGCCGCGGATCTCGAGGTCGCGGTCGGCGAGCTCGAACCCGTCGTTGGTCTCGAGCAGCGCCTCCAGGCGCGCCTGCGAGCTCCCCGTCTCCGGATTGGAGAACAGCAGGCAGTACGACTTCTCGCTGCCGCGTCCCACGCGGCCGCGTAGCTGGTGCAGCTGGGCGAGGCCGAACCGTTCGGCGCCCTCGACGATCATGACCGTGGCGTTGGGCACGTCGATGCCGACCTCGATGAGGCTCGTCGCGACGAGGACGTCGAGCCTGCCGGCCGTGAAGGCGCGCATGACCTCGTCGCGGTCGGCGGACTTGAGCTGGCCGTGCGCCACCGCGACGCGCGCGTCGCGGAACGGCCCGGCCTGCAGCCGCTCCGCCTCCGCTATGGCGGTCGCTGCCGAGATGGACTCGGACTCGTCGATCGCCGGGCAGACCACGTACACCTGGCTGCCCTTGGCGATCTGCTTGCGCACGAAGTCGTACCCGACCTCTCGTTGCGCTTCGTCGACGAGGCGCGTCACCACGGGCTGACGGCCGGCGGGGACGCCGGCGATGGTGGTCACGTCGAGGTCGCCGAAGACCGTCAGGGCCAGCGTGCGCGGGATCGGCGTGGCCGTCATGTGCAGCACGTGCGGCGCGCCTCCGTCGCGCTCGGCCCGGTGGACGAGCGCGTCCCGCTGCTCGACCCCGAAGCGATGCTGCTCATCGACGACCAGCAGGGCGAGGGCGGCGAAGCGGACATCCTCCTGCAGGAGTGCGTGCGTGCCGACCGCGATGCGGGCCTCGCCGCTCGCCAGGCGCGCGAGCACCTCACGACGCTCCTTCGCGGTCAGCGAGGCCGTCACCAGCTCCACGGGGGCGAGCGCCCCCACCAGGCGCGCCGCGGTCTCGGCGTGCTGCATGGCCAGCGTCTCGGTCGGCGCGATCAGCACGCCTTGCAGGCCCGCCTCGGCGGCGCGCACGAGGCAGTAGAAGGCGACGACGGTCTTGCCCGAGCCCACGTCGCCCTGCAGCAGTCGGCGCATCGGCGTGGACTCGCGCAGATCGGCCTCCAGCTCGTCGAGGGCTTCCAGCTGGTGGCTCGTCAGCTCGAACGGCAGCCCGTCGAGAAAGGCGCGGCTGACGTCGCCCGGAGCGGGCAGAGCCGGGGCGCGCAGTCGCTGCTGCTGCTCCGCCTTGTGCAGCAGCAGCCCGACCTGCATCAGGAGCAGCTCCTCGAGCACGAGCCGCTCTCTGGCCTGCCGGGCCTCGGCGAGCGTGCGCGGCAGGTGGACGGCCAGGACCGCGTCGGCCCTGGCCGGCAATCCGTGGCTCGCCAGGAGGCCGGCCGGCAGCGGGTCCGGCAGCCGGCGCATCACCGAGGCCACGTCGTGCACGAGACTGCGGAGCAGCTTGGCGGAGACCTGCTCGCTGGCGGGATACACCGGCACGACGCCCTCGGTGTGGACCCCCTCTCCCTCCTCCTCGCCGAGGATCTCGTGACCCTTCACCACGAACGACTGGCGGCCGCCCTGCGGCCTGAAGGTGCCGCGGAGGCTGAGCCGCATCCCCTCGTGCAGGACCTTGACGAGGTAGCGCTGGTTGAACCACACGGCCTCCACGGCCCCGGTGTCGTCGCGCACGAGCACACGGACGACGTCGACGCGGCGGCGGGCAGTGCGGTCGGCAGTCACGCGGACCACCTCACCGCGGACCGTGGCCTCCTCCCCGACCTTGAGGTCGCGGATGCGCTTGCGGTCGCGGAAGTCCTCATACCTGCGCGGGAAGTGCTCGATGAGGTCGCCCACGGTCTCGAGGCCGAAGCCGGCGAGCCTGCGCGCCACCGCCGAGGTCACGTGCTCGAGCTCCGCAAGCGGGCGAGCGAGTGAAGCGGAGTCGAAGGAGAGGCGGGTGACCGGCGGCCGTTCGTCGTACCGACCGCCGCCGAAGCGAAGCGGAAAGGGCTGCCCGGTCACTCCACGATCATCGCGAATGCGGCCGTGCCGGGGCCGATGTGCGTGCCGACGACCGCTCCGCAGTGGCCCTGGAACACGTAGTGGGCGTTGGGCCGGACGCGCTCGATCATCTCGCGGATGAGCGGCGGCTCCTCCTCGTTGACGGCATCGATGAGGCAGAAGTAGAGCTCATCGTCGGGCTCGCTGTTCTCCTCGACGAAGCGCTGCATTGCGGCCATGGCCTTCTTGAGCCCGCGGACCTTGGCGTAGGGGACCAGCGTACCGTCCGCCCCGGCGATGAGCGGCTTGATGTCGAGGACGCCGCCGACGAGCGAGGCGGCGCGCCCGATGCGCCCGCCGCGACGGAGGTACTCGAGCGTCGCGGCGTGGACCAGCAGGCTCGAGTCGTCGCGGAAGCGCCGCACGTAGGCGTGCGCCTCGTCGAGCGTGCAGCCGAGCTCGAGCCGCACGCGCAGGCGCTCGGCGCACATCGACAGGGCGGTGGTGACCGTGCGCAGGTCGTAGACGTACACGTTCTCGAACTGCTCAGCGGCCTGCTCGGCGGCGCGCACCGTCCCGCTCATCTCGCCGGAGATGTGCAGGGAGAAGACGTGTGCGTACTGCTCCCGGGCTTCTTCGTAGGCGGCGACGAACTCGCCGGCCGTCGGCTGGGAGGTCGTCGGGAGGATCGGGGAGGCCTCCAACCTGGAGAAGAACTCCTTGTAGTCCATGTCGACGCCGTCGCGATACATCTGGTCGCCGAAGTGCACCTTCAGCGGCACCATGAAGAGCCCCGGCCGGTCCAGGAACCCCTCGGGCGCGTCGCAGGTGGAGTCGAGGACGATGGCCGTGTTCTCGAGTGTCAGCAGATCGCTCATCACTCGGCGCTCGCGAGAATCGGGTACAGCGGCTGGCCGCCCTCGTGGAAGCTGATCTCGGCGTCCGGGGCCACGCGTGCGGCGATATCCTGGAGCTCCTCGCGCGTCGTCCCGGATCCGTTGAGCGCGGTGAGCACCGTCACGTACTCTGCGTCGCCACGAGCGAATTCCTCGAGCATGCCCGCGAACGCCTCCTCCAGCGCGTCGTCGGCGGCCACGAGCCGCCCGTCGACGATCGCCATCGCCTGGCCCTTCTTGACCTCGAGCCCGTCGAGCTCGGAGTCGCGCACGGCGTGCGTGACCTCAGCGTACCGCACGTCGACGATCGCGTCCTGCATGATGCGGGCGTTGCCGACGGCATCCTGCTCGGGGTCGAAGGCGATCATGGCGGCGAGCCCGCTGGGGATGGATCGTGAGGGCACCACCGCGATGTGCAGCGAGCTCATGCCGGCCGCCTGCTCCGCCGTGAGGATGACGTTGCCGTTGTTCGGCAGGATGACGACCTCCTGTACGCCAAGGGACTCGACGGCCGCCAGCAGCTGCGCCGCGCTGGGGTTCATCGACTGGCCGCCGTCGACGATGGCGTGGCAACCGAGGTCGCGGAAGAGCTGCTGGTTGCCCGCTCCGGCCACGACGGCGACGACGACGGCGCCGCCCTCCCCTACCTCCGGGGCGGCGGAGAGCCGCTCGTCGCGGTCTCGCGTCTGGGCGTGCATGTCGTTGATCTCGACGTCCCCGACGGAGCCGTACCTGATGGCCTCCGTAAGCACGCCGCCGGGGTCGTTCACGTGGACGTGCACTTTGACGGTGTGCGCGTCGCCGACCACGAGAGAGCTGTCGCCGATGGGGAGCAGGAACTTCTCGAACGCCTCACGGTCGATGCCCTCGCCCGTGATCAGGAAGCTGGTGCAGTACCGGTACTCCGAGAGCTCGCTCGGCTCGTGAACGGTCACGGCCCGCGCCGGCCTGCTCCGGCGTCCGCCGACTGCGCCGGCCACAGCTTCTGTGGCCACCCGCGCGGCGAGACGAGCGCCGGCGACGACCTTGCCGCCGTGCATGAGGTCCTCGATGCCGTCCGCGAGCCCGCGGAACAGGACGAGCAGCCCGTAGCCCCCGGCGTCGACGACGCCGGCCTTCTGGAGGGCCGGCAGCTGCGCGGTCGTGTTCTCGACCGCGATCCTGCCGGCCTCCTCGATCGCCGCGAGCAGGTGCTCGAGGCCGAAATCGTCCGGCACGGCCTGGGCCGCCGTGGCCATCTCCCGGATGACCGTGAGCATCGTGCCCTCGACCGGCGTCTTGACGGCCCTGTAGGCCGCCGCCTGCCCCTCGGTCACCGCGTGCTTGAAGACGGCCGTGTCCAGCGAGGCGGCCTGCCCCCACACGTCGCAGATGCCGCGCACGATCTGGGAGAGGATGACGCCGGAGTTGCCGCGGGCGCCCATCAGCGATCCCTTGGTGACGGCGGCGGCGACCGACGGGATGTCGGTGACGTCGCTCTGCTCGAGCTCCTCGACCACGGCGCGCACCGTGAGGGCGAGGTTGGTGCCCGTGTCGCCGTCCGGCACCGGGTACACGTTGAGGTCGTTGATGAACTGGCGCTCGGCCTCGACGGCCGCGAGCGCGGACTGGATGACGCCGATGGCAGCCGTGCGGACGATCAATCCTGCAGATCCTCGACGCGAACGTTGATCTCGCCCACGGGCACGCCGCCGACCCGCTCGACCTGATAGCGCACCTGCTCTCGCAGGTTGGCGGTGACCTGGGCGATGTTGACGCCGCGCTCCATGACGACGTGGATGCCGATGTCGACCCTGCCGTCGCCGACCTCGAGCTCCACGCCCTCGCTGAGCGAGCCGCGGAAGAACCGGGCGAGCTTGCGGATGGGCGGCTCCTGCATGGCGACGACACCGTAGGTCGCCCGCGCCGCCTTGCCGGCCAGCTTGGCGATCACCTGCAACGACACCGTGACGCCGCCGCTGAGCCCCGGGCCGGTGAACGGCATCCTGAGGTCGGCCTGCGACACGCCGTGTCCCTCAGGCCCCGTCGCCGGGCAGGCTGTTCAGCTCCGCGACCACCGTCTCCGGGTCGACCTGGTGCAGGATCGCTCCGGCCTCGATGGTCTCGGACTGCGCGCCGATGCAGAGACAGCAGGCCATGCCGTGACCCTCGAAGACATCGCGCGCGGACGGATCGGCCGCCAGCGCCTCGAAGATCGACATGTCCTTGCTGAACCGCGTCATCACGCCTCGTGGGTGTGGAGTGCGGGCGGAGGGCCCGGCAGACCCGTTTGCGTTGCCTGACCGGGTGCAGCATACTAGCGCAGCTGTTCGCCAATCAAGCTGAGGGAAGACCCATGTCCAAAATCTGTCTGACCTGCGGCAAGACGCCCGCCATCGGGAACAATGTGAGCCACTCGCATCGTCACACGAAGCGCCGCTTCGACCCGAATCTTCAGCGCGTCCGCATCCTCGTCGACGGTCACCCCAAGAACGCCTACGTCTGCACCCGCTGCCTCAAGTCCGGCAAGGTCACCAAGGCCGTCTGACACTCCGTTCGACGCCGGGCCGCGCCGCTCCACGGCGCGGCCCTTTCGCGTTAACGGGCCGGCTTCTGCCGCGACTTCAGGAGGACCCCTGTCTCACCACATCGTTGCCTGGCTGTTCGTGCTTGCGATCCCCGTCGGTATCGCGGCCGTCGTCGTCGCGGCGATCATGGACGCGCGGCGCAAGTAGGGCGCGATCTGCAGCCCGGCGCGAGGCGCGGGCCGGTCGCCGGGCGTCAGGGCAGCGTCTTCGCCAGGTTCGCCATCTCGAGCGCAGTGGCGGCCGCGGACCAGCCCTTGTTGCCACCCTTGGTGCCGGCACGCTCGACGGCCTGCTCGATGCTGTCGGTGGTGAGCACGCCGAAGATCACCGGCACGCCGGTGTCGAGGCTCACCTTGGCGATGCCCTTGGCGGCCTCGGCGGCGACGTAGTCGAAGTGCGGCGTGCCGCCGCGGATCACGGCGCCCAGACAGACGACCGCGTCGTACTTGCCGCTCTCCGCCAGCTTCTTGGCCACGAGCGGCATCTCGAACGCACCGGGCACCCAGGCGGCGTCGACGTCGGCGTCCGCGACGTCGTGCCGGCGCAGGCAATCCAGGGCTCCCTCGTAGAGCCGGCCGGAGATGAGCTCGTTGAAGCGCCCCACCACGAGCCCGAACTTCATTCCTTTGCCGCTCAGCTTGCCTTCATACGTCGTCATCGTGTGGCTCCTTTATCCTTCAAGGCCTTCGTCCTGACCGAAGAGGTCCTCGTGCTCGAGCATGTGACCCATCTTGTCGCGCTTGGTGCGCAGGTAGCAGACGTTGTCCTCGTGCGGCGCGAACTCGATCGATTCGCGCCCGGTGACGCGCAGGCCGTATCCCTCCAGGGCGACGATCTTCTTGGGGTTGTTGGTCATGATGCGGATCGTCGAGAGGCCCAGGTCGGCGAGGATCTGCGCGCCGATGCCGTAGTCGCGCAGGTCGGCGGCGAACCCGAGCTCGACGTTGGCCTCGACGGTGTCGTAGCCCTGCTCCTGGAGCGCGTAGGCCTTCAGCTTGTTGATGAGGCCGATGCCACGTCCTTCCTGGCGCATGTAGAGGACCACGCCCAGGCCTTCGGTCTCGATACGGCACATGGCCTCGGCCAGTTGCTGGCCGCAGTCGCAGCGCAGCGAGCCGAAGGTGTCACCGGTCAGGCACTCGGAGTGGACGCGTACGAGCACGTCCTTCTTGCCCGCCACGTCGCCCTTGACCACGGCCACATGGTGACTGCCGTCGAGCACCGACTCGTAGCCGATGGCCTTGAAGTCGCCGTACTTGGTCGGCATCGCGACCGTGGCGGCGCGGCGCACCAGGCGCTCGTTGCGCCTCCGGTACTTGATCAGGTCGGCGACGGTGATGATCTTGAGGCCGTGCTTGCGCGCATAGACCACCAGGTCGGGCACGCGCGCCATCGTGCCGTCGTCGTTCATGATCTCGCAGATGACCCCGGACGGATTGAGCCGGGCCAGGCGCGCCAGGTCGACGGCCGCCTCCGTCTGCCCCGAGCGCTCGAGCACGCCGCCCGGCCGGGCCATGAGCGGGAACACGTGGCCCGGCTGGACGAGGTCCCCAGGTGAGGACTCGGGGTCGATGGCGACCTGGATGGTGTGGGCCCTGTCGGCCGCCGAGATGCCCGTGGTCACGCCTTCGCGCGCCTCGACCGACACGGTGAACGCGGTCTGCAGGCGCGCTTCGTTGTGGCTCGTCATCGGCGGCAGGTCGAGCTCGGCGCAGCGCTGCGGGGTCAGCGTCAGGCAGATGAGGCCACGGCCCTCCTTGGCCATGAAGTTGATCTTCTCGGCCGTGGCGAACTGGGCCGCCATCGTGAGGTCGCCCTCGTTCTCGCGGTCCTCGTCGTCGCAGACGATGACCATCTTGCCCTCGCGCAGGTCGTCGACGGCGGCCTCGATGGACGCGAACGGCTCGCGCGGCTCGCCGGTCTCGTCGTCAGGTGTGTCGTCGTGCCGGTCCGTCGTCATCAGAACCCCGCTTCCGCTAGCTTCTCCCAGGTGAGTCCGTCGGCGGGCTTGCGCCCGGCGACGAACGCGTAGACGTACTTGGCGATCAGGTCGGCTTCCAGGTTCACGCGAACCCCGGGCTTGAGGCGCCCGAGGGTCGTGACCGCCGCGGTGTGCGGGATCAGCGACACGCGGATGCGGTCGCCGGCCACGGCGACCACGGTCAGGCTCACGCCGTCGACGGCGATCGACCCTTGATCCACCGTCACCCGCGTGACCGCGGCAGGCGCCTCGAGCTCGACCACGAGTGCGTTGTCCTCGGGCACGACTGCTGTGACCACGCCAACGCCGTCGACGTGGCCGCTGACCAGGTGGCCGCCCAGGCGCGAGCGCAGCGTCATCGCCCGCTCGAGGTTGAGCCGGTCGCCGGGCCGGCGCCCGGAGAGCGTCGTGCGCCGCACCGTCTCCGGCATGGCATCGGCGCGAAAGCCGTCCGCCCGCAGCGAGGTGATGGTCAGGCAGACCCCGTCGGTGAGGATGCTGTCGCCCACGGCTGCATCACCGGTGACCACGTTCGCGCTCACGTCGAGCACCACGCTCGCGGCGCCGGCGGTGATGCTGCGCAGCGCACCGACCTCTTCGACGATGCCGGTGAACATCTAGGCCTCCTCGGTGGAGAGGCTGCCGCTCAGCAGCAGGTCGTCGCAGACGCGCCGCCACTCCACGTCGCGCAGCCGCCAGGCGCGCTCCACCGCGTCGACGGCCGGCGCCGCGAACAGGTCGGGCGCGCCGCGCCCGATGAACAGCGGCGCCACGAACAGCAGCACGCGGTCGATCAAGCCCTCAGAGAGCAGGCCGCCGGCAAGCGTGGGCCCGCCCTCGCACAGGATGTCGAGAAGTCCCAGGCCCGCCAGCGCCTCGAGCGCGCCGCGCAGTCCGCCGTCGCCGGCTTCGATGAGCTCTGCCCCGCGCGCCTGCAGCAACCGCTTCGCCGAGGCCGACGCCTCGCTCGCGACGACGATGGTGCGCGTGCGCCGAGCGGTCGCCAGCAGCTTCGCGTCGGCGGGCAGCGTGCCGTCGTGGGTGACGACGACGCGCACCGGGTCGCGGCCGTCGACGAGGCGCACGGTGAGCTCAGGGTCGTCGCGACGCACGGTTCCGGCGCCGATCATGACGGCGTCGGCTGCGGTGCGGAGTTCGTGCACGGCCCTGCGGCTGTCGAGGCAGCTGATCCAGCGCGCGTCACCTCCGGCCGCCGCCACCTTGCCGTCGAGTGTGACGGCGGCCTTGTACGTGACCTGCGGCAGTCCCGTGCGGTGGTACTTGAGGAAGGGTCCGTTCTGGGCTCTTGCCCGAGCTGACCACTTCTCCGCGGCGAGCGCGACCGTCAACCCTCCGGCGCGCAGCGTCTCGAGACCCTTGCCGTCCACCTGTGGATTGGGGTCCTGCAGGGCGACGACCGCGCGCGCGACACCCGCCGCCACCAAGGCATCGGCGCAAGGTGGCGTCTTGCCGTGATGGCTGCAGGGCTCGAGGGTGCAGTAGAGCGTGGCGCCGCGGGCCTGTTCGCCGGCCTCCGCGAGCGCGTTGGCCTCCGCGTGCGGCCGGCCCGGGGCGAGGTGCCAGCCGCGGCCGACCACCTCCCCGTCCCTGACCAGGACGGCGCCGACGAGCGGGTTGGGGTGCGTACCGCCCCGGCCTCGCTCGGCCAGGCCGAACGCCTCTTCCATGTACTGATCGTCGTCCATATGCAAAACGCCCCAGAGCGTGCGCTCCAGGGCGGACGACGCCGAGGCGCCGACCCTGCTTCTTTCATCCGGACTGTGACCGTCGGCCCAGGAATCTCACCTGGTCGGCCCCTCACGGGGTTCGCGGGCTGTACCGCCGGTGGGGACTTGCACCCCGCCCTGAAGCAGCGTTTGGTCTGACTCTGAGGGATTATACGCCGCCGGCGGCGGCTTGCGCCACTGCCGAGAAGCGCTCCTCGATGTCCGGCCCACCGAACACGCTCGAGCCCGCGACCAGCCAGTTGGCGCCCGCCGCCACGAGCGCCCCGGCATTCAGCTCCGTGACGCCGCCGTCGACCTCGATGGTGACGCTCTCCGGCAGATAGGCGCGAGCGCGGGCGATCTTGTCGGTGGAGGTCGGGATGAACGCCTGGCCTCCGAACCCCGGGTTCACCGACATGATCAGCACCATGTCGCACGAGTACCTCACCTCGGCCAGCGTCTCGATCGGCGTGGCCGGATTGAGCGAGACGCCGGCCAGGGGTCCCGCCTCGCGGATCTGGGAGAGCACGCGGTGCAGGTGCACGCACGCCTCCTGGTGCACGACGATCATGTCCGCGCCGGCGGCGGCGAACTGGTCGATGAACCGCTCCGGTCGTTCGATCATCAGATGGACGTCGAGGAGCGCTCCGGCCCCGTGCACGAGATTCTGCAGCGCCTTGAGCACCAGCGGCCCGATGGTGATGTTGGGGACGAAGTGGCCGTCCATGACGTCGATGTGGATCACTCGCGCGCCGGCGTTCAGAACGGCCTCCACGTCGTCCCCGAGGCGGCTGAAGTCGGCCGACAGGATCGAGGGCGCCACGTTGATGCCCCGCAGGATGTCCTCCACCACTCCTCCTATCGGTCGCCGTGCGTCGCGGTCTGGCCGCGGCGGTATTCTACCCCTCCGCGGCCTTCGTGCGCCGCAGACGGGCCACGAAGAAGCCGGTCGAGCCGCCGTCCGGCGGCAGCGCCAGGAGGAAGCCGCCGGATGCAGGATGCGCCAGTCCGGGCCAGGCGGCGCCCAGATCGTCCGCGGTCCAGCCGCCGGCCGCCAGCAGCGGATCCACCACGCCCAGCGTCTCCTCACGCGTGACCGTGCACACCGAGTAGGTCAGCGCGCCGCCGGGCTTGACGGTCGCGGCGGCGCGGGCCAGCAGCCGCTTCTGGAGCTCCGCGAGGCGTGCCACGTCCGGCGCCTTGCGCCGCCAGCGCAGGTCGGGACGCGAGGAGAGCGTCCCCAGGCCGCTGCACGGAGCGTCGAGCAACACGGCGTCGAAGCCGCCCTCCCACTCGGCCGGCGGCTCGAGGGCGTCGGCGCGGACGATGGAGACGCGCGCGGCCCCGAGGCGCGCCAGGTTGGCGCCAAGCTCGGCGGCGCGCGCCTCGTCCACCTCCACCGCCGTGATCGCCGACTCGGGCAGCAACGCGGCGAGCTGGCTCGTCTTGGCCCCCGGAGCGGCGCACAGGTCCAGGAACGCCGCCCCTGGTCCCTTCACGCCTCCGGCGGCGACGAGACCGGCGATCTGCGAGCCGCGCGACTGTGGCGTGACGAGGCCGTCGCGGAACGTCCGTGTAGGCTCCAGCGGTGGCCCCTCGTACAGCAGCGCGTCGGGAAGGCCGCCGATGCCGCGCACGCTGAGCCCCTCGGCGGCGAGCGCCGCCTCCGCCGCCGGCAGCCCGCCGCGCAGGCGGTTGGCGCGCAGGCAGCGCTCGGGCGCGGCGTTGCCGGCCTCCAGAAGACGCCGCGCCGCCTCGTCGCCGAGGTCGGCGCGAACGAGCCTCACCAGCCAGGGCGGGTAGGAGAGCCGCACCGACCAGGCGCGGGTGTCGTCACCGTCGCCGAGCTCCGCCAGTTTGACGCGTCCGTCCGCGGCCACCCGCCGCAGGACCGCGTTGGCGAAACCGCCGGCGCGCTTGCCGCTGCGCGCCGCGAGCGTCACCGCGTCGTCCACGGCCGCGTAGGCCGGGACGCGGTCGAGAAAGAGCAGCTGGAACGCAGCGAGCCGGAGTGCGTCGCGCACGTCCGGGTCGGCGCTCCGAAGCGGCGCCTTGGTGTAGGCGCCGAGGACCGCGTCGATCGACGCCCGGCGCTTGACGGTACCGCTGACGAGCTCGTTGGCGAGGCCGCGGTCGGCCGTGCTCAGGGACGACAGCTCCGGGAGCCCGGCCGCGGAATCGTCGAGGCGGGAGCCGCTGGTGCGCAGCCTGCGCAGCGCCGCGAACGCCGCGGCTCGCGCCGGAGCGACCCCGGAGCCGTGCGACGTCGTGTCGGCGGCTCCCGCGCTCACGAGCGCAGCAGCATCCGGCCGGCGCCTCGCAGGAACTCGCCGGCGGGCATCCTCTTGCGGCCCTCCTGCTGGAGCTCGAGCACGTCCAGCCAGCCTTCGCCGGCGGCGACCACGAGCCTGTCCGGGCCGGTGGCGGGGATGGGGCCATCGCCGGGCCGCGCACGCCAGATCCGCGTGCGCCGGCCGGCCAGGTCCGTGACCGCGCCGATGTGGGGGGAGAGCGCGCGGACCTGGTCGGCGAGCGCCGCCGCTGGCCGGCTCCAGTCGATCTCCTTGTCGCCGGGTCCGATCTTGGCGGCATACGTCGGCTCGCCGGCCTGGGGCCGCCACTCTGCCGTGCCGGCGGCGATCGCGTCGAGCACCGCAGAGACGCCGTCGACTGCTGCAGGCGCCAGCAGTTCGTAGGCGCGACCCGCGTCGGCGTCGCGCGGCACGTGGACCTCCCGGGCGTCGCCGACGGGCCCCTCGTCGACGCCGGCGGTCATGCGCAGCGTGCAGACGCCCAGCTCGGTCTCCCCGGCCATGAGCGCGCGCTCCACCGGCGCCGCGCCGCGCCAGCGCGGGACCAGCGATGGGTGCACCACGATCGTCTCCACGGCGTCGAGGACGTCCTGCGAGACGATCTGACCGTAGGCGCACACGACCAGCACCTCGGGGCGCGTCTGAAGCAGCTGCGCGAGCGAAGCGCCGTCGGACAGGCGCGCCGGCTGCAGAACGGGTACGCCGAGTCCGTCGGCGAGCTGCCTGATGCGCGGCGGCTGCGGCGTGCCGTGGCGGCCGCGGGGACGATCCGGGTTGGTGACGAGGACGACGGGCTCGAGCCCCCGCTCCACGAGCCCCGTGAGAACCAGCGCGGCGAAGGGCGCCGTGCCCGCGAAGGCGAACCGCATGCGGGTCAGAGCCCGCCCCCGGTGGCCCCTGTGAAGCCGCCGGCCTCGTTCTCGCGCAGGGCGCGAAGGGCGGCCGCTCGCGCGCTTCGGGACGTGCGGTCGACGATGAGGACGCCGTCGAGGTGATCGTTCTCGTGCTGGATGACGCGGGCCTCGAAGCCCTCCGCGCGGAAGTCCACCGGATCGCCGCTCGCGTCGAAGCCCCGGACTCGCAGGCTGACGGGACGCTCGACGGGCATGGTGACGCCGGGGACGCTGAGGCAGCCCTCGTCGAACTCCTCCGTCTCCTCGGAGAACTCGTCGAGCACGGGGTTGACGAGCACCCTGGGGTCATCGTCGACGTCGTAGACGAGCAGGCGCTGCAGCACGCCCACCTGCGGCGCGGCAAGGCCGACACCGGGCGCGTCGTGCATGATGCGGATCATCCGTTTGGCGAACTTGCGCAGGCTGCGGTCGAACTGAGTGACCTCCCGCGCGTGCTCGCGCAGGACCGGGTCGCCGATCACGCGGATGTCCTTGCGGGCCTCGCGCCCCCTGCGGGAGACGTCGAGGTCTTCGGAGGTCTGACTGTGTCTTGTCTGTGTGGTCTCGCTCATCGCTTCATGGTACCCCAAGCCGTCGTCACAGCCACTGCGGCTCGACATCCGGTACGACCCGCACGCCGCGGGCGGCGTAGCGGTCCCGGTTCGCCGCCAGCCAGCGGCGTAGAGCATCAAGGGTTTTCCCTGTTTCCGTAGTCTTTATCACCAGACGGCAGGCGTGGCGGCCGCGCTCGCGCCAGAGCGGCCCGGGGCCGAGCACCTGAGCCGTCCCCTCCAGCCGGGCGGCCAGCCGCTCCGCGGTGAAGCGCCCGGCGACCTCCACCTTCTCGCGGGACGTGCCCGAGAGGTCGAGACCCACGAGGAAGCCGGCGGGCGGGTAGCCCAGCTCCCGCCGGCGCTCCAGTTCCTCGGCGTAGAATTCCTCTTCCTTGCCGGCCGCGGCGAAGGCGATGGGCCGGGCCTCCGGATCGAGCGTCTGCACGACGACGCGGCCGGGCCGGTCGCCACGCCCGCTGCGGCCGCCGACCTGGATGAGCAGAGCGAAGGTGCGCTCCTCGGCGCGGAAGTCCGGGAAGTGCAGCGTGAGGTCGGCGTTCACCACGCCGACCAGGGTGACGTCCGGGAAGTGATGACCCTTGGCGATCATCTGCGTGCCCACGAGGACCTTGGGGCCAGGTTCCGCGAAGCGGGTGAGGACGCCCTGCAAGCGCGCGTAGGAACCGGCCACGTCGGAGTCGAGGCGGAGGAGGTCCACGCCCGGCAGCAGCAGCCGCACCTCGCGTTCGAGGCGCTCGGTGCCGAACCCGTGACGGGCGAGGTCGGAACTGCCGCATGCCGGGCACGCCGCCGGCGCCGGCTCGGCGTGTCCGCACGTGCGGCAGCGCAGGGTACGGCTGCCGAACAGGGTCAGCGTCACGTCGCAGCGCGGACACTCCCAGGCGTGGCCGCAGTGGTCGCAGACGAGGTACGAGGCGAAGCCGCGGCGGTTCAAGAAGAGGATCGCCTTCTCGCCGGCGTCGACGGTGGCGGTGAGCGCTTCGGCGAGCGGCGCCGAGAAGACGCCGTGGTGGTCGCGCATGTCCACGATCTCGAGGGCCGGCGGCTGCGACCCGTCCACGCGCTTGCGCAGGTCCGCGTGCAACGGGACGCGCGCGAAGCTCTCCACGCTCGGCGTGGCCGAGCCGAGCACGACCACGGCGCCGGTGGCCGCGGCCCGCCAGCGCGCGATCGTGCGCGCGTCGTAGGCGGGCTCGCTCTCCTGCTTGTACGACGTGTCGTGCTCCTCGTCGACGACGATGAGCCCGAGGTCCACGAGCGGCGCGAACACCGCCGAGCGGGCCCCGACGACGATGCGGACCTCACCGCGCGCCACGGCGCCGTAGGCCACGAGCCTCTCCCCCGCCGAGAGCCCGGAGTGCAGCACTGCGACTTCCTCGCCGGCGAAGCGCCGCTTGACGCGCGCCACCGTCTGCCCGGTGAGGCCGATCTCGGGGACGAGGAGCAGCACCGAGCGCCCCGCCTCGAGCGTGGCTTGTGCAGCTTGCAGGTACACCTCCGTCTTGCCGCTGCCCGTGACGCCGTGGAGAAGCACCTCGTCGCCGCCGTGCGCCTCGCACAGGATGGCGTGCAGGGCGCGGCGCTGCTCGTCCAGGAGGTCCGGCACGTCGGAGAGGGTGGCGCAGGCCCGCAGGCGGCCCGCTTGAGCGGCGGCGGCCGCCGAGATGTCCGCGGACGCTCGCGGCGGTGGCTGACGAGCGGCGCGCTCCTCGCCGGGCTCCACGGTCGCGAGCGCCTCGGCTTCCAGCAGCCGGCGCAGGCCGGCGGCGGAGAGCCCGCTGGCGGCGCGCAGCTCGCGCTCCTCAAGAGCGCCGACCTCCTCCACCAGCGCGAGCGCCGCCCGCTGCCTGGCACCCAGCCGGCCCGGCGTCCCGGGGCCCCTGCGCACCAGCCGGCCGGGCGGGGCGACGCCGACCACGTGCACGCGATAGGAGACGCGCAGCCACTCCTTGCGCCGGTAGCGCTCCGCTGCCGGCGTCAGGCGGCCGCTCTGGAGCCGGAGACCGGCCAGCTCGTGGAGCCGGCCTTCTCCGGCGTCGGCGGCCGCCCGCCCGGCCTCCGTGAGCTCGTACTGGCGTACGACTTTGAGCGCTCCCGTGGGTGGGCAGACGAGCGCCAGCGCAGCGGAGAAAGAGGTGAGGTAGTGCCGTTCGACGCGGCGAGCCACGTCGAGAAGTTCGGCGGGGATCGCAGGGACGCTCAGGACGTCGCGCAGCGGCAGGACGCGTCCCGCGTGGGCGGTGGTGGGCCTGACCTCGAGGACGACGCCGATGACCGTCTGCGTGCCGAGCGGTACCGCGACCAGCGCCCCCGGAGTGGTGCGCCCTTCGAGCTCGCGCGGGACCTCGTAGTCGAAGGCCTCGGCGAAGGCCCGCGTGCGGACGAGCGGGAAGACGGCGGCGTAGCTCGTCCGGCTCGGCGGCGAGCTCATGGAGCTGGGCTCCGCAGGCTCACCGCTCGGGCCGCGCCGCCGTCTGCCCGGCGCCGCCGCCTCAGGCCTTGAGGCCCGCGGCGGCGCGGAGCGCCTCGGCCTTGTCGGTGCGCTCCCACGTGAAGTCGTGGTCGTTGCGGCCGAAGTGGCCGTAGGCGGCGGTCTTCTGGTAGATCGGCCGGCGCAGGTCGAGGTCGCGCAGGATCGCCGCGGGGCGCAGGTCGAAGTGCTCGGCGATGAGCTGCTCGATGGTCTCCAGCTCGATCCTCTCCGTGCCCTCGCAGTCGACCATCACCGACACCGGGTGGGCGACGCCGATGGCGTAGGCCACCTGGACCTGGCAGCGCTCGGCGAGGCCGGCGGCGACGACGTTCTTGGCCACGTAGCGGGCCGCGTAGGCGCCGGAACGGTCGACCTTGCTCGGGTCCTTGCCCGAGAAGGCGCCGCCGCCGTGCGGTGCGGCGCCGCCGTACGTGTCGACGACGATCTTGCGCCCGGTGAGGCCGCAGTCGCCCATCGGGCCGCCGATGACGAACTTGCCGGTGGCGTTGATGACGGCGATGTCCTCGAGCTTGCTCGCGTCGTACATGCTCTTGGGCAGGATGGGCTCCACCACGTGCTCGAGCAGATCGGTGCAGATGAGGTCGTGGCCGGCGTGCTCGGCGTGCTGCGTGGCCAGCACGACCTTGACGATCTCGACCGGCTTGGCTTCCTCGTAGCGCACCGTCACCTGCGACTTGCCGTCGGGGCGGAGGTAGTCCACGATGCCGACCTTGCGGACCTCGGAGAGACGCTTGGAGAGCCTGTGCGCGAGCGCGATCGGCAGCGGCATGAGCTCCGGGGTCTCGGTGCAGGCGAAGCCGAACATCATGCCCTGGTCGCCGGCTCCCTGCGTGTCGAGATCGTCGTCGTCGTTCACGTCGGTGCGCTTCTCGAGGGCATGGTCGACGCCCTGCCCGATGTCCGGCGACTGGGGATCGATCGACGTGATCACGCCGCAGGTGTCGCAGTCGAAGCCGTAGGCGGCGTTGTCGTAGCCGATCTGGCGGATGGTCTCGCGCGCCAGCTTGGGGATCTCGACGTAGGTCTCGGTGGTGATCTCGCCGGCCACCACCACGAGCCCCGTGGTGACCAGGGTCTCGCAGGCGACGCGCCCTTTGGGGTCGTCCTTCATGACGGCGTCGAGCACGGCGTCGGAGATCTGGTCGGCGATCTTGTCCGGATGGCCCTCGGTGACCGATTCCGAGGTGAAGAGGTGAGTGCGCTTTTCCACTGGAGTCCTCCGGGGCGCAGAGCGCGGGCGGGGCCGGCGCGGGTTTGATGTGGTGACGGGTGAGCGCGGGCGGGGCCGCAGCCCGGTGGAGTCTACCAGACGGCCGTGACGGCCAGCAACGCGGTCGCGCGCACGGCGACCCGCCGCGGGGTCAGTGCCGCTCCTTCTTCGGGGAGCGGCCCATGAGGTCGGCGACGCACTCCTGCGGCGTGCGGTTGCCCTCGAGCACCTGGTACACGTTCTCGGTGACCGGCATGTCGATGCCCAGCCGCTTCGCCAGATCGTGCAGCGCATAGGCGGTGTGCAAGCCTTCGACGACCTGCCCGACCTGTCGCTCCACCTCTGCCGGCGAGGCGCCCTTGGCCAGCAGTTCTCCGGCCAGCCGGTTGCGGCTGTGCCGCGATGTGCAGGTCGCGATGAGGTCGCCGATGCCGGCGAGGCCGGTGAACGTGGCGATGTGGGCGCCCTGGATCATGCCCAGCCGGGTCATCTCGGCGATGCTGCGCGTGATCAGGCTGGCGCGCGAGTTGTCGCCGAAACCGAGCCCGTCGGACATGCCGACGGCGACGGCGATGGGGTTCTTGACCGCGCCGCAGAACTCGACGCCGACGACGTCGTCGTTGGTGTACACGCGGAAGGTGTCGCTGGTGACGGCCGCCTGGAGCGCCAGCGCCATGGCCTCGTCGGCGGCGGCGACGACGGTCGCCGACGGCATGTCCTTGCTGACCTCCTCGGCGTGGTTGGGGCCGGAGAGCGCCGCGGCGCCGGCCCCCGTCTCCTCTTCGATCACCTCGGTGGGGCGCTTGAGCGACCCGATCTCGTAGCCCTTGGCCAAAGAGAGTTGCAGCGCGCCATCCGCACGCCGGGGCGCGGCCCACCGCGCCACGTCGCGGATCGCCTGCGTCGGGACGGCGTAGACGAGCAGCTCCGCACCCCTCAGGTCCGCGTCGTCCATCGCCGTGAAGCGGATCTCGTCGGGCAGGCGCACGCCGGGCAGGAAGTGCGGGTTCTCGTGCGTCTCCTGGAGCCGCGCCGCCTCTTCTCTCGTGAGGGTCAGGACCTCGACGTCGTGCCCGCGGCGCACGAGCAGACGGGAGAAGCCGCTGCCCCAGCTGCCCGAGCCGATGACGGTCGCTCTCATGTCACGCACCTCCCTGCCCGCCGGGCGACGGGCGCCCGCTCGTCCACGGCATCTTCGCCCGGTGCTCCTCGCCGGCCAGCAGCCGCCGGATGTTGCCCCGGTGCGCCCACCACACGATCACCGCGACCAGCACGCCGGCGATCTCGTACGGCAGCGGCTCTCTGAGGGCGATGGTGAGCATCGGGACCAGGACCGCCGCCGTCAGCGACGCGACGCTGACGTAGCGAGTGGTGATCAGGAGAAGGATCCAGACGACCAGGCAGACGGCGAACACCACGGGCACCAGCGCCAGGACGACCCCGGCCCCGGTGGCGATCCCCTTGCCGCCTCTGCCCTTGAGGAAGATCGAGTAGATGTGGCCGACCACCGGAGCGGCGGCGATGAAGATGGCGAACCAGGGATCGAAGAGCGCCGCCGCCACCGCCGCCGGGATGAACCCTTTGAGCATGTCGCAGACGAGCACCGCGACGCCGGCCTTCTTGCCGAGCACGCGGAACACGTTGGTCGTGCCCACGTTGCCGGAGCCCTGCCGGCGCACGTCCTCGCCGTAGAACAGCTTGCCGACGACGAGGCCGAAGGGGATGGCCCCCACGAGGTAGGCGAGAGCCAGGAGCACGACAAAGCCGACGACCTGAAGAACGATCACTTCTTTCCCTTGAAGTCGATGACCAGAGGTACGCCGTCGAGGCCGAAGCGGGCGCGCAGGCGGTTCTCGACGAAGAAGCCGAAGTCGCGCGTCACGAGGGTCCTGTCGTTGATCTCGACGGCGATGCGCGGCGGCGAGGTGCCGAACTGGGCGATGTAGTACATCTTGAGACGCTTGCCGTGCTTCATCGGGGTGGGCCGGTCGCCGGCGAACTCCTTGAGGGCGCGGTTCAGCTCGCGCGTCGGGATGTGCGCCGTGTACAGCCCGTCGAGTCGCGCCACCGTCGCGAGGAGTTCCTTGACGCCTCGCCGGGACTCCGCCGAGACGGCGATCACCGGCGGCTTCTGGCGGAGCTTGCGCCGGGCGATGCCGGCGATCTCTTCGAGATCGGGCTCGACGATGTCGCACTTGTTCACGGCGATGACCGTAGCGCAGTTGCGACGGGTGGCCTCGGTGCAGATGGACAGATCGAGCTCACCGAAGCGCATGGTGGCGTCGACGACGATCACGGCCACGTGCGCGCGGTCCAGGCTCTGGACGCTGCGCAGGTACGAGTAGTACTCGACGCCGCTGACCTTGGCGGCCTTGCGCATGCCGGCCGTGTCGATGAAGCGGAAGCGGCCATCCTGCGTCTCGACGAGGCTGTCGATGGAGTCGCGCGTCGTGCCGGCGATCTCGCTCACGATGGTGCGCGTCTCGCCGGCGATCGCGTTGAAGAGCGAGGACTTGCCGGCGTTGGGGCGCCCGACGATGGCGACGGGGGTCTCCGTGAGCGTCGCTTCGGCCGCCTCCTCCACGCCACCGCGGACGGCGCCGGTGACCTCGACCAGGCGGTCGAGCAGCTCGCCGCTGCCGAGGCCGTGCACGGCGGAGAACAGCAGCGGCTCGCCCAGGCCGAGGGCGTAGATCTCCGCGGCCACGCTGGTGGCTGCAGGGTCGTCGACCTTGTTGGCCACGACGACGACCGGGACCTTCGCCCGGCGCAGCACCTCGGCGATGCCGTAGTCGTCGGCAAGGGGTCCCGCACGGCCGTCGAGCACGAACAGCACGACGTCGGCCGCCCCGATCGCCCGCTCCACCTGCTCGCGGATGTGCCCGGCGAACGGCGCATCCTCGGTGGTGTCGTAGCCGCCGGTGTCGACGAACAGCAGGCGGTGTCCGGTCCACTCGACCTCGACCTCCTTGCGATCGCGGGTCACGCCCGGGGTCTCGTGGACCACGGTCGTCCGCGTACCGCTGAGGCGATTGACCAGGGTGGATTTGCCGGCGTTCGGGGACCCGACGACGGCGACGATGGGAGGAGTGGTCATCGCGACAGTCTAGCAAACGCGTCGGCGAGCGAGTCCGCGACGGCGAGGCGGCCGCCGCAGGCCGCCGCCAGCTCGTCCTCGGCGACGTCGTCCAGCGTCCTGCCGAGGTCCTGCGGCAGCCAGACGCGCGGGGCCGCGAGCCACTCGCCTTCGGCGAGCGGGTCGCGGCGCAGGGCCCCCAGCACCTCGATTCCGCCAAGCAGGCCGGTCACCGTCACGTGAGGGCCGAAGAGGGCGTTCTCCACGACGAAGGGCCGCACGGGGACGCCGGACGCCGCCTCGAGCATCGCCGCCGCGCCGGCCACGACCGGGCGCGCGAGCGTCCCCGACAGCAGCCGCACGCCGGAGACGCCGCCGAGGCCCGGAAGCACCAGGTCCGCGGCCTCGGCGAGCAGCGCCGCGGCGATGCCGACGCCGTTCTCGTACTGCTCCGGCGCGTCGCCCGCCGGCGGGTCGACGCCGGCGAGCAGGTAGAACTCGTCGGCGGCGTGCACGAGGTCGCGCCCGCGCCGCGCCCGCAGGTCGCGCTGCCACCTCTCCACGTCGGCGACCACGTCCGTCGCCTCCGCCGCCGTGACCCGGCGCAGGTCGCCTTCCGCGGCCAGGGAGACCGGCACGACGCCGATGTCCACGACGGACTCGAGCGCCGCGGCGCGCGCCACCGTCTCCGCGAGGACGGCGCCGTCGTTCCAGCCAGGGCAGAGCACCACCTGCAGGTGCAGCTCGAGCCCGGCCGCGGCGAGCCGCTCGAGAAGGGCGCGCGAGCCGGCCGCGGCCCGTCCCATCAGACGCGTGCGGGCATCGTCGTCCCACGCGTGCAGCGAGACGTAGAGCGGCGAGAGGCGCAGCTCCTCGATCCGCCGCACGTCCGCCTCGCCCAGGTTGCTGAGCGTCATGAAGTTGCCGTGCAGAAAGGAGAGGCGGTAGTCGTCGTCCTTGACCGAGAGCGCCGGCCTCAGCCCCGAAGGCACCTGGTCGACGAAGCAGAAACGGCAGGCGTTCCGGCAGGTGTGCGGCTCGTCGCCGAGCCCGCCGTTGTCGAGCGAGATGCCGTGCCACTCGCCCGGCCCGGGAACGACCGTGAGGTCGAGCCGCCGGCCGTCACGCACCACGGTGAGCCACAGGGCGCCGTCGGCCGCCGCGTCCTCAAGGTCGAGGACGTCGAGCGGCGCGTGCTCGTTGAGGACGACGATGCGGTCGCCGGCGCGCAGGCCGCCGCGGGCGGCGGCGTCCCTCGCGTCGGCCACCACGACGCCGGCGCAGGCGTCGTGCGCCACCTCATCCACCGCAGAGGTCCAGCAGAGCGCGCACGGTGGCCTCGATCTCCTCGTCCGGGGTCGAGGCCCCGGCCGTGACGCCGATGTGCCGGGCGCCCTCCATCCACTCCGCCTGCAGCTCCGCGGCGGACTCGATGTGGTGGGTCCGCGGCTCGATCGCCGCGCAGAGCTGCGCGAGGCGAGCCGTGTTGGCGCTGTTGCGCCCGCCGACCACGACCACGACGTCGACGTCCTCCGCCAGCTCACAGGCCGCGCTCTGGCGCTTCTCCGTCGCGTCGCAGACGGTGTTGAAGACGAGCAGCTCGCGAGCCACCGGGGCGAGCGCCGCCGCCAGGGCGGAGAGGTTGGCGCGCGTCTGCGTGGTCTGCACGACGACGCCGACGCGGCGCCCGAGAAGCCGGTCCAGGGGCAGGCCGTCCGCGTCCTCGACGACGACTGCATCCGCTCCGGCGAACCCCTCGAGCCCGACGACCTCCGGGTGGTCGCGCTCGCCGAGGATCACGACCGCGTAGCCGGCTTCGCGCAGCGCGGCCGCCTTGCGCTGCGCGACGGACACGAAGGGACACGTCGCGTCCACGACGTTGAGACGGCGAGAACGGGCGTGGGCGATCACGTCGGGAGACACCCCGTGCGTGCGCACGATGAGCGTGCCGACGGTGGCGTCGTCCACCTCGTCCACGACGTCGACGCCGCGCTCCTTGAGGCTGCCGACCACACTCGGATTGTGGATGATCGGTCCGAGCGTGGCGACCGGCGCGGGAGCACCTTCGAGCGCCTCGCCGGTCAGCCGGAGCGCCCGTTCCACGCCGTAGCAGTAGCCCGCGTAGCGGGCCACGACGATCTCCGCCTCGCCGGCGCGCACGTGACGCAGTTCGGCGCTCCGCTCCGGCTCGTCGTGATAGGGAGTCCCGCCCGGCCCGGCGACCGGAGGCTCGCCCTCAGAGCCGGGCATACAGGCCCGCGACGGCGTCGTGCATGCGCCGCGCGGCCTCCTGGTACGCCTTGCTGTTCCTGGCCGTGATGTCGCTGAGGTCCACCGGCGGGCCCACCAGACCGCGAAGCGCCGGCAGGCCGAGCTTTCGGTCACGCAGCATGTCCTGCGTACCGTCGAGGGCGAGCGGTATCACCGGCGCACCGCTGCGCAGGGCGATCATGCCGACGCCGGGCAGGAAGTCGCCCACGCCGTGGTATCGCTGCCGGTGGCCTTCGGGGAACATGAGCAGCATCTCGCCGCGTCCGAGCATCTCCAGCGCCGCCGTCAGCGCGGCGCGGTCGCCGGCGCCACGGTCGATGGGGAACGCGCCGAGGCTCGTGATGAACCGCGCGGCCGCGCCGTTGGCGAACAGTTCCTTCTTGGCCATGAAGCGCAGCGGCCTGTCGAAGATCATCCCGGCGATCACCGGGTCCCAAAAAGCCTTGTGGGTCATGATCACCATCACCGGGCCCGCCTGAGGCAGGTTCTCGGCGCCCCGGACCCGGCAGCGATAGACCCCGCCGAAGAACGGTATCGCGAGCCAGCGCAGGAAGGTGTAGAGACGCGTGTCGCCGTGTCCGACGAGCGGATAGCGCCACACGCGGATCATCGGGCCACTTCCTTCTTGACGATCGCGACCACGGCGGCGACCACCTCGTCGAGCGTGAGCGCGGAGGTGTCGACCTCGACGGCGTCGACGGCCCTGCGCAGCGGCGCCACCTCGCGCTCGCTGTCGCGCCGGTCGCGTTCGATGAGGGCGGCGAGGACCTCGTCAACGTCAACCTCCTCGCCGCTGGCGCGGAGCTCCTCGGCGCGACGCGCCGCCCGGATCTCCGGGCGCGCCGTCAGGAACACCTTGACGCCGGCATCCGGGAAGACGTTCGTCCCGATGTCGCGGCCCTCCATGACGATGTCGGCGCCGCTCCCGAGCGTCCGCTGCCGCTCCACCAGCAGCCGGCGCACGCCCGGAAGCGCCGACACGACGGACGCCGCGGCGCCTATCTCGAGCGTGCGGATCGCCCTGCTGACGTCGCGGTCGCCGGCGAAGAGACGTCCTTGCCCGTCGAAGCGCAGCTCGGCCGCCGCCGCCACCGGGAGGACGGCGGCCTCGTCGTCGAGTCGCACGCCGGCCTCAGTGGCCAGCAGGCCGACCGCGCGATACATGGCGCCGGTGTCCAGATACAGATAGCCGAGGCTCCCGGCGACGCGCCGGGCGACGGTGCTCTTGCCCGAGCCGACCGGTCCGTCGATGGCGACGACGGTCATTCGACCTCGGCCCGCGTGCTGACCTCGTAGCCGAGCACGCCCAGCACGTGCGCGGCCCGCTCGCAGGCGCCCCGCCCGAGGACGTACACGGTGAGCGTGCCGCCGAGCTCGGCGCTCATGTGGTGCATCGCGAGGTCCTCGACGTTGATGCCGGCGTCGCCGAGCGCCACCATGATCTCGCTGAAGACGCCGGGGCGGTCGCTGACCGGGATGATGATGCGGTACAGGTCCTCGGCCGGCAGGCTGCCGGCGGCGAGCATACGGTCGCGCTGCTCCGCGGCGCGGGCGATGGTGTCGCCCAGCCGCGAGGCGTCGTCGGCAGCCAGCGCCTCGAGGACCTCCTGGAGGCCCTCCTGGAACTGCGCCAGCGAGGCCAGCAGCGCGGCGCGGTTGTCGAGGAAGATGTCCGTCCACACGCGCCGGTTGCTCCCGGCGATGCGCGTGAGGTCGCGGAAGCTTGGCCCTGCCGAGAGAAGCGCGTCCCGCGCCCCCGCGTGCTGGCCCGCCTGGCTCATCAGGATGTTGGCGAGCACGTGCGGCAGGTGGCTGACGACGGCCATCACGCGGTCGTGCTCTTCCGGGTCGACCGCGACCGGACGGGCGCCGATGTCCCCGAGAAAGCCGTAGAGCAGCTGATAGGCGTCGGCATCGACGTGCGCGCCCGGCGTTACGAAGTAGGTCGCGCCGTGATAGAGCGAGGCGCGCGCGTTGGCGACACCGGCGCTCTCGGAGCCGCAGAGCGGGTGTCCGCCGATGCAGCGCCGCTGCTCGTCGGGCGAGAGCGACCGCATCAGCGGCCCCTTGGTGCTGCCCACGTCGGTCACCACGGCGTGCGGCGGCGCCGCCGCGAGCGCCGCCTTGACGTGCCCGGCGACGAGGCGCACCGGCGTGCACACGAAGACCAGGTCGGCGCCGGAGACCGCCTCCTCCAGGCTCTCGCAGGCGTGCGTGATCGCGCCGCGCTCGAGCGCGAGGTCCAGTGTGGCCCGCGTCTGGCTGAAGCCGCGGACCTCGGCCGATCGGGCGCGCCCGAGCGCGGCCATGCCGAGCGATCCGCCCATGAGGCCGACGCCGATGAGAGCGACGGTGCTGACCTGCGGCTCCGTCACGGCGTCAGGCCGTCTTGCCGGTCCAGCGGGCGAGGTCGAGGACGCGTCCGGCGTACTCGCCGAAGGCGGCCGTCGGCAGCGACTGCGGCCCGTCGCAGAGGGCGTGTTCGGGGTTGGGGTGCGTCTCGACCAGCACGCCGTCCGCGCCGGCGGCCACGCCGGCCAGCGAGAGCGGAAGGACGAGGTCGCGCCGGCCCGCCGAGTGGCTCGGGTCGACGACCACGGGCAGGTGGCTGGCGATCTTGATCACCGGCACCGCGCTCACGTCGAACGTGTTGCGCGTCGCCGTCTCGAACGTGCGGATGCCGCGCTCGCAGAGGATCACGTCGCGGTTGCCCTCCTTGAGGATGTACTCCGCCGACATGAGCAGCTCTTCGATCGTCGTCGACGGCCCCCGCTTGAGCAGCACCGGCTTGCCCACCTTGCCGAGTTCGGCGAGGAGCAGGAAGTTCTGCGTGTTGCGAGCGCCCACCTGGAGCACGTCCGCGTAGGAGCACACCACGTCGAGATCGCGCGGGTCCATCACCTCGGTCACGATCGGCAACCCGGTCTCGTCACGCGACGCCGCGAGCATCGCGAGGCCGTCCTCGCCGAGGCCCTGGAAGGCGTAGGGCGAGGTGCGCGGCTTGAAGGCGCCGCCGCGCATCATGTGGCCGCCGGCCGCCTTGACGGCACGCGCGGCTTCGAGCACCTGGTCGGGCGTCTCCACGGAGCACGGGCCGGCGATGAGGCAGAAGTGCCCGCCGCCGATCTTGACGCCGTTCACGTCGATCACCGAGTCGCGCTGCTGGAACTCGCGGCTGACCAGCTTGTAGGGCCGCAGGATCGCGACCACCCTGTCCACCCCCGGCATGGCCTCGAGCGGCAGCTGGGTGATCTCCTCGCGGTCGCCGATGACGCCGATGACCTTCACGCGCTCACCCGCGGAGAGGTGAGCGCTGGCACCGACTTCTTCCACCCGTGCACAGACGTGGGCGACCTCTTCTTCGGTCGCCGACTCGTGCATGATCACCATCATGCTCAGCTCGGCCTCCCCTCTCCTGCCCCCTGCGCGCCGACCTCGAGGGAGGCCAGCTTCAGCAGGAAGAACTCGATCTCCTCGTGTGTACCCACGCTGACACGCGCCCATCCGGGGCAACCCAGCGCGTTGCCGTCGCGGACGATGGCGCCCATCCCGAGCAGCGCGCCGCACACCTCTTCCTGTGGGCGCCGGAGGCCGCGGATGTCGACGAGCATGAAGTTCGCCTGGCTCGGCACGGAGGCGCGCCCGCGCTCGGCCAGCCGTGAGGCCAGGTGGTCGCGCAGCCGGGCGTTCTCGTCTCTGCGTTCGGCCACACGGTCGCCCAGCGGCAACGCCGCCAGCGCAGCGACCTGCGCCAGGCGGTTGACGTTGAAGGGCTGGCGCAGCTTGTCGATGGCCCGGGCCACCTCCGGACGGCAGAGCCCGTAGCCCACGCGCAGCCCGCACAGCCCGTAGATCTTGGAGAACGTGCGCAGCACCACCACGTTGTCGTGCTCGGCCTCGAGGCGCAGCGCGTCCTGGCTGTCGCCGGCGGTGACGAACTCGTTGTAGGCCTCGTCGACGATGACCAGCACGTCGTCGGGGACGCTCTCCACGAGCCTCGCGATGCTGGCCACCGGCGCGTAGGACCCGGTCGGGTTGTTGGGATTGCAGACGATGACCAGCTTCGTGCGCGAGGTCACCGCAGCCGCCATCGCCTCGAGGTCGTGGGCGAAGTCGACGCTCGGCACCGCGACGGCCACCGCCTCGTGGCGCAGGCAGATGTCGTTGTAGACGACGAACGACGGGTCGGCGAACACGACCTCGTCGCCCTTCTCGAGGACCGCGTCACCGAGGAGCATGAGCAGCTCGCACGAGCCGGCGCCGATGATCAGGTCCGCCGGCGTCCGCTCGTAGTGCTCCGCCAGCGCTGCGCGCAGGTCGGTACAGTTGCCGTCCGGGTACCGGTTGAGGTCGTCGAGCGCGGCGACGATCGCCTCCCTGACCTCGGGAAACGGGGGCAGCGGGTACTCGTTGGACGCCAGCTTCACCACGTCGGTCAGGCCGTAGCGGCGCATCACGGTCTCGAGGGGGAGACCGGGTTCATACGCGGTCATCTTCGCCAGCGCCGGGATGAGACGAACGCTCATCGGCGCCCCCGCGCACACGCGCGCGCCGGTCGCCCTGGGCACGCATGGACAGGATGGACAAGTGCCTGCATAGCAGGCTGAGAGACTATGCACCGGCCCCACCCTCGTCGGCCGGGTCGTCGTCCTCCCCGCTCCGTTCACGAGCCGGCGGCTCGTCGGCCGCGGCCTCCTCGCCGTCCTGTGGCCCGGCGACGCTCTGCCCACGCTCGGTGTCACCCGACGTGAACGCCGTCGCCACCCCCTCCGTCGGGTCGACCTTCTCGGGAGGCTCGGCCTGTGCTTCCGCGGCCAGGAACACGGGAGGGCCCTCCACCTCCTGGCCGACTGCACCCGCGACCTCTTCCCCGGCGCGTCGCAGCGCCTCCACTTCTTCGCCGCCGAGCTCGCGGAAGCCGCCGGGCTCGAGGCCCTTGTCCGTCAGCGGGCCGTAGCGCCGGCGGCTGAGCTCCTCCACCGGCAGGCCCACAGCGAGGAACATGCGCCGGACCTGGCGCTTGCGGCCCTCGTGGATGGTCAGTTCGACGAGCGCCGTCTTGGCGCTCTGCTTCTTCAGCTGGACCTCCGCCGGCGCCGTCGGGCCGTCTTCGAGGTCGACCCCCTGTCGCAACGTGCCCAGCGCCTTCCGGCTCACCTTGCCGCGCACGCGCGCCACGTACGTCTTCGGCACGCCGTACCGCGGGTGCATGAGGCGGTTGGCCAGCACGCCGTCGTTGGTGAGGATGATCAGGCCCGTGGTGTCGACGTCGAGGCGGCCGACCGGGAACAGGGACCGGCCGCCCGGCACGAGGTCGACGATCACGCGATCGGCGTGCGGATCGCTGCGGGTGCTGGCCACGCCGCGCGGCTTGTTGACCAGAAAGTAGCGCAACTCGCGCGCGGCGACGGGCTCGCCGCGGACGGCGACCACATCATCCGGGCCGACCTTCTGCCGCGGAAACGTGATCACCTCGTCGTTGACGGTGACGACACCCTCGCGGATGAGCTCGTCGCAGGAGCGGCGCGAGCCGACGCCCGAGCGCGCGAGGTAGACCACCAGGTTCATCGGCTGAGTGGGGCTCATTGCCCCCTCCTCTCGGCGTTGGCGTGGAGCCGCGAGCGGATCTCGTCGACCTCGCCGGCGCTCAGGGAGAACTCCTCGAGCGGCGGCAGCTGCTCGCGGCTCACCAGCCCGAACAGCTTGAGAAAGCGTTCGCCGGTGCCGTAGAGGATCGGCGCTCCCGGCGTGTCGGCGCGGCCCTGCTGCTCCACGAGGCCGCGCTCCTCCAGGGCGCCGAGGGCCCACTCAGACGAGACGCCGCGGACCTCGGCGATCTCGGCCCTCGTGACGGGCTCCAGGTAGGCGACCACCGCGAGTGTCTCGAGCAGCGCCGGCGTGAGCTCGTCCGGCCGCTCGGCGCCGGTGAGACGGCGCACGTCTTCGGCGCAGTCGTCGGCCACGGCGAACGTGAAGCCGCCGGCAACCTCGCGCAGTTCGATGCCGTGGGCGCCGGCGGTGAACTCGGCGCGCAGCGCGTCGAGAGCAGCCGCAGCCTGGTCCTCACCGCACGCGCACGCCTCCGCGAGTCTGTCGGTCGCGATAGGACGCGGAGAGATGAAGAGGAGCGCCTCGAGGCGCCGTGCCAGTGGCAGCATGCGTGGCCGGGGTCGGGTGCGGGTCGCCGTCGATGCTACCGCACGGCGGCGGCCGGCGTCACCCTGCGACGGGTACCGGCGCCGCGATCCGGCTGACCACGATGTCGCCGAAGTGCCGCGTCTGGCGCAGCCGCGCCTCGCCGCTGGAGTGGAGCTCGAGCAGCGCGAAGAAGGTGACCGCGCGCTCCAGCCTGTCCGGCGGCGCGACTGCGGCGAAGGTGAACTCCCCGGTGTCGTCGAGGATGAGCCGCAGGCGGCGCAGCTCCTTGACCAGAGACACGGCGAGGTCGGCCAGGTGGCTGGTGTCCGGCACGGGCGGCTCGCGGAGAAGCGGCGTGAGCGCGTCCGCGAGGGCGGCGGGCGGGAGGGCGCCGTCCGGAGCGCGCCGGCGGAGCAGCTCCGCCGGCACCGGCGCGTTGCGGTAGAGCCGGGCGGCGTGCTCGTCCCAGCGCATCCTGAACGCGCCGGCCGCGTTGCGGAACTGGCTGTAGCGGACGAGGCGTTCCAGCAACTGCCGTGCGGCCTCGTCCGGGTCCAGGTCCTCGAGCTCCTCGTCGACATCCTCCTCGAGCAGCAGGCGGGACTTCATCTCGAGCAGCGCCGCGACGAGGACGACGAACTGCGAGGTGGCGTCGAGGTCGAACTCGCCGCTGTCGGCGAGCCTGAGCACATACTCGGCGATGATCCGGGAGACCCGGACCTCCCAGATGTCGATCTCGTCGCGGAGGATGAGCGTGACGAGGAGGTCGAACGGCCCGTCGAAGACGTCGAGGTCGAGGTCGAGCAGGACCGGTGGTGCGGCGACGGCGCCGGCGTCAGCGCGCATCGCCGCGGTCAGTCCTCGGGCTGATTGACGAACGACGGGATGTCGAAGGCGGTGTCCCCGAAGGTCGGCGGAACGCCGAACGGCGTGGCCCTCTCCTCGCGAGGCTCCGGCTTCGGCGCCGGGACACGGCCCTCCGGGCCGCGGGCCGGCGCCTGCGCGTGCCGCACCTCGTCGCCGAAGCCCGTGGCCACGACGGTGATCGAGATCTTGCCCTTGAGCTTCTCGTCGACGACCGCACCGAAGATGATGTTGGCGTCGTCGTCGGCTGCCTCGCTGATCACGCCGGCCGCTTCGTTGACCTCGAACAGCGTGAGGTCCTCGCCGCCGGTGATGTTGAGCAGCAGCCCGCGGGCGCCCTCGATGCTGGTCTCCAGGAGCGGCGAGTGGATCGCCATGTCGGCGGCCGCCTGCGCTCTGTTCTCGCCGCCGGCCACGCCGATGCCGAGGAGCGCCGTGCCGGCGTCCTGGACGATCGTGCGCACGTCGGCGAAGTCGAGGTTGATGAGCCCCGGGACCGTGATGAGGTCGGTGACGCCCTGCACGCCCTGGCGCAGGATGTCGTCGGCGTGCTGGAACGCCTCGACGACGCTGGCGTTGCGTTCGACGACCTCGAGCAGCCGGTCGTTGGGGATGGAGATCACCGTGTCCGCGACCTCGCGCAGGACGCCGATGCCGTCCAGCGCCTGGCGCTGCCGGCGATTGCCCTCGAACCCGAACGGCTTGGTGACGATGGCGATCGTGACGGCGCCGAGCTCGCGGGCCACCTGTGCGACCACGGGGGCGCCGCCGGTGCCGGTGCCGCCGCCCTCCCCGGCAGTGACGAAGACCAGGTCGGCGCCGCGCAGCGCGGCCTTGAGCTGGTCGCGGCTCATCTCCATCGCCTCACGGCCGACGGACGGGTCGGCGCCGCCGCCGAGCCCATGGGTGAGCTCCTGGCCGATGTGGATCTTGACGTCGGCGTCGCACACGTCGAGCTGCTGCACGTCGGTGTTGACGGCGATGAACTCGACGCCCTTGACGCCGGAGTCGACCATCCGGTTCACGGCGTTGGTGCCGGCGCCGCCGATGCCGACCACCTTGATGGTCGTCACGTAAGGGCGGCCCTTGACTGCAGCGTCCGGGCCCGCGCCTTCGGGGATCACACCGCTGCTGTCGGTGCGCCGGAAGAGCTCGCTCAGTCCATCCTTCATGCTAGGACGATCTGCCATTCAGCACCTCCCGCGCGAGGGCGCGGTACGACTCGGCCCCCCGGCCTTTGGGATCGTATTTGAGCACAGATTCGCCGGTCACAGGAGCTTCGGCGAACTTGATGGTCTTGCGCACCACGGTGTCGAAGACGAGGTCGCCGAAGTTCTCGCGCAGGACCTCGATCGACTCCTTCCCGTGGGTCGTGCGCGCGTCGAACAACGTGGGCAGGATGCCCTTGATGCGCACGTCGGGATTGAGGTTCTCGCGGATCATCTCGAGCGTCTTCTCGAGCTGCAGCAGCCCGCGCAGCGAGAGGTACTCGCACTGCACGGGCACGATGACCCCCTCGGAGGCGGTCAGCGCGTTGATCGTGAGCAGCCCCAGCGACGGCGGCGTGTCGATCAGGATGTAGTCGTACCTGTCACGCACGGCGTCGAGGGCGCGCTGCAGCGCCCGCTCGCGCCCGATCATCGTGGCCAGGGCCATCTCGGCGCCGGCGAGGTCGATGGTGGAGGCCGCGACGTCCAGCTCGCGCTCGTAGATGACCTCGTCGATCGGCGTGCGGTGGACGAGGACGTCGTACATGCTCTTCTCGAGCTCCTCGGTGTCGATGCCCTGACTCATGGTCAGGTTGCCCTGAGGATCCATGTCGACGGCGAGCACGCGCAGGTCGTGCTCGCGGAGGGCCGCGCCGAGGTTCACCGTCGAGGTGGTCTTGGCCACCCCGCCCTTCTGATTGGCGAACGCGAGGACATGCGCCATGTATGCGTTACCCCTGTGTCGAGTCCACGTCAGAACGCAGTTCGGGCCGCAGGCGGGAATCCCTGCACGTGACGAGCCCCGCAGCGTCTGCGGGGCTCGTCGTCACACGTCGCGTCATCGTCACGGCCGGGAGCGTGCCGTCGTCACGCCTTGGGGGCCTCCGGAGCGTCGGGGGCGTCGGGCGTCTCGGCATCGGTGGCGTCCACGTCCACGGCGACCTCTTCGGCCTCCTCGACGACCTCTTCGTCGGCCTCAACGACCACGTCTTCCTCGGCCTCCTCGATCACGTCCTCGTCGGCGGCCTCGATGTACTCGTCCTCTTCTTCTTCTTCATCGTATTCGTCGATGCTCGTGATCGACGAGATGGCGCGCTTGAGGTAGCGGACGCGCGTGCGCTTGGCGACCTCGAGCTCGACCCAGTCGTCGCCGATGGCGCTGATGGTGCCGAACATGCCGCCGATGGTGACGACCTCGTCGCCCTTCTTGAGCATGCTGATCATCTCGGCGTGCTGCTGCTTCTGGCGGCGCTGCGGCCGGATCGCGAGGAAGTAGAAGATCCCGAAGAATACGAGGATCCAGATAATGATCGTGAACGACACGGACCTCAACCTCCCGCGGAGTGATTCTCCGCAACGTCGTTGGCGAATTCGGCGAAACGCCCGGCGCGGATGGCGCGGCGGGCGTCGCCGGTCAATCTTAGCAGAACGCGCAGGTTGTGCAGACTCAGGAGCTGCGCGCCAAGCATCTCCTTCTGGGTGACCAGATGCCGCAGGTACGAACGCGTGAACGTGCGGCACGTGTAGCAGTCGCAGCCGTCCTCGAGCGGCGCCAGATCAACGGCGAAGCGGGCGTTGCGCAGGTTCAGCCGACCGCCCCCGCGCAGGATCGCCGTCCCGGTGCGCGCCATGCGCGTCGGCAGCACGCAGTCGAACACGTCGACGCCGCGGGCGACGACGTCGAGGATGCCGATGGGGTCGCCGATGCCCATGAAGTAGCGGAGGCGGTCCGCCGGGAGGAGCTCGTCCATCAGCTCGACCGTGGCGAGCATCTCCTCGCCGCGCTCGCCGACACTGAGGCCGCCGACGGCGTAGGCGTCGAAGCCGACGCCGGTGATCTCGGCGGCCGACCGCCGCCGCAGCTCCTCGTCCACGCCACCCTGGACGATGCCGATGAGGAGCTGGTCGCGGCGGCCGTGCGCCTCCCTGCAGGCCGCCGCCCAGCGCGTGGTGCGCTCGACGGCGGCCTCGAGCTCCGAGCGCGGCAGCGTCCCCGGCGCGCACTGGTCGAACGCCATGATGACGTCCGCGCCGAGTTCCTCCTGGATGCGCATCGCGAGCTCCGGCGTGAACACGTGCCGGGAGCCGTCGTAGACGGAACTGAACTCCACGCCCTCGTCGCGCATGACGCGCGTGCCCTCCAGGCTGAACACCTGGAAGCCGCCGGAGTCGGTCAGGATCGGGCCGTCCCACTGCATGAAGCCGTGCAGGCCACCGTGGGCGGCGACGATCTCCGTGCCGGGGCGGAAGTACAGGTGGTACGTGTTGCCGAGGACGATCTGAGCGCCGAGCTCCCGCAGCTCGCGAGGCTCGACGGCCTTGACCGTCGCCTTCGTGCCCACGGGCATGAAGCAGGGCGTCTCGACCACGCCGTGCGGCGTGGTGAGGCGGCCGGCGCGGGCGCTGCCGTCACGCGCCTCCACCTCGAAGGCGAAGCCTTCCGCCGTCGTGGGAGCCGTCCCGGTCACAGCGCCAGCATGGCGTCGCCGAAGCTGTAGAAGCGGTAGCGCTCGCGCACGGCGTGCCGGTAGATCTCCCGCGTCCCCTCGACGCCGCAGAAGGCCATCACGAGCGCCAGCAGGCTCGTGCGCGGCAGGTGGAAGTTGGTCACGAGGCCCCCGACCATCCGGAACTCGAAGCCGGGCCGGATGAAGAGCCGGGTGTCGCCGCGCAGATCGCCGCCGCCGTCCGCGGCCTCTTTCATGGCCAGATGCTCCAGCACCCGCATCGACGTCGTCCCGACGGCGACGATGCGGCGGCCGTCGCGGCGCGCCTCGCAGAGGCGCGCCCAAACGGCCGCCTCGACCGCGAACGCCTCGCTGTGCAGCGTCGCGGCGTCGAGCGACTCCTCCTGCAGCGGCCTGAAGGTCCCGAGGCCGACGTGCAGCGTCACGCTCTCCACCGCGACGCCGGAGGCCGCGAGGGCCGCGTCCAGCGCCGGCGTGAAGTGCAGGCCGGCGGTGGGCGCGGCCGCCGAACCCGGACGACGGGCGTAGGTCGTCTGATAGCGCTCGGGATCGTCCAGCGGCGCCGTGATGTACGGCGGCAGCGGCGTGACGCCGGCGCCCTCCAGCAGCGCGAGCACCGGCTCCCCGCCGAGGTTCTCCACCACCCAGCGGCCGTCGCCCAAGGGCTCGATGCAGCGCAGCGGCCACTCGGGCCCGAGCGTCTCGCTCTCCAGCACCTCCTCCGGCCGCGGACGGCCGCGCAGCAGCGCCTCCCAGCGCTCACTCCCGGCCGCCGGCCCGGTCAGCGCGGAGAGGAACAGCACCTCGATACGGCCTCCGGTGGCGCGGTGGAAGTAGCTGCGTGCCGGAAACACGCGGGTGTCGTTGCGCACGAGCACGTCGCCGTCGCGAAGCAGCGTCGGCAGCTCGGCGAACGCACGGTCTTCGAGCGTCCCCGCGTCACGCCGGCGGACGAGCAGCCGCGACGAGTCGCGGGGGTCGGCAGGCGTCTGGGCGATCAGCTCGCCGGGCAGGTCGTAGTCGAGATCGCCGAGGGCGAGGCTGCGCTGGAGCTCTCTCACGCGGTCCTCCGGCGCCGCCGCTCGCGGCGCTCGTGCCAGGCGTCCCACTTGCTCGCGGCGCAGCCGCAATACGGCTGGCGGTAGAGCTCCAGCCTGCGGCTCTCGGCGTAGGTCTCGCCGAAACGGTCCCGTGAGTCCAAGTACACGAAATCCACGCCGTGCTCGTCGGCCGCCCTCTCCCCTGCCGCGCGGATGAGGTCGTGACGCTGATACGGGCTCACCGTGAGCGTCGTCGAGAAGCGCGCGAAGCCGAGGTCGCGAGCCGCCGCGCCGGCCGCGCCCAGGCGGAGCCCCAGACAGACGGCGCAGCGCTCGCCGGGCCTGGCAGCGGAGAGGTCCTCCCGCCACGCCCGCCACGCTGGGTCCTCTTCCCCGCGCTCCGGCACGATCAACTCGAGGCCGGCGGCGCGGCCGTAGCGAAGCGTGCTCTCGAGGCGGCGCTCGAGCTCCGCGGCCGGCTGGACGTTGGGGTTCTCGAACCAGCCGACCGGCTCGACGCCTCGTTCACGCCAGGCCGGCACGACGCCGGTCGCGCAAGGTCCGCAGCAGATGTGGAGGAGCAGGTCGGTCATCGCGCGAGTATAGCTCGGCCGGTCCGGCGACTCGCGCCGCGTGAGCTGGGATCGCGCGGCGGTCGCGGCGCGTCAGTCTTCGTCGAAGAGCGTGCCCGGGCCGGCCGGCGGCTTGAGGCCGCAGTGAAGGAAGCCGCTGCGCGTGAGCATCCGCCCGCGCGGAGTGCGCTTGAGAAAGCCCTGCATGATCAGGTACGGCTCGTAGACGTCCATGACCGTGTCGGCCTCCTCGCCGAGCGCGACGGCGAGCGTGTCGAGACCGACGGGCCCGCCGTCGAACTTCTCGGCGATGATGCACAGGATGTCGCGGTCGAGCTTGTCGAGGCCCTCGGCGTCGACCTGGAAGAGCTCGAGCGCAGCCAGACAGATGTCGTGCTCGATGACGCCCTCGTGGCGCACCTGGGCGAAGTCGCGCACCCGGCGCAGCAGCCGGTTGGCCACTCGCGGCGTGCCGCGCGCCCGTCCGGCGATCTCGAGCGCGGATTCCTTGTCGGTCTGCACGCCGAGGATCCCCGCCGACCGCCGCACGATCGCCGCCAGCTCCTCGACCTCGTAGTACTCGAGGCGCTGCCATACCCCGAAGCGGTCGCGCAGCGGCGTCGTGAGCAGACCGGTGCGGGTGGTGGCGCCGATGAGCGTGAACGGCTGGACCTGCATGCGGATGCTGCGCGCCGCCGGCCCCTCGCCGATCATGATGTCGATCTCGTAGTCCTCCATCGCCGGGTAGAGGACCTCTTCGACGGCGGCGTTGAGGCGGTGGATCTCGTCCACGAAGAGCACGTCGCCCTCCTGCAGGTTGGTGAGCAGTCCGGCGACGTCGACCTTGCGCTCGAGCGCCGGTCCGGACGTGGTGTGCATGCCCACGCCGAGCTCCTGGGAGATGATCCCGGCCAGCGTCGTCTTGCCGAGGCCCGGCGGGCCGGCGATGAGCACGTGGTCGAGCGTGTCGCCCCGCTGCTTGGCGGCCTCGACGAAGATCTCGAGCTGCTCCTTGGCGGCGCGCTGGCCGACGAAGTCGGCGAAGCGCCGCGGCCTCAGGCTCAGCTCGAGGTCGCGGTCGTCGGCGCGTTCGTTGGGGTCGCCGATGCGCTCGTCCGGCTTGGCCATCACTCACCCGCCTTGCGCGTGAGGGCGTACTTCACGAGGTCCTCAAGCGGCGCGTCCTCCGGCGCCCCGCGGAGCGCCTCCTCGGCCTCTCGGAGCGTCAAGCCGAGGTTCTGGAGGGCGGAGCGAGCCGCCAGGAAGCCGTCCGCCGGGGCGGCGGCGCCGGTACCGCCGGCGTCGCCGGCGCCCACCGGCGGCAGCTCGCCGACCTTGTCCTTGAGCTCGTGGACCAGCCGCTGCGCGAGCTTCTTGCCGATGCCGGGGATGCTCTCGAACTTCTTGACGTCGTCGCGCGCCACGGCCAGCTCGAGCTCCGCCACCGGATACCCCGAGAGCACGGCGAGCGCGACCTTGGGGCCGACGCCGCTCACGCCGGTCAGCCAGAGAAAGAACGTCCGCTCCCCCGGGTCGCGGAACCCGAAGAGCTGCAGAGCGTCCTCGCGGACGTGCAGATACGTGTGCAGGCCGACCTCTTCACCGAGATGAGGACTGAGGCTCCCCAGCGTGCGTCCGGAAGCCAGCACCTCGAGCCCGAGACCGCCGACCTCGATCACCGCGCGCTCTCCGTCGACCATCGCGAGGCGGCCGCGTACCGTGGTGATCATCGGCGGCCGCCCGGCGGCCGGTCCCTGGCCGTCTGGAACGCCTGACTGTTGTGGTGCGTGTGCGTGATCGCGACGGCGAGAGCGTCCGCGGCGTGGTCGGGCTGCGGGATCCGCGGCAGGCCGAGGATGACCTTGATCATCTCCTGCACCTGGATCTTGCTGGCGCGGCCGTAGCCGGTCACCGCGAGCTTGATCTGCAGCGGCGAGTACTCGCACGGCGCGGCCTCGAGGTCGGAGGCGGCCAGGTACAGCACGCCCTTGGCCTGGCCGACAGCCAGCGCGGTCTTGACGTTGACGTTCACGAAGAGCTCTTCGAGGACCACCATGTCCGGCGCGAACCGCGTGATCAGGCCGCGCGCCTGATCGTGGATCTGCCGCAGGCGCACGTGCGTCGGGTCCTTCGCCGAGGTGACGATGCAGCCGTGGCCGAGGGAGCGCAGGCGGTTACCCTCCTGCTCGATGACCCCCCAGCCGGTGCTCGCGGTGCCCGGGTCGAAGCCCAGGACGATCATGTCCTGCCCAGCGTTCCACTCTCGGCCGTCCGGCCGCGTCCCCCGGCCCCCTCCATCGGTCAGCCCGCCAGAGCCTCGAGGACGTCCTCGGGGATGTCGAAGTTGGCGTAGACCTCCTGGACGTCGTCGCTGTCCTCGAGCGCGTCGACGATCTTCATGGTCTTGCGCGCGTCGTTCTCCTCGAGCATGACCGTGTTCTTGGGGATCATGGTGAGCTCCGCCTGCACGAACTCGATGCCGGCGGCGACGATCCCGCCGCGCACGGCGGCGAAGTCGGCAGGCTCCGTGAGCACCTGGAACTGGTCGCCGTCCTGGACCACGTCCTCGGCGCCGGCGTCGATGGCCGCGGCCATGACGTCGTCCTCGGCGTACTTCTCGCCGTCGACGACGATCGAGCCGCGGCGCTCGAACACCCACGCCACCGCCCCCGGCTGCGCAAGCTGGCCGCCGTGCTTGCTGAAGATGTTGCGCACCTCCGCGGCCGAGCGGTTCTTGTTGTCGGTGAGCACCTCGACGATGATCGCGACGCCGGCGGGGCCGTAGCCTTCGTACAGGATGCTCTCGTAGGTCTCACCGTCGGCGCCCCCCGCGCCGCGCTGGATCGCGCGCTCGATGTTGTCCTTGGGCATCGACTCGGCCTTCGCTTTCTCGACGGCGTTGGCGAGCGAGATGTTCATGGCAGGGTCGGCCCCACCCTCGCGAGCGGCCACCGTGATGGCCCGCGAGAGCTTGGAGAACAGCTTGCCTCGCCTGGCGTCTGTCTTGCCCTTCTTGTGCTTGATGGTCGCCCACTTGGAGTGTCCGGACACTGTGGCACCACCTCCCTGTTCAGCGCTGGCCGGCCGCGGATGCGGTCAGGCCGAGCTCGCCGGCAGTGCGTGACGCCGCGCCCGCGGGTGCGGCCGCCTCGCCCTGCCGGCGGCGGATCATACGGATAAAGAGCTCGTGCAGACGCGTGTCGTCGGTGAGCTCGGGGTGGAACGCCGTCGCAAGGACGCCGCCCTCGCGCACGGCGACCGCGCGATCCTGGTACGTCGCCAGGACCTCGACGCCGGCGCCGGCGCTCTCGACCCACGGCGCGCGGATGAAGACGGCGCGGACGGGCTCATTGCCGAGCGCCTTGACGGTCAGGTCCGCCTCGAAGCTGCGCACCTGGCGGCCGAACGCGTTGCGCCGCGCGACGATGTCCATGAGGCCGAGCGTCGGCGGCGTGCCTTCCACGGTGCCCGTCGCCACGGTGATGAGGCCGGCGCAGGTGCCGAAGACGGCCCCGCCGGCCGCGGCGAACTCCCGGATCGGACCGGCAAGCCCGTACGCGGTCATGAGCTTGTGGATCGTGGTGCTCTCGCCGCCGGGGATGACCAGGCCGTCGAGACCATCCAGCGCGGGCGCGCTGCGCACCTCGCGGGTGCGCACGCCGAGCCGTTCGAGCATGAGGCGGTGCTCGCGAAAGTCGCCCTGCAGGGCGAGCACGCCGACGGCCAGACCGGCGCCGGGACCGCGAAGGTCGAGCGCCGGCTCGGGCGAGAGGATCCAGTCGAGACGCTGTTGGCCGCTGTGGCTCACGCCGCTCCCCGGCTCACCAGCCGCGGTGCTGGATCTTGGCCTCTTCTGGCATCCGCGCCGCGTCGATGCCCGGCATCGCGTCGCCGAGGCCGACGCTGACCTCGGCGAGCACGGCGGCGTCGCGGTAGTTGGTCGCCGCCTTGACGATGGCGTTGGCGCGGCCCTGGGGGTCCTCGCTCTTGAAGATGCCCGAGCCGACGAAGACGCCCTCGGCGCCGAGCTGCATCATGAGCGCGGCGTCGGCCGGGGTGGCGATGCCGCCGGCCGAGAAGTTGACCACCGGCAGCTTGCCGTTCTCGGCCACCCAGCGGACGAGGTCGTAGGGCGCCGGCAGTTCCTTGGCGGCCACGTAGAGCTCGTCCTCGTCCAGCGTCTGCAGATGGCGGATCTGGCCCATGATGGTGCGCATGTGGCGCACCGCCTCGACCACGTCGCCGGTGCCGGCCTCGCCCTTGGTGCGGATCATGGCGGCGCCCTCGCTGATGCGCCGCAGCGCCTCGCCGAGGTTGACGGCGCCGCAGACGAAGGGCACGTCGAACTTCCACTTGTTGATGTGGTTGGCCTCGTCGGCGGGCGTGAGCACCTCGCTCTCGTCGATGTAGTCGACCTCGAGGGACTGGAGGATCTGCGCCTCGACGAAGTGGCCGATGCGCGCCTTGGCCATGACCGGCACGGACACGCACGCCTGGATCTCCTGGATCTTGGTGGGGTCGGCCATGCGCGCGACGCCGCCCTGAGCGCGGATGTCGGAGGGCACGCGCTCGAGCGCCATGACGGCGCAGGCGCCGGCGTCTTCGGCGATCTTGGCCTGCTCGGCGTTGGTGACGTCCATGATGACGCCGCCCTTGAGCATGTCGGCCAGACCGCTCTTCACGCGCATGGTGCCGATATCAGTCACAGAAGCCTCCGTCGCCGTATTCTGTCGATCGTGCCGTAGCGCCTCGGGTCATCCCTTCTGCGCCTCTTCCTTGTCCTTGGCCGCCTGGTCCACGATCTTCTGCGTGAGGTGGGCGGGTACTTCTTCGTAGCGCAGGAACTCCATGTGGTAGTCCCCGCGCCCTCCCGTCATGGACGTGAGGTCGGGCGCGTACGTGAGCATCTCGGCCAGGGGGACCTCGGCGCCGACGACGTTGTTGTGGCCTCTCGGAGTGGTGCCCAGCACGCGGCCGCGCCGCGAGTTGAGGTCGCCGATGATGTCGCCCACGTTCTCGTCGGGCACCGTGATCTCCACGTTCATGATCGGCTCGAGCAACGCCGGCTGGGCCTTCTCGGCGGCCGCCTTGAAGCCGATCGAGCCGGCGATCTGGAACGCCATGTCGCTCGAGTCGACCGGGTGGTACTTGCCGTCGTAGAGCTTCACGCTGACGTCGACGACCGGATAGCCGGCAAGGAACCCGTCCGCCATGGCGGCGCGCACGCCCTTCTCGACCGCCGGGATGAAGTTGCGCGGGATCGCGCCGCCGACGATCTTGTTGACGAACTCGAAGCCTTCGCCGCGCGGCTGCGGGTGGACCTCGATCCAGGTGTCGGCGAACTGGCCGCGGCCACCGGTCTGCTTCTTGTGCTTGCCTTCGGCCTTCGCCGTGCCCTTGATGGTCTCGCGGTAGGGGACCCGTGGCGGCTTGAGTTCCACCTCGACCCCGAAGCGGCGCTTCATGCGCTCGACCGTGACCTCGACGTGCACCTGGCTCATGCCCCCGACGATCATCTCGCCGGTCTGGTCGTCGTGGTGGACCTCGAGCATCGGGTCCTCTTCGCTGAGGCGGCGCAAGGCGGTGATGACCTTGTCCTCCTCGCCCTTGCTCTTCGCGGTGACGGCGAAGCTCATGAGCGGACTCGGGAAGTCGATGGCCTGGATGCTCACGGCGTCGGTGTCGGCGCACAGCGTGTCGCCGGTCACGACGTCCTTGAGCTTGGCGATGGCGCCGAAATCGCCGGCCACGAGCGCTTCGGAGGCCTTGCTCTCCTTGCCCATCGTCTTGAGCAGCTGGCCGAGGCGTTCCTTGTGGCCGTCGCGCGCGATGACGACCTGCGAGTCGCTGCTCACGGTGCCCTGGAACACGCGGAACACGTTGACGTGGCCGCTGAACGGGTCGGCGAGCGTCTTGAAGACGAACGCGACCGCAGGCTTGGCGGGGTCGCAGGCAAGCTCCACCTCGTCCTCACCCTTCAGAACCAGCGGCGTCGCGACGTCGGCGGGCGACGGGGCGAGGGCGAGCACGTCGAAGAGGTGGTCGACGGCGACGTTGGCGGTCGCGGAGACGCAGGCGACCGGGAAGAGCTGCGCAGTGGCCACGGCGGCGGCGAACGCGGCGTTCAACTCCTTGGCCGTGATCTCCTCCTCCATGAGGTACTTCTCGGCGAGATCGTCGTTGGTGCTCGCGACGGCGTCGATGAGCTTCTCCCGTGCCGCGGCGGCGGCGGCGGCAAGGTCGGCGGGGACGTCGCCCACGGTCGCCTGACCGTTCTTGTAGGTGTACGCCTTCATGGTGAGCAGGTCGACGACGCCGGCGAAGTCGTGCTCCTTGCCGATCGGCAGCTGCACGGCCACGACCTGCGCGCCGAACGAATCCTTCAGCAGCCCGAGGGCATGCTCGAAGTCGGCGCGCTCGCGGTCGAGCATGTTGCAGACGATGACGCGGCCGAGCCCGCGGGTGGCGGCGCGATCCCAGAGCCGCTCGTGCTGGACCTCGACGCCGAGCACGGTGTTGACCACGACGACGGCGGTCTCGACCACCTGCAGGGCGGCGATGGCGTCGGCAAGGAAGCTCGAGTCGCCGGGCGTGTCGATGAGGTTGAAGGAGAGACCGCCGCGATCCACGTGCGCCAGACCCGCCGAGAGGCTCATCTGGCGCTTCTTCTCGTCGTCGTCCCAGTCGGAGATCGTGGTGCCGTCCGCCACGGAGCCAAGTCGGGTGATCGCCCCGGCGTCGAAGAGCAGCGCCTCGAACAGCGACGTCTTGCCGGTACCGCGGTGGCCGACGAGAGCGATGTTCCTGATCTTGGCTGGGTCGTTCATCCGGGGTCTCCTCGCGTGTCCTTCGCCGGCCCCCCGCCCGCGGGCGCACGAGGCGGCCGGTCGTGTCCTGTCGGAAGGATGAAGTCTAGCACAGGGCCCGTTGGTTCACGCGCCTCCGGCAGGCTCGTGCGAGGACGCCTTGAGGACCGCGGCGGCGGGGTGGAACGACTGCGCCGGCGACGGGTGGTCGAGGTGCCGGCGTGCCGGCGTGCCGCCGGCCAGCGCGAGCGCCTTGAAGCCGTACTTCTCGCGGACCTTGTCGACGGCCTCGCCCAGCGCGACCTCTCGCCAGCCGTCGTCCAGAGTGAGCTGGAAGGCATTGTGCGTGAAGCCGCTCACGCTCGCCCCGACGAGGCGCACCCAGCGGGCGCCGACGTCGAGCTCGTCCAGCAGCGCCGTGGCCGTCTCGTAGAGAGGTCGCACGGCGCTGACCGGACGAGGCAGCGTGCGGCGCCGGCTCACGGTGTGGAACGTGTTGAAGCGCACCTTGAGCGCCACCGTGCGCGCCGCCAGACCCTGGCGGCGCAGCTCGGCGACGGCGTGATCGGTGAGCGAGAGCAGGGTGGCGCGCAGCAGCTCGAGGTCGTTGACGTCGTCGTCGAAGGTGATCTCGCGGCCGACCGACTTCGGCAGCGGCCGCTCGCTGCGCACCGGCGAGAAGCTGCGCCCCAGGGCGAGCTGGCGCAGCCCGTGGGCGCCGCTGCCGAACGCCGCGGCGAGCAGCGGGAACGGCACGTCCTGCAGCATCCCGACCGTGGTGAGGCCGAGGGCGGCGAGGCGCTCCTGGGTGACCGGCCCGATGCCGCAGACCTCGCCCACCGGCAGGTCGCGCAAGCAGCCGTGCACGTCGGCGGCGGTGAGCTCGCCGATGCCGGCCGGCTTGTACATGCCGGCGGCCAGCTTGGCCAGCAGCTTGGTGGGCCCGATACCGATGGAGCAGGTGACCGCGTGTGCGTCGTAGACGCGCTCCTGGATGCGGTGGGCGATGGTGCGCGGCGGGCCGAACAGCCGCCGGCTGCCGGTGACGTCGAGGTACGCCTCGTCGATGGACGCCGTCTCGACGAGGTCGGTGTAGCGCCCGAGGATCTCGATCAGGGACCGGTGGACGGCGAGGTAGGCCTTCATGTCGACGGGCAGGAACACCGCGTGCGGGCAGAGCCGCTCGGCCTGCGTGATGGGCAGCGCGCTGTGCACCCCGTAGGCGCGCGCCTCGTAGGAGCAGGCCGAGACCACGCCCCGCCCGCCGCGCTCGCCGCCGACGATCACCGGCAGGCCGCGCAGCTCGGGGCGGCGCGCCTGCTCCACCGAAGCGAAGAAGGCGTCCATGTCGAGGTGGAGGATTGCCCGGTTGGATACGAACATCTGTTCGTATCCTACCCCCGCCGGGGACGGATGGTCAACGCGGATGAAGAGGAGAAGACGCGCCGCGGGCAGCGGCGGCGCGCGGCCGCTACTGCACGCGCCGCCCGAAGTCGACCGTGTACATGATGACGTCCGACACGCCCTTGTACGTCCCGCGGGAGCAGCCGATACCCACATCGCGCCAGCGCTTACCGAGGATGATGCTCCGGTGGGACTTCGACCGCATCCAGACGTGGAAGACGCTCTCGGGCGTCCCCTTGTACGACTTGCCCCAGGCGATCACCTCGCCGACCGTCCACTGCGAGCAATCGCTCGTGGAATAGCCGGCCCGTCGCGCTCTCGACGCGACCGTCGCGCCGGCCAGCGAGGAGTGGGAGAAGTAATCGCGCGAGAGCATGTCCCGCGAGTGGACGAGCGCCGCGCGGTCGAGCGGCTTCACGACCGTGAGGCGAGGCGAGGCCGCGACGAGTGCGGGCGTGGTTGAGCAGCTTCAGCATCTTCGCCTCGTTGGCGGCGCGGTCGAACGCCACCGCCGGCACAGCGCCGAGAGTCAGAAGGATGAAGAGTGCGACGAGCGTCGCACCGGACAGTCTACGCATCACGGCCTCCCAGCGGTCGTGTCGTTCGCGCCACATTCGCCGCGCAGCCGCTCAGCCCTCCACCGGGACGGCGAGCCGCGGGACGTCGCCCCACAGGGTCTCGAGCCGGTAGAAGTCGCGGGCAGGCGTGGTGAAGACGTGCACGACGACGTCGATGAAGTCGATGAGGATCCACTCCCCCTCGCGCTCCCCCTCGACCCGCGCCGGACGTCGCTGCGCGCGGAGTTGCTGCTGGATCGCGTCGGCGATCGCCCGCGTCTGCCGGGTGTTCGCGCCGCTCGCGAGGACGAAGAAGTCCGTGTAGGACACGGCCTCGTCCATGGCGAGGACGACGATGTCCTGCGCCTTCTTGCCGGCGGCCAGGGCGACGATCTCGCGCGCCAGATGCTCGCTGGCGGTGACTTCGGCACGAACTGCTACGGCTGTTCCTCAGGGCTGGGTTGCGGGGCGTGGAAGTCGTCGCCCACGATGACTTGGACGGTCGCCTTCGGCAGGTTCGGACCATCCAGGACGACGCCGCGGCCGAGTATAGCACGGATGTCGCGGGCCACCGGGAGGGTGTCCGGGCCCGCGAGGATCTGCGTCTGGCGGTACGAGAAGCTGTCTGCGTTGAGCGGCGCCGGCAGGTTCACGTCGAGGCTGGAGAGACGCTCGACGACGGCCTCGCCGACGCCGACCTTGCCGCTGCCGTTGCGCACCTGGACGGTGACGTCCGAGCTGTACGACGGCGACCGCCGGGTGATCCCGGCCATGATGGCTTCGGCGTCGGGCACGAACGCGAACTGCCCCTCGGCCACCCGGGTCCGGGCAGGGAAGAGCGCCACCTGGGCGGCGCCGGAGGCGATGCGCCGCAGCACCTCGGCAAGCGCCGGGCCGCGCTGCGGCGACGGGCTGGCGCCGGCCATCGCGGAGCGCTCGCCGGCCGGGCGCAGCGCCGCGGCGTCGAGCGCCGCGGCCACGAGCGCCGTCTGCAGCGCCGTGGTGCTCCGGCGGTCGGTCCCGGTCGCGGCGAAGACCGCCGGCAGATCGGCGACCGGAACGAGGTCACCGTCCTCGAACACCTTGGTCTCGCCGTCGATGTCGACCGCCACCGGATCTTCGAGCGCGACTCGCAGCCCGCCGGCGCCCGCCCAGCGACCGAGAGCCGCCACCGGGACGCGGTAGACGGCGTCGATCGGCGCGCCGACCACACGCCCGAGATCGGCGGCGAGTGAACCGGTGGCCATGGCGTCGCCGGCGAAGACGTACTCGCCCCTGGCGCCTTCGAGGAGCAGGTCGGGAGGGATCACGTAGACTCCTGGATCGCCGCCGGACGGGTCCTGCGCGACGAGCAGCGCTGCCACCGGCGCCTCCTGGCCGGGCACGGTGAGCTCGATCGCGGCCAGGTAGCCCGGCTTCTCCGCGGCTGCCTCCTCCCCGCCGATCCGCCCGGCGAGATACCACGCGCCGAGCACGGCGACGAAGGCGACCGCGCCGGCGAGCACGTACAGGATCCAGGCCTGCGACCGCTCGACCCGCGAGCGGCGGCGGCGGTTCAGGCGGTCGCTGCGGTATCCCTTACGTTGCGGCATGGGTCTCGTTGTACAACGCGAGCGCCCCCGGGACCACCCCGCGGCCCCGAGTGACGACGTCGAGAAGACTGCGGCGGGCGGCGGCCCCGACCGCCGCGTCCAGCGACTCGGCCGCCAGCGCGCGGACGTCGTCCACGCCGGGGAAGTCCCGGGCCGGCTCGCAGTAGTCCGCCAGGTACAAGCACTTCTCGAGTACCGTCATGCCGGCCGCTCCGATGGTGTGCAGGGCGATCGCCGACGCGATCGCGGCGTCCAGGCCCAGCTCGGCCAGCGTCGCCGCCGCGACCGGCCCGTGCAGGATGTTCCTGGGGCGCCGAACCTCGACGGGGCCGACGGGGATGCCGTAGCGGGCGGCGGCCTCCAGCGTCTCCTCGTTGGTGAGCTCGCGGCAGTAGTCGTGGAGCAGTCCGGCGACCTCGGCCTGCTCGGGCGAGGCGCCGTAGCGCCTCGCCAGGACCATGGCTTCGGCCGCCACCCGGTGGGAGTGGTCGCGCCTGCGCGCGGACAGCCGCGCGGCGATCAGCGCCTCCGCGGCGTCGCGGTCGATCCCCGTCACCGGTACAGCCCCGACTCAGCGATGTACTGCTCGACCCGGCGCGGCACCAGGTAGCGGATCGGCTGGCCGCGCGTCACGCGCGCCCTGATGTCCGACGACGAGAGGTCCAGCGCCGGGGCGTCCAGTTGCACCACCCGGCCGGGGGCCCAGCGTGCCACGGCGGCGGCGATCGCCGCCGGGGTGTCACCGGGCCGCGGCGCGACCGCGAGCGTGCACAGGGACAGCAGCTCATGCGGATCGTGCCAGGTCTCGAGCTGCAGCAGCGAGTCCGAGCCCATGATGAACACGAGGTCGTGGCCCGCATACCGCTGGTCGAGAGCGCGAAGCGTGTCCGCGGTGTAGACGAGCCCGCGCTCGATCTCGACGCCGGACGCAGTGAAGCGCAGGTCGTCGTCGATGGCCAGAGACGTGAGATCGAGACGGGCCGCGGCCGGTGTCGCGCTCGCCCTCGCCCTTGTGCGGCGGGGCTGCCGCGGGTACGAACAGGACGCGTTCGAGGTGAAAGGCGTGAAACGCCTCCGAGGCGATCGCGAGATGCCCGAGGTGCGGCGGATCGAAGCTTCCTCCGAGCACGCCCAGGCGAGGCCGGGTGGCGGCCACGGGGCTAGCCCCTCACCTGCCCGTCGCCCCAGAGCTCGTACTTGACGCAGGTGAGCTCCTGCAGCGCTATCGGGCCGCGGACGTGCAGCTTCTGCGTCGAGATGCCCATCTCGGCGCCCAAGCCGAACTGACCGCCGTCGGTGAAGCGGGTGGACGCGTTGACGTAGGTGCAGGCGGCGTCGACCTCGGCGGAGAACCGCCGGGCCGCCGCGAGGTCCTCGGTGACGATGGCTTCGGAATGGCGCGTCCCGTAGAGCGCGATGTGCTCGATCGCCTCGTCGAGTGAAGCGACCACGCGCACGGCCAGCTTGAGCGCCAGGAACTCCGTGTCGTAGTGCGTCTTGTTGGCGCGCTTGAGAGACGCGTCACCGATGATCTCTCCGGCCGCCTTGTCCACGACAAGCTCCACTCCCCGGCGCTTGAGCTCCTGCGCGGCCGGGGGCAGGAACTCGGCGGCGACGTCGTGATGCACGAGCAGCGTCTCCGCGGCGTTGCACACGCCGGGGCGCTGGCACTTGGAGTTCACGATGATCGGCAGCGCCTTCCCGAGGTCGGCGCCCGCGTCGACGTACACGTGGCAGTTGCCGCCGGCGGCGTAGATGACCGGGACCTTGCTGTGCTCGAGCAGGTAGTCCTTGAGCTCCTCGCCGCCCCGCGGGATGACGAGGTCGACGTACCGTCGCTGTTTCAGCAGCTCGGCGAGCTCCTTGCGGTCGGGAGGCAGGAACGAGACCGCTTCGCGCGGGAGCCCCGCCTCGATGACGGCGCCCTGCACGACCTCGGCGAGGATGCGATTGGTGTGCAGAGCGGCGCTGCCGCCCCGCAGGATGACGGCGTTGCCCGACTTGAGGCACAGGGCCGCCGCGTCGACGGTCACGTTGGGACGGGCCTCGTAGATGACGGCGATCAGGCCGAGGGGGACGCGGACGCGGCGCAGGTCGACGCCGTTGTCGAGGCGCCAGCCGTCGACGATCTGGCCGACCGGGTCGGGCAGGGCGGCGATCTCCTTCACGGCGGCCTCGACGTCGCGCAGCCGGTCCTCGTCCAGCAGGAGCCGGTCGACCAGGGCGTCGGCGAGACGGCTCTCGCGCGCCAGGCGCACGTCCTCGTCGTTCTCCGCCAGGATCTCGGCCGAGCGCCGCCGGAGTGCATCGGCGACGGCGAAGAGCGCTTCGTCCTTGTCGGCGCGGGACAGGCCGGCGAGCACACGGGCCGCCCGGCGCGCCGCGGCGCACATCTGCTCGACGCTCATCCTGCCTCCTCGTCGACGAGCACCAGGCGGTCCCGGTGCACGACTTCGTCCTCGAGCTGCGGGTTCAACTTCCGCAGCTGGTCGCTGCGCAGTCCGATGACGCGGCGCAGGTCGCGGGCGCTCATCGTCGACAGGCCCCTGGCGACCTCGTCGCCGGCGGTTCCCACGATGGCGACGGCATCCCCGGCCGCGAACGACCCGTGCACCGCCGTGACGCCCACCGGGAGCAGGCTGCTCCCCCCTGCGCCAGGGCGCGTGCGGCCCCCGCGTCCACCTCAAGGGTACCACGCACCGGCTTGGCGTAGCGCAGCCAGAGCTTGAAGGCCGAGGCGCTCGTGGAGCGGGCGAGGACCTGCGTGCCGACGTCCTCGCCCCGAGCCGCGGCGGCGAGCACGCCGGGCCGGGAACCGTTGGCGATGACGGTGCGCACGTCGGCGGCCGCGGCCATGAGCGCGGCCGCCGTCTTGCCGCGCATGCCGCCGGCGCCGCGGCGCGAGGCCGTGCCGACGTCGAGGGCCGCCAGCTGCTCTGGATCGGCGACCTTCCGAACCAGCTCGGCGGCGCCGTGCTTGCGCGGATCCTTCGTGTAGAGCCCGTCCTGGTCGGTGAGCAGCACGAGCATGTCGGCGCGCAGCATGATCGCCACCTGCGCAGCGAGCACGTCGTTGTCGCCGAAGCGGATCTCGTCGGTCGCCGTGGTGTCGTTCTCGTTGACCACCGGCACGACGCCCCACGAGAGCAGCCGCCGCAGGGTGTTGCGCGCGTTGACGTAGCTCGAGCGGCGGGCGAAGTCCTCGCTGGTGAGCAGCACCTGCGCCGCCGTGAGCTCGTGATCGCCGAAGAGGCGCTCGTAGTGGGCGAAGAGGCGGCCCTGACCCACGGCTGAGGCCGCCTGCAGCGCCGGCACCTGATGCGGCCGCTCGCTGACGCCGAGGACGTGCTGGCCGCAGGCGATCGCTCCGCTCGAGACCAGCACCAGCCTCCGGCCGCCGTGCGAGAGCTCGGCGATGTCGGCGACGAGGCCGGCCAGGAGACGGCGGCGGATGCGCAGGTGGTCGTCGGCGACGGTGCTCGATCCGACCTTGACGACGATCGTCTTCACGGGCGGGATTCTACCAAAGCCTGAGGGCGAGCCTGAGGCCCGTCACGAGAACTCGAACTCCGACTCGCCGACGATCACCGTGTCGCCGGGCACGGCGCCGGCGCGGCGCAAGCCGTCGTTGAGGCCGGCGCGCTCGATGACTTCCTGCAGGTAGCGCACCGCCTCGTCGTTGTCCAGGTCGGCCTTGGCGAAGAGGCGCTCGATGCGCGCACCGTGGACTCTGTACGCGCCCTCGACCGCCTCGATGGCGAACGAGTCGAGGCGGTCGGCGCCGGGGCGCAGCACCGGCGGCGCCGTCTGATCGTCCTCGGCGACCTCGGCCCGCGCGCGCATCACCGCGGACAACTCCCGGGTCAGTTCGTCCAGCCCGGCGCCGTCGGCTGCCGAGACCAGCAGCACCGCGGCCGGCCAGTCGAGACCGGCGACGAACGCCGACGCCTCCTCCCTGCCGGTCCCGTCGAGCAGATCCGCCTTGTTCACGAGCACCACGGAAGGCCTGTCGAGCAGCGCGGAGCGGAAGGCGCCCAGCTCGCCGCGGACGGTCAGGAGGGCGGCGGGCCAAGCTTCAGGGCCATCGCCGCCGTCGAGCACGTACACGAGCGCCGCCGTCCGCTCGATGTGCGCGAGAAAGCGGTGCCCGAGCCCGGCGCCCTCGCTGGCACCCTCGATGAGCCCGGGGATGTCGGCGATGACGACCGGGCCGTCGTCGAGACGAAGCACGCCGAGATTGGGCTCGAGCGTCGTGAAGGGATACGCCGCGACCTTGGGCTTCGCCCTCGTCAGCGCGGCAAGCAGCGACGACTTGCCCGCGTTGGGCAGCCCGACGAGGCCGACGTCGGCGAGGAGCTTGAGTGAGAGGGTGAGCCAGAGCTCGTCGCCCTCGAGGCCCTTCTCGGCGAACTTGGGCGCCTGGCGCGTCGAGCTCTTGAAGCACACGTTGCCGCGGCCGCCTTCGCCGCCGCGGGCCACGACCAGGCGCTGTCCCTCGCGCACGAGGTCGCCGAGCAGCGTGCCGCCGGCGTCGCTGATCTCGGTCCCGACGGGCACCCTCACGAGCAGTTCCGGCCCGTCGGCGCCGCGCTTGTTGGCGCCGCGCCCGTGACCGCCGTCGACGGCGCGAAAGTGGTGCTTGTGGCGGAAGTGGGAGAGGTCGTGCAGCTGGCGAGTGGCGACGAGCACGACGTCGCCGCCGGGCGCGCCGTCACCGCCGTCGGGTCCGCCCTTGGGCACGTACTTCTCGCGGCGGAAGCTCATGGAGCCGTTGCCGCCGCGACCTCCGCGCACGCAGATGCTGGCCCTGTCGAGCATGAGTGTGAGTGCGGCCGGCGGACGCCGGCCCTGCTCAGGCCTCGGGGACGACCGAGATGAAGCGGCCGGCGCCCTTCTCGGTGAACACGAGCCTGCCCGTCACCTTGGCGAAGATCGTGTGATCGACGCCGATGCCGGCGTTCTCGCCGGGACGGAAGCGCGTGCCGCGCTGGCGCACGATGATCGATCCTGCCGGTACGACCTGGCCGGCGAACGCCTTGACGCCGAGGCGCTGAGCCTCGGAGTCGCGCCCGTTGCGGCTGGTGCCGGCGCCCTTCTTATGCGCCATCTCGCTACTCCTTGGTGCTCTTGAGGGTGATCGACTCGATCGTCAACTTGGTGAGGCGACTGCGATGACCCTTCGTCTTCTTGAACGTGCTCTTCGGCTTGTAGGTGAAGACCTTGATCTTCTCGCCGAGGAGGTGTTCGCTGACCTTGGCCTTGATCTTGGCGTGCTTGGCGGCGTCGGCGTCGTAGGTGCCCTTGCCGTCGCGCACGGCGAGAGCGTCGAGCGTGATGCTCTTGCCCTCTTCGGCGTCGACGCGGTCCACCACGATGGTGTCGCCGGCGCTCACCTTGAACTGCTGCCCACCGACGCGTACGACCGCGTAGGTGTCATCGGACTTCGTCATTGAGTACTCCCAGAAGACAACGGCAGGAAATGATAGCCAAACGCCCGGGCGAAATCAATTCGCCTCCTTGGCGTCCTTCTTCAGCACGGTGGCCCTGGCGCCGGTCCGCGCGATCTCGGTGACGCGCACGCGCCGGCGCTTGCCGAGGTGCTGTCGTCCTCCTTCGACGATGATCATGTAGCCGTCCACGTAGCCGACGGCGTCGCGAGGGCTGTACGTGAGGCTGAACTCGAGCTCGACGGTGACCTCCTGGCCTTCTTTCACGGGTACCCGCTGCTCCTGCACGTGCTCGAGACCGCCCTCCGCGATCACCCGGAATGACTCGACGGGAAGCGCCGTCCCGCCCTCGAGGAACACGCGGCGCCCGACCTGCTTCTCGAGGCGCTTGAGCCGCGCGCCGCTGAGACGCTCGGCGACGGCCGCGTTGACCTCGATCAGCCACGCCTTGGCCTGCGACTTGCGCGCCAGTGCCCGGACGCGGCGCTCCACACTCAGCGCCATGGTCTCCTCGCTGAGCACGCGGGCCTTGCCCGAGCAGGTCGGGCAGGCGCGCGTCAGGATGCCTCTCGCGCCGTCGGTGGTGTTCTGGCGCGTCATCTCGATGAGGCCGAGAGGCGAGAGCTCGACCACGTAGGTCTTGGTGCGGTCGGTCTCCAGCTCGGCCTCCAGCGTCGCCAGCACCATCTCGCGGTTCTTGGCGTGCGCCATGTCGATGGCGTCGATGATGATGATCCCGCCGATGTCTCGCAGGCGCAGCTGGCGCACCACTTCGCGCGCCGCCTCGAGGTTGGTCTTCGTGATCGTGTCCTCGAGGCCTTTGCCGCGGGTGAAGCGGCCCGTGTTGACGTCGATCACGGTCAGCGCCTCGGCGTGGTCGATCACGAGGTTGCCGCCGCTCGGCAGCGGCACGCGGCGCTCGAGCGCCTTGACGATCTGCTCCTCGATGCCGTAGGCGCTGAACAGCGGCTCCTCGCCGGTGTGCAGGTGGACCTTGGGCAGGAGCTCCGGCGCCTCCTTGTCCAGGAACGAGAGGATCGCCTTGTGCCGTTTGGGATCGTCGATGATCAGGCTCTCGCAGGTGTCGTTGAAGAGGTCGCGGGTCACCTCGAGTGAGATGTCCACTTCTTTGTGCACCAGCCCGGGCGCCTTGACCGTCTCGGCCTTCTTCTTGAGCCGTGACCAGAGACGCGAGAGGTAGCGCAGGTCGCGCTTGAGGTCCTCGAGACCGTGACCCTCGGCGATGGTGCGCACGATCAGGCCGGCGTCCTTGGGCTTCAGCTCCTTGGAGATGTCGCGCAGTCGCTCGCGTTCGCCCTGCCGGAGGCGCCGGGAGACGCCGACGCCGCTCCCGCCCGGGACGTAGACGAGATAGCGGCCGGCCAGGGAGATCTTGGTGCTCAGCCGGGCGCCTTTGTGGCCCATCGGGTCCTTGGTGACCTGCACCATGACCTGCTGGCCGTTCTTGAGCGCGTCCCCGATGCGGCGGGCGCGCTTCTCCCCCTCGGGCGTGGTCACCTCGTCGACGTAGAGGAAGCCGTTCTTCTCGAGGCCAAAGTCGACGAACGCGGCGTCGATGCCGTTCATGACGCTCTCGACCTTGCCCTGGTAGATGTCGCCCAGGTACGACTTGCGGTCGGGACGCTCGATGTAGATCTCCGCCAGCCGGCCGTCCTCCACGAGAGCGACACGCATCTCCTCGCCGTCGTCGGTCACGAGGATGATCTTGCGTTCCGGCTTCTCGGCCTTGACGCCCGTCTTGCGAAGCCCCTGCTCGAGGGAGATGCTGGTGCCCAGACCGCTGCCTTCGTCCTGCCGGACGATGGCCTTCGGGCGCCGGTGGTCGCGCGGACGACCCTTGGTCTTCGCGTCCGGCTTGGTGTCGGCCGCCTTCACGGCCCGGGCAGGCGCCGGAGCAGCGACAGCCGCCGCGGCCTCCGGCGCGGCCTCGGCGTCCCCTTCGCGCTTGCCGCGTCCGCCGCGTCCGCCGCGTCCGCCGCGGCGACGGCGCTTGGCGCCGGCCTCGGTGGCCGCGCCGGCGGAGTCCGCGTCGCCGGCCGTGGCGACTTCGGCCCGCTCGGCCGGAGCGCCTTCCGCCGCGCTTGCGCCTTCGGCCGCAGAGTCCACGAGCGTCTCCGTCGACGCGCCGCGGCCCGCCGGCTCGCCGGCGGCTTCCTCCGCCTCGCGAGCAGCCTCCACGTGCTCGATGTCGGCCGCGCGGTGACGGCGGCGGCCGCCTCGGCTGCCGCGGCGGCGGCGCTTGGCCTCTGGCTCGGCCGCCTCGTCGTCGCCGGCGTCGCCGCCGGCGCGGGTCTGGGTAGCCTTGGGCGCATGCCCGGAGTCGGCCGCCGGCTTCATCGCGGCCTCAGCGACGGCGGGCGCCGGCTTCTGCGTGGACTCCGCGGCCGGCGCGCCGGTCTCTCGCGCCTTCTCGACTTCCGCGGCCACCGGCGCGCCTTCCGCTCTCTTCCTCCCACCGGCGCCCCCCCTGGCGCGGCCGCGTCCTCTGCCGCCGCCGGCGTCAGGCCGCGACGCCGGCTCCTCAGCCGGAGCAGCTGTCTCCCTCGAGCCCCCAGAGGAGGCGGCCGCCACGGGTATCAGCGGCGCGGTGGGCAGGTCGTCGGCGGCCGCGCGCCGGGGCGCGGCGGCGTAGCCGTCGCGCGGGCTCGACGCGGCCGCGGTCTCCGCGGCGGGCGTTGCCGGTACGGCTGCCGGGCGCTTGTGGCGGCGGCCTCCGCGATTGCCCCGCCGGCGCTTCGGCGCCGCGTCATCGGAGGTGGTGCCTTGACCGGCGGCCGGCACTGAGACGCCGCCGTCCTTGTCGGCAGGCGCCGCCGCCGGCTTGTCGCCGGGCGCGCCCTTCTTCGGTGCGTTCACGAGCTCAACTCCTTCCGCTGCCCCGCCGCAGGCGAGGGCAGCCCATGGTCCCAGGTGATGCGACGCCGTTCGAGGCTCCGCATCACCGGCTCGACCCGCGCCCACTCGGCGATGAGGTCGATCAGTTCCTGTGGCCGGGCGGCGCCGTCCTGGCGGTGGAAGATGGTGAACCCGAGATGGGCTCCGTCTCCGACCGCCGTCGCGACGACGTCGCCGACGTACTCCTTCAGATCCAGACGGCGCGTGCCCTTGGGCGAGACGCGCTCCCGGATCGCATGCTCAGTGTCGTTGTAGCGTTCGACGGCCGCGCCGATCGCGCCTGCGTCCCCGTCCAGCAGGCAGACGTACTCCGCGGCGCGAGCCTGAGGGCGCGGGTGGAGCTCGCCGACATCGACGATCTCGGCGATCTCCATGCCGGGCGGGCTCGCCTCGCGCAGCGCGCGCAGCACGCCCGCGTCGGCCTCGACGCCCTCAGGCACCTCCACCGTCGCCAGCTCGTCGGCGCCGGCGGCGCCGACCGGCAGCGGCAGCGGCAGCGAGATGCGCGGCTTGGGGCGCATGCCCTGCGACAGGGCGATGGGCACGCCGGCGCGCGCGAAGGTCCGCTGGACGACGCGCGAGGTGTCGAGGTGCGACAGGTAGCGGGCGGGGCCGTTGCGAGAGAAGCTGACGAGCCACCAGCTCATGTGAGGAGCTCCATGCCGATCTCACCGCCGCACACGCCGCAGGCGCCGCAGGCGCCGTCGCGGCAGTCTTCGGTCAACTCCCCCGCGTGGGCGCGGGCCAGCTCGTCCTCGAGGAAGTCCGGGCTCAGCCGCGCGTCGACGGCGTCGCGCCAGTACGGGCGCGCGACGCTCGCTTCTCCCAGGGGGACGCCCGTCGCGGCCGCGGCGTCCTCCCAGCGGCGCACGTCGAAGTGCTCGCTCCAGCCGTCGAAGCGGGCGCCCCGGCGCCAGGCCGCCTCAACGAGTCGGTCGGTCCCGGGGCCGCCGCGGGCCAGCGTCGCCTCGACCACCGAGGCGGCGACGTCGTGGAACGCGACGCGCACGCCGCGAGGCACCGCGTCACGCACGATCCGCTGACGGGCGCGCAGGGTCGCTGCGCCGGCGAACGGCTCCAGTTCGAACGGCGTGTGCGCCTTGGGCACGTACGACGAGACGGAGACCGAGAGCCGGGCGCGGCCGCGGCCGATCTCCTTCGCGAGGCGCGCCGCGGTGGCGGCCATCCTCGCGATCCCGAGCACGTCGTCCTCGGTCTCGCCGGGCAGGCCGATCATGAAGTACAGCTTGAGGCCCGTGAACCCGCCCTGGAACGTGGCGCGCACGGCCTCGTCGAACTGGGCCTCGTCCACGCCCTTGTCGATGGCGTCGCGCAGCTTCTGCGTGCCGGCCTCCGGCGCGAGCGTCACGGAGCCGCGCTGGCCGGCGGCGAAGCTCGAGAGGCTCTCGGCCGCCGAGTCGATGCGCAGCGACGGCAGGGACACGCGCAGACCGGGTCGCAGCTCGCGGATGCGGGTGAGCGCCTCGGCGACGCCGCCGTAGTCGCAGGAACTGAGCGAGAGGAGCGACACCTCGTCGCAGCCGGTCTCGTCGAGCAGCCGGTCGGCGGCCGCGACCACGAGGTCGACCGGACGCTCGCGCACCGGCCGGTACCACATGCCCGCCTGGCAGAAGCGGCACCCGGCCGTGCAGCCGCGCATCACCTCGATGACGACGCGGTCGTGGACGGCCTCCATCACGGGCACCACCGGTCGCAGCACCGGATCGCTGGCGGAGAAGCCTGTGAACACCTGCCGCACGGCCGGTCCCCGGTCGCCGCCGGGGATCCAGACGCCGGGGACGGCGGCGAGACGTTCCAGCCTGGCCTCGCGACCGTCCTCCGCCAGCGCGGCGACGATCGCGTCCAGGTGGTCCTCGACCTCGCCGACGAAGAACGCGTCGAAGAACGGCGCGACCGGCCACGGGTTGGCGACGGCGGGCCCGCCGCCGAGGACGATGGGGTCTTCCCCATCGCGCTCGGCGGCGTGCAGCGGCACGCCCGCCAGGTCGAGCATCTCGAGGACGTTCGCATAGCACAGCTCGTGCGGCAGGGTGAAGCCCCACAGGTCGCACGCAGCGACCGGAGAGAACGTCTCGAGCGTCCACAGCGGCACGTCCGCCGCACGCATGAGGTCGGCCATGTCCGGCCACGGGCAGTAGGCCCGCTCGGCGGATGCCGGCGTGGCGTCGTTCAGATGGCTGTAGAGGATCTGCAGCGCGGGGTTGGAGACCCCGATCTCGTACACGTCCGGATAGGACAGCACGATGCGGGGCCGCGCCCCGGCCTTGACGCGGGTGTTGAACTCGCCACCCGCGTAGCGCCCGGGGCGCGTGACGCGCGCCAGCAGTCTCGCTATCTCACCCGGCGGCCAGTCTCCGGAGAGGTCCGGGGAGCCGGGATGTGGCTTTTTCGAGTTGACGATTGATCCTTTGCATCTTCGAGACGCGGAGCGGCGCTCCGGCCTCGAAATACGCGATGGCGGCCTGGCCGAGCGCGACCGTGCCGGAGAACCCGATGGCGCCCTTGACGGCCCATCCGAATCCCGGCACGAAGTCGAGCGCCTGGCGCGTCAGCGCGCGAAGGACGAAACCTGTACCGACGATGGAGAGGATCTCGGCGGCCCTGTCGAGCCCCAGCTCTTCCCCATAGGCGTGCGCGATCTTGAGGACCATGCGGATCTGGTTGGCCGTCATCGCCGGCATGTCGGCGCCGGGGATGATGACCACCACGCCGATGACCCCGTTCTGGGCGGCGTTGGTGAGCACGACGTGGTCGCAGTACGTGCGCCTGACGGAAGGCAGCGAGGCGGCGAGCGCGGCGGCGGCGTCGCCGGCCGCGTCGATGAGGCGGTTCTCGAGCGTCGGCTTGCCGGCCGGATCGGCGCCGAGGCCGCGGGCGACCTCATCCTCGAAGAGGCCGACTTCGCCCGCCCAGCCTGCCGCGTCGGCGCCCTCGGCCAGGCCGATCACCCTGCAGCCGGCGCGCCGGGCGGCGTGCACGACGGGCGCCGCCTCGGCGGGCGCGCAGCCGGCGGCCACGATCACGACGATGTGCCAGCGGGCGGCGAGCCGCTGCTCGCGCGGAAAGTCGGCCGGAGCCAGGACGTCGAGCGCCGCGGAGACGCCTCCGAGCTCGTCGGAGGCGCCGGCGGACAAGACGCCGACCACGCCGGCGAAGGCGTCGCCGGCGCCGACGACGCAGACGCGCGGCGTCGGGGCGGCGGTGCGCGCCTCGGTCACTGCCTTCAGGATCTTCGAGATACTCACGCTACTGGACAAGTCGCCCCCTCGTGGCTGGAGTGACCGTCGCCCGCAGATGGATCGACTGCAGCAGGCCGACGACGATCAGGAATGCGATCATCGATGTGCCCCCGTAGCTGATGAAGGGCAACGGGATGCCGGTCACCGGCATGATGCCGATCGTCATGCCGACATTGACGAACACCTGGAAGAGTACCATCACGCCGATGCCGCCGGCGAGGATGCTCCCGTACATGTCGCGCGCCAGGACGGCGATGCGCAGGGCGCGCCAGATGAACACAGCATAGAGCAACAGCAGGATGCTCGCTCCGACAAAGCCGTTGCGCTCGCTGATCACGGCGAAGATGAAGTCGGTGTGGTGCTCGGGCAGGAAGTCGAGCGTCGTCTGCGTGGCCATGTTGCCGCGGCCGGTCAGCGCGCCCGATCCGACGGCGATCATCGACTGGATGACGTTGTACCCGGCCGCGTCCGACTGCTCGCCCGGGTTGATGAAGACGAACAGGCGGTCGATCTGGTACTGGTGGATGAGGTTGATGCCGGCGAGCGGCAGCACCTTGAGCGCCACGACGAAGGCGCCGAGCCCCGCCGCCGCGAGCACGGCGAAGTGCGCCCACGACGTGCCGTAGAAGTAGAGCATGGCGAGCGTGAGCACGACCATCACCATCGCCGATCCGAAGTCCGGCTCCTGGTAGACGAGGAAGGCCGGAATCGCGACGAGGGCGAGGGCGATGAGCGTGATGCGCTTCGAACCCAGCAGTTCGACCCGGTCGGCGAGGAACGCGCCGATACTGAGCGCGAGCAGGAGCAGCGCTGCGGCCGACGGCTGGAAGCTCGTGAAGCCGAGGTCGAACCAGCGCGTCGCCCCCTTGATGTTCTCGCCCAGCGGCAGCACGGCCGCGACGAGGACGACGGCGGCCGCGTACAGGAACCACTGGAAGCGGCGATACGTTTCGTAGTCGATCAGCGAGGCCGCGACCGCCAGCGCGACCCCGACGGCGACCGCGATGAGCTGCTGGCGCACGTAGTAGAACGGGGCGCCGACTTCGTCGTGGCGGGTCGCGAAGTAGATCATCGTGACGCCGTACGCGATGAGTCCGGCGGTCGCCAGGATCAGCACGTAGTCCAGGTGCCGCAGGTAGGCGCGCCAGTCGAGCACGTCAGTCCGTGGCGCGCTGAGCCGCGCCCCGCTCAAGAGCTCTTCCGTGCATCAGTCGCTCCGCACCGGCCCCGAGAATGCGCCGCTGTCGATGTTGAACAGGGCGTCGTAGATGGTGCGCGTGGCCGGCGCGGCCGCGGTGCCGCCGTGGCCGCCCTTCTCGATCATCACCACGACCGCGTACTTGGGGTCGTTGGCCGGCGCGTAGCTGGCGTACCAGGCGTAGTCCACGTAGCCTCCGCGAGTAGCGTCGTATACCTCGGCGGTGCCCGTCTTGCCGGCGACCGGCACGTCGTAGCCGGCAAAGACCGCCGATGACGTGCCGGTGGATGAGTTCGCCGCCTCGTAGAGGCCGCGGCGCACGAGGTCGAGCGTGCTCGGCGCCATGTCGACCTTCTTGGACGATGTCGGCTCGAGGTCGCTCACGGTCTGGCCCGCGGAGTCGGTGATCTTGAGGCCGAGGTGCGGCGTCACGATCTTGCCGCCGTTGGCGATGGCGGCGTACATGACCGCGAGCTGCAGCGGCGTCGCCTCGAGGTCGCCCTGGCCGATGGCGAGGTTGATCGAGTTGCCGGGCGTCCACACCTTGTCGACCTCGGTCTCGAAGTACTGCTGGCGCCACTTCCGAGTCCGGGACGCGGCCCTTGACCTCGCCGGGGACGTCGATGCCGGTGTACTTCTCCATGCCGAGCCGCCGCGCCCAGTCGGCCAGCGGTGTGCCGTTGGCCGCGTAGAACCGGTAGCCGACGTTGTAGAAGTACACGTCGCACGACTGGGTGATGGCGTCGACGAGGGAGAGCGCGCCGTGCCCGTCCGTGGACCAGCAGTTCCAGACGGTCTTGTCGGTGGCGACCGACGGTTTGAAGCTGCCGTTACAGAAGAAGGTCTCGTAGGGCGTGATGATGCCCTCCTCGAGACCGGCGATCGCGTCGACGACCTTGAAGGTCGAGCCGACCGCCTTGGCCTCCATGATCGGCCGGAGGAGCATCGGGTTGTTGGCGTATTTGTCGGTCAGCTGCTTGTACTCCTTGGTGCTGATCCCGCCGACCCAGACGTCGGGGTCGTAGGTCGGATAGCTGGCCATGCCGAGGACGTCGCCGTTCTTGACGTCCAGCACCACCGCAGCGCCGCCGTTGGCCTCCACCTTGCCGTCGCTGTGCGCCAGAGAGATGCCCTGGCGCAGCGCCTCCTCGGCGGCGGCCTGCACCTTGGCGTCGATGGTGGTGACGAGCGTGTCGCCCGGCTCCTTCATGCGGCCGCCGGGGACGGCGTCGCCCTGCTTCGGCCGGCCGAAGGCGTCCACCTCCACCCTCGCGACTCCGTCGTGACCGCGCAGCCACTCGTCGTAGGTCCACTCGAGACCGTCCTGACCGACCACATCGCCGGCCGAGTACCCTTTGAAGTGCCGCTCCTTGAGCTGCTCGGCCGAGACTTCGCCGAGGTGACCGAGCACCTGCGCCGCCATGTCGCCGAGCGGGTAGGAGCGCAGGTAGTTGCGCTGGATCTCCACGCCCGGGAACTGCTGTGTGTGCTCCAGGATGTAGGGGACCACGCGGCGCTTGCCGACGTCTTCCTTGATCACGACCAGCTCGAGACTCACGCCCTTGCCGGCGACGACGTTCTCCCACGTCAGCGGAGGAGCGTCTTCCCCGATCGGCCAGCCTGGCTTGAGGTGATCCATGATCTCCGCGCGGACGACCGCCGGTCGCATCTTCAGGACGCGCGCCAGCCGCAGCACCAGCGGGTCGAGCTCGCCGTCGGGCACGTCCATGAGCCGGATGCCGACGGCCAGGCCGGGCCGGTTCTCGACGATGACCTCGCCGTTACGGTCGACGATCGGCCCTCTGGGGGCGACGACCTTGACCGACTTCAGCCGGTTGTCGTTGGCCTGGGCCACGAACTCCTGGCCGCTCAGGATCTGCAGGAACCAGAGACGGAAGAACACGATGCCGAACATGACGGCGGCGATGCCGACGATGACCGCGACGCGCAAAGCGATCGACGGCAGCTGGATGATGGGCTTGTCGCGGCGGCCGGTCCGGATCGGCCGGTCGCGGCGGCCCGGGTCACTACCGAGCAGTTGCAGCACGCAGATCACCTGCCCCTCTGAGCCAGACGCGCACCAGCAGGTAGATCGGCGCCGCCAGCAGGGTGTTGAGGACGAGTGACGGGAGCAAGACCCGCCCGAAGAAGAAGCCCAGCGGCACCTCGCGGGCGAGGAGGAACTGGGCCATCGCAAGCAGCACCCCGGCGACGAACGTCGCGACGAAGACACTGAGCAGCGGCGCGAAGCCAGCGGAGAGGTCGGCGGTCTCAGCGTAGCGCCCTGCCAGGTAGCCGATCAGCACGAAGACGAAGGCGCTCAGGCCGAAGGGCTCCATGAGCGCGATCGCTGAGATGAACCCGGTGAGGAAGCCGAAGACGGCGCCGGTCTCCGAGCCCTTCACGAGGGCGACGCAGACGACGACGATCAGCGCGAAGTCAGGGTAGGCGCCGAGCAGGCGCAGATGTGGCGCCAGCGCCGTCTGCAGGAGGATCGCCACGAGGAGCACCACCGCCAGCCGGCCGACCTCCGCCCACGTGGGCCACGCGCGTTCGTTCGTCTCCCTGGCGGTCCGGCTGATGGTCATCGGATCACGACCTGGACGATGTCGAGCTTGCGGAAGTCGACGGAGGGCTTGATGGCGATGGACTGGTACAGCTCCACCTCCTGCGTGCCGACACTCTCGCACCTGGCCGATGGGGATGCCGCGCACGAAGACGGAGCTGTCCCTGCCCGGAGGTCACGATGTACTGGCCCACCTTCACCTTCTCGTTCTTGTCGACGTAGTCGAGAGTGACGTCACCGGTCACGCTGCCGCTCACGATGCCCTGGGCGCCGCCCGGTTCGACCATCGAGTCGATGTAGCTCTGCTGGTCAGTGACGAGCATGACCTTCGCGGAGTTCGCGAACACCGTGGTGATGCGGCCGACGAGGCCCTGGCCGTTGATCACCGGATCGTACACATCGACCCCGTCGCTGCTCCCGGCGTTGATCGTCACCGTCGAGTACCAGGCGCTGGTCGTGCGCGCGATCACGCGCGCCGTCACCAGATCAGCGTCCTTGGGAAACACGTGGTCCTTCTGGAAGTCGAGCAGCGCGCGGAGTTGGTCGTTCTCGGCCTGCGTCGTCAGCTCGCTCGCGAGGCCCGCGCGCAGCTGCTGGACCTCGTTCTTGAGCGCCTTGTTCTGCGACTTGGCGCTGAACAGGTCGCCGACCCAGTTCCACCCGTCCCGGAATGGCTTGGTGGCGCGCGCGGTGCCGCTCTGCAGCGGCGCGACGACGCGGAGGACGCCGCCCTGCACGCCGTGCGCGACGCCGCTGTCCGACTCGCGGAAGTACGCCGTGAGCAGCGCGATCGACAGCAGCAGGAGGACAGCCACGACGATCCGCCGCCGGAGTACGCGCCGGCGATTCACAGGTCAGCGAGGGGTGAGACTACCGGCCCCGTGGCCGGGAGTTGCGCTTGCTCTTGACCAGGACATCGAACTCCTCGAGGTACTTGCCCGAGCCGACGGCCACACAGGTGAGTGGCGATTCCGCCAGATGCACCGGCATCTGGGTCTCTTCGCGCAGACGCTCCGGGAGGCCCTGCAGCAGCGAACCGCCGCCCGCCAGCATGATGCCGCGGTCCATGATGTCGCTGGCGAGCTCGGGCGGCGTCTTGTCGAGCGTCGCCTTGATGGCGTCGACGATCGCCTGCGTGGGCTCTTCGAGCGCCGACCGGATCTCCTCGGAGGACAGCACCACCGTCTTGGGCAGGCCGGTGACCAGGTCGCGACCGCGGATCTCGGCCTGCTCCTCCTGCGGGAGCGGGTAGGCCGAGCCGATCTCGAGCTTGATCTCCTCGGCCGTCTGGCTGCCGATGAGGAGCTTGTACTCCTTCTTGACGTAGCTGATGACGGCCTCGTCCAGCTCGTCACCGCCGACGCGGATGGACTGGCTGACGACGATGCCGCCCAGCGAGATGACGGCGACTTCGCTGGTGCCGCCGCCGATGTCGACGATCATGCTGCCGGTGGGCTCGGCGACGGGGAGGCCGGCGCCGATCGCGGCGGCCATGGGCTCTTCGATGAGGGTCGCCCAGCGGGCGCCGGCGGAGTACGTGGCCTCCTCGACGGCGCGCTTCTCGACGCCGGTGACGCCGCTGGGCACGCAGATGACGACCCGCGGGTGTGCCCAGCGGTTCTGCATGACCTTGCGGATGAAGTGCCGGAGCATCTGCTCCGTCACGTCGAAGTCGGCGATCACGCCGTCCTTGAGCGGGCGCACGGCGCTGATGGTGGCCGGCGTGCGGCCGAGCATGCGCTTGGCCTCCGCGCCGACGGCATGCACTTCGCCGGAGCGATGATCGATGGCGACCACGGACGGCTCGCTGAGCACGATGCCGCGGCCGCGGAGATAGACGAGTGTGTTGGCGGTACCCAGGTCGACCGCCATGTCACGAGCGCCAAAGCCCGTGACGAATCCGAGGAAGCTGATGGCGAGCTCCTTTCGAGGCAAATCCCGAACCGCAAGTGTATACGGGTCCCCGAGGCTTAGCCACCGCGGCTGGACTCGCGGCGACGGTCACGGCGGGCCGCGCACGGGCTGGTTCGCCGCCGGGGACGAAGTCCCTCGCGGCGGCCGGCGAAGCCCTCCTACAGCCAGCTGAACGGCGTGACTCCGAAGGCCGCCAGCAGACGCAGGAGCTCGGCGACGGGCAGTCCGACGACGTTGAAGTAGTCGCCGTCCACGCGTTGCACGAGGGCCGACCCGATGCCCTGGATCGCGTAGCCACCGGCGCGGTCGCGCCACTCGCCGGAGGCGATGTATGCGTGGAGGTCGGCGTCGGTGAGGCTGCGGAACGTCACGCCGGTGACGGCGTGCGCCGTCAGTGCCAGCTTCCTCGACGTGAGGTAGAGCCCGCTGAAGACCTCGTGACGACCGGCGGCGAGCCGGCGCACGAACAGGGCCGCCTCGTCCGCGTCGCGGGGCTTGCCGAGGATCTCGGCGCCGCTCACCACCACCGTGTCGACCCCCAGCACCAGCTCGCCCGGGCGCAGGTCGACGCGGCCGAGCACCTCCTCGGCCTTGCCGCGGGCGTTCTGCTGCACGGTGTGGGCGGGCTCGCCGTCGCTGACGCCCTCGACGTGGTCGCTGACCAGGATCCGAAACCGGATGCCGAGCTGCTGCAGCAGCATCTGCCGCTGCGGCGAGCGGGAGGCGAGGACGAGGCGCAGCGGCGGCCGGGTGGGCGGATCGGAGCGTGCGGCCGGCGCGTTCGCCCGTTCCGCCGCCGGCTCGCGCGGACTAGATGAGTTCGTCGTCACGGAAGAAGAGCCCGATCTCCCGGGCGGCGCTCTCGGGCCCATCCGACCCGTGGACGACGTTCTCCTCCTTGCTCAGCGAGAAGTCGCCACGGATCGTGCCCGGCGCCGCCTGCGCGGAGTCGGTCACGCCCATCATCGCGCGCGCCGTCGTGATCGCCTCGCGGCCTTCCCACACCATGGCCACGACGGGGCCGGAGGTGATGAACGCCGCCAGGTCTTCGAAGAACGGCTTGCCGATGTGCTCGGCGTAGTGGCGCTCGGCGAGGGCGCGGTCGATGCGCAGGGCCTTCATGCCGCGCAGCGTGAACCCCCTCCGCTCGAAGCGGGCGACGACCTCGCCGACGAGGCCGCGAGCCACGCCGTTGGGCTTGACCATGATGAATGTACGCTCCATGAGGATCCTCCGGGATGCTGGGCGATGCTGCGGTCGCAAGCCGGTGCACCCGCGACGGCCGCCGCCGGCTCGCGGGCCTGCGTGGTGCGTCAAACGCGATCGAAGGCAGGCGGCGCCGCGTGCACGTCCACCTCGCAGAACGGGCAGACGCGCCACTGCGGGTCGATGGGCTTACGGCACGACGGACACGTGGTGCGCAGCCGGCGGCCGCAGGTGGGACAGACCAGGTAGTCCTCGCGCACCGGCGTCTTGCAGAACGAGCAGCGCTCGTCCTCGCCGATACGCTGCGCCATCATCTGCACCTCGAGCTCGTGTTCCTGGCGGTCGGCGAGGGTCTCGGCCGGGCGCACGATGGCGTAGACGATGAGCCCCAGGGGGCCGAACACGAGGCCGGTGAGCGTGGCAACGGCGATGACGATCTTGTCGGCGGTGCGCCGGCGCACGTCCTTGAAGACCCAGTACGCGCACGCGAGCCAGAGGACCACCAGGAAGAAGAAGAACATCAGCGTGATGAAGTGCCAGGTGGGCGACTTGAAGAAGTCCAGCACCGACTGGAACGGGTTGCTGCTTTCCTTCACGACGACGGTCTTCGCGGCAACGAAGGTCCAGTGAGGCACCCTTCCTCCTCAGGAGAGCTGCGTCGAGGGCGCCTGGGGCGCCTCCACGTGATGGCGGCCGCTCACGCAGGCGGTGGCGAAGACCCCCCCGCCGACGCACCCGGCCGGCCGGCCTCGGCGGCCAGCGCCGCAATCATACCCGAGAATATCCGGCTGTGGACAGGCAGCAGCGCGTACCAGTACGCGAGTCCCGGCACGCCGCGCGGCGCGAAATACGCCGTCTGCACGAGCAGAGTACCGCCGTCGCGCGGCAGCGTCTCGAACTGCAGCCACGCCGCGCCGGGCACCTTCATCTCCGCGCGCAGTCTGCAGGAGGCGGCCGGGTTCGACAGCCTCGACGCGCCAGAAGTCGAGCGCGTCGCCGACGCGCACCTCGTCCGGGTCGCGGCGGCCGCGGCGCAGGCCCACTCCCCCGACCAGCCGGTCGGCGGCGCCCCGCAGCTCCCACGCCCAGTCCCAGGCGCGGTAGCCGCGGTGGCCGCCGATGGTCTGGAGGACGGCGAAGGTCTCCTCGGGCGTCGCCGCAACCAGCGCCTGGCGACGCTCGATCAGCTTGCCCTCCTGCGTGGTCAGGACCCGCGGCTGCACGTCGCCCTCGCTCGTCACGAGAGCGTCCGCCCAGCTCGTCTCGACCTCTCCCGTGTCGAGGCTCGCCACGGCGGCGCGCACGGCGGCGTCATAGCCGACTGGGTGGATCGCGGGGAACAGGTCGTGGGCGCCCTGCTCGCGCACGATGGTCTCGTTGCGGAGACCCTCGATGAGCGGGCGAGCCATCGTCGAGGGGATCGGCGTGACGAGGTGGACCCAGTACGACGACAGCTTCGGCGTGAGGACCGGCACCGGCTGCAGGCGCCGCCGCAGACCCCGCGCACGAGCGTACCCGAGCATCATCTCCCCGTAGGTGAGCACGTCGGTGCCCCCCACCTCGACCACGCGACCGGCGCTCTCCGGCACGTCGAGTGCCGATACGAGGTAACTGAGGAGGTCGTCGACGGCGATCGGCTGCACCCGTGTGTAGACCCACTGCGGGCAGACCATCACGGGGACTCGCTCGGTGAGGTAGCGGATCATCTCGAAGGAGATGCTCCCCGACCCGACGACCACGGCGGCACGGAACTCCGTGACCGGCACGCCGGCCTCACGGAGCGCCTCGCCGGTCTCCTGGCGCGAGCGGAGGTGCCGCGACAGGTCGGCGGCCGGGTCACCGAGGCCGCCGAGATAGATGAGGCGGCTGACGCCCGCGGCCAGGGCGGCGCTGGCGAAAGCTCTCGCCGCCACGAGGTCGCGCTCATGGAAGCCCTCGCCCTTCGCCATCGAGTGTACGAGGTAGTAGGCGACGGCGACACCGTCCAGCGCCGCCGCGAGCGTCTCGGGCCGCAGGACGTCGCCGGCGGCCACATCGACGTGCTCGGCCCAGTCGCGGCCCTCGAGCCGCCGGGGGTCGCGGACGAGCACGCGCACGCGACGTCCCGCACCGAGCAGCCGGGGCACGAGACGGCCGCCGACATAGCCGGTCGCGCCGGTGACGAGGATCAGGGGGTCGTCGGATGCGGAGGCCATCAAGGTCCCTCCTTGCCGGTGAAGTTGCGTACTGAGGACGAGACTAGAGGACGCTCAAGAAGGCGGGCGGCACGACGGCGAGCCGCATGCCGATGAGATAGCCCACGAAGAAGGCGACGGCGGCGACGGCGATCACGATCAGGAACGCGACCAGGAATCGCACGGCCGGATGCGCTCTCTTCTGTGCCATTCACCCCTCCACGAGATTTGCGCCAGTATAACCGACGCCTGAGGGCCGACAACCGACTTCAGAAGCTCCTGGCGAGCACGTCCCGCAGATCCTCCAGCAGGTAGAGCGAGCCCCCGACGAGAACGCTGCCGCAGGGCCCCGCGATCTCGCGGGCGCGGGCGAGCGCCGCGTGCGGGTCGGTCACGGTCTCGACGGCCGGCGCCGGCGAATCCGGGCGTCTCCCGCGGCGCCGGCATCGGCGCTCCTGGTGAGAGCGTCCCCGCGGTCGCCGCCTCCTCTCACCGCCGCCGAAAGCTCGAGCGCCGTGAGGCTCCGCGGTTCGCCTGCCTGAGTGCACACCACGGCGTCCAGAAGCGGGAGAAAGCCACGGACCATGGCCGGGTAGTCCTTGTCACGCATCATCGCCAGCACGCCGACGGCCGGGCGCGGCACGTCGACGGCGGCAAGGCTCTGGGCGAGCGCCCGCACGCCGTCGGGGTTGTGCGCGCCGTCGGCGAGCACGAGGGGACGCTCGCCGACGACCTGGAGCCGCCCCGGCACGGCCGTCGAGGCCAGCGCGCGGCGGACGGCAGACTGGTCGAGGTCGCCGAGGAGCAGGCGCGCGGCGGCGACCGCCAGGGCGGCGTTCGTGACCTGGTAGAGGGCCGGCGTCGGCACGCTCAGGCCGGTCCAGCGCTCCGCCCTGCCCTCGACGGTGAAGTCAACCGCGAAGTCCCGTGGCGAGCCTGCCACGGCGAGGTCACCGGGCCCGGGCGCCTCGCGCAGGAAGTGGGGTGCGGCGCCGGCGGCGGAGCAGGCCCGGCGCGCCTCGGGTTCGAGCCCGTCGAGCTCGCCGAACACGGCGTCCCCGCCCTTGATGACCGCCGCCTTCTCGGCGAAGATCAGCTCGCGTGTGTCTCCGAGGACCTCGGTGTGCTCCAGGGCGATGTTGGTGAGCACGACGACCGGCGCCTGCACCACGTTGGTGGCGTCGAGACGACCGCCGAGGCCCGCCTCCACGGCGACAGCCTCCACCCCGCTCTCGGCGAAGGCGAGCAGTGCGGCCACCGTGAGCACCTCGAACTGCGTCGTCTCCCCCACCCCGGCCGGCAGTGCGGAGACCTCTGTGCGCACGCGCTCGACGGCGGCGCCGAAGACGCTCTCGTCCACCGGACGCCCGTCCACGAGCACACGCTCCGTCCACCCGGAGATGTGCGGCGAGAGGTACGCGCCCGAGCGCAGCCCGTGGGCGCGCAGCAGCGCCTCGCAGTACCGCGTCGTCGACGACTTCCCGTTGGTGCCCACGACGTGCACCACCCGGTAGGCGTCCTGCGGCCGGCCGAGTCGCGCGAGCAGTTCGCTCACCCGCTCCAGTCCCGGCCGCATGCCGAAGGCCGCGAGCGACTCGAGGTACGCGGCCCACCCGAGCCTGCCTGGGCTGCCGGAGGCCGCGTTCACGGCCGGCTCAGGCGCTGCGCAGCTGCGCCAGACGCGCGACGAGGCTGTCGCGCTCGGCGGCGTGCGCGGCGAGCTTCTCGCGCTCCTTGGCCACCACTGCCTCGGGAGCGCGGCCGACGAACTTCTCGTTGCCGAGCTTGGCGCGTCCGCGGTCGACCTCCGCCTCGGCCCTGGCCAATTGCTGCTCGAGGCGGGCGATCTCCTCTACCTTGTCCACGGCGGCGGCCACCTCGAGGCGGCCGCCGGGGACGAGCACGGCGGTCGCGTCGGCCTCGGGCTCGCCCTCAAAGGCGACCGCGGTGCGCGCGAGCGCGCGGAAGGCGCCGGCGTAGGGGGCGTAGCGCCCTGCCGCGCCGGCGCCGTCGCCCACGAACACGGCGTCGAGCGCCTTGCCCGGCGGGATCTCGGCCTCGGCGCGGAAGCGGCGCAGCGCATCCACGGCCGCCTGGAGCTCGCCGATGGCCTGCTCGTCGTCGGGCGCCAGCTGCGCCTCGTCGTGGCGCGGGTGCGCCTGCGTCAGCAGCGGCGCGGCGCCGTACTGCGCCGCGATCTCCTCGGTGACGAACGGCATGAAGGGGTGCAGCAGGCGCACGATCTGGTCGAGCATCCAGCGCGCGTGCCCGGCCGCGCGCGCCTTCTCCGGCTCGTCGTCGCCGTACAGACGCACCTTGACGAGCTCGAGGTACCAATCGCAGAACTCGTCCCACACGAAGTGGTAGAGAGCGTCCACGGCGGCGGTGAAGTCGTAGACGGACACCGCCGCCTCGACTGCGGACAGGCAGCGCTGGAACCGGCTGGCGATCCAGCGATCGACCTGGTCGGCGTCGCTGCGCTCCGCCGCGTACCCCTCGCTGCCGAGGAGCACGAAGCGGGCCGCGTTCCACAGCTTGTTGGCGAAGCCGCGGCCCATGGCGATCTTCTCTTCGCTGAAGCGCACGTCCTGGGTACTGCTCATGAGCAGCAGGCCGAAGCGGGTGGCGTCGGCGCCGTGCGCGTCGATCATCTCGAGCGGGTCGATGCCCGTACCGAGACTCTTGCTCATGCGGCGGCCGTCGGGGGCCTGGATCACGGAGTGGAGGTAGACGTCGTCGAACGGGATCTCCCCCATGAACTCGAGGCCCATCATGATCATGCGCGCGACCCACAGGAAGATGATGTCGCGCCCCGTGCTCAGCACGTTGGTCGGATAGAAGTAGGCCAGGTCCTCGGTCTGGTCCGGCCAGCCGAACGTGGCGAACGGCCAGAGCGCCGAGCTGAACCACGTGTCCAGCACGTCGGTCTCGCGCGTCAGCGCGGTGGAGCCGCACTGGGCGCAGGCCTGCGGCTCGCTCTCCGCCACGGTGACGTGGCCGTCCGCGCAGTACCACACCGGGAGCTGGTGGCCCCACCAGAGCTGGCGGCTGATGCACCACGGCCGCAGGTTGTCCATCCAGTCGACGTAGACGCGCGCCCAGCGCTCGGGCGTGAACTTCACGGCGCCGTCGCGGACCACGTCGGTGGCAGGCTTCTTGAGCTCGTCCATGTCCATGAACCACTGCTCGCTGATCAGCGGTTCGATCGGCGTGCCGCACCGGTCGCAGGTGGCGACGCTGTGTGGGTAGTCCTCGACCTTCTCGAGGGCTCCCAGCGCACGCAGGTCGGCGATCACGCGCTCGGCGGCTGCTTCGACCTCGAGCCCGGCGTACGGGCCGCCGGCCTCGGTGATGCGGCCGTCCTGGCCGATGGCCTGGACGGACTCCAGACCGTGGGTGCGGCCGATGTCGAAGTCGGTGAGGTCGTGCGCCGGCGTGATCTTCAGCGCTCCGGTGCCGAACTCGGGGTCGACGCGCTCGTCCGCCACGATCCTGAGCTCGCGCCCCAGCAGCGGCAGGGTGGCGGTCCTGCCGACGACATCCGCGTAGCGCTCGTCGTCCGGGTGGACCGCCACCGCCGTGTCTCCGAGCATCGTCTCCGGGCGGGTCGTGGCGATGGTCACGTGCCCGCCGCCCTCGACCGGATAGCGCACGTAATTGAGCGTCCCCGGCATGTCCCGGTAGGCGACCTCGAGGTCGCTGATCGCGGTGCCGCACCGCGGGCACCAGTTCACGAGGTAGCTGTCCTTGTGGATGTAGCCCTTCTCGTACAGGGCGACGAAGACCTTGGTCACGGCGTGCGCGTAGCCGTCGTCAAACGTGAACCGCTCGCGCTCGTAGTCGCACGAGCATCCCAGGCGCTTGAGCTGCTCGATGATGGTGCCGCCGTACTCCCGCCGCCACTCCCACACGCGGCTGACGAACTCGTCGCGGCCGAGGTCCTCTTTGGTGAGGCCGTCCTTGCGCAGCATCTTCTCGACGACGTTCTGCGTGGCGATGCCGGCGTGGTCGGTGCCGACCAGCCAGCAGGCGTTCTCGCCGAGCATGCGGTGATAGCGGGTGAGCACGTCCTGGACGGTGTCGTTCAGGGCGTGCCCCATGTGCAGCACGCCCGTGATGTTGGGGGGCGGGATGACGATCGAGTACGCCTCGCGCGCCTCGTCGGGCTCGGCGTGGAAGAGGTGCTCGTCGAGCCAGTGCTTCATCCAGCGCGCCTCCACGGCGGCCGGCTCGAAGCGGGTGGTCTGCTGCAGGTAGTCGGTGCCGCTGCTGGAGTCGGTCATGGGCCTCTGTCTCGATCCGTACCGGGCCGCGGGGTGGCTACGCTGCCCGCGGCGGCTGCTTCACACGGACGAGCCCGCGATGCGGGCTCCCGGGCCGCGGGGCACGCTTCGCATCCCGCGGCCGAAGCAGAAGTATACCGGGCCGAGGCTGCGAGTGACCAACAGACGGGCGAGCGGCTCAGTCGTCCTCTTCGGGCGCCTCTCCCCCGCTGTACTCGATGGCGCACACCTGGCAGAAGTGGTCTGAGCTCGCCAGCAGCGCGCCGCACTGCGAGCAGTGCTTCTCGAGCCTGCCGGAGCCCGCGTCGACACCGGGTTCCTCGGTCGAGCCCGGCGTCTGATGATCGTGGTCGTGGTGTTCATGCTCGTCGTGCATGTCCGTCCCCCAGATGTTCGGTGCCGACTACGTGTGCCCCTTAGATGCCCGCCCGCTAAACACGTGCGGCAGGGCCTCCTCGAACGTCGCGACGTAGGCCAAGTGAAGCCTCGCCGTGAGCTCGACCGGCAGGTCCTCCACGGTGCCGCGGTTGGCGGCAGGAAGCACGACGGTGCGGATCCCGGAGCGACCCGCGGCCAGCAGCTTCTCCTTGAGGCCGCCGACGCGCAGGACTCGCCCGCCGAGGGTGATCTCGCCGGTCATCGCCACCCGCGGCCTGACGGGCACCCCCGCCAGGGCCGACAGCATCGCCACGGCGAGCGGGAGGCCAGCCGACGGGCCGTCCTTCGGGACCGCGCCCTCGGGGACGTGCACGCGGACGTCCTGGCTGGCCAGGTCGAGGCCGTCCGCGGTCAGGTACGGGGATCGGCGCATCAGCGCCTTGAGCTCGAGATCGCGCTCGACGCGCGCCAGGAGGTGGCCCCATGCCGCGGACGCCGACTCCTGCATGACCTCGCCGAGCTGCCCGGTGAGCACGAGCTCACCGCGGCCGCGGGCGATGATCGCCTCGACGGTGAGGACTTCTCCGCCGTCGGACGTGTAGGCGAGACCGAGGCTCTCCCCCACGCGCGCCGTCCGCGGTAGCTCGGTCTCCAGCCACACCGCCTCGCCGAGGTAGTCGCGCAGATCGGCCGGCGACACGTTCACCGGCAGGCCGAGGCCGTCCTCCAGGTGCCGTCGCGCGACCTTGCGGTCGATGCGCCGCAGGGCCCGCTCCAGCTCTCGGACGCCCGCCTCCCGCGTGTGGCCACGGACGATCGCCTGCAGGACGCCGCGCCCGAATCTGACGTCCCCGCGGCCGAGCCCCGTATCGCGCGCCACGCGCGGCAGGAGGTGCTTCCGGGCGATGGCCAGCTTCTCCGGCATCGTGTAGCCGCTCAGGTGGATCACCTCCAGCCGGTCGTACAAGGTGGCGGGGATGGCGTCGATGTCGTTGGCGGTCGCGATGAAGAACACGCGGCTCAGGTCGTACTCGACCTCGAGGTAGTTGTCGCGAAAGGCGTGGTTGTGCGCCGGGTCCAGGACTTCCATCAGCGCGGCGGCCGGGTTGCCGCGCCAGTCGCTGTCGAGCTTGTCGAGCTCGTCGAGCAGCATGACGGGGTTGTCGACGCCGGCCTTGGCAAGGCCCTCGACGATCCGGCCGGGCATCGCCCCGATGTAGGTCCGGCGATGCCCGCGCACCTCCGCCTCGTCGCGCACGCCGCCCAGGGCGACGCGCACGAAGGGGCGCCCCAGGGCATCGGCGATGCTCTGCGCGACGCTGCTCTTGCCGGTGCCCGGTGGGCCGGCCAGGCAGAGGATCGTGGCCGGCTGGTCGGCGGCAGCCGCAGTCGCGCCGGCGCTCCGGCCACGTGCGCCGGCCTTCGCGACGTCGGCGCGGAGCCTGCAGACGGCCAGGTACTCGAGGATCCGGTCCTTGACGTCCTTGAGACCGTAGTGCGTGCGGTCCAGGTGGCGGGCGACGGCGGGCACGTCCACATCCGCCCGGGCCAGCCTGCCCCACGGCAGGTCGAGCACGGTGTCCAGGAAGCCGCGGATCACGGCCACCTCAGGGCTCATCGGCGGCGCCTGCTTCAGCTTGGTGAGCTCCCGGGTGATGAGCTTGCGCGCCGGGGCTGACAGCTCGGCGTCGGCGATGCGCCGGGCGTAGCCGGCGATGTCCTCGTCGGGACTCTCCCCCGCCTCCTCGATCTCGTCGCGCACGACGCGCAGCTTCTCGTGCAGCAGCAGCTGCCGCTGCGCGCCCTCGATGCGCTGCTGCACCTTGACGCCGATCTCCTGCTCGATGCCGAGCACCGCGTTCTCCTCGGCCAGGCTCTCGAGCAGGGCGAGGAGGCGCTGCTGCGTGCTCACGATCTCCAGCAGCGCCTGCTTCTCGCCGCTCTCCGTCTGCAGGTGCGCGGCGACGATGTCGGCCAGCTCGTCCGGATCGGCCGCCTGCTGCACCACGAACTGGGCCTCGTCGACGAGCTGGGGGTGCATCTGCACGTAGCGGACGAACTCGTCCGAGACTCGGCGCGCGAGGCTGCGCGAGCGCGCCGACGCACGGTCGGGGCTCTCGACGTCGCAGTAGGCAACGACGAAGTGGGGGTCGGCGTCGAGCAGGCGCTCGGCGCGTACCCGCGCCTCGCCCTCGACCAGCGCCTTGACGCTGCCGTCCGGCAGCTTGAACAGCTGCAGCACCCGGGCCCGGACGCCGAGCGGGCGGATGTCCTCGAAGGCCGGGGCCTCGACGCCCGCCTCCCGCTGCGAGCAGAGGATCAGCTCCGTCTGCCCGGCGAAGGCGGTCTCGATGGCCGAGATCGAGCGCTCGCGGCCGACGAAGATGGGCGCGACCATCTTGGGGAACAGGACGAGCTCGCGAGTCGGCAAGAGGGGCAGGGCCGCTGCGGGCGCGCCCTGCCCCTCCTCGGTCACCACGGTCTGTTCAGGCGGATTCGGCGTCACGCTCCGGCAGCGACTTGTCCGCCTCGGTGAGCAGCGTCGGGTCGATGCCCTTCTCGATGGTCTCTTTGGTGATGACGCACTTGCGCACGTCGGTGCGGCTCGGCAGGTCGAACATGACCCCCAGCAGCGACTCCTCGATGATCGACCGGAGGCCGCGGGCGCCGGTGCCGCGCTCCTGGGCCTTGGAGGCGATCGCGACCAGCGCCTCCTCGGCGAAGACGAGGTCGACGCCGTCCAGCTGGAAGAACTTCTGGTACTGGCGCGTGAGCGCGTTCTTGGGCTCCGTCAGGATGCGCATGAGGTCGTTGTCGTCCAGGTTATGGACGGCGCTGACGACCGGCAGACGGCCGATGAACTCGGGGATGAGACCGAAGTCGAGCAGGTCCTCCGGCAGTACGTGCGTGAAGATGGTGCCCGGATCCTTGTCGGCCTTGCTCACCACATCGGCCATGAAGCCGACGCCCTGCCTGCCCATGCGCCGCTCGATGATCTTCTCGAGACCGGCGAAGGCGCCGCCGCAGACGAACAGCACGTTGGTGGTGTCGATGGTCAGGAACTCCTGGTGCGGGTGCTTGCGCCCGCCCTGCGGAGGCACGCTGGCCACCGTCCCCTCGAGGATCTTGAGGAGCGCCTGCTGCACGCCCTCACCCGAGACGTCGCGCGTGATCGACGGGTTGTCCGCCTTGCGCGCGATCTTGTCGATCTCGTCGATGTAGATGATGCCGGTCTCGGCGCGCTTGACGTCGAAGTCGGCGGCCTGGATCAGCTTGAGCAGGATGTTCTCGACGTCTTCGCCGACGTAGCCGGCCTCCGTGAGCGCCGTCGCGTCGGCGATGGCGAACGGCACGTTGAGGATGCGCGCCAGCGTCTGCGCGAGCAGCGTCTTGCCGCAGCCGGTCGGGCCGAGGAGCAGGATGTTGCTCTTGGCCAACTCCACGTCGGACTCGCCGGTGGCCACCGCCTGCACGCGCTTGTAGTGGTTGTACACGGCCACTGCCAGCGATCGCTTGGCCTCGTCCTGCCCGACCACGTAGTCGTTGAGGATGCCGTAGATGTCGCGCGGCTTGGGCAGTTGCTCGAGGTCGAGCGCCGCCGGGGCCGTCAGCTCCTCGTCGATGATCTCGTTGCAGAGGTCGATGCACTCGTCGCAGATGTACACGCCGGGGCCGGCGATGAGCTTCTTGACCTGTCGCTGCGACTTACCGCAGAAGCTGCAGAGCAGCTGGTCGTTGCCGTCGGTCGTTCCCGCCACCGTGCTCCTCCTCTACCGGGCCGTCGCCATGGTCACCATCAGCGGTGAGCGATGACGTCGTCGATGATGCCGTAGTCCTTGGCTTCCGCAGCGCTCATGAAGTAGTCACGTTCGGTGTCGGTGCGGACCTTGTCGATCTCCTGGCCCGTGTGGTCGGCGATGATCTCGTCGAGACGCTTGCGGAGGTTGAGCACCTCTCTGGCGTGGATCTCGATGTCGGTGGCCTGACCCTCGTACCCGCCGGCCACCTGGTGGATGAGCACGCGCGCGTTGGGGAGCGCGAAGCGCTTGCCCTTGGCGCCGCCCGCGAGGAGCAGCGCGCCCATGCTCATGGCGCTGCCGACGCAGATGGTGCTCACGTCCGGCTTGATGAACTGCATGGTGTCGTAGATCGCGAGCCCGGCGTACACGCTGCCGCCGGGGCTGTTGATGTACAGGCTGATGTCCTTGTCGGGATCGTCGCTCTCGAGGTGGATCAGCTGCGCCACGATGAGGTTGGCGATCTCGTCGACGACAGGCGTTCCCAGGAACACCACGCGCTCGTTGAGGAGTCGCGAGAAGATGTCGAAGGACCGCTCGCCGCGGCTGGTCTGCTCGATCACGAACGGAACAAGTGGAGTCACGTACTCACCCTCTTCGTGTCGCTTGTCTCTCTACGTGTGGTTTCCCCGGCCGAAACGCTCAGTCGTCGTCGGGGTCTACCGCGTCCGCCGATTCCTCGGCCGCGGCCACTTCCGCCTCGGTCATCGGCACCGCGACGGCGGCGTCGGCGACGAAGTCGGCGGCTTTGGCCACTAGCATTTCGTCGCGCAGCGCCTCACGCCTGCCCGACTTCTCGAGGTCGGCGAGCAGCTGCAGGTGGTCGCGACCCATCGCCTCGGCGTCGCGCTTGACCACCTCGGCGATGTCGTCGTCCGTGACCTCGAGCTCCTCGGCCTCGGCGATCGCCTCGAGGACCAGCTGCCGCTTGATGATGAACTCGGCCTGCGGACGCATCTCCTCTTCGATGTCCTCGGGCGTCTTCTCGAGCACCCCGAGGTAGACGTCCATGGTGAGGCCCTGCTCTCCCACGCGCTCCTCGAGCTGGTGGAACAGCCGGTGCGACTCACGGTCGACCATCGTCGAGGGAACGCCGATGGTGGCGTGCTCCACGGCCTTCTCGACGGCCGCGGCGCGGAACTCGCGCTGCGCGCCCTCTTCGGCGGCAGCCTGGAGCCGCTCGCGCACGTCGGCGCGCAGCTCGTCCATGGTCTCGAACTCGCTCACGTCGGCGGCGAAGGCGTCGTCGAGCTCCGGGACGACCTTCTCCTTGATCTCCTTGACGGTCACGGTGAACGTCGCCGGCTGACCGGCGAGCTCCTCCGCGTGGTAGTCCTCGGGGAACGTGATGGCGAAGGACTTCTCCTCCCCGGGCTTGACGCCGACGAGCTCTTCCTCGAAGCCGGGGATGAGGTTGGCGCTACCGACCTCGTACATCTGGTCACTGGCCTGGGCGCCCTCGATCGGCTGGCCGTCTCGTGCTCCGGACAGGTCCATGAGCACGAAGTCGCCCGTCTGCACCGGCCGGTCCTCGACCGGCTGCAGGCTGGCGAGCCGCTCCTGCAGCATCGTCAGTTGGGCCTCGACCTGGTCGTCGGAGATCTCGACGTCGCGCTTTGGGACCTCGAGGCCCTTGTACTCGCCGAGCGTGGGCACCGGCATGGTCTGCACCTTGAGCGAGAAGCTGTAGTCCGCGGTCTCGTCGAGCGGCCCGACCTGGAGGTCGGACGTCCCCACCGCGTCGTCGTAGAGCCCCGCCTCGCGAAGCGCGTCGTCACCCCACTCGGGGATGGCGTCTTCGAGCGCCTCGCCGCGGATGAAGTCGGCGCCGACGTTCTGGATCACGAGATCGACCGGCACGCGTCCCTTGCGAAACCCGGGGAGCTGCATCTCTCCGCGGATCTTCGCGACCGCGCGGTCGTACGCCTTCTTGACGGCGTCGGCGGGGACTTCGACGCTGAGCTCGACCTCGTTCTCGCCTGTGGGGCTGACCTTCGTCTTCACTGTGGATTCTCCGTCTGTCGCTGGAACGGTCCGCAGACGCCGCCGACGGCACTGCGGACCGCCATGTGGTCCGTTGCGGGGGTAAGGCCCGAGCCTGTGGTGCGGGTGAGAGGACTTGAACCTCCACGAGCAGAGCTCACCAGATCCTAAGTCTAGCGCGTCTACCAGTTCCGCCACACCCGCACGTCGTTAACGTGGAGGGCCGGCGCTCCGCGCCGGCCGGTGCATCGCGTAGATGGGGTGAAGGACGGGATTCGAACCCGCGACCGCCGGGACCACAACCCGGAGCTCTGCCAGCTGAGCTACCTTCACCACCGGTCGCCGCGCCGAGGGGCGCCGTAGCGGCGCCGATGACACGGTCGACGCGAAAGGATACCACGGGCGCGGGCACCCGTCACACGCGGGGCGAGACCGGCCGGGAGCGCTGCGCGGCACCCGGTCACCCCCCCGCACCGCCCACAACCCTCAAATCGACGCCACGTACTCGTTGCGCACGTCTTGCAGCAGCGAGCCGTCGCTGACCTCGAGGATGCGGTCAGTCTGCTGCGCCACTCCGCGGTCGTGCGTCACGATGATGAAGGCCGTACCGATCTCCTGATTGATCTCACGGAACAGCCTGTACACGGCCTTGGTGTTCTCCGTGTCCAGGTTCCCGGTCGGCTCGTCCGCAAGCACGAGGGCGGGACGGTTCATGAGCGCTCGAGCGATGGCCACGCGCTGCTTCTGGCCGCCGGAGAGGTCGTTGGCGTTCTTCTTCTCGAGCCCCTCGAGGCCCAGCAGCGCGAGGTTGTCCTCCGCGCGCGGTACGAGCTCGGCCGGCGCGATGCCGGCGATCCGCCCCGGCATGAGCACGTTCTCGAGCACGCTGAACTCGGGCAGCAGGTAGTGGAACTGGAAGACGAACCCGATGACCTCGTTGCGCAGGGCGGCGCGCTGCTTGCGGCTCGCCGCCGTGGTGTCGTGCCCGTTCAGCACGACGCGCCCGGCGGTGGGCGTGTCCAGCAGGCCGATGAGATTGAGCAGGGTCGACTTCCCCGAGCCCGACTGGCCGATGACCGAGGCGAACTCGCCCGCCCGGATCTCGAACGAGACCTCGTGGAGGGCGACGGTCTTGACGGCTGTCCCGTACGTCTTGCCGATGCCCTCGGCTTGGACCAGCTGCTCAGCCACCCTGGATCACCTCGATCGGATCGAGCTTCGACGTGCGCCGCGACGGGATGAACGAGGAGACGACCGCCACGAGGACGCCGACGATGAAGGAGAGCACAACGAAGCCCACCTGCGGGGTGATCGGGAAGAGCGCTTCGGAGTTGCGCCCCAGGAACGTGAACAGGGCGATGAGGCCGAGTCCGGCTCCCACGCCGACCGCGGCGCCGCTGACGCCGAGGATGAGCGCCTGCCAGAGGAAGATGCGCCCGGACTGGCGGTCACGCATTCCCATCGCCTTGAGGATGCCGATCTGACGCGTCTTCTGGACGGCGGAGATCGCCAGCGTCGAGGCGATGCCCAGAGCAACGGCGACGAGCACGAAGAACTGGATCATGTAGCTCGACGAGCTCTGGCTCTGCAGAGCGGACAGGAGATCCGCGTTCTCCTCCTGCCATTCGGTCACCTTGAGCCCTTCGAGCGCCGGCTCGCCGCGCAGGTCGGCGGCCACCTGCTCCGATGAGAAGACGTCGCTCACCTGAGCGTCGATCGCGGAGTACTCGTCCGCGCCCATGCCGAGCACCGTGGCCGCCTCCTCCCCGCTCACGAACGCGATCGCGCTGTTCGCGGCGGCGGAGCCGAAGTCGAAGACGCCGGCCACCGTCAGATCGGCCGGCTCGCCGGAAGGCAGCACGAACGTCGCGGCGTCGCCCGGCTTGAGGCGGAAGGTATCGGAGAAGTCCTGGCCGACGATCACGTCGCCGGGCCGGAGCGAAGCCTCCCCGGCGACGAGCCTGCCGGAGATGTCGTAGATGGTGTCGAGCTGATCGAGCGCGCCGCCGGTGAACTGCAGCGGCGCGCTCTCGGAACCCTTGCGGAAGAGCGCCGAGAACGTGCGCGTCGGCACGACCGTGGTGATCTCGTCGGGTGACTCCATCGCCTGTTTCAGGTCCGCGGTGTACGTGACGGGATTCCCCTCCTGCGCCGCCCGGACGACGATCTGGGGGCTGTTGCCGATGGTCTCGTCGATCAGGCTCGCCTGCAGGCTCGTGATGAGCGAGCCGAGAAAGACCAGCACGCCGATGCCTACAGCGATGCCGGCGGCGATCAGGATGGACTGGACAGGGCTCTTGCGAAGGAACCGGGCCGCGATGCGCAGGCTCAGCACGCCTCAGGCCTCATCGTCGCCGGCGCCAACGGTCGCCCCGTCGTCCGCGCCGGCATCCCGGCGCCCGCCGCGGCCGAGCAGCTCGTCCAGATCCACGATCTCCTGCGGCAGCCATCCCGTTGCGGCGCCAATGAACGCGGGGCCGCCGACCCAGATGTCCACGCCTGGCAACTCCTTCTTCAGCGCATCCACCGCGTGGCGGACGGCGACGCGGTGGAAGTGGGTCGACGAGCTCATCACGACGGCATCGACGCCCAGCCGCCTGGCGGCGTCGGCGATCTCCGCGACCGGCGTGTCCGGGCCGAGGAAGTACGTCGTCCAGCCGGCCATGTCGAAGCGGTCCGAGACCATCCGCAGGCCGAGATCGTGCCCTTCTTCCGGCGGGCATGTCAGCAGCACGCTGCGGCCGGACGGATCTACCCTTGCCTTCTCCTTGAGGACGCCGGGATACAGGATCTCGACGATCGTGCGCACGGTCGCGCTCGCCAGGTGCTCCTCCCAGATGGACGTCCCGCCGGTCTGCCACGCCGCGCCGGCGTCGGCCAGGATGCGCGTCAGGACGTCGCGATACAGTCCCGGGATCGAAACGGCGCCGGAAGTGACGGCCTCCACTGCCGTCTGAACGGCCTGCGCCTTGTCATGCGCAGCGAGCGCCGCCGCCACGGCCTCGTAGACGGCGGTCGGCTGGGCGAGCGCGCCGGGATCCGTGCTGTCCGCATGGTCGGTCATCGCCCGGCTTCTACCCGCGTGCAAGCCCGCCGTAACGAGGCTGGCGCGTCCAGCAGGATTCCCACGCGGGTAGACTCGCAGTGAGGAGCCGACCGCAGGTGGCACGGCGCCGGTGAACGAGTACTCAAGGCGGTGCCACCGTGTGCGTCAACCGCGTCGTATCGGTGACGACGTTCGCTCTCCCCCTCCCTGTGGGGGGCGCCGGCGTGCTGCAAGCCCGCCTGAGGCGCTCCGCGAAGACTCCCGAACCCACCGCTGCGCCGGTGGAATCCCAAGAGCTGTCAGCAGCGGCAGGGCGGCCAGCGTGCGAAAGCACCGAGGCGACGCCACAGGATCCCATGGCCGTCCTGAGCGCCGTTCCCGCACCGGCAGCGGTGATGGCCAGCTTCGCAGACCCGTCCCCGCTCCCATTCTCGTTGGGCCACCGTCCTCAGGAAGCATTGTCAAGAGGCCGCGGATGTGAGCATCTCTGGCGTGACACAGAGAGCGGACGATCAAGGAGGCGCACATGTGGGGACTGGCTTGGTTCTGGTGGTTCATCATCCTCTTGCTGTGGGTGCTGTTCATCTACTTCACCTTCATGCTCGCCGCGAGCAAGGGTCGCAGTCCGATCCTGTGGGTCATCCTCGCGCTCTTCTTCCCCCTCATCACCATCATCATCCTCCTGGTGCTGCCGCCCGCCGACGGCGCCGGCACAGCCTAGGAGGAGCCGTCTGAGCATCTGCGGCCCCGCTCCTCAGGTGGTGAGGGGCGGGGCCGCTTTCGTCTCTCTCTGTTGCCCAGCGCTCGTCCGACGAAGGTCGGTTGACGGCGGCGTACTCGGGGCACGTGGAGTGAGGAAGGCGCAGGAGCAATGGCGCGCCCTGTCAAGCATCAGCCGAAGCAGCCGTCAAGCATCAGGCGGAGCGGTGTCAAGGATCAGGTGACGCCGGTGCGTCCAGTATCACCCGGAGTACGACAAGCAATGGCGCGCCCGGCAGGATTCGAACCTGCGACCTGAAGATTAGAAGTCTCCTGCTCTATCCAACTGAGCTACGGGCGCGCGGGAACGCAAGTATACGGAAGAGGAAGATGGAGCGGGAGACGGGTCTCGAACCCGCGACCCTCAGCTTGGAAGGCTGATGCTCTACCAACTGAGCTACTCCCGCCCGATGTGAGGTTGGTCGGGACGGCGAGATTTGAACTCGCGACCCCCTGCTCCCAAAGCAGGTGCGCTACCAGGCTGCGCCACGTCCCGGACGCGGCGCAAGTATAGCGCATGCCTCGCAGGCCCGAGCTCGCGCCTCGGCGCGAGCTACTCGCCCAGGTAGGGGAGCGTGAGGGCCTGGCCAGGCTGAAGGACCGAGTCGTCCAGCCCGTTGGCCTCGCGGATCGCGTAGACGGCAGCTCGCAGATCGGTCGTGCTGCCATACTCCGTAGCGGCGATGGTCCACAGGTCGTCGCCGCGCGCCACGGTGTACTGGTCGCCGGTGTAGATGCCACCGTCCTCGCCGGCGTGGGCGACGCGCACGCCGGCCCACACGGCGACGAAGATCAGCAGGAGGAACACCCCGAACCTGACCAGGCCGGCCACTCGGCGCCTGCGCCGCTGTCGCCGGCCCGAGCGTCCGAGAGAGCGCGAGACCGGCGTCACGGCGCGCGGCGCGCCCGACGAGTCGGTGACCGCGTGCAGCTGCCTCCGGCCGTGGCTCACCGCGGAACCTCGCGGAGCCGCCGGGGAACGACGCCGGAGAGCTCGCTGCCGCAATCGTGGCAGGTGACCGTCACCTTGCCGCTCCACAGGTCCGCGCCGAGTACGCGGATCGAGTGCCCCCCGCACCACACGCAGGGCTCCTCGCGGCCGGCGAGAGCGGCGGCGAGCGACTCGTCGACGACGTCGGCGAGGCTGGACTGAGCGACTGTGGCGAGAGGCACGGTACTCATAGCTGGCGAAGGACCCCCACGACTCGGCCGACGAGTTCCACCTGGTCGGCATTGACGATGATCGGCTCGTAGTTGTCGTTCTCGGCGACCAGGCGCACGTTCGACCCGTCGCGGTAGAAGCGCTTGGCCGTCGCCTCGTCGTCGCCGACGCCGGTGACCCGTGCGACGACGATCTCCCCGTCGCGGGCCTCGGGTACCGGGTGGACGACGATGAGATCGGCGTCGAAGATGCCGGCGCCGATCATCGAGTCGCCGTGGATGCGGAGGACGAAGTCGCCGTCATCGCGGCGCAGGAAGCCCGGCACGTCCACAAGCTCCTCGACGTTCTCGTCGATGAGGAGCGGCGACCCCGCGGCGACGCGGCCGATCAGCGGCAGCGGACGGGGCGGGCGCAGGTCCTGGACCACGTCGAGGGCGCGCGGCTTGGTGGGATCGCGCCTGATGAGGCCGAGTCGCTCGAGGTTGGCGAGATGCGCGTGGACGGTCGAGGGCGAGGACAGCTCGAGCGCCGTGCAGATCTCGCGCACCGTAGGCGGGTAGCCGTTGACGCGGACGCTCTCGCGGATGAACTCGAGAACCTGTTCCTGTCGCGGGGTGAGACCTTCCACCGTTCCTCCTCCTGTGGCGAACACGTGTTCGTGTCGAGCCTAGAGCGAACCCGTGTTCGTGTCAAGGAGGATGATAGGTACGCGGTCGGACGGAAGAACGTGCACCAGGCCCCGCGGTACCGCTGGCAGCCGGCTGCCGAACGCCCGAGGGGCGCCGCCACCCGCGGGTGGCGGCGCCCCTCGGCGTCTCGCGAGCCGCGCCGGGTCCGGCGCGACGTCGTCTCTCAGTACTACTTGCTGTAGGGCCCGAGCGGCAGCACGACGCGGCCGTAGAGCTCGTTCCACACCTGGGCGATCGAGCCGTACACGGCGGAGAGGCCGACGAAGATGCCCTCCCAGCCGGCGATCTTCGTGATCGTCGCGTTGCCGGTCCACTCGCCGAGAGCGAGGAGCACGAACAGGATGGTCAGGCTCAGGAACACGACCTGCAACGAGCGATTGATGCGCAGCGTGCCGATGAACATGAGCCCCGTGAACACTCCCCACGCGAAGAGGTAGTAGCCGAGCGCCGTGGCCGTGGCCGCGAGATCGAGGTCGGCCGTGCCGATCCACTTGGGGAACGCGAAGACCGCCACCAGGGTCAGCCAGAAGAACCCGTAGGACAGGAAGGCGGTCATGCCGAACGTGCTGTTCTTCTTCCATTCCATGATGCCGGCGATGATCTGCGCCAGACCGCCGTAGAAGACCCCCATGGCGAGGATCATGCCGCTCAGGGGGATCAGGCCGGCGTTGTGGATGTTCAGCAGGACGGTCGTCATGCCGAACGCCATGAGACCCAGGGGACCCGGGTTGGCGGTGGCGTCGCGAAGCGTGGCGGTGATCGTGCCACGCTCGCCCATCGGACCGGTGCTCTGGCCCCCTATCGTCAGTGACTTCTCGTCGGCCATCTGTAGAACCCTCCACTCCTGGTGCGCCGTTTGCGGTGAACAGCGGTGCCGCGACGCCCCCTGGCGCTACACGGCGAACCCGCGAAGTTCTATCACGAAGACCGGCGCGAACCAAGCGCCCCACCACGTCGTCGCGTGGCGTGCGGCCCGCCGTGCGAAGGCTCCGACGACAGCGTCGCGCCCGCGCGCCGTCCCGCCGCCCTCAGATTCACTATACTGTCGGCGCACCGACCAGATACTCGAAGAGATCCAGACGCCGATGATCGCGAGCCCGCGCCCCATAGCAGACCCCGCCCGCCGCAACGGCGTGGCCCTGGCGGTGGCGCTGATCCTCCTCGTCTCCACCGCCCTGCGGCTCTGGCAGCTCAGCACGCCCGCCGAGTACATGTTCGACGAGGTCTACTACGCCAAGGACGGCAAGGCGATCGTCGACGGTCGCGTCGGCCCCAAGGCGCCGCTCCGCTGGGCGGCCGGCGACGAGGTCTCGTGGCCGCATCCCGAGATGGGCAAGTTCGCGATCGCCGCCGGCATCCGGCTGTTCGGCGACCGCGCCTTCGGCTGGCGGCTGCCGGCGGTGCTCGCCGGGGTGGCGCTGCTCGCCTGCGTGTACCCGCTGGGGCGGAGACTCGGCCTCTCCCCGCCGTGGGCGCTGCTGGCGCTCCTCTTCGCCGCCGCGGACCCGCTCGGGATCGCTCAGTCTCGGATCGCGACCCTCGACATCTTCATCGCGGTCTGGACGGTCGCGTGCGTGTTGTTCGCCCTCCGCTACGTCCAGGACGGCTGGCGCGCGCGCTGGCTTTTCGCCTGCGGCGCCGCAGGCGGCATGGCAGTCGCCACCAAGTGGTCGGGAGCGCTCGCCATCATCGCTGCGGCGCTCATCATCCTGGTCGCCTGGATCCTCCAGACGCGCGCGGCGCGGCGCGGCGCAGCGGACGCGTCCACGGATGCGGAGGCGGAGGCGGAGACGCGCCGCCGCCGTCCCGCCGTCGTGTCCTGCGGCGAGTCCGTTCCGGCGCTGCCGCCCGAGGGGTCCGTCGCGCCCCGCGTCCTCACCGTCCTCGCGGCGCTCGTCGCCGTCCCGCTCGTCATCTACCTCTTCGGCTACGTGCAGTACTTCGCTGCGGGCCACACGCTCGCCGACTTCCGCGAACTGCACCGGCAGATGCTGACCTTCAACCTGAATCTCAAGGCCACCCATACCTACGCCTCTGCGGCGTACACGTGGATCGTGGACTACCGGCCGGTCTGGTACTTCTTCGAGGGCAAGAAGACCTACTACGGCGTGGTCGCCATCGGAAACCCGTTCCTGTGGTGGCTGGCGACGCTGTCGCTGGTGGCGGCCCCGGTCCTCGCGCTGCTGCGGCGCTCCTACGCGCTGCTGCCGGCGGCGGCGCTCGTCATCGTCCTGTACCTGCCCTGGTTCGCGACCTCGCGGACGTCCTTTCTGTACTACATGACGCCGGTGGCGCCGTTCATGGCGATCCTCCTCGCCACGGCGCTCTGCCTGTTCGCGGGCGGTGCTCGTCCCGCACCGCGGCTGGGTCGCGGTCGCCGGCGTGGCGCTCGCGGTGGCCGTGCTCTGGCGGCCGGTCGGCCTTGCCGCCGGCTGGGTCTTCTGGACGCTGCCGCGTCGTGCCGGCGACTCCCTGGGCTGGGCCGGCCTCACCGTCGGCATCCTGCTGGCGGTCGCCGTCCTCATCTTCCTGCTCTCGCCGCGGCGCAAGCCCTACCGGCCGTGGATGGCGATGGTGGTGGCGGGCGCCGTCATCGGCATCGTCGTCGCCTTCATCCCCATCGTGCTGGGGCTGCCGATCTCACCCGAGTACTTCTCGCACATCACCTGGTTCCCCAGCTGGATCTGACGGGCCTGACGGCCGCGGAATCCGAAAGGCCGGGCGCGGACCGGAGTCCACGCCCGGCCTCAGAGCCTGCGGGCAGACCGGCGACGGCGGGCAGCGCTACGCGATGACCGCCGCCATGATCGCCTTCTGCGCGTGCAGCCGGTTCTCGGCCTGGTCGAAGACCACGGAGTGCGGCGAGTACAGCACCTCCTCGGTGATCTCCTCGCCCCAGTGCGCCGGCAGGCAGTGCATGACCTTGACCTGCGGCCCCGCCAGCCTCACCAGGTCCATGTTGACCTGGTATTCCTTGAGCGCCGCCAGGCGGACGTCGTGCTCCGCCTCCTGGCCCATGCTCGTGAACGTGTCCGTGTAGATCACGTCGGCGCCCTTGACGGCCGCGGCGACGTCGTCGGTCAGCTCGATGGTGGCGCCGGTCTCCTTCGCGTCCGCCTGCGCCCGGGCGATGATCTCGGCGTCCGGGCGGTAGTCCCGCGGCGTGCAGGCGACCACGTGCATGCCGGTCTTGGCGCCGACCTCGGCGAGCGAGTGGGTGACGTTGTTGCCGTCGCCGATGTAGACGACCTTGACGCCCTCGAGACGGCCGCAGTGCTCGCGGATGGTGAGCGCGTCGGCCATGCCCTGGCAGGGGTGATGCGCGTCGGTGAGGCCGTTGATGACCGGGATCTGGCCGTACTCGGCGAGGTCCTCGACGTCCTTCTGGGCGAAGGTACGGATCATGATGCAGTCGACGTAGCGGCTCATCACGTTGGCGGTGTCCTTGATGGTCTCGCCGACGCGCAGCTGGATGTCGCCGGCGTTGAGGAACATCGGCTGGGCTCCGAGCTGCTCGATGCCGACCTCGAAGCTCATGCGCGTGCGCGTCGAGGTCTTCATGAAGATCATGGCGACGGCGCGGCCGTCGAGGAACGGGTGCGGGACGCGGCGCTTCTGCACGTCCTTGAGCTCGACGGCCAGGTCGAGCAGGGCGGCCACTTCGCTCGGCGAGTAGTCGTGGATGGTCAGGAAGCTGCGGCCGGTGAGATCGAGCTCGGCAAGGTGGCGCTTGGCCTTCTCGGGCATGGGACCCCCTTCACGGGTGCGGAGGATGGCGTGCCGCCGCTGAGGCGGCGCGGCGGCGGCCGGGGCGCGCGGACGCGCCCCGGCCGCCGTCTCACACGGAGGCTATCAGATGAAGCCGCGCTCGCTGAGGACGTCGGCGAGCGTCGGGCTGCCGATCTCCTGCAGGTCGTAGCCGACCTGCACGGCCGGCAGCTTGATGTCGATGATGCGGCGCAGGTCCATCGGCGTGCCGATGACGACCACGTCGGCGCCGGAGGCGTTGATCGTCGTCTCGAGGTCCTTGAGCTGCTGGTCCGAGTAGCCCATCGCCGGCAGCAGGACGCCGACGTTCGGGTACTTCTCGAAGGTCGCCTTGATCTCCCCGACGGCGAACGGCCGCGGGTCGATGTACTCGGCGGCGCCGAACTGCCTGGCGGCCACGGTGCCGGCGCCGTACTTCATCTCGCCGTGCGTGAGCGTCGGGCCGTCCTCGACCACGAGGACGCGCTTGCCCTTGATCATCTCGGGCTTGTCGACCGTGACCGGTGAGGCGCCCATGATGATGGTGGCGTTCGGGTTGACCGAACGGACGGCCTCGAGCTCGGCCTGGATGCCGGCGCGGTCGGCCGAGTCGATCTTGTTGAGCACCACGGCGTCGGCGAGCCGCAGGTTGACCTCGCCGGGGTAGTAGACGAGGCCGTCGCCGGGACGGTGCGGGTCGGCGACGGTGATGTACAGGTCGGCGGCGTAGAAGGAGAAGTCGTTGTTGCCGCCGTCCCAGAGGATGACGTCGGCTTCCTTCTCGGCCTCACGCACGATGGCCTCGTAGTCGACGCCGGCATAGATCACGTTGCCGGCCATGACGTGCGGCTCGTACTCCTCCATCTCCTCGATGGTGCACTCGTACTTCTTGAGGTCGTCGAGCGTCGCGTAGCGCTGCACGCGCTGCGCGACGAGGTCGCCGTAGGGCATGGGGTGACGGATGCTGACGACCTTCTTGCCGGCCTCGCGCAGCATGGTCTGGATCTTGCGCGTCGTCTGGCTCTTGCCGGCGCCGGTGCGCACGGCGCAGACGGCGATCACCGGCTTGGTGGACTTCACCATCACCTTGTCGGGACCCATGAGCATGAAGTCGGCGCCGAGGGAGTTCACCAGCGCCGAGCGGTGCATGACGTACTCATAGGGCACGTCAGAGTAAGCGAAGACGACCACCTCGACGTCGTGCTTCTTGACCAGCGCGGGCATCTCGGACTCGTCGTGGATCGGGATGCCGTCGGGGTAGTACGGGCCGGCCAGCTCGGCCGGGTACTTGCGGTCGTTGATGTACGGGATCTGCGTGGCCGTGAAGGCCACGATCTCGTACTCCTGCCTCTCGCGGAAGTAGGTGTTGAAGTTGTGGAAGTCGCGCCCCGCGGCTCCCATGATCAGGACTTTGGTTCTCTCTGCCATGCTCACTCCTGTGGTTGCAGGTCCCTCCGCGCCACGATCCTTGTGTCAGGCCGGCGGAGTGAACACCTTGTGGACGTACGGTGACGTGGACAGCTGCAGGGTCGCAGCGTAGTTGGGGACGAACCTGATGGGCTCGCCGAGCGCCGGCGGGCGCTCGAGACCGTGGACGTCGAGGATGAGGTGATCGCTCGAGGCGCCGAGCACCTCCACGCGGGGATCGACCGGCGTGAGGCCCTCAGGCGGCGCGTCCTGGCGCCCCAGGGCGCAGATCGCGCGCCGCCGCTCGCCGCGATCGGTGAACGTCGGGAAGTTGCCGAACGCGTCCTGGGCGCTGGTCCCGACGGGCAGCGACGGCTTGACGAGGCACTCGATGACCGGCGCCGCCACGGTGAAGGCGTCGCGATGAAGGCCGAGCGTGGGCTCACGCGTGAGCGTGTCCACGCCGAGCAGGATGGTCTCGCCGACGCGCAGCGTGTCGACGGCGGCCGGCATGCGACCGGAGGTGACCATGCCGATGGAGCCCGAGTTGCCGCCGGAGACGAGCAGCGGGCGGCCGAGCTGCTTCTCGCTGCGCGCGGCCAGCTCGGCGAGCCGGCCGAGGTTGTCGTCGTCGGGAACGATCGCCCCGTAGCAGGTGAGGTTGACGCCGATGCCGGCGATGTCGAGGTGGTCCATGGCGTTGACGCGCTCGAGGAAGGCGGGCAGCGCGTCCGGCATCATGCCTTCGCGCAGGTCGCCGAGGTCGACCATCGCGACGATCGCGTGGCGCCGCCCCGCCGCCGCGGCGGCGTTCTCCAGGGCGACCACCGTCTCGAGCTCGCTCTCGAGGGAGACGTCGGTGAGCTGGACGGTCTCGCCGGACAGCTCCGGCGGCGGCGCGCGCAGCAGCCAGATCGGCGCCGTGAGGCCGGCGTCGCGAAGCCGCTGGGCGTTCTCCAGGCGTGATTCGCCCAGCGCCCGGGCGCCGCCGGCCAGCATCGCCCGGCCCACTTGCGGCGAGCCGCAGGTGACCTTGGTGACGGCGACGACGGAGATGCCGGGCAGGCTGTCGACGACGGTCCGCGCGTTCTCGCGCACCTTGCCCAGATCGACGGTCAGCGTGGGTCTCGCCAGCATCTTCCTCCCGTGCATAAGACGTATGCATCAGGGTATAGGGCCGCGACGGTCGACGCAAGTCCCTCGGCGTTGCGCGGCGGCCGATCGGGCGACCGCACAGCGCCGCCAAACGCTCGTCAAACGGGCGGTCCTGGAGAGAGGATGGTGCGGCACCCATCATTCCTCGGAGGGAGGAGCCATGGCAGGCAGCGTCTACAAGGTCATCGAGATCATCGGCACCAGCGACACGTCGTGGGAGGAGGCGGCCAGGACCGCGGTCGAAGAGGCGGCGGGCCACCTGGAGGACCTGCGCGTCGCCGAGATAGTCAAGCTCGACATGCACATCGTCGACAACAAGATCGCCGCCTATCGCGCCAAGGTGAGCGTGTCGTTCAAGTACCACAAGGACGGCTGAGCGGCGCAGGCCGGCGCGTGGCCGGTCCAGTCATGACCCGCCGGCGGGGCGCAGGTGTTCAGACGCCGGCGCTGGAGCGCATGAGGGCGGTCACGGCCTCCGGCGCGAAGTGCTGCAGCAGCGCGCCGCAGCAGGCGAAGATGTAATCACCATCGAGGGCGACGCGCGCGTCCGGCGGCGGCAGCAGCCGCTCCCCGCCGCCGCTCCTGGCGCGTGTGTCGGCGAGCACGGCCGCGCCGCCGGGCAGGCGCGTGAGGGCGCCGCCGGTGCCGATCACGAGCCGGCAGGCGGTGAGGTCGCGGCCCCGCGCGACCGTCTGCCGGCCGGTCGGCGTGTAGAGGTGCGCCAGCTGACCGGCGTGCCGCTGCACGCCGGTGACGGCGGCGAAGTGGGTCAGCGTCAGCGCCGCCGCGATCTCTTCCCGCGTCGTCGGCAGCGGCGGCGGCAGGTGCACCGGCCGTTCCTGCTCCGCCAGCATCTCGACGACGTGCTTCGCGCTCACATAGGTGCCGAGGTCGCCCTCCACGGTGCGCTTGCTGTGCGGCTGCGGCTCGATCATCAGCGCCGCGATCTCCGGACTCCCGTCGGTGATCGAGTGCACGTCCGTGGTGGCGCCGCCGACGTCGACGACGACGAGGTCCCCGACGTCCTCGGCCAGCCGCTCGGCGGCGATCAGCACCGCCCCCGGCGTCGGCAGGATCCTGCCGTTCACGACCTCGCCGATGCGCTCCATGCCTGGAGCATGCGTGATGTGCTCCTCGAAGGCATCGTGGATGACGTGCCGGGCCGGCACGATGTCGAGCTCGTCCACGGCTGGGTAGACGTTGTTGGTGAGCTTGACCTTGAAGCCGGCCCGCTCCAGGAGCTCCTGCGCGTCGCTGCAGACCACGGAGTTGCCGGCGTACACGACGATGGGCCGGGCTTCGAGCTCGGTGAGGCGGCCGGCGTTGAAGAGGACGGTGTCGCAGTCCCCACCCTCGACGCCGCCGGCCAGCAGGATCAGATTGGGTTCCACGGCCTCGATCTCGCGGAGGTCGTGGTCGCGCAGCCTGCCGGCGGTCTGGTACTTGACGACCGCGCCGGCCCCCAGCGCGGCCTCGCGCGCCGCCATGGCGGTCATGCGCTGTGTGAGGCCGTGGACGGTCATCCTGAGGCCGCCGGCCGCCGAGCTGGTCGCCAGGGTGAGCTCCGGCTTCACCGAGCAGCGGAGGGCCGCCTCGAGCTGCGCCCGGGCGGCGTCCACGCCGACGGTGACGTCGCCGTCGACGACCGAGGTCGCGGCGACGCCCTGCCCGACCAGGCAGGGCGTCGCCTCCGGGTACTCGCTCAGCCCGGCGAACGCAGAGACGACCGTGGTCGTCGAGCCGATCTCGGCGACGAGCGCGTCGACGGGCAAACGCTCCACGTCACATCCCGCGCTCGCGCATCGTCCTGACCACGAACGACGCGACGCCGATGCCCTTGGCGCCGCGCCCGAAGCCGGCGTCCATGCCCCAGCTGCGGGCGAGCTCGTCGGTGACCTGCGTGCCGCCGGAGATGAGCAGCAGCTTGTCGCGCACGCCCTTCTCCACGGCCAGATCGGCGAGCTTCTCCATGTTGTTCCGGTGCATGTCGCCGTGCGTGATGATGGTGCTGATGAGGACGACCTGCGCAGCGTGTTCGATGGCCGCGTCGAGCACCTTCTCGACCGGCACCGAGGTGCCGAGGTACTCGCACGAGAAGCCCCACTTCTCGAGGCCGCCGTGCTTGATGTCGATGATCTCGCGCATGCCGACGGAGTGCTCGTCCTCGCCGACGGTGGCGGCGACGCACTTGATGCCCTTCTCGATAACGAACGCCTTGATCTCCGCGTCCTTCATCACGACCGGCTCGGGCGGGATCACGAGGCGGGCCGGATCGACGACCACGTCCAGCCTGCCCTTGAGCTCGATCAGCGTGCCCTCTGCCGGGTGCATGACCTGCTTGTTGATGACCTCGCACTCCTGCAGGTTCATGGCCTTGCCGAACTCGAGCGCCGCGAACTCCGCGACGCGCGGCGCCGCCGGCAGGAACAGCGTGACGACGACCCACCCGTCGGCGGCCCACTCGACCTCCGGCTTGAGGAGGCCCTTCTCGCGCAGCTCCGCCGTCTGCGCCAGCCGCGCGCTGACGTTGTCCTCGGGGTCGAGCTCGTCGATGAACGGCACCTTCTCGGCGTCGCAGAGCGTGCAGCCGCCGATGAGGTCGCACGGCTTGGCGGCGCCGGCCGGCACGTGCTCGCCACCCTCGGCGTCGTAGCCCTCCGGCAGGTGGTTCTCGCCGAAGTGATGACACACCGGCGCGAGGTAGTCGGCGGCGCGAGGCACTATCGTGCCCGCCGCCACGCCCCCGTCGCTCTTGCGCGCGATGCCGTCGTCGTGCGTCTCCGGGTAGATGCCGGAGTCGACGAAGTACGCCTCCTCGACGGCGCCGAAGTAGCCGCCGTCCTCGAGCATCGCCTCCAGGAACAGGCAGGCCCGCTCCTTGATCTCGCG
>CAWEHE010000029.1:0-23186 GCA_963808735.1 uncultured Thermoleophilia bacterium | reverse complement strand
ATGCGCGGTGCGTTAGCGGTACAGCGAGTCGTGAGGGGAATGTCCACCACTCGGGTGCTGCGTCCGTCCGGGGCGCGGGGAGACTGAAGCCATGCGCAGCACCGATCTCGATATCTCCAAGATCTCCGTGGCCGAGCGTATCCAGCTCGCCGAGGACATCAGGGACAGCGTCGCCGCCGAGATCGGCGACCTCCCGCTCACCGAGGCCCAGGCCGCCGAACTCGATCGTCGCCTTGCCGACCTCGAGCGCGACCCGGACGCCGGTGAGAGCTGGCCGGTCGTGCGCGCCCGCATCGAGCAGCGCGTGGACAAGGCCGGCTGAGGAATGCGCCTCGTCGTCCGCGAGGCGGCCGAGGCGGACATCGCCGAAGCCGCACGCTGGTACGAGCGGCGCTCCCCCGGCCTCGGCTCGGAGTTCCGGGTGCGCTCAGCGTCGAGGCGATCACAGCGCCCGACGCCGCGAGACTGCTCATGGCCACCAGCGGCCAGCCGGTGCTGGTGAGCGACGACCTAGGCCTGACGTGGTCCGCAAGCGGCCACGCCTCTTGGCTCGGTGATGGTCCTGCCTGCGACATCGCCGCTGTTATGACCGTGCAGTACCTGGGGAGCAAGGGAGCCCAGCAGGCGCATCGAGCAGGGCACTCTAGGATCTGTGGCACGGCGGCCGGCCGCCGTGCCTGCTCATGCGCGAAGCGCTGGATGGACCGCCATGTCCGGCCGGGCGCCGCGCCGGGGAGAAGGATCTCGCCGGAGCCGTGGCCGGGCATAGACGGTCTCCTCGTCACCACGGTCCGAGGATTCGCAGTGCCGTCTTTGGGATACGACGCATACGAGCGTGACGGATGATCGAGGCCTCAGATAGAAGCGGCACGGTGGCGGTGGCTTCCACCGATCGAAGTCCGGCACCGGGATAGGGGAACACACATGGTGAAGAGTGCGCCGCAGGATGGCCGGTCTCCCTCTCAGCTGATCGACGCGAGGATCGAGGAGCTGGGCGACTGGCGGGGCGAGATGCTCAGCCGGCTCCGTGCCTTGGTCAGGGAAGCCGACCCTGAAGTCGTCGAGGAGTGGAAGTGGAGAGGCGTTCCGGTGTGGTCCCACGACGGAATGGTCTGCACAGGCGAGACCTACAAGAACGTCGTGAAGACGACGTTCGCCAAAGGGGCCGCTCTGGAGGATCCGTCGGGCCTCTTCAATTCCAGTCTCGAAGGGAAGACGAGGCGCGCCATCGACTTCCACGAAGGCGAGAAGATCGACGAGGAGGCGTTGAAGGCTCTCGTCCGCGCCGCCGTGGCACTGAACACGTCGCGAGCCAAGAGGTAGTCCACGCGATGAGGACGGGCCGCGCCGCAGGTCGCTCGACGCCCGGCGCGCGCGTCGACCGCGTCTTCATCGAGCGCCTGGGCGGGCCCGGGACCCCGTCCGGCGAGCGCACCAACAGGGAGGGGACATGAGGTCGTTCATCCATCATCGCGCCGGGGTCCTCGGCGCCGTTCTCGTCGTCGTGGCTGCGGCTACGCTCGTCGCCTATGCTCGGGCAGGTGGCGCTCCAGCGGCCTCGCAGCAGTCGGCGCCCGTGTGGCTGGACACTGCGTCCCCCGCGCTGACCGGCCGCGACGTCGTCGTCAGCGGTGGCATCGACGCGCAGGCGGACCTCTCGGGCACCGCCGTCAAGATCTACAAGCGTGAGGTGGGCGAGAGCGTCGATACGCTCGTCGGCGAAGCGCCCGTGACGTTCAACCTCATGAGCGGGAACGTGTTCGATGCCGTCATTCCCGCCGTGGCGCGCAGCTGCATCGTCACGGTCTCGTGGGCAGGCAACGCGGACTACCTCGACTCGACCACGTGGATGTTCGCCGGCGTGAGGCCGAAGCTCGCGGTCAGGGTGCCGGTCGCCGCGCGCAAGTACACCCGGGTGCGGATCACGATCGCGCCCGAGCAGCCGCTTCACCGCCAAGGCATGACGCGGCCGCCGTTCCTCGCCGACGTCCAGTGCCGCAGGCACGGCGTGTGGACGAGGTTCCCCGCGGAGCTCGGAGGCATGGGCACCGACGGCGAGTCCTGGTGCCTCTACACCTTCTACGACGTGAAGCCCGGAACCTACGTGATCCGGGCACGCTTCGCCGGCACCAACTACAACGTCGCGTCGGTGTCGAGGATCACGCGCATCATCGTGCCGTGACCACGAGGGGCCCCCGGTCGTGCGCGGCGCGTCGTGCCGCTCCGCCGCGCCCGGTGCTCCGACCGGAACCGAAGCGAATCGGAGACTGACATGATCCAAGGTTCCTGCCACTGCGGTGCGGTCCCCTGGCGCTTCGAAGGGATGCCCGACGCAGCCACCTCGTGCAACTGCACCATCTGTCGACGCTACGGCGTGCTGTGGGCCTATGACTTCGAAGGCGAGGGCATCAGCGTCTCGGGTCCGACCCAAGCCTCTGTGCGCGGCACCTCGATCGGGTTCCATTTCTGTCCTGCCTGTGGGTGCGTGGCCTTTTGGCGCTCGCTGACACCCGACGAGCAGGGACGTCGCCGGATCGCGGTCAACCTGCGGCTGGCGGAACCGAAGGTCGTGGCGCAGATCCCAGTCGACCGTTTCGACGGGCTCGAGAGGTTCGAAGACCTGCCTCGAGACGGACGCCGTGTCGCGGACTACTGGGGCTGAGCCGTGACTTTGGCAGCCGACTCCGTCGTCCGGCTCAAGCCGAACCACGGCTTCGGACACGGTCATGCCATGGCGATCCGGGCGGTCTTCAAAGGCAGGGGCTGGGTCGCGTGACGGAGGCGGAGCGGATCTCCGTCGAGGAGATGTGGGCGGCCTTCCTCGCAGCACGGCCCGAGCTCGCGCCGCCGGGCGCGGCCTACTCGGCCTGGCACTTCTGCGACAACCAGGCCGACGCCGACGAGCTGGCCGATCTGGTCCTGGCGGGGCTCAAACGAGCCACTGCCGGCGCCCTGTGGTCCTACGAGGCCGAGGAAGAGCCACTGCCGCGCGTGGGCGATCTCAGCGTGATCACGGGCTGGAGTGGCGAGGCGCGATGCGTGATCCGCACGAGCCTGGTAGAGGTGCTCGCCTTCGCCGACGTCGGCGTCGAGTTCGCGGCCGCCGAGGGCGAGGGGGACGGATCGCTGGCGTACTGGCGCGAAGCGCACTGGGTCGCATTCGGTCGTGAGCTGGAGGGGTCCGATCGCTCGCCGGCCCCAGACATGCTCGTCGTGTGTGAGCGCTTCGAGGTCGTGTTTCCGCTCGTCGACGGCCCGGCGTCGCCGGGCCCCGACCTCTGACGGCGCGGCCGCCGGGCTCACGCTCATCGCTCGAGGAATGGAGGACGTCGCCTTGAGGGAAGACCAATTGCGGCAGTGATTCCGGCAGCGACCCCGTTTCCCGGCGTCCAGGCGCCGTGAGCGACTGGCAGGTGCACGATGAACGACCGGTCGAAGGCCACGACCATCGACGAGTACATCGCCGAGTTCCCTCCCGAGACGCAGGCGGTCCTGGAGGAGGTGCGCCGCGTCATTCGCGCGGCGGCTCCCGCCGCGACCGAGACCATGAGCTACGCGATACCGACGTTCGACCTGAACGCCAGGCACCTGGTGCACTTCGCCGGCTACGCACGGCACATCGGGCTGTACCCGGGTGCTAGCGGCATCGCCGCGTTCGCCGGCGAGCTCGCGCAGTACAAGCATGCCAAGGGATCCGTGCAGTTCCCGCTCGGCGAGCCGCTGCCCGTCGAGCTGATCGGCCGGATCGTGGCGTACCGGGTGGAGGAAAGCGACCGATCGGAGCGAGATGAGTGACCGTTGGGTAGTGGGCAAGAAGGCGGACGTCGCCGCGACGGCGATGGCCGGCGACGGCATCGAGGGCGTCGTCAAGCGCGTGCTGGTCTCGCCCGAGCAGGGGTGGGAGGGATGGGTGATGCGGCTGTTCGACGTGGAGCCGGGCGGCCACACGCCCAGGCACGCGCACGCCTGGCCGCACATCAACTTCGTCGCCGGCGGCAGCGGCGTGCTGCTTCTGGACGGCGTGGAGCACCCGCTCGCGCCCGGCGCGTACGCCTACGTGCCGGCCGGACACGAGCACCAGTTCCGCGCCGCTGCGGACGCGCCGCTCTCCTTCGTCTGCATCGTGCCGGAGGGCGGCGACTACTGAGGCGCGGGGCGGGGCCGCGCCTGCCCGGCGCGCCGGCCGGGCGCGGCCGAATCCTTGAAATCCCGGCCCAGTGGGCATTGACTAGTCTGAGGCCGTTCGGAGGGCCGGCGCGACGCGCCGGCGCCGCCGCACGGCCCTCGTGACGCTGACGACGACGCGCCCGGGCCGCAGGCCGTCCGGAAAAGGAGAGTGATCGCCGTGTCCCCTGCCGAGAGCCGGCTCGCCGAACTCCGCCGTCTGGGTCAGAGCCCTTGGTTCGACTACATCAACCGGGCTCTGATCGAGCGCGGAGGTCTCAGGAAGATGGTCGACCGCGATGGCCTCGGCGGCGTCACCACCAACCCGGCGATCTTCGAGCAGTCCGTCGGCGGGGGCAGGGAGTACGACGAGGAGATCGTCACACTCGCGCGGCAGGGGATGGACGCCGCGACGATCCTCGACCGGCTGGCGATCGACGACGTGCGCGCGGCCTGCGACGTCCTCGCGCCCGTGTATCTCGGCAGCGGCGGAGAAGACGGCTTCGTCAGCATCGAGGTGTCGCCGCACCTCGCCTACGACACCCAAGGGTCCATCGACGAGGCCCACCGTCTGTTCACGGCGGTCGACCGGCCGAACGTGCTGGTCAAGATCCCGGGCACCCGGGAGGGGGTCCCGGCGATCCTGCGCTGCCTGCAGGACGGCCTCAACATCAACATCACCCTGCTCTTCTCGCTGACCCAGTACGAGGCCATCGCCGAGGCCTACATCGACGCGCTCGAATACAGGCTCGGCCGCGACCTCACGATCCGCGCGACCTCGTCGGTCGCGAGCGTCTTCGTCTCGCGCGTCGACACGCACGTCGACGGACTGCTGGACGAGAGGGTGGAGGCCGCCGCCGACGAGGCGGAGCGGCGGCGGCTCGGTTCTCTCAAGGGACGCGCCGGCGTGGCCAACGCCAAGGTCGTCTACGAGCGCTTTCGCAGCTACCTCAACGGCCGCGAGTGGCAGCTCATCGCCGCCTCGGGAGCCAAGATCCAGCGGGTGCTCTGGGCGAGCACCGGAGTCAAGGACCAGACCTACCCCGATACACTGTACGTGGACGAGCTCATCGGCGAACACACTGTGACCACGCTGCCCGAGCTCACGTGGCGGGCGTTCAAAGACCACGGCAGCGTGGCGCGCACCGTCGACCGGCACCTCGAGGATGCGCACCGCCTGGTGCGCGAGCTCGGCCAGGCGGGCATCGACCTGGAGCGCGTGGGCGCCCAGCTGCAGAGCGAGGGCGTCGGACTCTTCATCGAGGCCTACGACAGGCTCCTCGAGATCGTGGAAGATAAGCGCGTGAGGCTGCTCGCGGGCGAAGGGAGCTGACATGGACCAAGCACTGCTGCCCGCCTGGCTCGACGAAGCCGTCGAGCGGCGTCTCGAACGCCTGCAGGCCGACCGCTATCCCGAGCGCCTCTGGGAGGCCGACGCCAGCCTCTGGAAGCCAGACGACGAGGCGCATCAGGCGATCATCGGCAACTCGCTCGGCTGGCTCAGCGTCTTCGAGGGCGTGCGCGAGCAGATCGAAGGCGTCAACGAGTTCGTCGACGAGCTGCGCGCCGAGGGCTTCCGTTCCGCGGTGCTGCTCGGCATGGGCGGCTCGAGCCTCGCGCCGGAGGTGCTCGAGGCGGTGCTCGGCACCAGGGACGGCTATCTCGAGCTGCACGTGCTCGACTCCACCGACCCGGCCGCCGTCCTTGCCGTCGAGGCGGCCGTCGATCTCGAGTCCACGCTCTTCATCGTCTCGAGCAAGTCGGGCGGCACGACCGAGACGGCGAGCTTCCACGCGTTCTTCTACGAGCGCCTCCGGGCCCACTGCGGCGAGCATGCCGGACACCACTTCGTCGCCATCACCGACGAGGGCACCTCCCTCCAGGAGGAGGCACTGGCCCAGGGCTTCCGCGCCATCTTCGTGAACCCCTCGGACATCGGCGGCCGGTACTCGGCGCTCAGCTTCTTCGGCATGGTGCCGGCGGCGCTGATCGGCGTGGATCTGGAACGGCTGCTCGACGGCGTGCGCGACGTCGCCGTGGCCTGCGGGCCCGACGTGCCCGCGGCCGAGAACCCCGGCCTGCGCCTCGGCGTCGTCCTCGCTGAGGCCGCGCTCGCCGGCCGCGACAAACTCACGATCGTCACCGAGCCTCCGCTGCGGGCGCTCGGCGCCTGGGTGGAGCAGCTGGTCGCCGAGAGCACCGGCAAGGAGGGCACGGGCATCCTGCCGGTGGACCTCGAGCCGGTCGGCGACCCCGAGGTGTACGGCGCGGACCGCGTGTTCGCCGCCGTGGGCCTCGCCAGCGTCGCCGCGTCGGGCTCCGCGGGCCGGCTGATGGACCTGGCCGCCGCCGGCCACCCCGTGTTGGGTCACGAGATGGAAGGCGCCTACGCCCTCGGCGGGGAGTTCCTTCGCTGGGAGATCGCCGTGGCGACCGCCGGGATACGTGCTCGGCATCGACCCGTTCGACCAGCCCAACGTGCAGGAGAGCAAGGACAACACCAAGCGGCTGCTCGCCGGCTTCATCGCCAGCGGCGAGCTGCTCGAGGACCTGCCGGCCGGGGACGGCCGGCAGGCGTTCCCGCTGGAGGACGGGGAGCTGCCCGCGGCGCTCGCCGCGTTCCTGGCGCAGGCCGCGCCGGGCGACTACGTGGCGCTGCAGGCGTACGTGGCCCCCGGCGAAGCGGTCTGGGGCCGACTCCAGACGCTGCGCCTGGAGCTGCGTGATCACCTGCATCTCGCCACGACGCTGGGCTACGGCCCGCGCTTTCTGCACTCCACAGGGCAGCTGCATAAGGGCGGTCCCAACCGGGGTTTGTTCCTCCAGCTGGTGGGGCACGACCCCGTCGACGTGAGCATCCCGGGCCAGCCCTACAGCTTCAGCGTGCTCAAGCGGGCCCAGGCGCGCGGCGACCTCGGCGCCCTGAGGGCTCACGGGTGCCGCGCCCTGCGCGTCGGCCTCGGTGACGACGTTCAGGACGGTGTCCGGCGCCTGACGGATCTGGTCGCCGCCGCGCTTTCACAGTAGAGAGCACGCCGCGGGTATGCCCCGGCGGGACGAGGAGGATGTGATGGACGTAGCCATGGTCGGGCTGGGCCGCATGGGCGGCAACATGGCGCGGCGCCTGCTGCGCGGCGGGCACCGGGTCGTGGTCTGGAACCGTACCTATGCCAAGGCGGAGGAGCTAGGCGCCGAAGGCGCCCGGCCGGTCCGTCAACTCACGGACGTCGTCGCCGCGCTCGAGGCGCCGCGCGTCATCTGGATCATGCTGCCGTACGGCGACGCCACGCAGGCGGCGATCGACGAACTGATGCCACTGCTCGACGAGGGCGACATCCTCGTGGACGGCGGCAACTCGCCGTTCCAGCACGACATCGAGCGCGGCGCCCAGCTGGCGCCGCACGGCATCCGTTACCTCGACGCCGGCACCAGCGGCGGGGTGTGGGGCCTCGAGGTCGGGTACTGCCTCATGGTCGGCGGTGACCGCTCGGCGTTCGACCACGTAGAGCCGCTGCTCGCGACGCTCGCGCCACCTGGTCACGGCTACGAGTACTGCGGCGGGCACGGGTCCGGTCACTTCGTGAAGATGGTCCACAACGGCATCGAGTACGGCATGATGCAGGCCTACGCCGAGGGCTTCGAGCTGCTGGAGGCCACGGACTGGGACCTGGACCTCGCGTCCATCGCCGACCTCTGGAACCAGGGCAGCGTGGTGCGCAGCTGGCTGCTGGAGCTGGCCGCCGACGCGCTCAAGAAGGACCCCGGTCTCGAGCACATCAGCGGCTACGTCGAGGACACCGGCGAGGGCCGCTGGACGGTGGAGCAGGCGATCGCCCACTCGGTGCCGATGCCGGCCATCACCGCAGCGCTCTTCATGCGCTTTCGCTCGCGCCAGGCCGACACGTTCAGCGGCAAGGTGCTGGCGGCCCTTCGCAACGAGTTCGGCGGCCACGCCGTCAAGGAGAAGGAGTGACGGTGGACGACGAGGCCGCCGGCGGGCACCTCAGCTACGACGAGCTCGACGACCTCTCCGAGGACGGCGGTATCCACGTCGCCGGCAGGAGCAGGCCGGCGGGGTCGGCCTCGCCCTTCGGCGGCGACCGCCACCCGGATCCCTGCAGCCTCGTCATGTTCGGAGTCACGGGAGATCTCGCGCACCGCAAGCTGATCCCGGCTCTGTACGACCTCGGTTGTCACGGCGTGCTGCCGTTCGGCACCACCCTCGTGGGCTACGGCCGCCAGGAGATCAGCGACGAGCAGTTCCGCGAGCGCATGCGCAAGGCGATCGACGACCACTACGGCGAAGAGGTCGTCGACGGCTCGATGTGCGATCGCCTCCTGCAGGCCCCGCGCTACGTGCAGGGGCAGTTCGACGACCCGGAGGGCTACGCGCGGCTCGCCGCCGTGCTGCAGGAGCTCGACGGCCAGGGCGCGCGCGGCAACCGCATGTTCTACCTCGCCACGCCGCCCAGCCAGTTCGAGGTGATCGTCAAGCAGCTCGGCGACGCGGGCCTGGCCCGCCCCGGCGCGTACGACCGCGAGCACGCCGCCGGCGAGCCGCGGCCGGGCTGGACGCGGGTCGTCATCGAGAAGCCCTTCGGGCGCGACCTCGCCACGGCGCACGAGCTCGACGGCATCATCGGTGAGGTCTTCGACGAGCGGCAGGTCTACCGGATCGACCACTACCTGGCCAAGGAGACCGTGCAGAACCTGCTGGTCCTGCGCTTCGCCAACGGCATCTTCGAGCCCGTCTGGAACCGGCGCTACGTCGACTTCGTGGAGATCACCGCCGCGGAGACGCTGGGCGTCGAGCACCGCGGCCCGTACTACGAGGAGGCCGGCGCGCTGCGCGACATGATCACGCCGCACCTCATCCAGCTGTTCTCGCTGGTCGCCATGGAGCCGCCGGCCGCCTTCGATGCCGACGGCGTGCGCGATGAGAAGATGAAACTGCTGCGCGCGGTGCGCCCGATCCCGCTGCAGGCGGTCGACGATTGGGCGGTGCGCGCGCAGTACGTCCAGGGCCGGGTGGACGGAGAGGACGTCCCGGCCTACCGCGCCGAAGAGCGGGTGGCGCCGGACTCCCACACCGAGACCTACGCGGCGCTCAAGCTCGTCGTCGACAACTGGCGCTGGCAGGGCGTGCCGTTCTACCTGCGCACCGGCAAGCGGCTGCCGCGCCGCGTCACCGAGATCGCCATCCACTTCAAGCGGCCGCCGGTCGCGCTCTTCCGCGACGCCGCCGCGGGCGGCGGCCTGCAACCCAACGTGCTGGTGCTGCGCGTGCAGCCCGATGAAGGCTTCTCGCTCAGCATCGAGTCCAAGCGGCCCGGCCACGCCGTCGCGCTGCAGGCCGTGGCCATGGACTACTCCTACGGCGTGACGCTGCATGAGCTGCCCTTCAGCGCCTACGAGACTGTACTCGTGGACGCCATGGAGGGCGACATGACCCTGTTCACGCGCGGCGACCAGGCCGAGGAGGCGTGGCGCATCGTCGGCCCCGTCCTCGAGGCGTGGGCGAAACGGCCGGAGCGTGACATCTCCATATACGAGGCCGGCAGCTGGGGGCCCGAGGCGGCGGACGCGCTCATCGCCCGCAGCGGCCACTCCTGGCGCCGGCCCGGGAAGGATGACGAGACGTGAGCATCGAGATCCTGCCGGACGGCGACGCGCTGGCGCTGCGCACCGCCGACCTCTTCGCTATGGCGGCGCAGGAGGCGGCGGCGGCGCGCGGCCGCTTCGCCGTCGCGCTCGCCGGCGGCGAGACGCCGCGCGCCCTGTACCGCCTGCTCGCCCGCCAGCAGTTCAGCCAGAAGATCCCGTGGCGCCGCGTCCAGCTCTATTGGGGCGACGAGCGCTGCGTGCCCCCCGAGGACACGCAGAGCAACTACGGCATGGCGCGTGAATCGTTCATCAAGCACGTGCCGATCGCCGACACGAACGTGCACCGGATGCGCGGCGAGGATGCGCCGGAGGGAGCCGCGAAGGCGTACGACGCCGAGCTGCGCGGCCTGGCCGCCCAGGAGCGGCCGCGCGTCGACGTGCCGGTGTTCGACCTCGTGCTGCTCGGCCTCGGCACCGACGGCCACACAGCCTCGCTCTTCCCCCACAGCGACGCGCTCGCCGTCGAGGACCACTTCGCCGTCGCGACCGCGGCGCCCGACGGCTCGCCGCGGCTCACGGTGACGGCGCCGGTGCTCAACGCCGCGCGCCGGGTCTGGTTCCTGGTCAGCGGCGCCGGCAAGGCCGGGATGGTCGCCGAGGTGCTCGAGGGCCTGCGCGTTCCCAGCGCGGTGCCCGCGCAGGGCGTCGCGCCGGTCCACGGCGTGCTCACGTGGTTCCTCGACGAGGCCGCCGCGGCCGAGCTCAGCCCGGACGCGCGGGCGTAGCCCGTCAGATCCGGGCGGCACGGCCTTCGGCCGGACCGAACCTTCTCATCGACGGCATGAGCGTCATACGATTGTGGTATCGATGATGTCAGCGTATGATGATGGGGATCGACGAGGAGGTCCTTTGTGGCGCGCGCGACCGTTTCCCCCAAGTTCCAGATCGTCATCCCCAAGGAGATCAGAGAGCGCCTCGACCTGAAGCCGGGTCAGCAGGTGGCGCTCATCGACCGCGACGGCTACGTGGCGCTGGTCCCGCAGCGGCCGATCTCCGAGCTGCGCGGCATCCTCAAGGGCGCCCCACTCGATGACTATCGCGACGAGACCGACAGGTACTGAGCCGTGTGGGTCCTGGATTCGTCGATCTGGGTCGAGTTTTACGGCGGAGGGCCTCTTGCGGGCGACTGTGCGAAGTACGTCGCCATGGAGCGCGAGATCTTCACCCCGGTCCAGGTGCTGTACGAGGTCTACCGCTGGGCCCAGCGGAACGGAGGCGACGCAACGGCCATGGAGATCGTGTCTCACCTCGAGTTCACTCGCTTCGTGCCCGGCGATGTCACGACTGCGATCGTCGCCGTGGACATGATCACCGACCACGGGTTGGCCGCGGCGGACGCGATGATCTACGCGACGGCGCGCTTGAAGCGGTGCGAGCTCGTCACTGCGGACGAGGACTTCCGCGGTCTGCCGGGAGTCACCCTCCTGGAGCGTGCCGCGGAGTGAGCCGGCCCGTCCCCGTTCTGCGCGGGCCGCGGGTCACGCTGCGCCCGCCCGCGGCCGGCGACGCCGACGCCGCGAGGCGCATCGGCGTCCACCCCGAGATCCACCGGTTCTTCGGCTACGAGGTCCCCGAGTGGCGCGAGCTGACCCCCGTCGAGGCCGAGTGGCTGGTCGCCGATCTCGCGCCGTCCGAGAGAGCCGTGACGTGGGTCGTGGATGCGGGGAGGGGCTTCATCGGCACGGCCGCGCTGCACTCGTTCGACGAGGCTTCCGGCACGGCCGCCTACGCGGTCGGTCTGCTTGACCCGGAGGTGCTTGGCCGCGGGCTCGGCACCGAGGTGACGCGCCTCGTGCTCGCGCACGCCTTCCATTACCTGAGGCTGACCGCGCTGACGGTGCGCGTGCTCGAGTTCAACGCGCGGGCGATCGCCTGCTACGCCCGCTCAGGATTCTCCCTCGACCGGCGCGAGCCCGGCGCGGTCACGCTCGACGGCGTGTCGTACGCGGACAGCCTGATGCGGTTGGAGGCCGAGCGCTACCGGCGGCTGGCGCCCACATGGGGCGCCGTCGCGGAGCCGCCCGCGCTCTTCTGAGCAGGAGAACGCCGCATCGCGTTCCCACATGCATTCTCGCAAACGGGGTACCGTGCCAGTGTGGGCCTCGCGCCCGCGCCGCAACGCGTCGTAGAGTCGCGCACGGCCTATGAAGGAGTCGTTGTGAGTGAGACTGGTCCGACGCATACCGATCCGGCACGGTCGTTCAGGGAGTCCCCCGAGGCGCAGTCGTCCACGGTCGGCGGGCTGTACGGCGACCCCCGTCTCTCTGCCTCCGTGATGGCCGCCGCCAACGAGGGGTCGCGGAACAGGCGTCGCCCATGGGTGGGGGCACTGTTGTGGGTCGGCGGCTTCGCCGGCGCCATCGCCATCTTCATCCTCATCGTGCGCTGACCCGCACCACGCCGACGGCGCGCCCGGTGCGTCACCGGTACGTCTGAGCTTCCAGCCCCGGTGATACCCGGAAGCGGCAAGCCAGACCATCCTGTTCCCACAGTGGGTATACTCATGGCAAGAGCGGCGGCGCTGGAAGGTGGTCACCATGGGATCTGCTCCAAAGCACCTCGAGCCGAACGAAGCGGGCACGGAGTCACGAGACGCGCAGTCGGCCTGGGTCGGCGGGGGACGGTCGCAGCCGCTCCTTTCGGCCTCTCGGTTCGGCGCCGCGAACGAAGGCTCTCGTGGCCGCCGGCACCCCTACGCGTGGGCCGCGGCCTGGGTCGGCGGCGCGGTCGCCGTCGTGGCGGCGCTCATCCTCATCCTGCGCTGATCGTCGCCGAAGAGCCCGGTCGGCCTCTGGTCCCAGCGGGCGCCGTCTGGGCTTTCGCACCCGGTGGTACACTGAGAAGGCAAGCCAGGTGGCCGCGAGCGGGTCGCGTCGCGGAGCTCTTCGGAGCCCGCAAGGCTCCCGCCCGAGGAAAGTCCGGACACCGCAGAGCAGGGCGCTGGCTAACGGCCAGCCGGGGAAACCCGAGGGAAAGCGCAACAGAGAGCAGACCGCCAGCGGCCCCTTCCGAGGGGTGCGGGTAAGGGTGAAACGGTGAGGTAAGAGCTCACCAGCGGTCCTGGCGACAGGCCGGCTCGGCAAGCCCCGCCCGGTGCAAGACCAAATAGGGGAGCGTTCGAGGGTTGCTCGTCCGAGGCTCCCGGGTTTCGGTCGCATGAGGCGCACGGCAACGTGCGTCCCAGATGGATGGTCACCCACGACAGGATCCGGCTTACGGCTTGCTACTGAAAGGCCCCTCGGTCCAGCTGGACGAGGGGCCTTTCCACTTCTCGGGACGGGATGGCGCTCCGGAGTCGGGGAATGGGCGGGGGGCGAGGGCGGCGAGCGAGCGCCGGCCCGCGCGAGAGGCGTCGGCCTCGTCGGCGGAGACCGTGCCCGGCGGGTTATGCTTGCGCATGCGCCCGACCGCCGCACAGATGGCCGCCTCGCTCGGTCTCGAGCCGCACCCCGAGGGTGGGTACTACCGGGAGACGTACCGCGCGGCGCAGACGCTGCGCACGCCGCGCGGTGAGCGCCCGGCTTCGACGGCGATCCTCTTCCTGATCACCGCGGGGTCCGTGAGCCGCCTGCACCGGCTCGCGAGCGACGAGCTCTGGGTCTACCAGGGCGGGCTGCAGCTCGAACTCGTGACGATCACCACCGGCGGGGTGCTGGACCGGCGCGTGCTCGGTGATCCCGTGGACATCGGCCGCAGGCTAGGTCGGGGGCACCTGCCGGCTGAGGACGTCCCGGCCGGCGCGCCGGATGGCCCGCCGGAGGGCCGCCGGGTGGCCCGCCGGAGGGCTCGCCGGGCCTGCTCTCGCAGGCGCTGGTGCCGGCCGGCAGCTGGCAGGGCGCCCGCCTCGCCGGCGGCCCGCACCTGCCGGCCGACAGCGCCTGGGCGCTGGTGAGCTGTATCGTGACGCCCGGCTTCGACTTCGAGGACTTCGAGCTGGGCGACCGCGAAGCGCTGCTGGCGTCGTTTCCGCAGCATGCGAACCTCGTCCGGGAGCTGACCTGAGCCTCGGCGGACCCGTCCGGACCACGTGATACGCTCGCGGCGACCATGACCGCCGGGGCCGACGCACACCAGGGGCTGCTCGTCAGCGGCCGCTTTCGGGAGCTCGAGGACGCGCTCTGCGAGCGCGTGGAGGAGCTCAAGCGCGGGCGGCCGCTCGCGCCGCTCACCATCGTCGTCGGTTCCACGGCCGTCCGCACGCGGATCGGCGACCTCCTCGTGCGCAGGCTCGGCGCCGTGGCGAACGTGACCGTTGCGACCCTGGAGCGACTGGCTACCGAGCTGCTCGCCGAGCACGCAGCGGCGCCACCGGTGGTGCTCACCGCCATCGCCCGTGAGCGCCTGGTACGGCGCCTCGTCGACGGTCACGCGGGCGAGCTCGGCTACTTCGGCCCCGTCGCCACGCGGCCCCACTTCGCCGCCGCGCTGGCCGCCACGTTCGACGACCTGCGGCAGGCTTGCGTGGCGCCTGGGTCAGCATGGACGGACGCGGTGACCGCGGTCGGACCCGCGAACGGCGGGTCTCCTGCGAAGGCGGCCGATCTGGACGTGCTCTACCGGGCGTACTGCCACGAGCTCCAGTCACTGGCTGTCCTGGACCACGCCGCGGTTCAGCTTGCGGCCGCGGGCGTCACCGGCGGCCGCGGCGGCCACACCATCGTGTATGGCATCTACGACCTCAACCAGGCGCAGGAAGTCTTCGTCGCGTCGCTGTTGTCCCGGGGTGCGGACGCCTTCGTCCCGGCGCCCCGCAGCGGGCCGAGCACCGGGGCCACGCTGCCGGGCGTCGCGCTGCGCTCCGGCCTGCGCGATGCACCCGCGCCTGCGCCGGCTCGGGTGACCGACCTCGACCGTGTGGCTGCGGTCTGGAATGCCTCGGGGCAGGGTCTCGAGGTCGCCGGGGATGGCTCTCTCACGGTGATGTCGGTCCCGGACGAGCGTTCCGAAGGCCGCGAGGCCGCGCGCGCGATCGTCGCTGCCGCCGAGGGTGGCGCGCGGTTCTGGGACTGCGCCGTCATCGTGCCTCACGGCGACGACGTCGAGCGCGCCGCCGCTTCCCTCTCGGATGCCGGTCTCCCGGTCGCGTGCAGGCTCCCCGACAGAGCACCGGGGCCGCGCCTCCTCCTGCGTCTGGCCGACTGCCTCGCGCCGCCCGCGGGCGAGCCGTTCGCGCGCCGGTCCGTCGTCGACCTCCTGAGCGCCGCCCCGCTGCGGCAAGTCGGGCCGGCCCCCGGCGACGCGGCCCTTTGGCTCGATGAAGCGCGCGAGGCCGGCGTCGTCAGTGGACGGGATCAGTGGACCGAGCGCGTCGGCAGACGCAGACGCTCGCTGGAACGGCGTGTGGCAGAGCTCGAGACCGGTCCCGACGACCCGGCCGCCGGGGATGAAGAGGGCGGAGAGCGACTGGAGCGCCTGCGCGCCCGCCTGCGGGCGGCGCGGGGGCTCGAGGGCGGCGCCGGCGCGCTCGCGCGAGCCGCCGCAGGCCTTCCCGAGCGCGCCTCCTGGGGGACGTGGGCGTCGGCGTTGGCGACCGTCGTCGAGGCGGTCTTCACCGACGACGCCGCGGCCGCCGCCCGGGACGCCGCCGGCCGCCTGTCGCCACTCGCCGTGCTCGGCGGCGAGGTGACCATGGAGGAGGCGCTGGAGGCGCTGCGCGAGATCCTCTCCGGTGCCCGCGTACCGCACGGACGGGTCGGCCGCGACGGTGTGGCGGTGCTCACGCCCCTTGAGCTGCGCGGCCTGAGCTTCTCCACCGTCGCGTTCACCGGGCTCGCCGAGGGCGGCTTTCCCGTCCGAGGACGCCCCGACCCCGTGCTCGGCGACGCGGCCCGGCGCAGCATCGCGGAGGCGCTCGGCGTGCGCCTGCCGCTCGCAGAGCAGCGCGACGCCGAGGCGACGCTCTTGTTCGCCTTCGCCTGCGAGGCGGCGCGAGACCGTCTGCTCCTGCTCGCGCCGCGCACGGACGCGGCCACGGGTCGTCCGCGTCTGCCTTCGCGCTTCCTGGTGCGGCTGGCGTCGGCCGCGGCGGCACGTCCCGTCGGGCTGGAGGAGTTCCTGTCCGGGACGCCGCTCGCCGGGATCTGGCGTCACGCCGGGGGCGCGCCGGCTCTCGCAGACGGCGCCACCTGGGTGAGTCGCCGCGAGCGCGACGCGGCCGTGCTCCTCCAGCTGTCGACGCGCGGCCGGCGGACGTCCGCGGCCGCGTACCTCGCGGAGGTGCTCGCAGTCCCGCTCGCGGCCGAGCGCCGCCTCGGCGCCTGGCGCGCCTCGCGCAGTCCCGAGCCCGGCGCCTGGGATGGCCTGCTCGGCCCCCAGGCCCGCGCCGCACTTGCTGCGCGCCATCCCTTCGACGGCGAACTCCATCCCACGCGCCTCGAGAGGTACATCGGTTGTCCTTTCGTGTTCCTGCTGAGCAGCGTGTTCGGGCTCGATGCCCCGGAGGAGCCGGGTGACTCGCTCGAGATGGACGCCATGGCGTTCGGTAGCCTCGCCCACGCGATCCTGGAGGACGCCTACGCCCGGGTGATCGAGGCGAGTCTCGACCTCGACGGGGCGCTCGACGCCGTCACGAGCGCCTGGCGCGCCCGCTGCGCCGAAGCGGAGGGCAGCGGGCTGACCGGCGCCGCCCTCGCCTGGGAGGTCCGTCGCGACCTGCTGCTCGAGGATCTGCGCGAGGTGGTGCGCAGGGATCCCGTCTTCACCGCGTCAGACGGGCGGCCACAGGGTGTGGAATGGCGCTTCGGGGAGAAGTACGACATCCCGATCCACCTGGAGCTCGAGGGAGGACGGCGGGTCCGTTTCTCCGGCCGCCTCGACCGGGTGGACCTGACGGCGACCGGCGCCAGGGTCGTCGACTACAAGACGGGCGCGGGGTCGACGGAGAAGGCGCGCCTCAAGGAGGGCTTGAGCGTCCAGCTCCCCGTGTACCAGCTGGCCGTCCGCGAGCGCCTGGGCGTCGTTCGGCGCCGGAGCTGCCGAGCCGGAGTCCGTGACCTGCCTGTATCGGCTGGTCACGCGGCGTGGGGGGTTCGAAGACCTCGTGCTTCCCGTGAGCGAGGAGGCCGCCCAGTCGCGTCTTCGGGCGCTGGTCGGCGGCGCGCTCGCGCTCATGGACGATGGGTTCTTCCCGCGCACCACGCGGGGCCGCTGCGAGTACTGCGACGTCGCCTACGCGTGCGGCGTCGCGGAATGGACGCGAGCGCGCAAGCGGGAGCACCACGCGTTCGCCCCCGTGGTCGCTCTGCAGGACCCGGCGGCCAAGGACGGCGACGATGCCTGACCGGCCCGTCTGCGACCAGGACGTCAGAGACCGGGTCACCGGCGACCTGGGCACCACGTTCCTGCTCGAAGCCGGGGCAGGCACGGGCAAGACGCGCGTGCTCGTCGAGCGCTACGTGCGCTGCGTGCTCGATCCCGAGCGCGGCGCCGGCGACGTCCGCGCCGTCGCCGCCATCACCTTCACGGAGAAGGCGGCGGGCGAGCTTCGCCAGCGCATCCGCGAGAAGTTCGAGGGGCTTGCGGACGGCGCCGCGCCAGGCTCGCCCTCGGCGTCGGCGATCCAGGCGGCGCTCGACGCGCTGGACGACGCGCCCATCGGCACCATCCACGGGTTCGCCGGCCGGCTGCTGCGCGAGTTCCCCGTCGAGGCCGGCGTCGACCCTGCGTTCGAGCAGCTCGACGGGCTCGGCTCCGATCTCGAGCGCGCGCGGCTCTGGCAGGAGTGGCTGACGGAGCTCGCCGCGGGGGGACCCCGCCTGGAGGGCCCGCGCGCCTGGGTCAGGCGGCTTCTGCGCGCCGGCGTGCGGCTCGACGATCTCCGCGAGCTGGCCATCGGCGGCGGCGGGGTGTTCGGCGAGCGCTACGACGTCGACGCGGTCACCACCGTGTCCGCCGAGCCGGACTCCGCTCGCGGTCTCGAGGCTCTCGAGACCGCCGTCGGCGACCTGCGAGAGTTCTGCGTGACCGCGTGCGGCGATCAGGGCGACGGCGGGTTCCGCGCCGCCATGGGTCTGGTCGAGGCGTGCGAGCGGTTCTTCGCGGAGCCGCCCGCCGATCCGGACCAGGCGATGGCGGCGTTCTGCCGCCTCAAGGTCAAGGCGACCCCGGGCGGCCTCGGCGGACGTCAGGGCAACTGGGACCAGGGCCGTGGCGGCAAGGACGAGCTCTGGCGCCGCTACCGGGCCGCTGCGGCGGCGATCCTCGGGCTTCGCGACTCCTACGCCGAGTACCTCACCCGGCCTCGCCGTCGCCGTCGCGGACGCGTTCTCGCGCTGGGCCGGCGGCGCCCAGCTCGCTCTGGGGCGCCTCGACTTCACCGACCTCCTCGGCTGCCTGCGCGACCTGCTCCTCACCGATCGCGACGCGAGGCGACTGCTGCAGCGGCGCTTCCGCTATCTCCTGGTCGACGAGTTCCAGGACACCGATCCGCTCCAGGCGGAGATCGTCTTCTTCCTCTGCGAGCGCCGGCCGGAGGCCGACACGTGGCGGCGGGTCGTGCTCGAGCCCGGCAAGCTCTTCGTGGTGGGCGACCCCAAGCAGTCCATCTACCGCTTCCGCCGGGCTGACATCGCCATGTACGACGAGGTCAAGGACCTGGTGCGGTCGCAGCCGGGCGGAAGCGGACGCGTCGAGGCCATCAGCCAGAACTTCCGCACGACGCCGGCGGTCCTGGGCTGGGTCAACAACGTGTTCGCCGGCCTCTTCGACGACGAGCAGGAGCCGGGTCGCCAGCCGGGCTACCAGTGGGTGGAGCCGTACCGGCTGCAGGCCGACGGCTCGCGGGTGACCGTGCTGCTCGGCCCGCCCTACGACGGGACCGCCGGATCGGCGGAGGCGGCGCGGCGCGACGAAGCACGCGCGGTCGCCGCGCTTCTCGCGCGCCTGACGGGCGACGACGCCGCGCGCTGGCCGGTCCACGAGCGCGGCGAGGGAGCGGCGAGCGGAGCGCCCCCGGCCGCCGCGCTGGGGCGATGTGGCCATCCTGTACCGGACGACCACCGGCCTCGAGACGCTCGAGGATGCTCTTCGCGAGGCCGGCGTGCCGTATCGCGTCGACGGCGGCAAGACGTACTTCCAGCGCCGCGAGGTCGACGACGCCCTGCTCTGCCTGCGGGCCGTGGACGATCCCAGCGACGGCCCGGCCGTCTACGGCGCCCTGCACTCGACCTTCTTCGGCTTCAGCGACGACGACCTCTTCCTGTTCTGGGCGGCCGGCGGCCGTTTCGACCTGTTCGCGCAGGACCAGCCCGAGGGGCACGGGCCCGTCGCGGAGTCGCTCTCGATGCTGCGCGAGCTCCACGAGCTGCGCACCGCGAGCGAGCCGCACGAGCTGGTCGCGGAGCTGGTGCGGCGCTGCGCCGCGATCGAACTCCTCGCGACGACGGGCCCCGGAGCGACGCAGGCCATCGCCAATCTCGAGAAGCTGGTCGACAGGGCGCGGGCGTTCGCCGGCGCCGGGGGAGGTGGCCTCGGACCGTTCCTGTCTTGGGCCGCTCAGGCCGGCGACGCTTCCGGGGAGCAGGAGTCGCAGGTCGACGACGAGGGCGACGTCGTGCATCTGCTGACCATCCACAAGGCCAAGGGCCTCGAGTTCCCGATCGTGGTGGTGGCCGGCGGCAGCCGCGGCGGGCGCGCAGGTGGGGGAGAGCCGATCGTCGACCGCGACCGTCGCCGGGTGGCGATCCGTCTGCGCGCCGCGCTTCCCGGCTCCGCCGCGCAGACGCTCGAGCCGGCCTCCTACACGGTCCTCGCGGAGCGCGAGAAGCGGATGAGCGAGAGCGAGCTCCGGCGGCTGCTCTACGTGGCGACCACGCGAGCGCGCGACCATCTGGTGATCAGTTGCTTCGGCAAGCCGACCACCAAGGACGGCGCGCCGGCGAGCGGCGCGCTGCTGGGGCCGATCGCAGCCAGCCTGCCGGCGCCGGCGGCGGTCGAGGATGAGTACGATGACGGCGGCGTCCTCGTCCTGCCGCCGCCGCAGTCGCCCCCTCCGGCGACCGAGGAAGGGGACTCCGACCCGGAGGCGCTGCTGGTCGAGCGCGCCGCGTGGGTCGAGCGGCGCCGGGAACTCCTCGAGCGTGCCGCACGCCCCGCTCCGGCCACCAGTCCGAGCGGGCTGGAGCACGTGGACGAGGAGGTCCGGACGGGAGGTCCCGGCGCTCCCGCCGGCCGAGCCGGGGCGCTGGCGCTGGGCTCGGCCGTCCACCGCGTCATGGAGCTCTGCGACCTCGGCGACGAGGCGTCGGTCTCGGTCGCCGCCGAGGCCGCCGCCCTCGAGCTCGGGCGCCCCGATCTGGCCGCCGAGACGGCCCGGCTCGCGCTGGCCTGTTGGCGGTCCTCGCCGGTCCGGGCGGCGGCCCGCGCCGCCGCCGCCGATCCCGGCGCCGTCCACCGCGAGCTCGCCGTCGGCGCGCTGGTGGAGGGCGTCGTCCTCGGCGGCGCGATCGACCTGCTGTATCGCGACGACGACGAGAGGTGGGTGGTCGTCGACTTCAAGACCGACAAGGCAGCCGAGAAGGAGGTGCTCCTCGAGCGGTACCGTCCGCAGGGGGCCGCCTACGCCGTCGCGGTCGAGGCGGTCCTCGGTGTCGGCGCCGTCAGGGACGTGTGTTTCATCCCGGCCCGCGCTCGCGGCGAGGCCGTCCACGTCCCGGTGGACGACGCCTTGAGGGCGCTGGCTCGTGCCGAGATCCTCGCGGCGGCCGGCGCCGGCCGCGCCCTGGCCCCGGACGAACTCGCCGCCGAGTCCTGACCCGGCGCCGCCCGGGCCCGGCGCCACGCTTGTCTCGGCACTCGCCGTGGAACACTCACGGGCATCGACACATCACGGCGCGACGCCGGCTGAGGCCAACTGACCGCTGGCCGGCGAGCGCCGGTCGCCAGGAGGCCGCCATGTCCACGACCATCCAGAAGATCACGCCGATGCTGTGGTTCGACACCCAGGCGGAGGAGGCGGCCACCCTGTACGTGTCGGTCTTCGACGACGCCTCCATCGGGCACGTCAGCCGCTACGGACCGGGCGGCCCCGGGCCGGAGGGAACCGCGATGGTCGTCGAGTTCACGCTCGCCGGCCAGCGATTCACGGCGCTGAACGGCGGCCCCGTCTACGCGTTCACACCCGCCGTCTCCTTCGTCGTGGGCTGCACGACCCAGGAGGAGGTCGACCACTACTGGTACAGGCTCTCGGAGGGCGGCGACCCTGCGGCGCAGCAGTGCGGGTGGCTCAGCGACAGGTTCGGCCTCTCGTGGCAGATCGTGCCCGCGCAGCTCGGCGAGTACATGAGCGACCCCGACCCCGAGAAGGCGGGACGCACCATGCAGGCGATGCTGAAGATGAGGAAGCTGGACATCGCCGAGTTGAAGGCGGCGCACGACGGCGCTTGACGCGCCGCCTCGTGGGGCGGCATCGTCTGCCCTGTGAGCGAACGCCCCGACAGCGTGCCCCTGCCCGCGATCCCGTTCTCCTCGTGGCTGCGCAGCGTGCAGGCCGCGCTCGCCGAGGAGCGGCCGGCCGATGTGCCCTGCGGCGAGTGCAACGCCTGCTGCAGGACGGCGCACGTCATCCACGTGCGGCCCGAGGAGAGGCGAGCACGAGCCGTCATCCCTCGCAGGTTCCTGCTCCCGGCGCCCGGGCTGCCGCCCGGAAACCTCGTGCTCGGCTACGACGGGCACGGATGCTGCCCGCTGCTCGTCGGCGGGCGTTGCACCATCTACGAGGACAGACCGCTGGCCTGCCGCACCTACGACTGCAGGATCTACGCGGCGGCGGACGTCGCCGCCGACAGAGGGGCTATCAGGGAGCAAGTTGAACGCTGGCGGTTCAGTCATCCCACTCGGGACGACCTCGACCGCCACGCGGCCGTGAGGACTGCGGCGCGCTTCATCGGCGAGCGCCGGGAGTGCCTGCCGAGCGAGGCCGCGCGCCGCGAACCCCTGCGCGTGGCCACCCTGGCGATCGCGGTCCACGAGAGCTTTCTGAAGGACGCGCCGCTGGAGGCTTGCCCGGGAGCCTCCGACCGGGAGCGGGCCCGCGCCGTCTCCGCCGCGAACGAGAAGCTGTTCGGGGACGTCTGACGCTCGTGAGCAGTGCCGACGACAGGCGGGCCCTGCCCGCCGGCGAGTTCTCCGTCTGGCTCCGCGAGATGCGGGCGGCGCTCGCCGGCTCCGGGGATTCCCGTACGCCGTGCGGCGACTGCTGCGCCTGCTGTTCGACGTCGCACTTCGTCCACGTGGACCCGGGCGAGCTCGAGACGCTCTCGGTCGTACCGCGCGAGCTCACCTTTCCGGCGCCGGGAGCGCCCGTCGGCCATCTCGTGCTCCCGTACGACGCTCACGGGCGCTGTCCGCTTCTCGACGAGAGCGGCCGGTGCAAGATCTACGATCGCCGGCCGCGCACCTGCCGTGTGTACGACTGCCGCGCGTTCGCCGCGGCCGGCGTCCCGGCGGACCGGGAGCCCATCGTCCGCCAGGCCGCGCGCTGGGAGTTCACGCATGCCGACGAGCACGCTCGCGCGGAGCACACTGCGGTGCGCGCCGCCGCCCGGTTCGTGCGCGACAACGCCGGGCTCTTTCCCGGCGGCGCGGTCCCCGAAGACCCCGCGCAGCTGGCGGTCCTGGCCGTGAAAGCGGCCGGCGTCTTCGTCGCCGGCGGGGGAGAGGCCGGAGATCCCCGGAGACCGGCCTCCGGTCCCGAGATCGCCGGCGCCGTCGTGCAGGCGGTAGCCGCATTCGGGGGAGACGGGGAGCCCGACTCGTCGGGCACCGGCGCCGACGACGCTGACGACGCCGACAGTTGACGTCCCGAGTCAGACACGCATACCCTGTGGCCAGCAGCCGGCGCCCGCCGGTCTCACACCGCGGCCGAGGAGGCGATGATGGGCAAAGAGCTCTCCATCCTCGCGCACGACACGGTCGACCAGCCTCCCCCAGCCACCGGCATCTGAGCGCCGGCTGAGCGCCCTCCGGGCGCGGCTCCGGCGCATCCCCGCCCGCGATCTGGGCGGACCCATCATGCGCGGGCGCGTCGTCGCACCCCCTTGGTCGTCCGGCGCGCCGTCCGATTCCGTGACCACCCGTTGACCGCATGGTAGAGTCCCGCCCAGAGCTGCATATTCCGTATGCATCAGTGAAAACCAGCGCCGAAGGCGCCAATCACGTGAAGAGGAGCGAGACATGATCAAGGTCGCTGAGTGGGGCACCGGCATGATGGGTCAGGGCCTTCTGGGATTCATCCTCGACCGCCCGAAGGACATCGACCTCGTCGGCTGCATCGTCACCAACCCCGCCAAGGAAGGGAAGACCGTCGGCGAGCTGCTGGACCGCCCGTGCGACGTCAAGATGACCACCGACTTCGAGGCCGT
>CAWEHE010000028.1:0-113739 GCA_963808735.1 uncultured Thermoleophilia bacterium | reverse complement strand
GCATCGGTAGCGCCTGACCGTCTTTGTGACCGGCGCCCCCCGGAACGGGGCCACCCCAAAACGCTTGAACTGAGCGCCACGCGGGCGTAGACGACTAGTCGGTCGGTCTTCGTACAGGTGTCGTAGAGTGCCGCTGCAAGGGCCTTGCGACCGCCGCTACTCTGCGGTCGGTGGGCTAGGCAACGGACGATCAAGCGTGGTCTTGGCTAGACTCGCCAGGGCGGGCGGCCGTGGAAGGGACCTGTCCTGCCCAAACACGCTCGCCCCCGCGAGGGGGAGGGGCCCGCTGCCCTCAGTGTCAGCGGGCCCCCTGCGTCCATCAGCGCGGACTGTTACGACTTCGCTTCAGTTGAGGAAGCCCTGAATCCACTCCTGGACGCCCGCAAGGTCCACCCGCTGCGCGTACGCGACGCCCGTGCAGTTCGAGCTCATGACGAACGTGTTCACGCCAAGCACGACGTTCGTATCGGCCCTGAGGACCGGGCCACCGGAGTCGCCGAAGGCGATGCCGCCCTTGCCGTCGGCCGGGTTGGCGGTCACCTTCAGGTATTGAGCCGTCCAGCCGTTCGCGCTCTGGATGAGCTGTGCTGGAGCCTGTTACGTAGTTGAGCCACTGCCATACGGGCGTGCCCCTGCCCCGCGCCTCGTAGTTGGCTCCGTAGCCGACCAGGTCGACGGCTTGCAGCATCGGCAGCTCATCGACGTCGCCGAGGCCTGGAAGCTGCGCGTAGTCGCTCAGGGGATGCGGCGTTGGCAGCGTCACGATGCCGACGTCACCGAGGCCGGCGGCGTAACCCGGGTAGGTTGACAGTTCCGTCGCGACCGCCTCGGGCGTCGACATGTCGGGCTGCGCCGAGAACCACACCTTCGCTGAACTGAAGCCTGCCGTCCCGTGCCCCGCCGTCAGGACGACGGTGGGCGAGAGCTGGACGCCGGTCACTCGCCAGTCGTCAGCCAGCTGTACGAGGCACACGTACGGGTGTCCGGAGTCGTTGGTGCCGTTGGTGATGGCCCCCGCGGGCATCGCCAAGCAGAGCAGGCATGCCATGGTCAAGACGACGGTCAACAAAGGCAGTGTCACTGTTGGTCTCTTCATGGGATCCTCCTTCGTGTGCGAGGGTGCGTTGCGCCCTCTTTGTGCACAGTCGTACCACCCTCAATGGCGCTAGGACGTCACTCGAATCGGGTGAACCGCACGGGAGACCGGGTGGATGCGTATACGTGACGGCGGCCGGGGGAGGAGGTCGGTCTGCCCCCGGCCGCCTGACTGTGACGCCTCCCCGTCAGAAGCGGACGGCCTCCAGAGAGCGCTCCTTGAGGATGTCGCCGAGGGTCCAGGACCGGGCCTCGCCGTGACGCACCCGGAACACCTCGGCGATGGGCTCGAGGGGCCTGCCGATGAGTCCCTCGAGCGCGGATCTCTCCTCGCTCACCTGGTGGACGAGGACGGCGTCGTCCAGGAACTCGACCGCCCCGGTCACGCGCAGCGACCTGGCGTCCGGCAGTTCCTCGGCGCCGTTAAAGAAGCACACCTCCACGCGCGGGTCACGGTGCAGTTGCTCGGAGAGTTGTTGGGGCTCATCGTCATGAACGTGAACCCGTCCTCGTCGGCGAACCAGAGGAGTAGCGGGCGGACGCGGGGTCCGCCTTGGTCCGAGGTGGCGAGGAAGCAGATGGGGTGGGCGTTGGCGAAGTCGATACAGGCTGCGCGGTCCATGGTCCCTCCTTCGGTGGCTGTCGCGCTCCAGCCTGACGGGCAAGTCCCCGTGCCGCGCCACACGAAAAGTGTGAATCTCTCGCTAGAGGAGACCGAGCCGGCGGGCACTCTCCACCGCGCCGGTGCGGGATGTGACGTCCAGTTTTCGGTAGATGTGGCTCATGTGGGACTTCACCGTGTTCCGCGTGAGGAAGTGCCTGGCTGCCATCTGGTCTGCGGTGAGCTGAGTGGGGAGGAGTTCGAGGACGCGGCGCTCGGCAGGCGTGAGCGGCTCCGCCATCCTCTGCTGCTCGAGCACGCCTCTGATCCGTCTGACGCGACCGCCGAGTATCCCGGCGTCCGGTTCTCTCAGCAGGAGGGACTCGGCGCGCCGGCACCAGCGCTCGGCCTCGGCGGTCTCTCCGCGTGACGACTGGACCTCCGCGAGGACGGCGTCGATCATCAGGAGGCGCCATGCCACTTGAGGCACCATGTCGGCGTAGTACCTCTCGGTCTTCGCCAGGAAGCAGTCCGGTCTCTGGATCGCCGTCACGGGCGAGTACGCGGACGTGGGACAGCAGTTGCGGAAGCGCGGTGAACATCCCGGCCGAGAGGTCCAGCCCCATCTCGGGTGCCAGCAGGCCGGCCTGCGCGTCGAGATCCCTCGCGTCATCGTATCGCCCCTCGTCGGAGGCGATCAGAGAGAGGAAGGCCAGAGAGTACGCCCGGCTCAGGTGTTCGTCACAGCCGGCGAGCACTTCATCGGAACAGCGCTCGGCCCGGCGCGGGTGCCCGTTCAGATAAGTCGCCACGCCGAGCACCCGGTGCGGCTCGGCCGTCGGCGCGCCGACGCTGCGCTCGCACTCCAGAAAGAGTTCCGCGTCGGCCAGCATGCGCGCCACACCGTTGGGCGCCAGGAAGGCGCGGAGTCCGGCCTGGCTGCCCCGCCAGGTCCCGGTCCCGTCGGGCATGAGCTCGTCGCCGACGGGCACGGAGCAGGCAGCTCGCCGCCAGCGCTCTCCCTTCACCGGATCGCCGATGACGGTCCCGTACAGCCACCCGGCAGCCAGGGTCAGTTCCGGGTGCTGTGTGAGTTGCGTCTCGCTGAAGAGGTCGAGCATGCGGCGGGCGCTCTCGGTCTGTCCTCTCTCGACAAGGGTCTGGCAGGAACAGTAGGCCGGCCACGCGGCGGCCTCCACGTCTCCCGCTGCCAGCCAGTGCCTCACGGCCTGTTCGGGAGCGCCGTTGTCCCAGAGCCACCGGGCGGCTCGCCGGTGCAGTCCCGGTATCTCCTCGGGCGCCCTCCGCATCTCGACGGCGGTGAGCAGTTCGGCGAACAGGTGGTGATACCGGTACCACTCGCCGTGGTCATCGAGCGCTGCGATGAAGAGGTTGTCGTGCGCCGCCCTGGCAATGTGCTCGCCTGCCCGGTCATCCTCTGTGACCGCCCGGCAGAGCTCTCCGCACAGGCGGTCGAGGATCGATGTACGGAGGAGGAAGCTCCTCATGTGCTCGGACTGGAGCTCGAGCACCTCTTCTGTAAGGAAGCTCGCGATGGCCCTCTGGTCGCCGCGGACGCGGTCCTCCCGGCTGCCGCTCTGCTCTGAAGCAGTTGCCAGCAGGCTCAGGCTCAGTCCTGCCGGCCAGCCCTCCGTCGCCGCCTGCAGCCGGTCGAGGCCGGAGGAGTCGAGCTCGCGACCGCGCAGCTTCATCAGCGAGTCGATCTCACGGCGGTCGAACGCCAGGTCCGATGGGCCGTACTCGGAGATGCTTCCGAAGGCGCGCAGCCGGCCGAGAGGCAGGGGTGGCTCCGTCCTCGAAGCGATGCAGATCTGTGCGCCGTCGGGCAGCTGGTCGAGCAGTGTGGCCAGCAGCCGCCAGCAGGTCTCGTCCTGCAGCAGGTGGCCGTCGTCCAGCACGAGGAGGAACGGTGGGGCCGCGACAACGGCCGCCGCGAGCGCCGGCAAGATGTGGTCGTCGATACGGGGCGTGCGCCGCGACAGAAGGTCGAGGACCTCTGGGTCCAGGCCGGTGATGTCGCCGAGCGCGAGTGCTACGTAGGAGAGAAGGACCACGGGATCGTTGTCCGCCTCGTCGATCTGGAGCCACGCCGACGGACGTGGGTCGGAGGCGACCCACTGCGAGAGGACGATGGTCTTGCCGTACCCAGCCGGAGCGACCACCAGGACGAGTGGCCGGTGGCCCGCGAGCAAGGATGTGACGAGGGACTCGCGCGGCACGACCGGGACACGGGACCTGGGCGGCCTCAGTCGGGAACCGAGTGGCCGGAACCCCGGCGCACGGGACTCGAGGTGAGTCCACTCCGACGCGTCCGGCTGCGAGCGCCCTCGGCCAGAGGGCGGACCTTGTCCCATCTCGGTGCCAGATGAACCAGACAGCGGGACTCCCAATCGTCGATGCGAGTTCATCGTAGCACCGGCCCACCGGGGAGCGCCGGTCGTCGTGAGAGCAGTCCGCGCGACCGCGCGAACGAAGGCTCAGCGCGGCGGCGCGAACGGGCCGGCGGGCACCTGCTGAGTGATGGGTCTAGATGGGCAGGCTATTCAGCCTGCTGATAAGGAAGAGGTCCGTGGTTCGAATCCACGTGCGCCCACCAGCGATTTGCAGCGAAATCGCGATTCTCACCCTCGGCTAGACTTCGCGTCTGCAACCATTCTGCAACCCACATCCTCGGGTGCAGATGCCAGAGTTCGGGATTGCCTGGCCTCCGATGTGACCCGCACCCCGGGTTCAGGACAGCCCCAAACGCTTGCGCTCACTAGCATCCGGGCGTACACCGTCTCCATGCAAGCCTTGTGGGACGTGCAACGCTGCGCACGGGAGGCAGAGATCCGTCGGCGGCACTTCGCGACCAAGGTTCACTGGCGGGGAGCTACTGGTGAGACCAGCCTGCGGGTCGGTCGTTTCCGCCACATCGGGGACGAAGGAGGAACTCGTGAAACTGCGTCTGCTTGCGGCTGCGCTCCTGGTAGCGGCCGCGCTCCTGTTCGGCCTGGCGCTGCGTGGGCCCGCCGCGCCACATTCGGCGTCGCGCGTCGGCCTCGAGGTCGTACCGCTCAACCCACATGCGCTGGCGGCGCTGAAGGCGCAGGGCAAGTCACCCAAGACATCCTGTGCCCGCCGGCGTCAACCAGGGCAGGAAGTTCAACCCGAAGGGAGACCTCGTCGGACAGTTGCCGGTGACCTACCCTGCGACCCCGAAGGTGCTCGTCCTGCTCGTCGACTTCAGCGACGAGCCGCCGGGCGGCCCGGCCCAGCGGCTCAGCCTCAAGTACTTCGACGATATGCTGTTCGGGACCAAGTACGACCCGCCCGAGTACGCCGCCTACCCGGGCCACCCGACCGACCGGACGCTGGCCAACTACTTCGAGCAGACCACTTTGGGGAAGGTCGACATCGTCACCCTGAACATGCCGAGCACGACCGGCTGGCTGCACAGTGGCAAGCCGTACTCGTACTACTGCAGAGCCGATGGCGTCCACGACTACGGGGTCGGGCCGTATCCGCAGAACGCCCAGGGGCTCGTCGTCGACGCGATCAAGGCAGCCGACGCCCAGGGCGTCGACTTCAGCCAGTACGCGGAGGACGGCGTCGCGGACGTGTTCGTCGTCCACGCCGGCACCGGCGCGGAGTGGAGCACCGACCCGGACGTCATCTGGTCCCACAGTTGGGCTATCGACTCCGAATCAGGGACCGACCTGGACGGCGGCTTCACGGTCGACGGCGTGAAGGTGGTCAACTACGCGATGATGCCGGAGGTCGGCGGTGACTTGACCGGCTACATGGGAGAGCCGTTCGGCCCGTTCCCGCCGACGGTCGGCGTCTACGCACACGAGTTCGGCCACGTCGTCGGGCTGCCCGACCAGTACGACTACGGCTACGAGTCCCAAGGGACCGGCATGTTCAGCCTGATGGCCGGGGGCGGCTCGAACCAGTCCTCGCCGGAGTGGATCTTCAGCGGTGACTCACCGGCCCTCCTCGACGCCTGGAGCAAGTACCGGCTCGGGATCATCACGCCGAAGGTCGTGAAGACGACCACCAACGTGACGCTGAAGCCGGCCGAGACGAATCCGGTCGCCTACAAGATGATCGTGCCGGGATCGAACGGCAGGGAGTACTTCCTCTTCGAGAACCGGCAGAACATCGGCTTCGACGAGGGGCTGCAGTTCTACTACTACCCCACTCTCGACAGCACTGAGGTGGCGACGCTGCCGATCCACGGCATGACCGTCTATCACGTGGACGACAACGTCTTCACGCTCGACTACGGGAGGCCGAACGAAGCGGAGAACTGGAAGGAGTTCCGTTCCCAGGGCTGGCGCAAGGCGCCCAACGGCGCGACCCATTACGCGATCTCGGTGATCCAGGCCGACGACTTTTGGGATCTGGAACACGGGTGGAACTACGGCGATCCGGGTGACACGTATCCGGGCTACAGGAACGTCACCAGACTCGGGAACAGGACACTGCCCAACACGAGCAGCTACTACTTCTGGCTCGGGAACCTGCCCAGGTACGGCTACTCGGGCGTGACCGCGAGCAACATCAAGGAGACCGGGACCAACGTGACGGCGACGTTCTCCTTCCAGCCCTTCAAGTAGCAGAGGAGACGGGGGGCGGGGCCGCTGACCGCGACCGAAGCGAGGAAGGCGACCGAGGCGACCGGGGTCTCGTTGGGTCGGATCGGCGGTCGGCTCCGTCTGCATCGTCTTCGGGGCGGGAGACGTCTGCAACCTCGGCCGTCCCCACGGCGTGCGGACCCTGCGCTGCGACGACCAGGCCGTAGGGTTGTCTATGTCTCGTCAGTGGCGTTTTGCCCCGGTGGCCCTCAGCAGCCAAAGCACGAGTCCGGGTGTCAGGCGAAAGGTCCACCCGTACGCGCGGAGCATCAAGGGATACAGCAGCTCGGGCCGCGGCTTCTCCGCGAGGTCGGCGATCACGCGACCGCACTCGTCCGTGGACAAGGTCCGTATGGTGCGGGAGATCCAGGGGATCTTCTCGGCCGACGCCGGGGTTGTGGTCGAAGTACGCGCTGTCCACGCGTCCGAAGACCACGTGGCAGCTCGTGACGCCGGTCCCTGCAAGATCCTGGCGCAGGGACATGTGGAGACCGCGGAGCGCCCACCGTGCCGCCGCGTAGCCGACGCAGGAGGGCCAAGGGAAGATCGACGCCGGCGAGTTGACATGGATGATCACGCCCGAACGGCGCGCCAGCATGTCGCGCATGAAGGCGTGCGACATGTTGAAGGCCGCCAGGTAGGGCGCCTGCATCATGGCGAGCGCTTCCTCGCACGCGGTGTCCTCGATCAGCTTCCACTGCCCCGCACCGGCGCAATTGACGATGACGTCGGGGACGCCGTATGCGTGCCGCACACGCTCAGCAAGAGCCGCCACGGCTTCAGCGGACGAGGCGTCGCACACCTCGACGGCCGCGCTGCCGCCGATGCTCTCGGCGACGCGCTGGAGCGCCGCCTCCCCGCGGGCCACGAGTAGCACCCGATACCCGCGAGCGGAGAGATGGCGAGCGGCGTCGGCGCCAACGCCGCTGGACGCTCCCGTGATCAAGGCGGTCTTCATCAATGCGGCTCCAGAACGTGACGCCTGTCGTGGATCCTGCAGACTGCGTCGGAGTCTCCGTAGCCTACGCCCTTCCGCAGGGATGGTCACAAGTGGGCGCCGTTCCTTCCGGAGTGCTCGCGAACGTCGCGCGCGAAGCGACGGTCCCAGGGCATCGTCGTCCGCGTCTGCCAGGCACCCGACGCTGTCCGACCGAGGCAACGAGACCGACGGGACCGACTGTCCACGCGCCCGGTCATGTGAAGGCGTCGACGTACAAGCATGAGCAGTCCCACGACCCCGGTGTCCTCGGATGACTGCTGCGGGTCTCGACCTCGAACGAGCCCGTCACCGCCGCCCTCCGTCCCGCGCCGATCATCTGGGCAGCGACCGAAGGGACGAAAGGGCGGGGCTACACCTCCTGGTCGCATCTGTCTCTCCGTCGCCCGCCACGCGTGAACGGCGCGGTATCCGGCAAGGCTTGAAGTAGTCGCGTCTTGGGGTAAGCGCCCGATCGGACACGACTCGGGTCGGTCTGCATGGAGTGAGGAGGACGCGTATGAAGGCCAGGTGGATCGCGTTCGGCGTGGTCGAGATCGAGGGCCGGCGCTACACGTCTGACGTCGTCATCGAAGCGGGCCAGGTGGAGAAGCGCCGCAAGAAGCCGTCAAAGCAGTACCGTGACGAGTACGGGCACACGCCGCTCTCAGCAGAGGAGAGGATCCCCTGGGGTGGTAGTCGGCTGATCGTGGGGACGGGTGAGTTCGGTAGCCTGCCGATCATGCCCGCCGTGCGCGCGGAGGCGGACCGGCGCGGGATCGAGATCGTCGCCGCGCCCACGAAGGAGGCGCTGCAGCTGCTGCGTCACGTCGACGCCGAGGGTGTGTACGCCGTCGTCCATGTGACCTGCTGAGAGGTCGCGGCTCTGCCCTATCCCGCCAAGGCGGCTCTCAGTCCGGCGTCGATCTTCTCGGCGGCCTCCTCCTGCACGCGCGGCGTCAGGGGGCACGCCTCCGCCGCGATCATTCTGTGACCCAAGTGCTCGGTCCGCGCTGGGCTTCGTTGGGAAGCCTTGGGAAGCCGGTCCTTGGCTATCGCTGCAAATGCCTACGGCTCTTGCGCTGCTGTACTCGGACGGGCTGACCGAGGCGCGGCGCGGGACGGAGCTCTTCGGACACCTCCGCGTGGAACGGCGCCTGGAGGAGCTGCGCCGGCTGAGGCGCGGAAGGGCCGGGGCGGGAGGGTCTGATGACCCTCCCGCCCCGGCCGCATGCGTCTTCGCGGTGCGGGGCCGATTCGTCCCCGCACCGCTCGTGCCTCAGTCCGTCACGTCGGTTCGACGGTGATGTTCTGCAGCTGGAGCGTCATGTTCTGGAGCGCCTTGGTCATGGCGCCCAGGCGGTCGCCCACCAGCGTCAGGTTGCTGTCGCGCATCGCAGCCAGCTCGCCGGCGATCTTCGCGTAGTCCGCCCCGGGGGCCTGGACCGCGTCGACCTGCTTCATCACGTCCAGGTGCGGTGCCTCCTGCACTTGGCCCGCCCAGGTGAGCAGCGGGTAGTCGGGCGCGTGCCGCGTGAGGTCTTGCAGGTACACGTCGTAGTCGAAGTACAGGCCGTTCCACGTGAGGCCGACGGCCCCGAGCGCGGCCAGGGCCTTGTCGGGATCCGGCGTCGCAGCCGTGAGCGCGGCGACGGCCGCGTCCAGGGACTGCGCGTCCCACAGCGCCTGCTGATACGGGTAGGCCTCATAGTCCCAGATCTCGAGGCCGCTGGTGGCGTGGCTCCAGTTGACCTGGAGGCTCATCAGGTTGCGGTTGACGGTCCGCCGCTGCGCCACCGGGATGTCCGGCTTCTCGCACCTTGTAGGCCGTGGCCGCGACCAGGAAGCTCGTGCAGCGCCTCGCGGAACGAGGTCACGGCGGCCTGCGTCGACGCCGGAGCCGGCCGGGTCGTCGCCCTCCACGGCGGCGGTCAGATGCCTGGCCTGCGCCGCCGGGTCGTACGGCAGGATCCCCACGTTGAGCTTCTTCACCAGCGAGCCGGCGAACTTGGTGATGTTCGCAAGGTACGGCCAGCTCACCAGGGCCTGGTTCTCGAACGTGGTGTGGTAGATGTCGTCGTAGCTCTTGCCGCCGGCCGACAGCACGAACGAGGGCACGCCGGCGGTGTTGAAGGTCCAGCCGTCCTGCCAGGTGGTCTGCGGGTTCTTCCACTTGTAACCCCACGGCAGCCTGCCGCTCTTGGTGGCGGCCGTCGCCTGTTCCTTCACCCACCCGATGAGGTGGGAGTTGGTGCGGATGTTCAGCGGGCCGCCTTTGCGCGCCATGAGTTCGAGATTGACCATGGCGCCGAGCTTGCCCGGCCAGTCCTTGTGCGTCTGGGTGATCGCCCACCAGGCGCCGATGCACCAGTCGTACCAGCTGTCGGTGTAGCCGAACTCCTCGGCAGTGGTGGAGAGGAAGATCACGTCGCCGCGCGGCCGGTAGCCGCTGAGCTTGAAGGCGCGGGCCATGGCCATCTGGGCCGCCACCGCGCCCGTGTCGTCGAGACCCGCACGGAAGTGCGCGTCGTGGTGCGAGGCGACCAATATGGCGGGCGCGTTGGGATCGTAGCCGGGGATGCGCGCGACGACGTTGTAGCCCTCACCGCCGCCCATGCCGTGCATGGTCACGTCGACGTCACTTCTCATGGTCGCGGGAAGGCTAGCCGGTGTCCTGCTGCGGCCCACCGGCGGCTCGTAGGCGGCGATCTGCTGCTTGAGCCACGCGCCGTCGGCCCGGGAGATGTACACGATCGGCAGCCAGCTCCGGTCGTACTCGCCGTCGTTGGCGCCGAGAGAGGTCATCGGCTCGTACCACGGCGCGCTGTCCGGACCGTAGGTCATGACGATGCCGATCGCGCCGCGTGCGGTCGCCTGGGCGCCCGGCAGGTTGAGCCACCAGTTCTCGAGCGCCGTGTCGATGAGCACCAGCTTGCCGGTCACGTCGCCGGCCTTGTCGAAGTCCTGCCTGGTGCCGTTGCCGACGTAGACGATCTCACCCGAGACCGGTCCGTCGGTGCCGGGCACGCCCGCGAACTGCGAGCCGACCATGGTGCGTCCGTTGGCGCGCACCCAGGCGCCCTGCACGTCCCACTCGTCCACGGGCACGGGCTCGAGTGCCACGTCGCTCAGGCCGGAGGCGGCGAACTTCATCGCCAGGTAGCGGGCGGCCTCGTCGTCGGCGGCAGTGCCGGCCAGGCGGAAGCCGAGGGGCGACGTGCCGAGACTGTTCAGGTAGGTCTCGATCGTCTTCGGGTAGCCGCCGGCGAAGACCTTGTCGACGGCTTGTTTGTAGGTGGGGGTCGACGCCGACACCAGCGCCGGCGCTGCCAGCAGCGCTCCGAGCGCGAGAATCACGACGACCACGAGCAAACGGGTACGCATCAAGCCATCCTCCTGCGACTGACTGACTGACGGGAACGGGCGGCCCGGCGAAGTGAGGCCGCCTCGATCAGCTACGGACGTACCACCTCCTCGACCGGATGACGAGCAAGCGGCAGGCCCCTTGCCGCGACGTCCCGCCCGCCCGGCGACAGGGGGGAAGTTCTGACGCCCCTAGTCTGACCTACAGCCGCGCCGGGTTCAACGGCGGGCGCGCAGCGAGAGGGGGTCGACGAGGCGCAGACGCCGCGTGCGCCGACACCTGAGGCGGGCAGCCGAGACCAGGGCACTCAAGCACGTGTGCAGCAGCGGCACGTGGGTCAGCTCCGGCCGCGACCCCAGCGCCGAGTGCCCTGGGACCATCCGCCTGGAAGTGACGCATGGAGAACGGCGACCTCGGACGTGTGCGGTCCCGGTAGATGCTTTCCCCATCGGCTCCGGCTGATGCGCAACAGGTCCGGGACGCGGCTCCGGTAGATGGGCGACACTGGCTCCGGTAGATGCGTTACACATCCGAGCCTGAGGCCGGCGGCCAAGCCTCTCTCGAAGAGACGACCTGGACAAGGTCGGCGAGATCGAGGCGCTCACCGTGGCGCTCGACGAGACCATGGACGAGGACATGATCAGCCAGCTCTTGAAGGAGCCGCCGATCCTGCGCTTCTCCTGCGGCACGCTCAAGCCGCCTCGGGCCGGCAGCAGACGCTTGTCGCCAAGCCTCGGGAGGACTTGGGCGACAGCCTGCAAAGGCCGCTACTCGGAGTAGAACAGAGCCTCGTCCTCGTGCGCCTCGAGGAACTCGTAGCGGATCGTGCGCTCGAGGGCATCGCCGAGTGGGACGATGGGGGCGAAGCCGGTCTCACCGGCCGCCGTGGTGAACTTCGTGTTCGCGCAGAACTTCCTGATGCGTACCGAGCTGATCGCGAACCCGCGGCCTCGTACTCGCCCTGCGAGATCGAGGGATTTCGCGAGCGGGTACGCGACGGCGAACGGAATGCGCAGCCGGCTGGCCTTGCGGCCGAGCACGCGACTCACCTCCGCCACGAGCTCGTTCATCGTGAGGTCAGGCTCGTCGACGTAGTTGTACAGGCACACACCCGGCGGCTGCGCGAGCATGTGCACCAGGAACGCGGCGACGTTCTCGACGTACGCCATCGACTTGACGTTGTCCCCGGAGCCGACCATCACGAACCGGCCGGACGAGATCATGCGCAGGAGGTTGTACACATTGCCGCGGTTGCGCTCGCCGAACACGACCGTCGGGCGCACGATCACGAGCGTTCGCTCGTCCGGGGCGGCGGCCTGCCAGCGGCGGAAGACGCGTTCGGCCTCGTACTTGGTGCGGCCGTAGTGGTTGTTGTGCGCGATCACGCCGTCCTCGCCTGTCCCGGGGAGCGCCGCTCCGTAGACGGCGACGCTGCTCGTGAAGACGATCGTCTTGACGTTGCGCTCGGCGGCGACGGCACAGATGTTCTCCGCGCCGCCCACATTGACGTCGTCGTAGAGCGAGACCGGCAGCACGTCGTCGCGGTGCTCCGCGGCGAGGTTCACGAGTACCGCCCCCTCGGGGATCGCCGCTCGCAGGTCGCCGAGTGAGCGCACGTCACCGAGCGTGACCGCATCGGGAAACGCATGGCTCGGCGCCTTGTCGAAGATCGTGAACTCGCTGCCACGGTCGCGCAGGCGACGGCACAGGCGGCTCCCGATGAACCCGCTGCCGCCGATGATGAGGAGATTCGACATTGGGGACCTCACGTACGGCTCTTACGCCAGCCTATCCAGGCGTATCTCATGACGAGGATCAGCGACGAGAGCAGGCTTTCGTCCGTGCATAGGCGCAGTACCTTCCAGTGGTAGCGCGCCGCTTGTAGTTTGTTGCTCGATACCCCGCGCTTGCGGACCCTGTAGTGCACGAGCGGCTCAGGGATGCCGGCCGCGGTGAACCCACTCCTCAGGATCGTCAGCCACAGCCCGTAGTCCTGACGTTTGATGATGTCCGGCATCCGCACCTTGCCGCACCTCTCCGTGTCGTACAGCGCGGTGGAGCAGCCGATGTAGTTCGAGGCACGCAGCATGCCGTACGTGACGAGCGGCTTCGCCATCACGATGCGGGATGTGTGCGACCCGTCTTCCTCCATCTTGTAGTAGGAGCTGAAGATCACCGCGGCATCGCTCTCGGCGGCGTGGGCGAGCTGTCGCTCGAGCTTGCCGCTGAGCCATACGTCATCGCTGTCGCAGAAGGCGATGTAGCGCCCATGGGCCGCGTCGATCGCGCGGTTTCGCGCCACAGCCGGCCCCTGCGTCCGTTCGAGCGCGATGACGGTGATGCGTGGGTCCCGGGCGGCGTACTCGCGGGCGATCGTGAGCGATCCGTCGGTCGAGCAATCGTCGACGAGGAAGAGCTCCCAGCTCGTCCATGTCTGTGCGAGCACGCCGTCGATCGTCTCGGCGAGGAACGGCTCGCTGTTGAACACGGGCGTCACGATGCTCACGAGAGCGGGCGTTGGCGGCCGGTGTGACCGGTTCTCTTCGATTCTCATGGGGTGCAATGGTTGGGTGGCCGGTGCGTCCGGCGCGTTGCTGGTGCGATGCGCGCTCGCTCGAACCCTGCTGCTTCACGAGCACCCGCGCGAATGCCGCTCAGGAGGATCACCGTGCAGGTGAACGCTACCACGCCACTGACCCGCGCCAAAGCGGCGCCGAGACGTCTGCCGTGACCTCGCGCGCAGGCAGCGCCCTGGTCAGCGCTCCGGCCGACCGGCTGGGACTCACGGAAGGCCGGACTCATGCGCACGAACCTGCTGGGCAGGCGCATCGCGCGCTTGCGGGCCTCGCCATGCCTCTGGAAGCGCCCGCGCCGCACACCGCGCGTCGCGGGCGCCCTCAGCCCGGGGCGCAGCTCTTCTTCTCTGACGCCGATGGCCGCCGCTTCGAGGCCATGCTCACCAATCTGCAGGGCAGGCGCATCGTTCGCCTCCAGCAGGGGCACCGGCAGCGCGCTGCCATTGAAGACGCGATCCGCTGTGCCAAGTCGAGCGAACTTGCGCAATCTGCCCTTCCGCGCCTTGGAGATGACCTGGATCGTGAAGAACGTCTGATTGACAAGGGATGTCCGGCTCGCCGCCGGAGCATGGCGCAGACGCGGCGGAGGTCCGTGGTTCGGATCCACGTGCTCCCACCAGCGACCTGCAGCGAAATCGCGACTCTCACCCTCCGCCCGGCGCCCGTTCTGCAACCATCGTGCAACCGAAACGCCCGTGACCTGATGTGCGGTCTCGGTAGATGCTTTCCACATCGGCTCCGGCAGATGCGCCACAGGTCCGGGACGCGGCTCCGGTAGATGGGCGACACTGGCTCCGGTAGATGCGTTACGCCCTGAGCGCTGAAGCCGGCGCCGACCCGCTCTCGAATCCCTCGGGTCGTCCTCACGGGATCAACGCTGCGCCGGCCGTCTCATGGGATACTGCCCGTGGCGCAGCGCATCAGTAGCGCTGTGGACCGATCCGGGCCAGCACCCCTGGAGGCGTGCACTGGACGATGGGCAGCACATGACGCCAGAAGATCCCCGCAGGGAGTTTCTCAGCGCGATGGCCGCGGCCCTGTCGCGCTACGGTGAGACCGCCGACAGCCTCGAGACCGGGTTGCAGGCGTGCGCCCGCACCTTGGGTGTGGAGGTCGCGTTCTTCTCGGTGCCCACGGCCGTGTTCGTCGCCTACGGCCACGGCGCCGCCATGCACACGGTGCTTCTGCACACGCGCGACAGCGCCATCGACCTCGAGGCTCTGAGCCTGCTCGACGAGACGCTGCTCGAGGTCACGTACGAGCGCAAGTCCGCCGCCCAGGGGCTGGCCGAGGTCAGGCTCATCACGGCCCACCCCCTTCGCTTTCCGTGGTACATGCGCGTGCTGGCCTCGGGCATGGGCGCCGCCGCGATGAGTGTCTTTCTCGGCGGAGGCGCGCGCGAGATCACCGCCGCCATCCCCGTCGGCCTCGCCGTGGGCGCGCTCTCGGTGCTCGCGCGGCGCACGGAGCGCCTCACCAGCCTGGTCGAACTGCTGGCCGGCTTTCTGGCAGCGGTGCTCACCCTGGCCTTGGGTCACGCGCTGCCGCCCTTCCACCTCGCGACGGTCGTACTGGCAGGAGTCATCCTGCTGCTGCCCGGCCTCAGCATCACCCTGGGCGTCTCGGAACTGGCAGCAAGACACCTCGTCTCGGGGTCCGCGCGGCTGGCCGGCGCGACGGTCTCGCTCGTGAGCCTGGGGTTAGGGGTCGCCATGGGATACGCGATCTTCAACAAGGTCGACTGGGTGCCGCCGGTCGGGCCCGGGCGAGAGACACCGGGACAATGGTTGACCGTCCTTGCCGTGGTCGCCAGCGCCGCCGCCCTTCTCGTCGTGACCAACTCGCGCCCGCGCGATGTCTGGGTCGTGCTCTGCGCCGTCGCCGTAGCGGTCTACGGCGCGCGTCTCGGCGCCTGGCTGCTTGGGCCCACGGTGGGCGTGGTGATCGCCAGCCTGCTCCTGGGCTTGGGCAGCAACCTCTTCGCGCGGCTCACGAACCGGCCGGCTGCGGTGCCTCTCGTGCCCGGCCTCGCTGCGCTGGTGCCGGGCGCCCTCGGCTTCCGCGGCATCTCGGCGTTCCTGCGCAGCGCCACGGGCAGCCTCGAGATCCTCGCGGCAGTGCTGGTGATCGCCGCGGGTCTGGTCGTGGGCCTGCTCGTGGCCGACGCGACCCTGCCGGCCCGGCACGAGTCGTTCCAAGGCTGAGGCGGCACAGGGCAGAGGTACGTGGTCCGAACGACCGGTCGTGGGTGGCACGGCACGGGACCGCCCGACCTCCGGCAAGGCCCGGCGTTCTCACCGCGGCGCCTCTCAGGCGAGATGCCTCACCATCCGGACGGTCGTTCCCGCGCGCCCCGACCTGACGCTGACCTCGTCCATCAGGCTCTTCATCAGGAAGATCCCGCGGCCCCTGACTCGGCGCACGTCCGGTACCGACGGCGGCTCTGAGCGGCGCAGCGTGAAGCCGCCGCCGCCATCCTGGATCTCGACCGAAGCCTCGCCCTCCGACACGCATGCCGTGACGCGAATGAGGTCATCGGCGGCCTCGGCGTGGCCTACCGCGTTGATGAATGCCTCATCGGCCGCGAGCACGACGTCGCAGACCACGGTGGCATCCAGAGCTTGCGCGGCCAGATAGGCCCGCAAAGCCTGGCGCATCTGGGCGGCCGACGCGCCCTGGGGAGGATAGGCCGTCTCCAGACATGCGGCCCGGCTGCCGTCGCGGTGCCGAGCCCGAACGCCTGATATCGACTGAGAACCGGTGGAACCTCTGTCGATCCCGGTCATGGCAACCGCCCCGATGGTCCGCTCTCCCGTGGGCGGCTTGCCCACGGAGCTTCATCATCGTTATCGGCTCGGCAGTCGCCGGAGATCGTGGGACGAGTGTCTAGGCCCGTCCGGACTTCTATTCGACTTCGCACACCGCGTCGGACGTCGGCTCGACGGCCAGGTGGGGCAGGTGCGCGTCGACCGGCTTGGGCAGCCACCAGTTGGCCGGCCCGAAGACGTGCATGACGGCCGGCACCAGCACCGTGCGCAGGATGAGGGCGTCGATCGCCACCGCCGCCGCCAGCCCGATGCCGAACTCGGCGATCACGCGCTGGCCGCCGAAGACGAAGGCGATGAAGACGGAGATCATGATCAGCGCCGCCGCGGTGATGACGCGCCCGGTGGTGGTCTGGCCGATGCGGATGGCGCGGGCGTTGTCGTGGCAGTGGACCCACTCCTCGTGCATGCGGCTGACGAGGAACACCTGGTAGTCCATGGAGAGCCCGAAGAGGATCGCCAGCATGATCACCGGGAGGAAGGCCTCGACGGGCCCGGCCTTGCCGAGGCCGAGCAGCCCGGTCCCCCAGCCCCACTGGAAGACGGCGACGACGACCCCGAACGAGGCGGCCGCGGCGAGGATGTTCATCACCGCCGCCGTGGCCGGGATGAGCAGGCTGCGGAAGGCGATGAAGAGCAGGACGCCGCCCAGGGTGACGATCACGCCGATGAACAGCGGCAGCTTGTCCTGGATCACGGCGGCGAAGTCGTCGAAGATCGCCGTCAAGCCGCCGACGTAGACCTTGAGCGTGGTCCCCTGGGTCGCCTGCGGGATCACCGTGGAGCGCAGGTTCTCGATGAGGTCGCTCGTGGCCTTGTCCTGCGGCGCGGTCTTGGGGATGACCTGGATCAGCGCCAGCTTGGCCCCGGGGGCCGACGGCATCGGGGCCACGGCGGCGACGCCGGGCACGCTTCCCAGCTCCTCGGTCAGCTGCGCCAGGGCGGCCTGGTCGGCGGCGCTGCCGGTCTCGGCGACGAGCAGCAGCGGGCCGTTGGAGCCTGGGCCGAAGGCGCCGGCGAGCAGGTCATAGGCCTTGCGCGTGGTCGAGCCCGCGGGGTCGTTGCCCTCGTCGGACGAGCCCAGGCGCAGCGAGATGATCGGGCTGGCGAGGACGAGGATCACGAGCAGGGCGCTGGTCGCGAGGATCACCGGGTGGCGGCCGACGAAGCCGGCCCAGCGCGACCAGAGGCTCGACTCGTGGCCGTCGTTGAGCTCGCCGGCGGCAAGCCGCCGGCGTTCCTTCTTGCTCAGCACGCGCACGCCCATGTAGCCGAACATCGCCGGCAGCAGGGTGATCGCGGCCGCCATGGTGAAGACCACCATGAGCACCGACGCATACGCCATGCCGTTGAGGAACCCCATGTTGAGCACGAGCAGGCCGAGGAGCGCGATGCTGACCGTGCCGCCGGCGAAGAGCACGGCGCGTCCCGAGGTGTTGAGGGAGCGCACCGCGGAGTCCTCAGGCGACGCGCCGGCCTTGAGGCCGTCGCGATGCCTGGTGACGATGAACAGCGCGTAGTCGATGCCGACGCCGAGCCCGATCAGGGCGGCCAGGATCGGGGCCATCGAGGGGATGCTGATCGCGTGCGAGAGCAGGGCGATGGCGACGGTACCGCTGGTGAGCGCGGTGATGGCGGTGATCAACGGGAGCGCCATGCCGAGCAGAGACCCGAAGGCGATGAGGATGATGATCGCGGCCGCGATGAGGCCGAAGATCTCGCTGTTCGCCGGCGGCGTCCGGTTCACCTCGGCGATGGCGTTGCCGCCGAGCTCGACCTCGAGCCCGGGTGCCCGGGCCGCCTGCGCCAGACTCATGACCTGCTTGATGTCTTCGGGCGGCAGTTCCGAGGCGAGCTTCGTGAAGTCGACCGTGGCAAAGGCGGTCTTGCCGTCGCGGCTGATCTGTGCGGCGCCTCTGGGCCCGTAGGGGCTCTGCACCGCGGCCACCGACTGGGCCGCGGCGACCTTGCCCAGCATCTTCTCGATGCGGGCCTTGGTCGCCGGGTCGCTGACTGTGCCGTCGGCGGTGTGGAAGACGATCGTCGCCGAATCGCCGGCTTGCTTGGGCAGCGCTGCCGTCACGAGTTCGAGCGCCTTGCTCGATTCGGTGTTGGACAGCGTGAACGAGGTCGAGTAGGCGTCGCCCACCGAGCGCTCGACGGCCACCAGGGTGACCAGTACCGCGATCCAGGCGAGGACGACGACCGTGCGGTGATGGAAGCACCAGCGAGCGAGAGCAGCCAAGAGGGGGGCTCCTGTCAGTGAAGGATTGCGGGGCAGCGCGAGGCGCCCACGAAGCGAGTCTGGCGACTGAGTATATGGGCGGTCGCGGGCGGAGGCGACCGCACGACCGCGTCAAGCGCCTGGACGCGCCGGGGTCCCGGGGGTCCGGTCCGGGCGCTGGGACTAGGTCGGGGCGATGCCAAGCATCACCCGATTCCAGCCATCCAAACGGGACTACCACCCCGTCCGGCTGGGCACCCCATGATGAATCGCGCAAGCGGCGCATGCGCGAGCAACCGGCGAGGCCGGCAGACCACCATGCCTGCCGCCGGAACGAACCATGTGGGGTCAGACACGACAGCGCGGAGCAATGGGGAGGAAGATCATGACTGGTCCGATCGACGCGATAACGGCCATGCACAACGCATTCCGCAAGGATATGGAGGGCATCGACGCCGCTGCGCTCGGCGCCGCTCGCGGCACGCCGGGGCTCGAGGCGGCGCTGGGGCGGTTCCGCTACTTCAACGAAGTGCTGGACGTGCACGCGCGCGGGGAGGAGATCGCCGTCTTCCCCGCCCTCGAGGAGGTCGCGCCGCTGGTCAGCGAGCCCTACGAGAAGGACCACCGCGGCCTCGACGCGGCGTTCGCCGCCCTGGACGCCGCCGTGTCCGCGGGCGACGCGCTGGCGACCGCGCGAGCCACCGCCGCCTTCAAGTTCCACCTCGACATCCACCTGTTCAAGGAGGACACGCACCTGTACCGCATCGTCAGGGAGCGCATCTCGGTGCCCGACCAGGGCAAGGCGGTCGGCATCATGGCCGCAGGGATCCCCCCGGACCGTCAGCCGGACTTCGTCGCCTGGCTGTTCCCGCTGATCGGCGACGACGATCGCGAGAACATGCTCCGCATCCAGCAGATGGTGTTGCCGCCGGAAGCGTTCGCGGGAGTCGCGCAGCTCGTGCACCAGGCGGTCGGCGACGACTGGGCAGAGATGGTGAGGCGCATGCCCGAGCTGCCGGCGTAGGACCGGGCCCGCGTCAGCCCTCGGCGAGGCGGAGCACCACGGACGTCTCGACCTGGCGCTCGGGGATGCTCCAGTAGCGCTGCAGGAGGCGGTCCATCTCCTGCTGCGCGATCAGCCGGAAGCCGTGCCGCTCGTAGAAGCGCACGGCCCAGATGGCGTCTGCCCAGGTGCCGACCAGCAGGGGCCGGTGCGGCAGGCCCAGGAGGCGCGCCAGCAACCGGCTGCCGATGCCCGCTCCCTGGCGCGCGGGCGTCACGTAAGCGTGGCGGATGAGAGTCACGTCGACGACGTCCTGGATGCCCATCACCCCGCTGAGCCCCTCCGGGTCGTGCCAGCCCCAGAAGCGCACGCCGGCCGCGATCTCGTCGCGCAACTCGTCGGCCATCATGTAGGGCACGTGGTAGCGGTCGGCGGGGATGACGCCGGCATAGGCTGTCGCGGCGGCGTTGATGACCGCGCACATAGCACCGAAGTCGGCGTCGGCACAGGGCCGGATCGTGGCGGCAGGAGACGACATGCCCAAAGCCTATACGGCGAGATCGCTCCGGTCTCAGTCAGGCGTCCGAGATGAGATGCCCGCCGGAGCGCTGCTCGGAGGATCTCACGAGCATGCCGGCGACCGTCACCACCGCGGCGCCCACGGTGGCGGGGGCCACGAGGAGCAGCAGGAACCCCACGCCATCGACGTCGGATGTCCCCCGCGCATAGACGATCACGCCCACCAGGTAGGCAGCCTGGACCAGGGTCGCGAGCAGACGCGCGATGTCGAGCCACAGGTGCGCGCGCCGCTGCGGCGAGAGATCACGCAGCGCCTCGGCGTCGACCCACACGATCGCGCCGAGAAACGCCACGGCGACGAGGAACAGCGGGATGATGGTGACGACGATCACGACACCGATAACGAAGCCGAGCAGCGCCCCCAGCGTCGCCGTACCGCCGAGAGGTCGCCCGTGCAGCCGCCACGCGAGCAATGGTCCGAGGAGGGCGGCGGCGGCCATACACATCATGACTGCGACATTCGACGCATGAGAACCGGTGCCGAACCGCAGGCTCAGCCCTGCGACGACCGTGAGCGCGGCGGCCGTCACGAGGGCTCCATCGCCCGCCAACAGGGCAAGCGGACGAGCTCTCTCCAAGCGAGTCGATGCCAACGTCTTCGCCCCCTTCGCCCCAGACGGTGCGGCGCTGACGCGCCGCGTCACTCACCTGGAGTGTTCCCTCCTGCGCGCCCTCTCGCACAAGAGGATTCACCCGATTCAGGTGAAGACACTCGCTGCGCGAGGCGTCTCGAAAATGCTGGCGTAAGGAATCTCGGGGCGACGATTGGAGGACGTCATGAAGAAGCTGCTGTTCCTGCTGGTGTGCGCGCTGCTCCTGCTGCTCGCGAGCGCGGCGCCGGCGCCGGCGACCCGACGACCACAAGGGGCCGCTGGTCAGCACGGCCGAGCTCACCTTCATCGTGACGGACCCGGAGACCGGAGGACGGCTACTGGTCCGGCAGCATCACCGGGGGCGTGCGCGGGGCGATGCAGATGAGCGGGCTCGACCTACGAGTCTACGAGAGACCCCGTACTCTTCACGTTCGACCGAGCGCTTCACGCATCACCACGCCGCTGCGGCATTATCGAGGGGTACGTCCTCGGCATCATGCCCGACATGGGGTTCTCGTCCTGCGGCTGGGTGACCAACGCGACGGGGCGCTGGGCGCAGGACGCTCGAGTGGATGGTGTATCAGGCAGGCGAGGTCGTGGATTCTGACGGGACGTACATCGCCAGGAGCCACGTCGTGCTCATGCCCCCGTTCGCCTTCGACTGAGCGGGTGGCGACGCGCGGGTCGCGTGACCCGCGCGTCGCCAAGTCGATGGAGTTACCGACCCGTCCAGACCGGCGCCGTCCAGGCGGTGACGCCCGGCACGCCGCTGACGTCGTCGGAGGCGGTGCTCACGCGCACCCAGAAGTACCGCGCCGTGGTGGGCAGCGCCTTGGCCGTCCAGGAGATCGCCCTGGTCCCCGCGGCGGCGCTGGGCCGCAGGCTGCGGACCACCACTCCGCGGTCGGAGACGATCTCCACCAGCGTGACCGCGTCCGCGGCGCGTCCCGCGAGGGCGTCCGGATCCGAGATCTTCACCTCGGCCGTGTACGAGGAGGCGGCGCCCGAGAGCGTGGAGCCCATCACGCCGCCGTTCACGCTGAAGCGGACGCCCAGGTTCTTGTCCAGGGTCGCGTAGCCGCGCTGGGCGCGCATGGCCGCGTAGAGGTCCGCCGGCGTCAGCTTCGGGGCGAGCAGCACGGTGCGCATGTCGCGGCCCCAGATCCAGTCGGCGTCGTGCGTGTCGGAGTTGGCCGACGGCATCACGTGCCAGCCCACGTCGAGGGCCTTGATGTAGCTCTCCTCGGTGAAGCCGTCGTTGTAGACCTCGAGCAGACCGATGCCGGCGTCGCGGGCCGCGCTTTGGCCGGCGAAGTCGTTGAACTCGTCGGTGACGTAGGTGGGGTGGTTGAACTGGCCGACGCCGCCGGGCTGCTGGGCCAGCCAGTCGTAGAAGATGCCCAGCCGCTCGGGGCCGAGGATCTCCATCTTCGGCGGGAGGTCGCTGACGTTGAAGACGTTGAACTCGCCGCTGTGGGCCACCAGGTAGAACTCGTACGCCGGCATGGCGACGAAGCTGCTCGAGGTGAAGTGCGCGGCTGCCTTCTTCAGGTCCAGCCACTCCAGCTCGTCCATGGTCCACGCCTCGTAGGCGTTCGAGGTGGAGTAGTGCTCGGTCAGTGCCATGAAGTCGGCTCCCGAGTCCCTGCCGACCGGGAAGGCGTCCCACGGGGTCGTGCCGCTGGCGCCGTCGGAGTACCCGGTGTGGGCGTGCAGGTCGCCGAAGTAGAGGTTGTAGCTCGCCGCGCTGGGCGCGGCGGCCGCGGGACCCGCGCCTGCGGGACCAGCGACCGCGAGCGCGAGGAAGACCACCGCCGCCAGCAGCGCCACCAGGGCGCCCGCGACCACGCGAGTTCGGACAACGCTGGCTGTGCTCATGGCTGCTCCTTCGTCTCGGTCGGGAACCGCGGCGCACTCGGTATCGCTCACCAGCCAATCTAGAGCCCGGCTTCTCTGACGGCAAGAGGTTCGACTGGTGGGCCTGCGCCGCGCGAGCGTCGCTGCGAACGGGGGTAGCCAGAGGAGACGACGAAACCTTGTCCCCGGGGCTTCTCCTGGACGCCTCCGTATGCGGATACTAGGAGGCCACGACGAGCGGGCGCTCTGAGGGGGGGTACTCGATGCGGGGGTGCATGTTCTGCGGTCGCCGGGCCGATGTCGGCCTGTGGGTCCTCGACGACGTCGTGGACGAGCCCGTGCGTGCGTGCCGCGCCTGCGGGGAAGAGCGCGGGCTCATCGTCGTCCAGAACGAGTGCGAAGCCGGGGACCTCCCGGAGCACGACGCCTGCCGGTGCTGCGGCCGCGAGCTGCCGGCCACCGGCAGCTGGCCCGTGACCGTGTGGGTGCGGGACGGGCGGCGGCTGATGGCCGTGTGCAACGCCTGCCGCGTCGAGTACGCCCTGCAGGCGGTGTTCGTCTCCGCGCCGCCGGCCGGCGAGCGGGTGCGAGGCGAGTCCGAACCTCCGCGCGGAGAATCAGGGGCGTCCCCGCCGGACTGAGTCGCCCCCGTCTCTCTATGCCCTCGGATCCAGCCGTGGAGATGCTAGGCGAAGAAGAGGAGGCGCGCGTCGGGCTCGCCGTCGCGTACGTCGACGACCGCCATGCTGGGGCGCGGGTCGTGCGGGAGGGGCGCCATGCAGCTGCCCGGATTGAGCCAGAGGACCGGTATCCGCCCCGGCGCGTGACCGCGGTAGCGCAACTCCGGCCGGTGCGTGTCGCCGTAGACGAGCAGGCGCACCCCTTCGGCCACCGGGTCCGGGTGGCCGGCCTTGAGGTCGCGGCGCTTGTGCGCGACCACGAAGCGCAGCCCGGCCACCTCTCCGAATGCCTCGGCGGGCAGGTCTGCGCAGGCGCCGCTGCGGTCGCGGTTGCCGCGCACCACGGTGAGCGGCGCCACGCGCGCCAGTTCTTCGAGCACGGACATGGAGCCCACGTCGCCGGCGTGGATGATGTGGTCGGCGCCGGCGCAGGACTCCAGCACGCGCCGGTCGAGCCGCCCGTGCGTATCCGAGATCACAGCGATGCGCGCTTCCGTGACTACCTCCTCCTCGCGCCTCGATCGTGTCGTCGGCCGTCGAAGGTCCGGCCGCGACCGGCACCGTATCACCACCCCGCGCGACCAGGGAAGAGGTCCGGGGTTCGAGTCCTCGTGCGCCCGACCGCACGTTCCAGGGAGAACGCGCCCTCGTCGCCCGGCGGCTTGCCCTGGCCAGCGCCGTTACCGAGGGGTTACGCTGTGGTTGAGAGTCCAACAGACGTGGAGGTCTGGCATGCGTGTCCTTCTGGTAGTCCTGATGGTCATCGGGTCCATCCTGCTCGCGTTCCTGCTGGCCGGGATCCTGTTCTCCAACCTCAGGTTCTTCATCTGGCTCGCCATCATCGGGCTGGTCATCTGGGGGATCTACATGCTCATCACGCGTCCCTGGAGATACAGCTGATCCAGGACGCGGTGCGTCTGCCGCCGCTGGCGGCAGCAGGCCCACGCATTCGTGTGACCCGCGGCCGCGGGGAGCCGCTGAGAGTGGCCATGTCCGTGTCGAAGCCGGCGACGTCGACGGTTGAGCCAGACACCCGCTCCGCCGACTCGTGAAGCCAGGTACAAGCCTTAACCGTGGCTTAACAACCCACCACGCCTGAGCCGCCGACGCGCGGGTTGACCCCGGCGTGACGGTCTGAAAAGGTGCTGCGGATGTTTCGACTGTCCAGACGCACCGAAGGCAGCCAATGCAATCGCCCCCGCCCCTTAGGAGGTCTCTCTGCGCCTTCCACGCCTCGTTGGACCCGATCCGAAAACGACTCAAGGAGCCCCCGCGTGACGAGATCGAGACTGGTACCGACCCTGATCATCGCCGTCGTCGTGGTCGCCGCGATCTTTGCGGCAGTGACTGCGCAGCCGGCCAGCGGCTATCCCACGGTGCCCCAGAGCGCCTGCAGCGGCTGTCATAGCGCCGCGCCCTCGGGCACGGTCACCGCGACGCCGAGCACGACAACGCCGGCGGCCGGAGCCACGTACACCGTCAGCGTCAACATCGGCCTGACGGCTGCCGGCGCCAACGGTTTCTGGATCAGCAACAGCGCCGGCACGACGAATGTGACCGGCAACAGCTCAACCACGAATCCGCGGACGGCGACCATGACCGCCCCGGCGACGGCGGGTACCTACACCTATACGGTATGGGCTGCGAAGGGTCCAGGCAGTAGCGGAATGGCTCGGTCGACGACCTACAGCATCACTGTGCCGGCCGCCGTGGTGAACCCGGCCATCACTGCCCTCTCGCCCACCAGCGGCCTCGCCGGCAGCAGCGTCACGATCACCGGCACCAACCTCGGCACCAGCGGCACGGTCAGCTTCAGCGGCACCGCCGCCACGACCACCTCCTGGACGGCGACGCGCATCGTCGCCACGGTCCCCGCCGGCATCAGCGCCGGCGCCAAGAGCGTCACCGTCACCACCGGCGGCCGGACCTCGAACGTCGCCACCTTCACGGTGACCACACCGCCGGCCAGCATCACCTCGGTTACGCCCAGCACTGGCCCGGTCGGCACCGTGGTCACCATCGCCGGCAGCAACTTCGGCCCCGGCGGCGTGGTGCGCATCGGCGGCATCACCGCCACCACTGGCCCTTGGACGGCGACCAGCATCACCGCCACCGTCCCCGCCGGCCTCGCTGCCGGCGCCCAGGGTGTCATCGTCACGCCGACCGGCGGCACCGCCTCCAACAGCGCCACCTTCACGGTGACCACGCCGGCACCGGCGGCGCCCGTGCTCAGCTCGCTCTCGCCGGTCAGCGGCCTCGCCGGCAGCAGCGTCACGATCACCGGCACCAACCTCGGCACCGCCGGCGTCGTGAGCTTCAGCGGCACCGCCGCCACGACCACCTCCTGGACGGCGACGCGCATCGTCGCCACGGTGCCCGCCGGCTCAGCGCCGGCGCCCAGACCGTGACCGTGACGCCGACCGGCGCCGCGGCCTCCAACGGCCTCACCTTCACGGTGACCACGCCGGCACCGGCGGCGCCCGTGCTCAGCACGCTCTCGCCGGTCAGCGGCCTCGCCGGCAGCAGCGTCACGATCACCGGCACCAACCTCGGCACCGCCGGCGTCGTGAGCTTCAGCGGCACCGCCGCCACGACCACCTCCTGGACGGCGACGCGCATCGTCGCCACGGTCCCCGCCGGCTCAGCGCCGGCGCCCAGACCGTGACCGTGACGCCGACCGGCGCCGCGGCCTCCAACGGCCTCACCTTCACGGTGACCACGACCGGCCACCGGCGGCGCCCGTGCCAACATCAGCGCGCTCACGCCCGGTCAGCGGCCTCGGCCGGCAGCAGAGTCACGATCACCGGCACCAACCTCGGCACCGCCGGCGTCGGTGCGCTTCAGCGGCACTCGCCGCCACGGCCACCTCCTGGACGGCCGACGCAGCATCGTCGCCACGGTCCCCGCCGGCCTCAGCGCCGGCGCCCAGACCGTCGACCGTGACGCCGACCGGCGCCGCGGCCTCCAACGGCCTCACCTTCACGGTGACCACGCCGGCGCCGGCGGCGCCCGTGCTCAGCACGCTCTCGCCGGTCAGCGGCCTCGCCGGCAGCAGCGTCACGATCACCGGCACCAACCTCGGCACCGCCGGCGTCGTGAGCTTCAGCGGCACCGCCGCCACGACCACCTCCTAGACGGCGACGCGCATCGTCGCCACGGTCCCCGCCGGCATCACCGCCGGCGCCCAGACCGTGACCGTGACGCCGACCGGCGCCGCGGCCTCCAACGGCCTCACCTTCACGGTGACCACGCCGGCACCGGATGGGACCGACAAGACCCCGCCGACCACCGTGGCGACCGGAGTCACCGCAAACGGTTGGTACAACCACAACGTCACCATCCGCCTCACGGCGACCGACAACGCCGGCGGTTCGGGCGTAGCCTCGATCACGTACAGCGTCGACGGCGGCGCACCGGTCACCGTCAAGGGTTCGACCGCCACCGTGACCATCGGCGCAGACGATGACGATGCCTACGACCACGATTCCTACGACCACGATGGAGACGACGAGGACTCCCGGAACGGAGCTCACGTCGTGGCCTACTATGCGACCGACGTCGCCGGCAACGCTGAAGCGGCGCAAGCGTTGAGGTTCAACATCGATACGCACAAGCCCACGACGAAGGCGCCGTACTCTGCCAGGGCGAAGCGGTCCCAGACGGCGACCCTGAAGTACCAGGTCAACGACGAGACGCCGAACGGCGGCACCGCCAAAGTCATCATCGTCATCAAGGACCGTCGCGGCAACGTCGTGAAGATGCTCGAACTCGGCCACAAGCCGGTCAACACACTACTCGCGGCCTCGTTCAACTGCTCGCTGAAGGCCGGGACCTACACGTTCTACGTGTACGCGACCGACACGGCCGGCAATATGCAGGCCAACGTCGCGAAGAACACCCTGAGGGTGTACTCGGGGTCCTGAGGGACCACGCGACCTCGAGTCGCCTGCAACACACCAGCTCCACGCACGAGGGGCCGGCACATGCCGGCCCCTCGTGCGTTCCGCCCTGCTCTACGGCGGTTCGAGGGCCCGCTGCCCGCCCCCCTGGCCGTGCGCCGGCTGCAGAGCGAACGGCGTCAACGCCGCCTGGGCACCACGCTCCCCTGCTAGAGTCCGTGACGAACCGAGACGAACCCAGTGGCTAGCAGGGAGGGCTCCGACATGGGCGACACGGCAGACCGCGCAGCCTACACGGCGGCACACATCGACGACATCCCGTTCGAGCCGGGCGAGTCGCCGACCACCGAGTGGAAGCCGATCCGGCGCTTCTTCGGCATCGACTCGTTCGGCACCAACCTCGCGCGCGCCACCGTCGCGGGCGACGTGCTGACGCACGACCACGACGAGGTCGAGGCGAACCACGAGGAGCTCTTCCTCATCGTCTCGGGCCACGCGACGTACCGCGTGGGCGGAGAGGAGATCGACGCGCCGGCCGGGACGTTCCTGTACGTGCCCGATCCCGCGGTCGTGCGCGGCGCGGTCGCACTCGAGGCCGGCACTGCGATGCTCGTCATCGGCGCCGAGCCCGGCTGCGCCTTCACGCCGTCCGAGTGGGACACGGAGCCGCTGCCGGACTGATCGTCGCAGTTGGGCCCGGGGGTGTCTGTGCGCACGCGTCCGCGTGCGGTCGAGCTCGCCCGCGGCGTGTACTGGTTGCGACTCTGCGGCGCCAACGTCTACTTCGTGCGCTCGGGGGAGTCCTGGACGCTGGTCGACGCCGGCTTTCCCGGCTCTGGACGCACCATCGCCGAGACCGCAGCAGGGCTGTGCGGCGCCGTCCTGACGATGGCCTGGTCGAGCCGCCTGGGCGGCGGCGGGTTCGGCTGGCTCTGGGACCTGGCGCGCCGCAAGCCGCGGCTCTCGGGCCCTCCGACGATCGTCACCTGTGACTGGCGAGACGCGGCGAGGTCAGTGGTCGCTCTCGCCGATCTCGACCCGTGGCTCCTGGCGACCGGCCACGGCGCGCCGCTCGTCGGGCGGCATGCGGCTCCCGCGCTGCGTGCGTTCGCGTCACGCGTTGTCGCGGAGCCGGTGCGGTGATCGCCGGCATGTCGCGCGCCGGCAGAGAAAGTGGTCCGACGCTTGCCCGCGCGACGGTTCTCATCCTTTCCCGGCACGGATCAAGGCTGACGAAGCCAGAGCGGTTGATAACACTGCGTCGAACGTGTTTACCGCTGACTCACGAGGACACGCTACAGGGGTACCTTGGTGAGGGGGAGGCGAGTCCAGTGCTCGCCGGCCTGCGAGGGCGACGGGGACTGCTGTGACGGCGGCGCCGGCGCCCAGAGGTGAGAGCATGAAGACCACAGCACAGCGACGACTCGCGCGATTCACGGGTCTGGTCCTCCTGTCGCTGCTGGTGGTCGCGGTCGGCGTGCAAGTGGCGCAGGCCGCGGCGAGCAGCACGACTCCTGCCGCCGGCACGCAAGGCAGAGGCGCCGCCGCCGCACTGTCGACGACATCTTCAGTGGGGACGCAAAGCAGTTTCGACGCCACCGCCTTCACGCGGGGCAGGGGCGGCATCGCCTTGGTCCGCGGCGTGACCGCCGCTCAGCCCGGCCTGTCCGGCACGCCGTCCACGGGCTCCTGGATCATCGTCGGCTCGGCCCTGGCCATGCTCGTGATGGTCCTGGCCGCATGGGCTCTGATCAGTGATCGGCGGCAGCGCGACGAGCCCCTTTCGGTGGCGTACTGCGAACGGCACCCCGAACACGCCATGTGCGGGACTGCCTGAACGACACAAGAGACGTCGACAGAGCAGCACCAGCAGTGAGGGCGGGGGCGGTGGCGCCGAAGGGCGCCACCGCCCCCGCCCTCGCACGGTCCAGGTAGATCGCCGCCCGGCCCTGGCTCGCCTGCTCTCCGCTCCCCTTGCCCGCCCTCATGCTCGCTCCGCACCGCCAATCACCGGATTCCGGTGAAGACATCGCTGCGCAGCGCATGCAGACTCATGGGGAGGAGGGTCGGATCGAGGAGGCGCAGTAGTTCTGCGGAGCGAGCGGTGACCTGCGGCCGCTGGTGGCGGTCCGCGTTCGGCGAAGGAAGGGAGGAAGCGATGGATCAGGTGTGTCTGGTGCTCCCCGTGAGAGAGGGCAAGAGCGCCACGGCGCGCGACTTCATGCGCGAGCTGGAGACCGATCGCAAGGCGGAGTACGCGGTCTCGGAGCGGCGGATCGGGATCGACAAGGAGGCGTGGTACATGGCGAGCACGCCGGCCGGCGATCAGCTCGTCGCCTACATGGAGTCGCCCGACTTCAATCGCGCGCTCGCGACGTTCTCGCAGTCGAAGGACCCGTTCGACCTGTGGTTCAAGCGGCAGCTCGACGAATCGACCGGGCTCGACCTCAACCACCCGCCGTCCGGCATGACGCTTCCGGAGCTTCTCTCGAGCTTCATCGCCGCGTGATCGGGTGAGGCGCGCGCGGCGTTGCCACGCGCGCCTCAACGTTGACCGGCGCCCGGACCGGCGACTCCGGCAGTACAATCAATCTTTGGTGCTCCGAAGGGGTCGATCGGAGGCGGTCGTGGGGCCGAGGCTGATGCCGGGTGCCTGACGAGGTCGCGAAACGACGCGGTGGGGCTTCGCGCGCGCGGCCGGGGGACTCCGCGGACACCAAGCGCCTCGCCGGCGCCTCTGCACGGCGCTCCGCCTCCGCGTTCGTGCTCCGCGAATCCAAGCTGCGCATCCCGGAGTGGCGTCAGGGCGCCGTCTGGCGTCGCAGGCTCGTCGAGAGCCTGCTGCAGGTCACGGCGCCTTTCGTCGTGGTCTCCGCCCCGTCCGGTGCCGGCAAGACCATCGGCGTCCGTCAGTGGGTGGAGGCCGAGGAGCGACCTGCCTGGTGGCTGCACCTGGATCGGGGAGACAACGACCCGGTCACACTGCTGCACTACGTCGCCCGCGCGCTCGCCGGCGTCGCGACGGTCGATGCGCCGGTGGAATCCTGGCTCGGCCTGCCCATGCCGCCTCTACAGAAGGCGATCGTGCCCGCCCTCGCCGAGGCCGTGGCCAAGGCGCCGCCGCTGTTGATGGTGCTCGACGACGTCCATCTGATCCGCGACCCGAGGTGCTGGGCGGCGCTGTGGCCCATTCTGTCGTCGTCTCCCGCGGGCTCGACCGTGGTCTTCAGCGGCCGCACCGACCCGCCCCTGCCCCTTCCGCGGCTGCGCGCCGAGGAGCGCGTGGTCGAGTACCGCTACGACGAGCTGGCGTTCGACCGGGACGAGGTGGCGGAACTGCTGGTCATGCGCGGGCTTCCGGCGACCGAGGACCTCATCGACCACCTTCTTGCCACGGCCGAAGGGTGGGCGGCCGGGCTCTACCTGGTCGCGACGGCGCTCAAGCGGCAGGGAGCGATGAGTCGGCCGCCGAACCCGGCGGCGGCCCGGCGCGATATCGCCGACTACCTGACCGGCGAGGTGCTCACCGAGCAGCCTCCGGAGCAGGTGGAGTTCCTGACGCACACCTCCATCGTGGACAGACTCTCGCCCGACCTCTGCAATGCGCTGACGGGCCGCATCGACGGCCTCGACATGCTGCGCCGCGTCGAGAAGGAGAACCTCTTTGTGACGAGGCTTGACGGGGACAGGGGCTGGTACCGCTATCACCACCTGTTCGCGGAGCTGCTCGAGGGCGAGCTCAGGCGGAGGGACCCCGACGCCGTTCCCGAGCTCCACCGTCGCGCCGCCGGCTGGTTCGAGGAGCGGAATCAGGTCCGGCAGGCCGTTCGCCACTGGCTCGCGGCCGGCGAGCTCCAGCGTGCCGGAGACCTCGTCGCGGCGCGCTGGATGTCCCGCTACGAGGTGGGTCGCCTGCTCGCGGCGCGGCTGTGGCTGGATGAGTTCGGACCGGGGCAGGAGCTCGCCTAGCCCCGCCCTCACCGTCGCATCCGCCTGGCTCAGGGGCCTGACCGGAGACGCCGCCGCGGCCGCTCGCCTGCTCGACCGGCTCGATCCAGCAGCCCTCGAGGCGCCGTCTCCGGACGGCGCAGCGAGTCTGCGCTCTTCCGTCGCCGTCCTGTCCGGCATGCTCGGCACCGGAGGGGCGACGGGCATGCGCGGCGCGGCCGAGGTCGCTGTCGGTCTCGAGGCAGGCAATACCAAGACGAGCGCGTGGTTGGACCTGGCCAGCCACTTTGCCGGCCTCGCGGCCGCTCTCTGTGGCGACTCCGAGGCGGGACTCGCCTGTCTGCATCGCGTCGCGAGGCGTGGCTACACCGCGGGAAGCCCCGTCGAGCAAGCCTCGCTGGGCCATCTCTCCTTGATTGCGGCCGATGAGGGACGCTGGGACGACGCGGCGAGCTATGCGCTCGAGGCGACGGCCAAGACCGAGCGCAGCGGGCTGGACGACTACCTGCTGAGCCTTCCCGCCCGGGTCGCGCGCGACCGCCTCAGCGCCCGAGACGGTGACGCCGACGCCGTGGCCGACCTCGAGGAACTCTACGACGGGCTGGAACCGGATTGCCGCCAGTGGCAGGGCCCGCAGATCGCGCTGATCCTTGCCGAGGTCGCCCTGGACGGCGGAGACCTGCAGCGGGCGCACCAGTGGCTCCACGAGGCCGGGCAGAGGCTCGATCTCTGGTCCGCCCCCGGCCTCGCGCTCCGGGCCCAGGAGCTCGAGAGGAGGCTCCGCGAGCGTGCCGTGATGGAGCCGGTCTCCGTCGCGGAGCAGCGCGTGCTCGAGCTCCTCGCCACGTACCTCACGGTGCCGGAGATCGCCACGCGGCTCGCGCTCTCGCCGAACACGGTCGCCAGCCACGTGAGCTCGCTGCACCGCAAGCTCGGCGCCACGTCGCGCTCGGCGACGGTCGAACGCGCCATCGAGTTGGGCCTCCTCGCCGGGCGGCCCGCCGCGCCCGCCGACTGACGGCGGCCCGGACGTACGACAGGCGGTCCGGGCCGCTCGCCTTCTGGACGAGCCATCCGTGGCTGGAAGGACGGGCTCGGGGTTGTGAGGGTACGAAAATCAGCGTAGAATCATCATGGTCTACGGAAGGCCTCGCTCATGGACCGCCCCTGCCCCGCTCCGCCCTCCTCGTGAAGTCCCGGGTGATCGGCGCTTTCGTGTCGCCGTGCGCGGGCAGGATCAGCCAGCGGATCCCGGCCTACGGGCGCGGGCGCGTCTGCGAGGCGCCCCGCTGCGACACCGTCCTCTCGAACTACAACCCCGCGATCTACTGCTCGGTGCACGACGTCGTCGGCATCCCCCGGCGTCGTTCGTAGTCCGCTTGACGGGTGACGCGCGCCGCTAACGGCGCCGCCGATTGCCACCCGGCCCGCCATACCCTACAATCGTAGTCCTGTTAGACCTGACTCCCCCGCTTCCGTTCCTCGCCATCAAAGGCATGCAGCTTCCTCTTCCCATCGTGCAAGGTGGGATGGGCATCGGCGTGTCCCTCGCCCCGCTGGCTTCGGCCGTGGCCGTGGCGGGGGGGCTGGGGCTGATCTCCAGCGCCGGACTGGACCGGATGGTCTCCCAGCGCATCGGCCGTAACGTCGGCACCTACGAGGCCGTGCGGCTGGAGGTCGAGGCCGCCAAGGCCCAAGGTGGCTACGCCGGCATCAACATCATGGTCGCCCTGCAGCGTGACTTCGAGGACTCCGTCCGCGCCGCCATCGACGCCGGCGCCGACGCCATCGTCTCAGGCGCCGGGCTGCCGCTCTCCCTGCCGGCGGTCCAGCCGGCGGGGGAGACGGCGCTGGTTCCCATCGTCTCGTCTCCACGGGCGCTGGACATCATCTGCCGGCGCTGGGAGCGACAGCGCTACCGGCCCGACGCCGTCGTGCTCGAGGGCCCACTCGCCGGCGGCCACCTCGGCTTCCGCGCCGACCAGGTGGACCTCGACGAGAACACCCTCGAGCGGCTCCTGCCGCTCGTCAAGGAGGTCGCGCTGGCGCACGGCGACTTCCCGGTGATCGTGGCCGGCGGCATCTACACGCACGAGGACATCCGCCGCTTTCATCGGCCTCGGCGCCGACGGCGTGCAGATGGGGACGCGCTTCCTCGCCACCGAGGAGAGCAGCGCCTCCGCCGCGTACAAGGCAGCCGTTCTGGGCGCCCGCCCGGAGGACATGCTGGTGGCCAACGTGCCCGGCTCGCCCTGCGGCCTGCCCTTCCGCGTGCTGCGCGAGTCCCCGATGTACCAGACGGCCCTCGTCCGCGGGCGTCCGGCCAGCTGCGCCAAAGGCTACGTCCTCCTCAAGGACGCGGCGGGCCGGTTCACGAGCTGCGCCGCCAAAGAGAACAACGAGAGCTGCTTCTGCATCTGCGAGGGGTTGTTCAGCGCGGCGGGCTACAACGCCGACAAAGAAGAGCCTCTGTACACGGCGGGCACGACTGCCGCGAGGGTAGACCGCATCCTCTCCGTCGCCGACCTGATGGCGGAGCTCGCCGGCGCACGCCTTTCCGCGCCGGCCGCCGCCTAGCAGGCTTCTCTCCGCGGCGATCTCGCCGCCAAAGAGAAGAGACCGGGCGGCTCTGGGAGCCACCCGGTCTCGAGATGAAGCTGCGACGCCGCCGTTCTTGTTACGACAGCACCCGCACGTTGGTCGCCTGCGGCTTGTTGTTCTTGCCGGTGCCCTGCTCGAACGACACCGCCTGGCCCTCGTCGAGGGACTTGAAGCCCTCGCTCTGGATCTCCGAGAAGTGAACGAAGAGGTCGTCGCCGCCCTCGTGCTCGATGAAGCCGTAGCCCTTGTCTGCGTTGAACCACTTGACTGTGCCTTGTGCCATGCTGATCAGATCCCTTCGCCCCCGTGGGGCAAAACAAAAAGACGTGACGACCGCATCGAAGTGCGGTGTGTCACGTCGCAATTCCGCGGGCCCGCTCGGCCCGTCTATGAATAGTGTAGCAGATTGTGCGGCCGCTGCCCAGCCGCGTTGCATCGCGGCGGCGGCGCACGAACGATGACGGAGGCTGACAAAGAAAAGACCGGGCGGCTCTGGGAGCCGCCCGGTCTTCTTCAAGTGGCGCTACGAAGCGTTTGCTTCGCTTACGACTTGATGCGCACGTTCGTGGCCTGCGGCTTGTTGTTCTTGCCGGTGCCCTGATCGAACGTCACCGCCTGACCCTCGTCGAGGGACTTGAAGCCCTCGCTCTGGATCTCCGAGAAGTGGACGAACAGGTCCTCGCCGTCGGCCTGCTCGATGAAACCGTAACCCTTCTCAGCGCTGAACCACTTGACCTTGCCTTCTGCCATGATGCTCAATCCCTTCGCCCTCAGTACGGGCAAAACAAAACGACGTGACATTCGCCAAGAAATGCGTTTTGTCACGTCGCAATCCTGCGGGCCCACTCGACCCGTCGGTAGGGAGTATACCAGATATCGCCGGCGCCATACCTGCCGCGGCGTTGGCTACGGTGCGCCGCCCGTCTGCCGTCCGCTCAAGCCAGGACCGACGCCCCCACCGGTGGACACCCCGCCCGTGCCGCTCTGGCCGCCCTCTCCCTTGTCCCGCACCGGCGAGAATCACCCGATTCCGGTGAAGACGCCGGATGATCGTGCCTCCACACTGGTGTGGGAAGGGAAGCGCCGGTCCGCCGCCGACGTCGTCGCCGGAACATCACACTCTGGCGAGGACAAGGAGGCACAGCCATGAGACGCAAGCTCATCGTGGCGGCCGTGCTGACCGTCGTGCTGTTCGTCGCGTTCGCGACGATGGCGGCGACGGCGCCGGCACGGGCCGCCAAAGCCGTGGACGACGACTACGTGATGAAGATCCTGGTGCGGGGAGCGCCGCTGCACCAGGCCAACGGCATCTGGGCCGATGGTCAGCAATCGGCTCTACGTCGGGACCGCCGGCGGCGTCCAGATCGCCGTGCTCGACGCGCGGACCGGGCACGTCATCGACCGTCTCATCCATACTGGGACCGCGCGACGACGTCACCATCGGGCCCGACGGCTCCCTCTACTGGACGGACATCTTCGAAGGCGAGGGTCGGGCGGCTCGCGCCCGACGGCACCGATCTCCCGGCAGTTCGTCGCGGATGCGTGTGAACCCGCTCACCTTCAGTCCGCTGACGGGCGCCTCTTCGTCGCCCAAGCGTTCCTCCCCTACGGCCAGACGCTCTTACGAGCTCGATCCCGGCGCTCGAGGCAGCGCCCGACGGCCCGTCTGGAACCCCGGCGACCCGTTCCCGCAGCAGCTGAACGGCTTCGACTTCGGGCCCGACGGGATGCTCTACGCGCCGCAGCCGTACCTCGGGCGCGTCGTGCGCCTCAACCTGGACGCTACGCCCATCGTCCCTCAGGTCATCGCCGACGGGGTTGTCGTTCCCGACGGCGGTCAAGTTCGATTCTCATGGGCGGCTGTTCGCCGTGACCTCGGCCGATGACGGCCAGGTCGTCCGCATCGACGCGACCACCGGGCGCGATCGACCTGGTCGTCGACGGTCCCGACCGGTCTGTCGGGCATGGACAACCTTGCCTTCGACGCCTCGGACCAGCTGTTCTCCACCGGCGGCGGCGATGGCAGCGTCTATCGGATCCTGCGCTCTGGCGTGGCGCGGGTTCTCAGCAGCGGCGGCATCGACATCCCCACCAGCATCGCGGCCCTGTCCGGCAGGGGCGCCGTGGCACCCCGTGTCGCTCTACGTGGCCAACGTGTTCAGCTTGTACACGTTCGATGCGCGTACCGGTCAGGTCGAGGACGTGCAATGGCAGTCGTTCTCCGGAGCGAGCGCATCCATGCCCTTCACCCTCGCGCCGTACGGCGCCGATCTGGTGCTGACGTCCTACTTCGGCAACACCGTGCAGATTTGGGATCCCGGTACGCCTTGACGTCGCTCGCTGAGTGGTTCGACCTGCCCATGCCCCTCAACGCCATCCGCTTCCGGGATGATCTGGTCATCGCCACGCTCGGCACCGGCGGCCAGGTCATCCGGCAGAGCCCCGGCGGGGCCCGCACCACGTTCCCGCCTCATCCGGCCATCCCCATGTATCTCCCTTCCGGCCTCGCAGCCACGGAGGACGACCTGTGGGTCGCCGATTGGGCGACCGGGATCGTGTGGCAGCTCGTTGCGACTGGCGTGACGCTCACGCCGCCGCGGCCCGTCACCTTCGGTCTCGAGGGGCCGGAGGGTCTCACCGTCGACCGCGATGGCTCCTTGCTCGTCGTTGAAGTGCTCGCTCAGCGGCTGACCCGCATCGACCCGGTCTCGGGAGCCACCAGCCCGGTCGCCGCCGGCCTCCGCGTCGGGCTCCCGCCGTCGCCGAGCTACCTGCCGTACTCGTGGTTCAGCGGCGTGGCCGTCGACGCGGCCGGCACCATCTACGTTACCGGCGACGAGGGCAGCCTCATCTACCGGCTCAAACACATCCCGCGGTGACCACGAAGGAGTGAACGCCGCGACCGGCGGGGGCGGCCCCAGGACGGAGCCGCCCCCGCCGCCCGTCCCACGCGCCGGCGGCGGCCGGCGCCGGCAGCACCGCCGTCGTGAGCCTGCTACACTGGTCCTCTCGCTCCGCACGTCGCCTGACGTCCCTTCGGTTCGACACGGCGCCCGCGTCGCCCGCCGCGAGCATGGGTGCCGGATCCCGGCCCCCTCACGGTACTCGACGTCCCCTCGGCCTGGGGGCAAGACCAACGGCAGGAGACCGCAGGTGCCTTCACCCGCATCACCAGAAGAGACCGGCGTCCCCTCAGCCGCGCTCATCGACTGCGCCGAAGTCGTCTGCCTCATCGAGGAGGGGCACGAGCTGGGCTGCCTGAGCAGCGCCGAAGTGGTCGCCGCTCTGCACGACGTCGAGGTCACCGTCACGCAGCTCGAGGAACTCCTTCTCGCGCTCACCGACATGGGCATCGAGATCGTCGAGGACGAGCCTCACCTCGTGGCCGGACCCGGCGACCACGCGAGCGACGACGCCGAGCCCGCGCCCAAGCTGGATCTCTCGATGAAGACCGTGAGCAGCGACCCCGTGCGCCTGTACTTCCACGAGATGGGCAAGGTGCCGCTGCTGACCGGCGTCGAAGAGGTCTCTCTGGCCAAGCGCATCGAGCGCCACGACGAGGCGGCAAGGCAGAAGCTCATCGAGTCCAACCTGCGCCTCGTGGTGAGCATCGCCAAGCGGCACGTCGGCAGAGGCATGCCGCTCCTCGACCTGATCCAGGAGGGCAACCTCGGGCTCATGCGCGCCGTGGAGAAGTTCGACTACCGGCGCGGCTTCAAGTTCAGCACCTACGCGACCTGGTGGATCCGCCAGGCGATCACGAGGGCCCTGGCCGACCAGTCGCGCACCATCCGCGTCCCCGTCCACATGGTCGAGAACATCCACACGCTCGTGCGCGTGCAGCGCCAGCTCGTGCAGGAGATCGGCCGCGAGCCCACGCCCGAGGAGATCGCCGCCGAGATGGGCGTCACGCCGGCCCGGGTGCGGGAGATCCAGAGGATCAGCCAGGAGCCGGCGAGCCTCCACCAGCAGGTCGGCGACGAGGGCGACTCGCAGCTGGGCGACTTCATCGAGGACACGCAGTCTTCCGCGCCCGTGGAAGAGGTCGCCGAGATCGTGCGGCGGGAGGAGATCGTCGCCGTCCTCGGCCTGCTCTCGCACCGCGAGCGCAGCGTCCTGCGGCTGCGCTTCGGTCTCGAGGACGGCCGCCCGCGCACGCTCGACGAGGTCGGGCGGGTCTTCGGCGTCACGCGCGAGCGGATCCGTCAGATCGAGGCCAAGACGCTCGCCAAGCTCAAGGCGTACCGCGAGGCCCAGTGCCTCCAGGAGTACCTCGACTGACGAGCGCCTGCACGTAGGCGCGGTTCGCCGGCTCTTTCTGCCAGCGATGGATGTAGAGCCGGCCCCACAGGTGCTCCAGCATCCTGCCGAAGCGCAGACGCACCAGGTACTTGAGGCTGCGCCTCACCGAGTAGAAGTGCCGGTACCCCTTCATGATCTCGGTCTGCAGCTCGACCGGCGTCATGTTCTGCGGCGTGAAGATGACGTGCTGGCCGTCGTAGAACTGCCAGCGGCGCTCGAAGACGCGGTTCTCGCCGTCCATCAGGTCGTACTGCTTCGTGCCGATCCCGGGCGTGAGGACGTTCAGCATGAGGCTGTCGATGCCGTGCCGCTCGGCGAAGGCGACGGTCTCGCGTGCCGTGCTCTCGGTGTCGTTGTCGGCGCCCACGACGAACATGCCGTGGACCTTGATGCCGTGGCGGTGCAGCGCGGCGATGGAGTACGTGATGTCCTCCACGGTCTGCGACTTGGCGTAGCCGTTCAGGGTCTCCTGGTCGATCGACTCGAAGCCGAGGGCGAGACGGTTGCATCCGGAGCGCCGCATGAGGTCGAGCAGCTCCTCGTCGCGCGCCACGTCGGTGCGCACCTGAGCCTGCCACTTCGTCACGAGGCCGCGGTCGATCATCAGCTGCAGCAGTGTCTTGAGGCGCCGCTTGTTGGCGGCGAAGTTGTCGTCGTAGAAGAAGATCGAGCGCGGCTTCTTGGCCTCGATCTCGGCGATCACGCTCTCGGGACTGCGGAAGCGGTAGGAGCGCCCGAACATCATGGTCACGGTGCAGAACGTGCAGTCGAAGGGGCACCCCAGACTCGTCATGATGGGCGTCTCCCAGATGCGGTCCGCGCCGACGATCAGCGAGAGGTCGGGCGCCGGCAGGGAGTCCAGATCGGCGCAGCGATCGCGCAGTTCGTTGTGCACCGGGAGCTGGTCGCGCCAGAACGAGAGACCGCGGATGCTCTCGAGCTCGCGCTCGCCGGCGAGCGCATCGATGAGCTCGAGCATGAGGCCATCGCCGCCCTCGCCGCGGGCCACGAAGTCGGCGTGCGGCAGGGCGTCGTCGGGCACGAACGTGGGGTGCGGGCCGCCGAGGATGACGGGAAGACCGGCGGCGCGCAGCTCGTCGGCCAGGGCGTACGCGGACGGCGCGGTCGAGGTGGTCGTCGAGATGCCGACGAGGTCGGCGGAAGCGACGTCGTCGCGGTCGATGGGCGCCGCCTGGGGGCAGTAGATGCGCACGTCGTGGCCGGCCGCCTTGAGCGTCGCGCCGATGAGGGGCAGACCGAGGCGCGGGAAGAAGCCGTACGAGAGGATGTTGACGCTCGGCGGCGCCGGCTCGATGAGGCGGATCCTGAGTGTCTTCGCGTGCTTCGACCCGAAGGTCCGCGGCGTCGCGACCGTCGACGCGGCCATGGTTTCCTGCCTGACTGCCCGGGAGGGGCGAGGACGACATACTGGTACTACCCACTATTGGGTCGTCAGTATATGCGTTGACGCTCGCGTGCGACGAGGGGGCGACGGCGGCGCGGCTCGGATCAGGTGTCGTTGCCCGCGAGCGTGAGGGTGCTCGGCTGGCGCCGCCGCGCGCGCTTCACCGTGTACATGCGCTGATCGGCCCGCGCCAGGAGTTCGTCGATCTCGTTGAGCTCGGCGTGGTTGGCGACCATGGTGCCGAAGCTGACCGAGAAGTCGTAGTCGTCGCCGAGCTCCGCGCGCTTGACCTTGATGGCGTCTTTCAAGCGCGCCTCGAGCGTCTCGCAGTCGAGGCGCTCGTCGTGTCGCCGCCCGAGCACGGCCAGCGCCACGAACTCGTCGCCGCCGAGGCGCGCCACCACGTCCTTCTCGCGGAAGGCCGTGCGGAGCACGTCGGCGGCGGCCACGAGCAGCTTGTCTCCGTCGGCGTGGCCCAGCTCGTCGTTGACACGCTTGAGGCCGTCGACGTCCAGGTACATGAGCAGCACCTGCGAGTCGTTGCGCCGCGCGCGTCGCCTGACCGCGTCGACCTTGGTGAAGAAGCCGCGCCGATTGAGGAGCCCGGTGAGCTCGTCGGCGTCGGAGAGGGTCCGCAGGAACCCCTCCAGCTCCTTGTGCGCGGCGATGCTGTGGCTGACGGTCAGGCACAGCCGGCGTCCGCCGATCTGCACCAGCCGCGCGCTGACCTCGACGGGCAGGCGCTGCCGGTCACTCGTGATGTGCACGGTCTCGTAGGCCAGGCTGCCGGCCTCGCTGAGCGCCGGGGTGCGCTCCTGCACCTGGCGCCGGGCCTCCGGGGCGTGGACGTCGTCGGCGTTCATCGCCAGCAACTGGCCGCGTGAGTAGCCCAGTCCGAGGCAGGCCGCCTCGTTGACCTCCACGAGCTGCCCCGGGCGGCCATCGCCCTCGAGACGGTACACGAGGATGGCGTCGCTGCAGGCGTCGAACAGGGCCCGGTACCGGCGTTCGCCCTCGAGCTGTTCCAGGTGCGCCGCGTTGAGCGAGCTGAGCATGCTCCGCTGCGAGAAGATCGTGAGGATGACGAGGCCGAGGAGCAGCCCGCTCAGCACGCCCTGCATCGCGGACGGCACGAGCCACTGGGCGACCGCCACGCCGGCGGCGCAGGCAACGAGGACGATCTCCGTCCAGCGCTTCATCGCCCGACTCCCGGCGGCGGCGCACTCGCGCGCCCGTTCCTGTCCTGTCCGCTCACGTCCGGCCCCCACTCGCTGTGGTTCGTGGCCTGTCTTCTCAGTGCATGCCATCGGCCGGAGGCGGAGGCTCCGCGAGCCCCCTCTAGACGCATGTACCGCGCGGGCTCTGCGCCTCCGGCGGCCCCACGGCCGGAGAGGCCGGCGTGTTTGATTCGTCGCCGGCCCACGCATAACGACTCCAACCGATGGGAGCCCGGGCCGAGCCCGGGGCGACAGTGAAGGGGAGGGCACCATGATCGTGACCACCACGCCGACGGTGGAAGGCATGCCGATCGTCGAGTACAACGGCCTCGTCGTCCGGCAGAGCTAGGGCAGGTCGTCCCATGGCCGAGTGGCTTCCCGATATCGCCCAGCGACGCAAGCTCACGCCGGCGGAGCGGGCCGCGCGCGGCAAGGAAGCGCGCAAGCGTGCTCCTCGCTCCGCACACGCGGCCTGGACGCCGCCGGCGCGCCGACCCGACCCGGTCCGGCTGCTCGAGGAGCAGGCGGCGGAGCGCGCGCCCGAGCTCGTCCCCATCCGCTACGGGCGTATGCTCGCCTCGTCCGCCGCCTTCTACCGCGGCGGGGCGCTGCTCATGGCGTCCGACCTCGCCGGCACGCCCGACTCCGGGCTGACGGCGCAGCTGTGCGGCGACGCCCACCTGATGAACTTCGGCCTGTACCAGTCGCCGGAGCGGAAGCTCGTCTTCGATATCAACGACTTCGACGAGACGCTGCCGGGGCCGTGGGAGTGGGACGTCAAGCGCCTGGCGGCCAGCTTCGAGGCGGCCGGCCTGGACCGCGGCTTCGACGCGGCCACGCGGCGGGCGATCGTCCTCACCAGCGTGCGCGCGTATCGCGAGGGGATGATGGAGATGGCCGAGAAGCGCGCCATCGATCTCTGGTACACGCGTCTCGACGCCGACCTGATCCACGCCCACAGCGTGGCGCTCAAGGGGAAGGACGCGCGGACGATCGCCAAAGACCTCAAGAAGGCGGCGACCAAGCACGACCTCCGCGCGCTGGAGCGCCTCACGCGGGAGGAGGACGGGCGGATCCGGCTGCGGAGCGAGCCGCCGCTGCTCGTCCCGGCGGAGGAGCTGCTCGTCGGTGACGAACGGGCACGGTTCTCGCACGCGGTGGAGGAGGCGCTGCGCGGCTACCGCACGACTCTGCCGACCGAACGCCAGGCGATGTTCGACCTCTACCGCTTCAAGGACATCGCGCGCAAGGTCGTCGGGGTGGGGAGCGTCGGCACGCGCGCCTGGGTCATGCTGTTCTTCGGCCGCGACGCCGGCGACCCGCTGTTCCTGCAGGCCAAGCAGGCGCAGGCCTCCGTGCTGGAGCGCTACGTCGGCCGCAGCCGGTATCGCCGCGCCGGCCGGCGCGTCGTGGAGGGCCAGCGACTCATGCAGGCGGTGAGCGACGTCCTCCTGGGCTGGTACGACGTGACCGGGTTCGACGGGCGCCACTACGACTTCTACATGCGCCAGCTCTGGGACGGCAAGGGATCGTTCCGCGTGGAGACCATGGCCGCGGACGCGTGGCACGACTACGCCCGGATGTGCGCCTGGGTCCTCGCGCGGGCGCACGCGCGCAGCGGCGACCGCATCGCCATCGCGGCGTACCTGGGCGCGGGCGACGTCTTCGACCGCGCCATCGCCGACTTCGCCGCGGCGTACGCCGAGCAGAACCTCCGGGACTACGAGGCGCTGCGCGAGGCCGTGGACGCACGGCGCTCTCGAGGCGCGGTTCGGCGTGTAACGGTGCGTCGCGCTCGGCGTTGTCGTCCCAGACAACGCATACTCCCGCGCCCGCGGCCCACCGGCTGCGTCGGCCACGGTTCGCAGGCCACGCGCCCCGGGTAACGAAGTAGGGTGTGCACGTGGCCCGGGGCGCGCCGGGCGTAGCGGCGCCGGCGGGCGTGCGCGGGCGAGGGGGATGTGGTCGAGGATGCGGTCAAACGAGTATGAGCTGGCGACGCTCATCGATCTCGACCGCGTGCAGCGCCTGTGCGACAGCCTCTCCAACGCCTTCGACATCGCGCTCGCGGTGCTCGACACGGACGGCACGGTGCTCATCGCGACCGGCTGGCAGGACATCTGCACGCGCTTCCACCGCGAGAATGCCGAGACGCTGAGCGGCTGTCTCGAGAGCGACCTCCGCATCAACAAGCGGCTCATCGAGGGCCTGGGCCCGTCGGAGCACTACGCCTACCGGTGCAGCAACGGACTCTGGGACGTGGCCTTCCCCCTGTTCGTCGCCGGAGATCATGTCGCCAACATCTTCACGGGGCAGTTCTTCTTCGCCGACGACGACGTCGACCCGGCGGTCTTCGCCGAGCGCGCGCGCCGGCTGGGCTTCGACGAGGCCGCGTACCTGGAGGCGCTCGCCCGCGTGCCGGTGATCTCCCACGAGCGTCTGCAGAAAGCGATCAGCTTCCTCGGCGACTTCGTCGGGGTCCTCAGCGAGATGGGTCTCGCGGCCCTGCGGCGGGAGCAGAAGCACGACGAGCTGAAGGAGAGCGAGGAGCGCTACCGGCACCTCTTCGACAACGCCAACGAGGGCCTCATCGTGTTCCGCGTCGAGCGCGATCACGAGGGTGAGATCGACGACCTCGTGGTCGTCGACATCAACCCGACGCAAGCGCGGCGGACGCGCGTGCCGCGGGAGCGGCTCGTCGGCCGCCGGCTGAGCGAGTGCGACGGGAGCGACGAGCGCCTGCGCGCGTACTTCGATGTGGTGTCCGGCGCGATCGCGGCGGGGCAGTCCGTCAGCAGCGAGGTCTGCCTGCGGACCGAGGACGCCTACGAGCTGCTCTCGACCTATCCGGCGGGCGGCGACCTGTGGGCCCTCTCCGCCGTGGACTTCACCGACCTTCGCGAGGCGGAGCAGGCGCTGCGCCGGCAGGAGGAGGGCATCCGCCGGGCCTACGTCGACGTGCTCGACGCGGTGACCGGCGGCAAGCTCATCCTCCTCACCGAGGAGGAGCTGGCCGCCGAGCTCGGCGAGCCGCTCGCCGCCGCCGTGTCGTTCACGTCGGCGGCGGAGCTCGCAGAGGCGCGCCGCTTCGTGGTCGCGGCCGCCGAGCGGTCCTTCCCCGGCCGCATCCGGCACACCGACCTGCTCAGCACCGCGGGGGAGGCCCTGGACAACGCGATCAAGCACGCAAAGGGCGGCACCTACCGGGTCTTCGCCAAGGGGCACCACCTGCAGGTCGCGATCAGCGACGAGGGCCCGGGGATCGACTTCCGCATGCTGCCCCGGGCCACGCTCGTGCCCGGGTTCTCCACCGCCGCCAGCCTCGGCATGGGCTTCACCATCATGCTGCAGCTGTGCGAGCGCGTCCTGCTGACCACGCGGCCGGACCACACCGCCGTGGTGCTCGAGCTCGAAGCGGCGCGGGAGCCGGCGCTGAGCGGCCGGCGCCGGCAGCACCGCCGTCGTGAGCCTGCTACACTGGTCGTCTCGCTCCGCACGTCGCCTGACGTCCCTTCGGTTCGACACGGCGCCCGCGTCGCCCGCCGCGAGCATGGGTGCCGGATCCCGGCCCCTCACGGTACTCGACGTCCCCTCGGCCTGGGGGCAAGACCAACGGCAGGAGACCGCAGGTGCCTTCACCCGCATCACCAGAAGAGACCGGCGTCCCCTCAGCCGCGCTCATCGACTGCGCCGAAGTCGTCTGCCTCATCGAGGAGGGGCACGAGCTGGGCTGCCTGAGCAGCGCCGAAGTGGTCGCCGCTCTGCACGACGTCGAGGTCACCGTCACGCAGCTCGAGGAACTCCTTCTCGCGCTCACCGACATGGGCATCGAGATCGTCGAGGACGAGCCTCACCTCGTGGCCGGACCCGGCGACCACGCGAGCGACGACGCCGAGCCCGCGCCCAAGCTGGACCTCTCGATGAAGACCGTGAGCAGCGACCCCGTGCGCCTGTACTTCCACGAGATGGGCAAGGTGCCGCTGCTGACCGGCGTCGAAGAGGTCTCTCTGGCCAAGCGCATCGAGCGCCACGACGAGGCGGCAAGGCAGAAGCTCATCGAGTCCAACCTGCGCCTCGTGGTGAGCATCGCCAAGCGGCACGTCGGCAGAGGCATGCCGCTCCTCGACCTGATCCAGGAGGGCAACCTCGGGCTCATGCGCGCCGTCGAGAAGTTCGACTACCGGCGCGGCTTCAAGTTCAGCACCTACGCGACCTGGTGGATCCGGCAGGCGATCACGAGGGCCCTGGCCGACCAGTCGCGCACCATCCGCGTCCCCGTCCACATGGTCGAGAACATCCACACGCTCGTGCGCGTGCAGCGCCAGCTCGTGCAGGAGATCGGGCGGGAGCCCACGCCCGAGGAGATCGCCGCCGAGATGGGCGTCACGCCGGCCCGGGTGCGGGAGATCCAGAGGATCAGCCAGGAGCCGGCGAGCCTCCACCAGCAGGTCGGCGACGAGGGCGACTCGCAGCTGGGCGACTTCATCGAGGATACGCAGTCTTCCGCGCCCGTGGAAGAGGTCGCCGAGATCGTGCGGCGGGAGGAGATCGTCGCCGTCCTCGGCCTGCTCTCGCATCGCGAGCGCAGCGTCCTGCGGCTACGCTTCGGTCTCGAGGACGGCCGCCCGCGCACGCTCGACGAGGTCGGGCGGGTCTTCGGCGTCACGCGCGAGCGGATCCGTCAGATCGAGGCCAAGACGCTCGCCAAGCTCAAGGCGTACCGCGAGGCCCAGTGCCTCCAGGAGTACCTCGACTGACGAGCGCCTGCACGTAGGCGCGGTTCGCCGGCTCTTTCTGCCAGCGATGGATGTAGAGCCGGCCCCAGAGGTGCTCCAGCATCCTGCCGAAGCGCAGACGCACCAGGTACTTGAGGCTGCGCCTCACCGAGTAGAAGTGCCGGTACCCCTTCATGATCTCGGTCTGCAGCTCGACCGGCGTCATGTTCTGCGGCGTGAAGATGACGTGCTGGCCGTCGTAGAACTGCCAGCGGCGCTCGAAGACGCGGTTCTCGCCGTCCATCAGGTCGTACTGCTTCGTGCCGATCCCGGGCGTGAGGACGTTCAGCATGAGGCTGTCGATGCCGTGCCGCTCGGCGAAGGCGACGGTCTCGCGTGCCGTGCTCTCGGTGTCGTTGTCGGCGCCCACGACGAACATGCCGTGGACCTTGATGCCGTGGCGGTGCAGCGCGGCGATGGAGTACGTGATGTCCTCCACGGTCTGCGACTTGGCGTAGCCGTTCAGGGTCTCCTGGTCGATCGACTCGAAGCCGAGGGCGAGACGGTTGCATCCGGAGCGCCGCATGAGGTCGAGCAGCTCCTCGTCGCGCGCCACGTCGGTGCGCACCTGAGCCTGCCACTTCGTCACGAGGCCGCGGTCGATCATCAGCTGCAGCAGTGTCTTGAGGCGCCGCTTGTTGGCGGCGAAGTTGTCGTCGTAGAAGAAGATCGAGCGCGGCTTCTTGGCCTCGATCTCGGCGATCACGCTCTCGGGACTGCGGAAGCGGTAGGAGCGCCCGAACATCATGGTCACGGTGCAGAACGTGCAGTCGAAGGGGCACCCCAGACTCGTCATGATGGGCGTCTCCCAGATGCGGTCCGCGCCGACGATCAGCGAGAGGTCGGGCGCCGGCAGGGAGTCCAGATCGGCGCAGCGATCGCGCAGTTCGTTGTGCACCGGGAGCTGGTCGCGCCAGAACGAGAGACCGCGGATGCTCTCGAGCTCGCGCTCGCCGGCGAGCGCATCGATGAGCTCGAGCATGAGGCCATCGCCGCCCTCGCCGCGGGCCACGAAGTCGGCGTGCGGCAGGGCGTCGTCGGGCACGAACGTGGGGTGCGGGCCGCCGAGGATGACGGGAAGACCGGCGGCGCGCAGCTCGTCGGCCAAGGCGTACGCGGACGGTGCGGTCGAGGTGGTCGTCGAGATGCCGACGAGGTCGGCGGAAGCGACGTCGTCGCGGTCGATCGGCGCCGCCTGGGGGCAGTAGATGCGCACGTCGTGGCCGGCCGCCTTGAGCGTCGCGCCGATGAGGGGCAGACCAAGGCGCGGGAAGAAGCCGTACGAGAGGATGTTGACGCTCGGCGGCGCCGGCTCGATGAGGCGGATCTTGAGTGTCTTCGCGCGCTCCGACCCGAAGGTCCGCGGCGTCGCGACCGTCGACGCGGCCATGGTTTCCTGCCTGACTGCCCGGGGATGGGCGAGGACGACAAACTGGTCCTACCCACTATTGGGTCGTCAGTATATGCGTTCACGCTCGCGTGCGACCGGGGGGCGACGGCGGCGCGGCTCGGATCAGGTGTCGTTGCCCGCGAGCGTGAAGGCGCCCTGCCGGCGCCGGCGCGCACGCTTCACCGTGTACATGCGCTGATCGGCCCGCGCCAGGAGTTCGTCGATCTCGTTGAGCTCGGCGTGGTTGGCGACCATGGTGCCGAAGCTGACCGAGAAGTCGTAGTCGTCGCCGAGCTCCGCGCGCTTCGCCTTGATGGCGCTTCGCAGGCGCGCCTCGAGAGCCTCGCAGTCGAGGCGCTCGTCCTGGCGCCGCCCGAGCACGGCCAGCGCCACGAACTCGTCGCCGCCGAGGCGCGCCACCACGTCCTTCTCGCGGAAGGCCGTGCGGAGCACGTCGGCGGCGGCCACGAGCAGCTTGTCTCCGTCGGCGTGGCCCAGCTCGTCGTTGACACGCTTGAGGCCGTCGACGTCCAGGTACATGAGCAGCACCTGCGAGTCGTTGCGCCGCGCGCGTCGCCTGACCGCGTCGACCTTGGTGAAGAAGCCGCGCCGATTGAGGAGCCCGGTGAGCTCGTCGGCGTCGGAGAGGGTCCGCAGGAACCCCTCCAGCTCCTTGTGCGCGGCGATGCTGTGGCTGACGGTCAGGCACAGCCGGCGTCCGCCGATCTGCACCAGCCGCGCGCTGACCTCGACGGGCAGGCGCTGCCGGTCACTCGTGATGTGCACGGTCTCGTAGGCCAGGCTGCCGGCCTCGCTGAGCGCCGGGGTGCGCTCCTGCACCTGGCGCCGGGCCTCCGGGGCGTGGACGTCGTCGGCGTTCATCGCCAGCAACTGGCCGCGTGAGTAGCCCAGTCCGAGGCAGGCCGCCTCGTTGACCTCCACGAGCTGCCCCGGGCGGCCGTCGCCCTCGAGGCGGTACACGAGGATGGCGTCGCTGCAGGCGTCGAACAGGGCCCGGTACCGGCGTTCGCCCTCGAGTTGTTCCAGGTGCGCCGCGTTGAGCGAGCTGAGCATGCTCCGCTGCGAGAAGATCGTGAGGATGACGAGGCCGAGGAGCAGCCCGCTCAGCAGGCCCTGCATCGCCGCGGGCACGAGCCACTGGGCGACGGCCACGCCGGCCGCGCAGGCGACGAGGACGATCTCCGTCCAGCGCTTCATCGCCCGACTCCCGGCGGCGGCGCACTCGCGCGCCCATTCCTGTCCTGTCCGCTCACGTCCGGCCCCCACTCGCTGTGGTTCGTGGCCTGTCTTCTCAGTGCATGCCATCGGCCGGAGGCGGAGGCTCTGCGAGCCCCCTCTAGACGCATGTACCGCGAGGGCTCTGCGCCTCCGGCGGCCCCACGGCCGGAGAGGCCGGCGTGTTTGATTCGTCGCCGGCCCACGCATAACGACTCCAACCGATGGGAGCCCGGGCCGAGCTCGGGGCGAGAGCGAAGGGGAGGGCACCATGATCGAGACGACCACGCCGACGGTGGAAGGCATGCCGACCGTCGAGTACAACGGCCTCGTCGTCCGGCAGAGCTCGGGCAGGTCGTCTCATGGCTGAGTGGCTTCCCGATATAGCCCAGCGACGCAAGCTCACGCCGGCGGAACGAGCCGCGCGCGGCAAGGAAGCCCGCAAGCGTTCTCCTCGCTCCGCACACGCGGCCTGGACGCCGCCGGCGCGCCGACCCGACCCGGTCCGGCTGCTCGAGGAGCAGGCGGCGGAGCGCGCGCCCGAGCTCGTCCCCATCCGCTACGGGCGTATGCTCGCCTCGTCCGCCGCCTTCTACCGCGGCGGGGCGCTGCTCATGGCGTCCGACCTCGCCGGCACGCCCGACTCCGGGCTGACGGCGCAGCTGTGCGGAGACGCCCACCTGATGAACTTCGGCCTGTACCAGTCGCCGGAGCGGAAGCTCGTCTTCGATATCAACGACTTCGACGAGACGCTGCCGGGGCCGTGGGAGTGGGACGTCAAGCGCCTGGCGGCCAGCTTCGAGGCGGCCGGCCTGGACCGCGGCTTCGACGCGGCCACGCGGCGGGCGATCGTCCTCACCAGCGTGCGCGCGTATCGCGAGGGGATGATGGAGATGGCCGAGAAGCGCGCCATCGATCTCTGGTACACGCGTCTCGACGCCGACCTGATCCAGGCCCACAGCGTGGCGCTCAAGGGGAAGGACGCGCGGACGATCGCCAAAGACCTCCAGAAGGCGGCGACCAAGCACGACCTCCGCGCGCTGGAGCGCCTCACGCGGGAGGACGACGGGCGGATCCGGCTGCGGAGCGAGCCGCCGCTGCTCGTCCCGGCGGAGGAGCTGCTCGTCGGTGACGAACGGGCACGGTTCTCGCACGCGGTGGAGGAGGCGCTGCGCGGCTACCGCACCAGACTCTGCCGACCGAACGCCTGGCGATGTTCGACCTCTACCGCTTCAAGGACATCGCGCGCAAGGTCGTCGGGGTGGGGAGCGTCGGCACGCGCGCCTGGGTCATGCTGTTCTTCGGCCGCGACGCCGGCGACCCGCTGTTCCTGCAGGCCAAGCAGGCGCAGGCCTCCGTGCTGGAGCGCTACGTCGGCCGCAGCCGGTATCGCCGCGCCGGCCGGCGCGTGGTGGAGGGCCAGCGACTCATGCAGGCGGTGAGCGACGTCCTCCTGGGCTGGTACGACGTGACCGGGTTCGACGGGCGCCACTACGACTTCTACATGCGCCAGCTCTGGGACGGCAAGGGATCGTTCCGCGTGGAGACCATGGCCGCGGACGCGTGGCACGACTACGCCCGGATGTGCGCCTGGGTCCTCGCGCGGGCGCACGCGCGCAGCGGCGACCGCATCGCCATCGCGGCGTACCTGGGCGCGGGCGACGTCTTCGACCGCGCCATCGCCGACTTCGCCGCGGCCTACGCCGAGCAGAACCTCCGGGACTACGAGGCGCTGCGCGAGGCCGTGGACGCAGGCGCTCTCGAGGCGCGGTTCGGCGTGTAACGGTGCGTCGCTGCTCGGCGTTGTCGTCCCAGACAACGCATACTCCCGCGCCCGCGGCCCACCGGCCGCGTCCGCCACGGTTCGCAGGCCACGCGCCCCGGGTAACGAAGTAGGGTGTGCACGTGGCCCGGGGCGCGCCGGGCGTAGCGGCGCCGGCGGGCGTGCGCGGGCGAGGGGGATGTGGTCGAGGATGCGGTCAAGCGAGTATGAGCTGGCGACGCTCATCGATCTCGACCGCGTGCAGCGCCTCTGCGACAGCCTCTCCAACGCCTTCGACATCGCGCTCGCGGTGCTCGACACGGACGGCACGGTGCTCATCGCGACCGGCTGGCAGGACATCTGCACGCGCTTCCACCGCGAGAACGCCGAGACGCTGAGCGGCTGTCTCGAGAGCGACCTCCGCATCAACAAGCGGCTCATCGAGGGCCTGGGCCCGTCGGAGCACTACGCCTACCGGTGCAGCAACGGACTCTGGGACGTGGCCTTCCCCCTGTTCGTCGCCGGAGATCATGTCGCCAACATCTTCACGGGGCAGTTCTTCTTCGCCGACGACGACGTCGACCCGGCGGTCTTCGCCGAGCGCGCGCGCCGGCTGGGCTTCGACGAGGCCGCGTACCTGGAGGCGCTCGCCCGCGTGCCGGTGATCTCCCACGAGCGTCTGCAGAAAGCGATCAGCTTCCTCGGCGACTTCGTCGGGGTCCTCAGCGAGATGGGTCTCGCGGCCCTGCGGCGGGAGCAGAAGCACGACGAGCTGAAGGAGAGCGAGGAGCGCTACCGGCACCTCTTCGACAACGCCAACGAGGGCCTCATCGTGTTCCGCGTCGAGCGCGATCACGAGGGTGAGATCGACGACCTCGTGGTCGTCGACATCAACCCGACGCAAGCGCGGCGGACGCGCGTGCCGCGGGAGCGGCTCGTCGGCCGCCGGCTGAGCGAGTGCGACGGGAGCGACGAGCGCCTGCGCGCGTACTTCGATGTGGTGTCCGGCGCGATCGCGGCGGGGCAGTCCGTCAGCAGCGAGGTCTGCCTGCGGACCGAGGACGCCTACGAGCTGCTCTCGACCTATCCGGCGGGCGGCGACCTGTGGGCCCTCTCCGCCGTGGACTTCACCGACCTTCGCGAGGCGGAGCAGGCGCTGCGCCGGCAGGAGGAGGGCATCCGCCGGGCCTACGTCGACGTGCTCGACGCGGTGACCGGCGGCAAGCTCATCCTCCTCACCGAGGAGGAGTTGGCCGCCGAGCTCGGCGAGCCGATCGCCTCCGCCGTCTCGTTCGACGTCGGCGGCGGAGCTCGCAGAGGCGCGCCGCTTCGTGGTCTCGGCCGCCGAGCGGTCCTTCCCCGGCCGCATCCGGCACACCGACCTGCTCAGCACCGCGGGGGAGGCACTGGACAACGCGATCAAGCACGCGAAGGGCGGCACCTACCGGGTCTTCGCCAATGGGCACCACCTGCAGGTCGCGATCAGCGACGAGGGCCCGGGGATCGACTTCCGCATGCTGCCCCGGGCCACGCTCGTGCCCGGGTTCTCCACCGCCGCCAGCCTCGGCATGGGCTTCACCATCATGCTGCAGCTGTGCGAGCGCGTCCTGCTGACCACGCGGCCGGACCACACCGCCGTGGTGCTCGAGCTCGAAGCGGCGCGGGAGCCGGCGCTGAAGGGAGAGCTCGCCGCGGATCCCGGCTGAGCGCTTGCGGGGTCAGCGGGTCGCGGGACCCACTTCTGCGAGCGCCTCCAGCAGCGAGTCGGGGTGGTCGCCGAGCGTTGCGTACGCCGCGGCCCCGGAGGAGCGAGCTCTGCCGCGCTCCTGGTTCGAGCTCAGGATGATGACCGGCGTCGGGTCGTCACGATCCATCAGGTCGGTGACCACCCGGGAGGACACTGCCTCGCCGAGGCGCCAGTCGACGAGGACCACGTCTGGACGTACCGTGGCCGCCTGAGCCAGCAGATGGTCGGAGTCGCCAACGACGTCGACGACGTCGTTCCGCCGTGCGGAGAGGAAGAGAGACAGCGCATGACCGAGGTCGGGGCGGTCCGTTGCCAGGAGTACGCGCAACTGCCTCTCCTCTCGGCCGGGTGTTCCTTGCCCTTGCGGGGCACGTACGCGACTATCATGCTCATCTGCGGCCTGACCGCGCCACCGCCATTGGGCCTATCTGGACCTCGACAAGTGTGATAGTCGCTCAGGCGAGGCCGTGCTTCATGGCGATGGCGGCGGCCGTGGTGCGGTTGGGCGCGTCGAGCTTGGAGAGGACGTTGCTGACGTGCAGGCGCACGGTGCCGACGCTCAGCGTGAGCCGCTCGGCGATCTCCTTGTTGCTCATGCCACCGGCGACCAGGACGAGCACTTCGCGTTCGCGGGCCGTGAGATCCGTGCCGACCTCGTGCTTCCGGCGGTGCATGATCGCCTTCATCGCGCTGCCGTCGACGGTCCCCTTGCCCTCGCAGGCGTCCCTGATCGACTGCGTGAGCGCCTCCGGGCGCGCATCCTTCAGGAGGAAGCTGATCGCGCCCGCGTCGAGCGCCTGCTCGACCAGCTCCTCGTCGACGAAGCTGGTCAGCGCGATCACGTGGACGCCCGGGCACGTCGCCGTGATACGGGCCGTCGCCGCGGCCCCGTCCATCACCGGCATCAGGATATCCATGAGGACGACGTCCGGCTGGAGGCTCGCGCACTGCTCCACGGCCTCGGCGCCGTCGGCGGCCTCTCCCACCACCTCGATGTCATCGCTCGTCGAGAGGAGCACCTTGAGCCCCTCGCGGACCATGTAGTGGTCGTCGACGATCAACACGCGGATGTGGGCGGTCTCGTTCACGCTCCCATTCTTTCCAGCTGGGGGTCGTCCGAAGCAGGCCGCGGCCACACGGCGCGAATCGTGGTGCCGCGGCCGGGCGCGCTCTCGACCGTCAGCCTGGCGCTCACGCGCTCGAGACGCTCGCGCATGATGAGCAGGCCCAAGTGGCCGCCGGGGACGGCGCTCGGGTCGAAGCCTCGGCCGTCGTCGCGCACCAGGAGCGTTGCCACGTGGCCCTCCCGGTGGACCACGGCCGTGACGCGCTGCGCCCGCGCGTGCTTGGCGATGTTGCTGAACGCCTCCTGCGTGACGCGGTAGAAGGCGAGCTTGACCTCGGGGGGCAGGTCGACGTCGTCGACCACGATCTCGACGGGGATCTGCATCTGGCCGCCGAGCGAGTCGCCCAGACGGTCGATGAGCGCTCCGATCGGGGCGGCCGCGAGCGAGGCCGGCCGGAGCTCGAACAGCAGCGTGCGCATCTCCGCCAGCGCGGCGCGCACCAGACGGCGCATGCGCTCCAGGTTACGCAGACCCTCTGCGGGCTCGCGCTCCCACACCGCCGGGAGCGCCTCCGCGATCAGGCTCGCGCTGTAGATGCTCTGCGTGACGGCGTCGTGCAGATCACGCGCCAGCGCCTGGCGTTCCTCCTCGGCTGCCTGCTTCGTCTCCGCGCGGTGCAGTCGGTCGATCTCAATCGCCGCGGCGACCGCCTCCCCCGCCGTCTTGGCCACCTGCTGGTCGTCGGTGGAGAAGGCCGCCCCGTCCTCGCCACGGGCGATGACGAGCGCTCCGACCTGGCCGGAGGCCGCGACCAGGGGCGCGGCCAGAACGTGGCCGATGCCGTCCGCCGCCGCCGCCCGGCGCAGCTCGTCGGGCAGCCCGGGCCAACGTGCGACGTCCTGGGCGATCATCGCGCTCTCCCGCAGCGCTCGGTCCGCCACCGCCGCGACCAGCGCCGCCTCGACGCTCGCGGTCCCCTCCCGGTCGCCCGCGGCGACAGCAGGTGCGCCTGCCGCGCCCGTGCGCGCCGCGACACCCTCTACCGTCTTGTCGTCGTCCATCACCAGGTGCACGCCCACGTACCTTGCCGCGAACAGCGTCCCCATCGCGTGCGCCGCCTCGCCCAGCGCCTCGCCCATCTCCTTTCTCGCGGCCAGGATCCGCGCGATGCGCTGAAGGGCGTCGAGCTCGGCGACGCGGCGCCGCAGCGCCTCCGCGGTGGCGCGCCGCTCGCGCGCCTCCAGGGCCAGCTGCACGTTTGCGTGGTCGAGCTCGACGACGCGGGCCGCGACCAGCGATTCCATCTCGGTGCGGTAATGCCGGAGCTCCTTCTCGACCCGAAGCGATTCCCGGCGCAGCGCCAGCCCGCCGGTCAGGATCACGACCGCGAAGCAGACTTGCGTGAGATACAGGGTCGTGAAGGAGGTGATGATGGAGTGCTCGTTGATCGTGTCGAGGAGCGTCGCGAGGGCGAGCAGCACGGTCATGAAGGCGAGGTAGCCGGCTCTGGCCGACTGGTGGCGCCGGAAGACGTGGTAGACCGCGTAGCACAGGAACGCGAAGGCGGTCACAGTCAGCACGTCAGTAAGGTAGTGCAGGGCGTGCGGCGAAGAGCCGCTCGCGACCATGACGACGCCGTCGAGGATGCGCACGGGGACGAGTTTGCCCGAGTTGTGGTGCAGCATTCCGCCGGGGAGGAGCAGATCGAGGACGAGGGCCACGCCGAAGCCGGCCGTCAGCACGGCAAGGAAGCGCTTGGGCCGCACCTCGGCATAGAAGGCGACGAACCACACGGTCGCGACCGTCCACGCGATGCTCGCGGGAAAGAAGACCCACTTCATGACGGCGACATGGGTCTCGATGCTCCCCGCCGAGTACATCGCGAGGACCGAGAGCGCGCCCACTGTCGCCGCCACCGCCGCCACCGCAAAGGCAAGCCGGGCACGGTCAGGCGGCTTGCGCGCGAACCCGACCAGGGCGTTGTTCAGCGCGGCGTGGATCCCGATCCCCGCCGCCACGCCCATCAGCACTCCCGGTATGTTCACGAACCCTCCGGCTTTGCGTTGCCTGACCGGACGACACTCCCGCGCCGATGAATCATCGCATGGATCACGCCTGACTATGCCTATCGTCTAGGTCAAGTCAGGCACAACGTCCGATTACACTCTCGCGAGGTTAGGAAATGATGCCCAGAAGGCTGGGTCCAGTATGCCTATCCGCGTCTGCGGCCCGGCGTTTGGGATGGAAGATCATCAGAGTCGTGAAGGGGGTTCTTCATGAGTGCCAGGGTCGCTCGACACATGTCGCTGGCCAGGGCCAGCATCATCGTCTTCGTGGTGGTGGCGTTACTCACCACCTTGTTCATGATCAAGATGAGTCAGGGCCAGGCGGCTCCGACCGACCCAAAGATCAGACCCAGGTCCCGCACTACTTCGGGCCGTGGCCGAACTGGGCGCTGAGCCCGCTGACGCTGCCCGACGTCACCGTCACCATCACCGGCGACGGCACCGGCGCGACGGCGACGGCGACGGTGGGCGGCAACGGCGCCGTCACCGGCATCACCATCACCGACCCGGGCAGCGGCTACACAGCCGCCACGGTCGCCATCACGGGCGCCGGCACGGGCGCCACGGCCGACGCCGTCGGTCACACTCGAGCGGCGCCGTCACCGGCGTCACCGTCGACGCGCCGCGGCGGCGGCTACACGAAGCCCGTCGTCGCCATCACCGGCGGCGGCGCGACGACGGACGCCACGGCGACCGCTTTCGGCGGTGTCGACGCGGTCACGCTCGCCGAACGCCGGCAGCGGCTACACGTTCCCGACCGTCGACTTCGACCTGCCCGACGACCCGAACGGCGACGCAGGCCAGGGCGCACGCCGACCAGGACGCCACGACCGGCGCGATCACCGGCGATCGTCGTCGACGACCCGGGCTCCGGCTACTCCGCCGCCCCCAACGTCGTCATCCGCGACGGCACGCTCTTCGACCCGATCGCAACGGCGGCGCCGGCGCCACGCTACGGCCACGCTCGACGATCCAGAGCGTCGCGCTCGACACCTTCGGCGCCGGCTACACGTCCGCTCCCGACGGTGACCATCACCGACCCGACCGGCACCGGCGCCGGCGCGACGGCCACCGCGGCCACCGACGCCGGCGCCGTCACCGCGCATCACCGTCACCGACCGCCGGCTCCGGCTACGTCACCGCCGGCGGCATCAAGAAGTTCCAGGACGCCCTGCCGGGGCTCTGCGACCCGGCGGTACCGGGAGCTGCCCCGACTGGACGCAGACCGACGCCAAGTACATCCCGCTCGCGGTGCCGGAGAGCAGATCGACCTCGACGGCAGCGGCATCAACGCCGACGAGTACGAGATCGCGCGTCGTGCAGTACCGCACCAAGTTCACCTCCGACCTGCCGGCGACGCTCGCTGCGCGGCTACGTGCAGCTCGAGACGCCGGCCAACGCCGCGGCATGAGCCAGCACATCCCGCTGATCAACGAGCTGCTCGACGGGACCAGCCCGACGCCGGTCCTGATCAACGGCGTCGCAGGCCTACGGCGTGACCCCGCCGCAGTGGCTGGGCCCGATCATCGCCGCGACCAAGAACAAGCCGGTCCGCATCGTCTTCCACAACCTGCTGCCGACCGGCGCCGAGGCGACCTGTTCCTGCCGGTCGACACCACCCTGATGGGCTCGGGCATGGGCCCGATGGCCATGGCCGACGCCGGTGGACCAGGGCACCGTCATGGACGAGGTGCGCAACCCGATCTGCAGCGAGTACCCGAAGGCCGCGACTGCTTCAAGGACAACCGGGCCACGCTGCACCTGCACGGCGGCATCACGCCCGTGGATCAGCGACGGCACGCCGCACCAGTGGATCACGCCGGCCGGCGAGAACACGCCGTGGCCGCAGGGCGTCAGCGTCGCAGAACGTGCCCGACATGACCGGCGTCGGCAACGGCCCGCGACGACGGCGTCCAGACCTTCTACTACACCAACCAGCAGAGCGCGCGGCTGATGTTCTACCACGACCACGCCTGGGGCATCACCCGGCTCAACGTGTACGCCGGCGAGGCCGCCGGCTACCTCATCACCGACGACACCGAGCAGAAGCTGGTCGCCAACGGCACCATCCCCGGCCCGACCGACACGATCCCGCTGGTCGTCCAGGACCGCACCTTCGTGCCCAGGACGACAGCCAGCCGCACGGCTCAGCGCTACGGTCAGGACCCGACCTGGGACACAGACCGCTGGGGCGGCTACGGCAACTTCTGGTACCACCACGTGTACATGCCGGCGCAGAACCCCGGCGACCCGAGCGGCATGAGCGCCTACGGCCGCTGGATGTACGGCCCGTGGTTCTGGCCGCCGGCCGCGGCCACCTGTACGGGCCGATCGCCAACCCGTACTACGACCCGAACTGCAACCTCGACGACCCGGCGACCTGGCAGTACCAGACCGACCCGTTCTGCGAGCCGCAGCAGATCCCGGGCACGCCGAACATCTCGGTCGGCATGGAGCAGTTCAACGACACGCCGATCGTCAACGGCGTGGCCTACCCGACGGTCACGCTCGAGCCGAAGACGCTACCGCCTGCGCATCCTGAACGCGGCCAACGACCGCTTCTTCAACTTCCAGTGGTACGTGGCCGACCCGACGCACGGGCACGCTGACAGCGAGGTCGCGCTCGAACCCGCCGCGAGCTGGCGGCGGCGCAGACCGACCCGAACGTCTTCCCGACGCCGGACACCAGCGTCAGCACCGCCGGGCCCGACTGGATCCAGATCGGCACCGAGGGCGGCTTCCTGCCGGCGCCGGCGGTCGTCGACGGCCAGCAGCCGACCACCTGGATCACCGACCCGACCCGCTTCGACGTCGGCAACGTCGACAAGCACTCGCTGCTGCTGGCGCCCGCCGAGCGGGCCGACGTGATCGTCGACTTCTCGAAGTTCGCCGGCAAGACGCTGATCCTCTACAACGACGCGCCGGCCGCCTTCCCGGCCCGCGTCCCGTCCTACGACTACTACACCGGCGCCCCGGACCTGAGCCCGAACGGCGCCCCGACCATCCTGCCCGGCTACGGCCCGAACACCCGCACCATCATGCAGGTGAAGATCGCCGGCGCACCGCCGGCCGCCGGCTTCAACCTGACCGCGCTGCAGAACGCCTTCAGCACAAGGCCGACGGCTCCGGCGTGTTCGAGTCCGGCCAGCACCCGATCATCGTCGGCCAGGCCGCCTACAACTCGGCCTACGGCACGAACTTCGCGGCCAGCAGCAACTGCAACGCGCCCGGCAGCACGCTGCAGATCTGCGACGGCCTCGTGCGCGTCAACGACACCGCGACCTTCGGCTTCAACACGCTGCAAGACGCCGACCGCCAAGATGACGATGCCGCTGCAGCCCAAGGCCATCCACGACGAGATGAACGCGACGACCTTCGACGAGTTCGGCCGCATGCAGGCCAACCTCGGCGTCGAGGCGCAGCCGCCGACGCCGGCCGCGCAGAACGTCACCCTCTACCCGTACGTCAACCCGGCGACCGAGCTCATCGACGGCACCAACCTGCCGAAGAACGATCTGACCTACGACGCCAACGGCAACCCGGTGAGCGACGTCAAGATCGCGCCGATGTCGGACCCAACGACGGCACGCAGATCTGGCGGATCACCCACAACGGCGTGGACACGCACCCGATCCACTTCCACCTCTACGACGTGCAGCTCCTCAACCGGGTCACGTGGGACAACATCATCATCCCGCCCGACGCCGACGGAGCTGGGCTGGAAGGACACCGTCCGCATCAGCCCGCTCGAGGACACGATCGTCGCCCTGCGGCCCATCGTGCCCGAGCTGCCGTTGGAGGTCCCGAACGCGATCCGCGACCTCAACCCGATGATGCCCGACGGGCGCGACGATGCACGTTCAACAACATCGACCCGCAGGGCAACCCGACCAACCCGATCACCAACCAGCTGGTCAACTTCGGCTGGGAGTACGTCTGGCACTGCCACATCCTGAGCCACGAAGAGATGGACATGATGCGGCCGCAGTCGCTGGCGCTCCCGCCGTACAAGCCGGACGGGCTCGCCTTCTCGTTCACCGGGAGCGGGAACAACCGGAGGATCGTCGTGACCTGGAACGACAACTCGATCACCGAGACGTCGTTCCTGGTCCAGCGCACGACCGACGGGACCAACTGGACGGACGCCGGGACCCTCGCCTCGCCGCTCAACCAGCCGAACAACCACGAGGTCAGGACGTTCACCGATCCCACCGTCGAACGCGAACACGGCCTACCTGTACCGAGTCGTGGCCAGGAACACCGTCGGCTACGGTGCGGAGTTCCCGCAGATGACGGTCCAGTCGGTGTCGCGCCACAGCGGGTGTCAACGCTCCGGCGGCTCCGACCAACCTGACGGCGACGCTGCAGGCCGGGCCGCAGGTCAGCCTGACCTGGCGGGACAACGCCACGAACGAGACCGGCTTCATCGTCCAGCGGTCGACCGACGGCGTCAACTTCACCCAGATCGCGGTTGCGCCAGCCCGGAACAACACCGGCAACACCACGTGCGTGGACACCACTGTCCCGACCGGCGTGACCGTACACCTACCGCGTGGCGGCCACCAACATCGCCGGAACGTCGGGCTTCTCGAACCTCGGCGCAGTCGCCGGTGCCGGCCATGCCGGCGGCGCCGAGCAACTTCACCGCGGCCAACGGCGCGAACGGCAGCGGCAACAGCCGCTCTGTGATCCTCACCTGGACGGACTGCCGTCACCAACGTGACCGGCTTCACGATCCAGCGGGCGACCAACACCACCTTCACCTCGGGGGTCAACACCGCCAACGTTGCCGCCAACCTGACCACGCTCACGCAGACCGGTCTCAGCCGAAACACCAACTACTACTACCGGATCCGGGCGAACAACGGCACCCTCGTCTTCTCGGCCTGGGTGAACGCGACGCCATTCCCGATCCTCACCAATCCGTGATCGTGGTCAGAGCTCGACGAGAGGGGGCAAAGCCCTGGAGATGACGCACTAGAGACAAGGCAGGGCGGGGGCCCGGACACCGCAGGTGTCCGGGCCCCCGCCATGGAGGGGCCGGGCCGCTCGCGAGCGGCCCGGCTGTCTGTTCAGGTCACGTCCGTGGCGCGACCACGGCGCTGGTGATCGTGGGGTTGGTCGGCCCGGGTGATCGCATGAAGCCACTGCCGCGAGAGCTCTCCGCCGGCCACTGCAGCGCTTCGTCATCGCCCGGGCGCTCATCAACCCGCCGACGCTCCTGCTGGCGACCGACGGGACGGTACACGAGCAAGCGGCCGAGGAGGCCGGACCGGACACGGTCGCCCTGCGGTGGACGGACAACGCCAACAACGAGGCCAGCTTCACCCTCCAGCGGGCCACCAACAACACGTTCACGGCCAGACCTGGTACTACCGTAGCCAGGCCGTGAACGTGGTCGGCGTCTCCGCCTGATCGAACACAGTGAGCGCGACCACGGTCCCGCTGACGCCGACGAACTTCCGCAGCACGGCGCATACGCGAACGTCCATCACGCTGGCCTGGAACGACGTCTCGGCCAACGAGACCGGCTACCAGCTCCAACGCCGCCGCGTCGGGGTGGCCAACTGGAGCACCGTGGTGACGACGGCCGCGAACGTGACGAGCTACGTCAGCACGGCGCGTAGCCCCGCCACCTCGTATGACTACCGCATCCGGGGCGTCAACGGGGTCGGCAACTCGCCGTGGTCAGCGACGATCCGCGTGACGACGAACCCGTAGGGAGAAGACAGACAGCGTGACCCGAGGGGGCCGGGCCGCTCGCGAGAGCGGCCCGGCCCCCTCTTCATGTCGAGCCTGGTCGTCCGCGGTGGCCGGCGGCGCTCAGTGCGAAGGCGGCGCCCTTCGTCGGCCGGCGGACGACGCCGAGCGACGTGGTACGCGGGAGTGCGCCACAGCTGCGCGAGAAGGTGGAAGATGGACCTGCCGGCTGCTGCGGCCCAAGGAGGAGGGAAAGGAGGGTCTCACGACGACCGTTGCGTCGGCGCCCGGCTCCGGCGGAAGTCCCAGTGATGAGGCTGCCGCCGGCGCCGCCGGCGGCGGGCGTCAGGCCTCGGAGGCGCCCGCCTCGAGCGGCTCGCCGCTCCGCCCGGGCGCCGCGAGCAGGAAGCTCAGGATCCAGATGGCCAGCATGATGACCTCGGTGGCCACGCAGTAGGTGCAGAAGGCCTTGAGCACGATCGCCTGCAGCAGAAACAGCGGGATGATCGCCAGCGCGCCCACAGAAGGCCAGCACCTTGAAGACGCGCGTCAGCATCACGCTGGAGCTCGTCAGCAGGCCGATGCCCAGATAGAACATGAGGCCGAAGAAGAGCGGCGCCGGCCAGCGCGACCGGCACGCCGAGGATCACGGAGTACTCGCTGGTCTGCACCTCCTCGCACCCGCTGACCACGTAGCACGGCGAGACGTAGCCGCGATAGTGCACGATGGTGAGGTAGGCGGAGACGACGAAGCCGGCGTAGGCCGTCGCCGTGAGCGTCCACGGCACCCAGCGGCGCGACCCGCTCACAGCTTCTCCTGGATGATCTTGTCGAACTCCTCGAAGCTGCGCGGGAGCACGACCTCGTCGCCGACGATCAGCCACGGCGTGTGCTTCACGCCGGCCTTCTTGCCCTCCGCCGCCTGCCGCTTGATGAAGTCGGTGGTGGACTGCGCGTCCGCGTCGGCGTGGAACTTGTCCATGTCCAGCCCCAGGCTCTCCGCGTAGGAGTCGAAGTAGGGCCGCGGATCGTCCGACGAGACCCACTCCTCCTGGTTCGCGAAGAGCAGGTCGTGCATCTCCCAGAACTTGCCCTGCAGGTAGGCGGCGTAGGCGGCCTTGGCCGAGATGGTGGCGTACTTGTGGTTCGAGAGCGGATAGAAGCGGTAGACGAACCGGACCTGGTCGCCGTACTTCTCGCGCAGCTGCCCGATGATCTTGGCGTACTCGGCGCAGAACGGGCACTCGAAGTCGGAGTACTCGATGACGGACAGCGCGGCATCCGCGGGCCCGTAGGCGATGTCGTCCGCCGCGGCCGCCGCCGCCCGGGACGGCTCGGAGACGGCGGCGCCGGTGAAGAAGTAGAGGACCACGAGCGCCGCGATCACGAGCAGGCTGCCGCCGGCCCAGGGGCCGGCCTTCGCGACGAGACTGCTGCTGCGGGATGCGTTCATGCTGCCAGGATTCTACCGTAGCCGGCGCGCCGGCAATCACCGGGCGCCGTCGCCGGGGGCACGGACCGGAGCTATGCTGAAGGCACGGACGAACGAGGGGGGACGCATGGGGGAGTCGCCGGGCCGGTCACGCGGCGTCGGGCGCACGATCGCGGGCCTGGTGCTGATCGTCGCGGCCGCGCCGGTCTTCATGGCGCTCATCCCCGGCCACACGGGTTGGACCGTCATCCTGGGCGGCCTCGCTGCGCTGGGTGCGCTCGTAGCGGGCATCCTGCTGGCCGGCCGCTGGTTGGGCGTGTTCCAGCGCCGCCGCGAGAACCCGCTGGAGCAGCAGCAAGGCTGTCTGCAGCTCCTGGTGACCCTGCTGGCGCTGCTCGCCGGCGCCGCCATCCTCTACTACGTGGTCTTCTACGGCGCCGGCGCCTACCTGCGCGGCGAGCTGTAGGTTGGCCAACGTCACCCTCGTTTACTGCCGTACACCTTGAAGGTACCATGCAGGTATCGCCATACTCGTGGGGAGATGACCGTGGCCCTGACCATCAAGAACCCCGACGTCGAGCGGCTTGCCGCGGAAGTAGCGCGTCTCACCGGTGAGACCAAGACGCAGGCCATCCGCGTGGCGCTCCAGGAACGGCGCAGCCGACTCGCCACTGGTGTGGACCGTGATGCCCGGCGCGCCGAGCTTCTCCGATTCATGCAGGAGGAGATCTGGGTTCACGTTCCACCGGAGCTGCGCGGCCAGCCGCACGACTCCGCTCGTGACGACGCCATCCTCGGCTACGGGCCCGATGGCCTGCCAGAGTAGCGGATGATCCTCGACGCATCGGCTCTCGTGGCCGTGATCATGGCCGAGGATCCCGCGCCGGCGCTCTTCGACCTCTTCGCCGCGGCCTCGATCATCAGTGTCGGGGCTCCCACGCTTGTTGAGACGGCGATGGTCCTGGACGGCCGTCTCGCGGGTTCGTCCCCTGACGCGTCGTCCCGGCTGGCCGTGCTCATGGCTCGCTTCGACATCGGGGTCTTGCCATTTGTCGCCCAGCACTGGCCTGTCGCCTGGGCGGCGTTCCTCCGCTATGGCAAGGGCCGGCATCCCGCGGGACTCAATTTCGGCGATTGCCTTGCGTACTCCACGGCCAGGCTTGCCGGCCGGCCGCTCTTGTGTGTGGGGGACGATTTCGCGCGGACGGATCTGGAGCTGGTCACGCTGCCCCACTAGGTCCTGCTATCCTCGAGCGCATGGATGCTCCAAACTCAACCCGCTCCGGTCGGCGGCGACTGTCCCCCACGCCGGCATCCGCGTGCAACTCGTGGCGGCCGCGCTGATGTGGCTGGTCGGCACCAGCATCCTGCTCGTCCGGGGCGTCATGTACATCGTGGCGCCGGACGAGTTCGAGCGCTTCGGCTGGTGGATCGTCCTGTTCGCCCTCGTCGCCGTGGCCATCGGGATCGTCAAGGCGCGCCTCATCCTCATCCGGTACGCGAAGAAGGCGGTCACGCGCATCCGCACGCGCGGGCACGCCTCCTTCTTCGGCCTCTTCGCGCCCAGCTCGTGGGTGTTCATCATCGTGATGATGGGCGGCGGCGTGCTGCTGCGTCACTCCGCCCTCGTCGACTACTGGTGGGGCCGCACGTTCCTGGGCATCCTGTACGTCGCCGTGGGCACCGCCCTCGCCATCGCCGACGTGGTCTTCTGGCGCGCGGTGCTGGCGCCCGTCGCCGCGCCGGCGTCCGGGCGGCCGGAGCTCGGAGGAGTCGGCCGCGCGCGGCGACTGAGCCGCGCGCCGACCAACGGGTTTCGCGGCGGCGCGTGCGGCAATCCTCGAGGCAAGCCCCGAGAGGGGACCCGTCACCGAGGAGAGCAGGTCATGGCTCACGCGATCACCTGGTTCCAGATCCCCGCCGCCGACATGGCGCGCGCGAAGAAGTTCTACGAGACGGTCTGCGGCTTCGAGCTGCTGCCGCTGCCCGATCAGCCCGGGATGGAGATGTGGGCGTTCCCGGCAGACGGCGAGAAGGACGAGATCAGCGGCGCTCTCGTCTGCGGCGAGGGCGCCGTGCCCAGCGCGACCGGCACCGCGGTGTTCCTGAACGCGAATCCCGATCTGCAGGCGGTGCTCGACCGCGTCGAGGGCGCCGGCGGCGGCATCCTCATGCCGAAGACGGCGATCCCCATGGAGGGCGCCGGGGTCTTCGCGATGATCGCCGACAGCGAAGGCAACACGGTCGGGCTGCACGCGCAGAGCTGATGACTGGAGCCGACGCCTGGTGTCGCGCGACCGAGATGGCGAGTCCGCTACTGCGTCCGCTGCGGCGGCGGGGCCGGGCTGGGACGCAAGTAGTCTCGTTGAGGGCCGGTACCGTCGGAAGTACGTCCAACGGTACAGATGTACGTTCAGGCGTACGTCCAACGGTGCCACTCCTGAGAGCGAACAGTTCGCGCGCGGCGCCGGTGCGGAGCAGTCGCGCCGCGAGACCGCGTCAGACGCGCACGTCGCGCCGCTCGAACAGCACCAGCGTGGCCACCAGCATGACGGCCGACGTGGCGAGCAGCACCAGCAGGCCGGGCGCGTCCAGAGGCTTGCCCAGCGGTGACGCGCCGCCGGAGTAGTGGAACAGCGAGAGATAGCGGAACGGGCGGATGCTTTCGTTCATGACCGCCAGCGTGTTCAGCAGGTACATGGCGACGCCCACGCCGGCGCCGGCGGCGATGCCGACCTGCCGGCGCCCGGTCGCCCCGCTCACGGCGTAGGTGACGCTGCCGATGGCGAGGCCCAGGAGCGTCAAGCTCAGGAACGCCTGGGCCAGGTCCGCCGCGCCGACCGGCGTGCCGGCGATCGCCGTCGCGACGGTCAGCGAGAGCCAGAACACGGCGCCGAGGGCCACGACCATGACGACCAGCGCGGCGTACTTCTGCAGCACGAGGCGCCGGCGCCCGACGGTGTGCGAGAGCACGAGGCCGAGCGTGCCGCTCTCCTCCTCGCCGGCCAGCGAACGCGCGGCGACGGCGACGGCGAAGGCGATGAGGACGATCGGCGCCAGCCACGAGAGCAGCTCCACGTTCACGTAGCCGACCGGCGTGGAGAAGTCGCTCGACCCCATGAAGGCGGCCTTGATGCCCTCCGGCATGTTCTTGACGTACTCCTGGATGGCGCCGGCGCTCTTCCTGATGCTCGGGTAGATCGAGATGAGCAGTGCCACGTAGAAGGCGACCCCGGCCGACCACATGACGAGCGGGCGCAGCTGGTCGCGCAGGCCCTTGAGGAACGGGTCACGAAGCACGGTCGTCGTCCCCCTCGTAGAAGGTCATGAAGACGTCCTCGAGGTCCGGCAGGCGGCTGGTGAGGTCCAGCACCGGGTACTCGCCCAGCTTCTTGACCGCCGCGTCCAGCGACCCCGTGACCGTGAGCCTGAGCGAGGTCGCATCCGTTCCCTCCGCCGTGACCGCGGTGACGCCGGGGACGCCCTCGAAGGCAGAGGGCGGTACCGGCTGCGCGAACACGACCTCGATCTCGCGGACGGCCCTGCCGGTGAGCGCGGCCACGTCCTCCACGGCGACGAGCTCACCCTCCCGGATGAAGGCGACGCGGTCGCACACGCGCTGCACCTCGGGGAGCACGTGCGACGAGAGGAACACCGTCTGGCCGGCCTCGCGGGCCTCGTCGATGAGGTGGTAGAACTCGTGCTGGACGAGCGGGTCGAGGCCCGAGGTGGGCTCGTCGAGGATCAGCAGCTCGGGCCGGTGCACGAACGCCTGGATGAGGCCGATCTTGCGCTTGTTGCCGCTGGAGAGGTCGGCCACCTTGCGGTCGAGGTCGCAGTCCAGCCGGTCGGCGAGCGCGGCGACGTGGCCCCAGTCGACGCCGCCGCGCAGGTTGCCGAGGTAGCGCAGCGTGTCGCGCCCGGTGAGGTTCGGATACAGACTCAGCTCACCGGGCAGGTAGCCGCTGCGCGCCTGGATCGCCAGGGTGTCGCGGCGGCTGTCCAGCCCGAAGACGAGCGCGCGGCCCTCCGTGGGCCGGATGAGGTCCAGCAGCACGCGGATGGTGGTCGTCTTGCCGGCCCCGTTGGGCCCGAGGAAACCGAAGACCTCGCCGGGCCGGACCTCGAGGTCGAGCCGGACGACGCCGCGGCTCTTGCCGTAGCGCTTGGTCAGCTGCTCGGTGAGGATCGCCGGCGCGCCGTTCTGTGGTGGTCCTGCGCTCACGCCCCCGAGAATACGCCGCAGCAGCCGTTGCCCGCACCTGCGGCCTCGCGGCCGCCTGGGTCGGTCAGAGGCCGCCGAGGGCGCTGCTGAGCATGTCGCTCATGCTCTGGATCTGCGACTTGACGCTGTCGATGGTCGACTGGATCTGCGCCTGCTTGGTCGCGGCGGTGCTCTCGCCCTTCTCCAGGGCGGCGGCGAGCTTGTCCACGGCGGTCTGCGCTCCCTCGATGCCCTTGACCACGGCGTCCTGGACCGGCTGCAGCGTCTCCGGCGGTTGCAGCGCTGCGAGCGCCGTCGCCTCGTCGCCCAGCTGGGTCGAGATGTCCTGCAGGTTCGTCGCTGCCGTCGTCCACGTGCTGTCGGGCTTCTTGCTCATGCCGGCGACGGCATCGGGCATGCTGGCGGCCGTCGCGCTGAGGTCGGTGAGGACGACCTTGGCGTCGTTCAGGTAGGCCTTGAGGGCGGCGGGGCCGCTGGTCGGTGAGGACTCCGGGTAGATCGTCGACGGCGCCTCGGCCGGGGTCGTCGATCCGCAGCCCGCAAGGACCACGGCGATGGCGAGCGCAGCGATTGACGCCGCGAACAGGCTGATGGTGCGGGTCTTCTGGTTCACGGTCTTCTCCTCTTCGGGTGCCCGGCGATGGGCTTGGCTTCGGGGGTTTGAGGTTGACACTCCCGGCGGGCCACGTATCGTCAGGATTCCCGGCCCAAGGAGCGGTGCGTCCGCGTGTCCCGCCTACTCTACAGACTCGGTGCTCTCTGCGCACGGCGCGCCTGGCTGGTGCTGCTCGTCTGGGCCTGCGTCGTGGTCGCGGTCGCGAGCGGATGGGTGCTGCTCGGCGCGCGCACGTCCAACGACATCCGCCTGCCCGGGACCGAGACGCAGCAGGCCACCGACTTCCTCGCCCGGGAGTTCCCGCCGCAGCAGAACGGGCAGAGCGCCGTCGTCTTCAACGTGGCCGACGGCGCCCTGACCGATCCGGCGACGAAGCGCGCGGTGCAGGAGTCCGTGCGGCGGATGAAGGCCGTGCGGCACGTCACCAGCGTGACCAGCCCGTTCGACCGCGGCGCCCGCGACCTGCTGATGAGCGACGACGAGAAGACCGCGATCGCCCAGGTGCTGCTGGACGTGAACGGCGGCCAGGTCACTCGCGAGCTCGCGAGCGAGGTCATGGCCGCCGCGGATCCGGCGCGCGCCGCCGGCGTCCAGGTCGAGGCCGGCGGCGTGCTCGGCGTCAGGCTCTCCGAGGAGCAGTCGCGGCGCAGCGAGATGATCGGCCTCGGCGTCGGCATCGTGATCCTCGCGATCACGTTCGGGGCGCTGGTCGCCGCCGGCATGCCGATCATCACCGCCATCGTCGCGCTGGTGACCGGGCTCGGGCTCATCGGGCTGCTCGGGTACGTCGCCGACATCCCCGTGGTCGCCCCGACGCTGGCGACGATGCTGGGCCTCGGCGTCGGTATCGACTACGCGCTCTTCATCGTCTTCCGCTATCGCGACGAGCTGCACGGGGGAGCGAGCGTCCGCGAGGCCGTGGCGCGCGCCATGGCCACGTCGGGCAGCGCCGTGGTCTTCGCCGGCGTCACCGTGATCATCGCGCTGCTCTCCCTCCTGGTGGCGCGCGTGCCGCTTCTCGGCGCGATGGGCTGGGCCTCGGCGCTCGCGGTGTTCGTGGCCGCGCTCACGGCGATCACCTTCCTGCCGGCCGTACTGGCGCTGGTCGGCCGGCGGATCGACGCCCTGCGGCTGCCGTGGCGACGCCGGGAGCACGCGCCCGGCGGCGACAACGTCTGGGCGCGCTGGGCGGGCGCCGTGACCCGGCACCCGTGGATCTCCCTCATCGCGTCGCTGGCGGTGCTGCTCCCTCTGGCGGCGCCGACGTTGACGCTGATCCTCGGCCAGGAGGACATCGGCGCCTGGCCGGAGTCGTCGACGCAGCGCCGCGCCTACGACCTCATCTCGGCCGGGCTGGGCCCCGGCGCCAACGGCCGCCTGCTCGTGGCGACCGGCTTCTCGCCGGTGGCCGAGCCCAGCGCGGCGTACACGGCGAAGAAGCAGAGAGCCGAGCGCCTCGCGGGCCGCCTGGAGAAGGAAGCTCGGCGGCTGAAACGGCAGGCCAAGGCGCTCGAGCGCCGGGGCGCCGCCGTCAAGGCAGACAAGGCGGCGCTGGAGGCCCAGGGCGCCGCGACTGACGGCGGAGCGGGCAGCTCTCGAAGCCAGGGCCGCTCCGCTGCTCGCGCGGAAGAACGAGCTGCTCGCGCAGAAGCAGCGGCTGCTCGCCGGGAAGAACGAGCTGCTCGCCCAGCAGAAGCGACTGGCGGCCGAGGGCGCCGCCCTGCAGGCCGAGGGCGCGTCGCTGGCCGCTCAGATCGCCGCCGTGCAGGCGCAGATCGCGCAGACGACCGACCCCCTCCAGATCGCCCAACTGCAGGCGCAGCTCGCCGGCCTCGTGCAGCAGGCGCAGGCCGTCCAGGCGCAGGCGGCGGACCTGCAGAAGCAGGCGGCGGCGCTCACGAAGCAGGCGGCGACGCTCGAGGCTCAAGGCAAGCGCCTCGCGGCCGAGGGCAGCTCCTTGCAGGCCGGCTCCGCGGCGCTGACCGCCGAAGGGGAGGCCCTCAAGGCGAAGGCGGCCGGCCTCACCGCGCAGGGTGCGGCGCTGAAGAAGCGCGCGGCGGGCCTGAAGGAGGACGCCGCCGCCCTCAAGCGCGACAAGGGGCGGCTCGAGCGTCAGGCGAAGCGGGCGCGCGTCCTCAAGCGCGACCTCGTGCGCATGCTCACGGACGCGGGCGGCTCGCCGCTCGCCACCGACCCGCGGCTCGTGCGCCTGCAGGACGCGCTCGCCGCGGCCGACGGCGTGGAATCGGTCTCGCCGCCCAGCGTGAACGAGAGCGGCAGCGCCGCCGTGTTCGCGCTCACGGCCGCCACGCGGCCGGCGGACCCGGTGACCTCCGATCTGGTCCGCCGGCTGCGCGAGACGGTGATCCCGGAGGCCACCGCGGGCTCCGGGATCACCGCCTACGTCGGCGGCGTGACCGCCGCCTTCGACGACCTCGCCGCCATCATCTCGTCGCGCCTGCCGCTGGTGATCGGCGTCGTGCTGGCGCTCAGCTTCGTCGTTCTGCTCGTCGCCTTCCGCTCCGTGCTCGTGCCGCTCAAGGCGATCCTCTGCAACCTGCTCGCCGTGGGCGCCGCGTTCGGCATCCTCACTGCCTTCTTCCAGTGGGGCTGGGGCCTCGGGCTGATCGGCCTGGAGAACGCCTACGGGACCGTGCCCATCGCCAGCTACGTGCCGCTGATCATGTTCGCCGTGCTGTTCGGCATGTCCACCGACTACGAGGTCTTTCTGATCAGCCAGATCTTCCACGCCCACGCCGAGGGTATGGACACGCACGCGGCGGTGCGCACCGGCGTGGGCAGCAGCGCGCGCGTGATCACGGCCGCCGCGATCATCATGGTCACGGTGTTCGCCAGCTTCACCCTGACCAGCGACCCGATCATCAAGGAGTTCGGCGTCGGCCTCTCGATCGCGATCCTGCTCGATGCGACCATCGTGCGCCTCGTGATCGTCCCGTCCACGATGGTGCTGCTCGGCGAGTGGAACTGGTGGCTGCCGCGCTGGCTGCAGTGGCTGCCGCAGGTCGACCTGCCGGATGAGCGCGCCGGAGAGCCTGCGGCCGCCGGCGCGTCGTCCCCTGAGGCGGCGCCGGCCGCCTGACGCCGCGGGCGCACCAACGGTTTGCCGTCGTAACCGGAGGGAAGTAGTCCTCTATGCGGCGACGCCCCGGGCCCGCGCGGCGGGCGGCTCACCGCGCCACTGAGAGGCGACTCCGATGAGACTCATCGTGCAACACACGGTACGCGACTACGATGCCTGGAAGACGGTCTTCGACGCGCACGAGCCGGAACGGGCGCGGTTCGGCTGCACCGGCCACACCCTCTACCGCGACACCGACGATCCGAACAACGTGACCCTCTTTCTGGACTACGAGTCGCGCGAGCGCGCCGACGAGTTCATGAAGGATCCCTCGCTGCGCGAGGCGATGGAGAAGGGCGGCGTGACCTCGGAACCTCGCGCCACTTGGGTGGACGAGCAGGAGAGCTGCGCCTACGCCGCGCGCCGGGCTGCCTGACCGCGGACGGCTCTTGGAGATCCGGGGGGCGCCGCCGGCCTTCACCTTGGCCGGCGGCGCCCCCCTTGTCGTCCGCGCAGCCCAGAAGTCGCTTGGGTCTTGCGGCGCCGGGGGCCGCGGGCTAGGCTCGAGCCGGTGCCACCCCGCGCCGCACGGCGCACGGGACAGGGGGAGTCTCACAGGGAGGGGTCACATGGGCGGTCGTCTCCGCAAGCGCTTCCTGCGCATCCACCGTACGCACGCGTTGCTCGCTTTGGGCGTGCTGCTGGCGACCGGAGCCGCCGCCGCTGTCGCGGGCTGCGGCGGTTCGTCGGGCGGCGGCGATGCCACGGGCGCCGCCGCCGGCACGCCGAAGCCGGGCGGCGCCATCAGCATCGCCTTCCAGAGCGAGCCGGTCACCCTCGACCCGGCGATAAGCTGGGACGTCGCCGGCTGGACGGTAGAGGATTCCATCTTCAACGCTCTCTACCGCTACGCGCCCAAGCCGGGCGCCGAGGGCACGGAGCTCGTCCCCGACCTCGCCGTCGACATGCCGGAGATCTCCTCCGACGGCACGACCTACACGATCAAGCTGCGCCCGGACGCCAGGTTCGCGCCGCCGGTGGACAGGGCCGTGACGGCCGACGACGTCAAGTACAGCTTCGAGCGCATGATGGCGGAGCCGCGCTGCCCGGCCACCTACTTCTACGAGGGGGTGGAGGGCGCTTCGGACGTCGTGGACGGCAAGGCCAAGACGGCCAGCGGCGTCGTGGTCGTCGACCCGCAGACGATCCAGTTCAAGCTCGTCTCACCCGACCTCAGCTTCCTCTACGCGCTCAGCATGGAGTTCTGCGACGTGGTGCCCAAGGAGTGGGTCGCCAAGTGGGGCAAGCAGGTGAATCGGCATCCACTCGGGACGGGGCCGTTCTACATGACCGAGTGGAAGACGGGCCGGGAGATCACGCTCGCCAAGAACCCCAACTACTGGAACGCCGACGAGGTGTACCTGGACGGCGTGGACTTCACCTTCAACCTCACGCCGTCCAACGCCCTTCTCAAGCTGCAGAGGGGCGAGGTGGACATCCTCGGCGACAACATCCCGCCGGCCGACGTCGCGCGCGTCACGAGCGACCCGCAGTGGAAGCCTTACGTCTACTCACAGCCGCTTATCGCCACGACCTACCTGTTCATGAACGAGACCAAGAAGCCCTTCGACGACGTCAGGGTGCGGCAGGCGCTGAGCTGGGCGATCGACCGCGACAAGCTGGTCAAGCTGCAGAGCGGCCAAGCCGTGTCGCTCTACCAGATCTACCCGCAGAACCTGCCGGGGAGCGAGCCGGACAAGGTCTACTACGGCTACGACCCGGCCAAAGCCAAGGCCATGCTGGCCGAGGCCGGCTATCCGGACGGGTTCAAGACCGTCATCTTCACGAGCAACGTCGACCCCATGCCCAAGCTCGTGCAGTCGATGCAGGCGGACCTCAAGGCGATCGGCGTCGAGGCTGACATCAAGACCATGGACCGCGCCACGTACTACAACTTCTCCAGTGACGCGGCCAAGACCGAGATGGGGACCAGCGACTGGTTCCTCGACTTCCCCGACCCGGTGGACTGGATCGTACCGTTCTTCACCGAGGCGAACGCGGTGCAGGGCGGCCTCAATACCGCCTACTACGTCGACCCTTGGGTCGAGCAGGCCACCGACGAGGCCCAGAAGATGACGGACGCGGACGCGCGGCTGGCCAAGTACACCGAGATCCAGCAGCACATCATGGAGCAGGCGCCGTACGTGACGCTGTACTCGCCGGTGATGACGACGATGTGCAGCAAGAACGTCGGCGGGTTCTACCTGCACCCGGTGCTCTGGTTCGACCCGCTGATGTACTGGCGCAAGTAGACGCGGGGTACATCCCGGGTGCGATGAAGATCCGGGCGACAGACGAGGTGGCGGCCGCCGTGCGGGAGCGGGGCGGCCGCCTCTACGTGTGGACCAGCCGCGCACCGCTGCTGCACCGGGCCGCTGGTGCTGCTCGAGACCGGCCTCGCGCCGCCGGAGGACGGGGCGCGGGAGTTCCGCGCCCACGACGCCGGCGGCTTCGAGGTGCTGCTCGCCATGGGCGGGCGGCGCCTGCCGGACGAGCTCGTGCTCGAGCTCCGGGGCAGGCGCCACAAGATCGTCGCCTTCTGGAACGACCAGGCCTGGGTGGGCTGAGCGGCGCATGCGGGGCCGGGCCTGGCTCCGCCGGGCCCGGCCCTGAGGGACGGTTTGCCGCCCCGGACCGGCGGGCAATCTCGAGTACGTGCCGCGCGCGTCCGGACTTCGGGCGGCGCGTCCATCCTTCGACGTGAAGAGGCGATCATGTACCTCACGATGTGGCAACACGTGCGCGACTACGACGACTGGAAGACGGCGTTCGACTCGGGAGAGCCACTGCGGACGAGCCACGGCTGTACCGGGCACGAGATCTATCGCAGCGACGACGATCCCGGGCAGCTGACGATCTTCCTCTCCTTCCCGAGCCGCGAGAAGGGAGAGGCGTTCCTGGCCGACCCCAGGCTCAAGGAGAAGATGGCCGAGGCGGGGGTCGACGGTGAGCCCCGGACCATGTTCGTGACGCAGACGCAGCGCGTCGACTACCGGAGCCGCAGGGCCGCCTGAGCGGCCGGCGATGCGACGGGGTGCGCCCGGGGCGAAGCCGCCGCGGGCGCACCCCGTCGCCACGTACGAGTTCCGGTGACGCCGTCGGGCCGTCAGCCGCCGGCGATGGGCGGCGTCAGGCGGATCTCGTCACCGTCGGCGACCGGCGTCCGCAGGCCGTCCAGCTGCCGCACGCTGCGTCCGTTGAGGAAGATGCCGACGAGCTGCCGGCCGTCGGCGCCGAGGACGCGCTCGGCGAGCCCCGGCCGGACGGCGCAGCAGTCTTCGACGACCTCGCCGACCGTCGCACCGTGCGCTTCGAGGTCGGTGCTCCCGGAGGGATAGACGAGCGCGGCCGAGAGCTTGACGGCGACCGTCGCCACTCAGGCCTCCAGGCGGTAGTCGATGCCCAGCTCCTGGAGCTTCTCCTCGGTGGGCACGCCGTTCTCGTCCCAGCCGCGCAGCGCGTAGTACTCCTGGAGGGCGGCGCGGAACGGCGCCTCGCCGATCGACCGGCCGGCCGAAGGACCGGCGCGGTGGGCGCCTTCCTCCGAGTAGAGCCGCGCCGGCAGGTCGTCGGCCTCGACGCTCTCGCGCAGGTTGAAGAGCCGCGCCAGGTTCCAGGCGCGCTCGCCGACGTGCATGAGCTCCTCGTCCGGGAGGTCGCGCCCGTAGACGTGGCGCAGCAGCTGGCGCATCTCGTCGAGCTCCAGCGCCCAGAACTCGCACCAGATGCCGGAGTACTTGACCGAGGTGAAGTTCTGCCAGTGGATGTTCACGGCAGCCTTGCCGGCGAGCGAGTCCGGCGGCAGGTCGCCGCCGAGGATCTCGTCTGCCTGCACGTAGGAGCGCTGGTGACAGCCGCCGCGGTCCGCGGTCGCGTACGCGAGGCTCATGCCGAACGTGCCGCGGGGGTCGTAGCCGGGGAGCTCGAGGTTCTTGACCTCCATGGCCAGCTCGGGCACGCCGTAGCGGGCGGCGAGGGCGCGGGCGCCCTCCGCGAGCTCGGCGCCGATCCCCTCGCGCCTGGCGATCTGCTCGGGGGCGGCGACGTAGGCGTCGTAGTCGCCGAAGCGCAGGCCGAAGTCGGCGATGCCCTTCTCCGTCATGTCGGTCGCGAGGCCGACCACGGCGCCGGTCGAGATGGTGTCCATGCCGAGGTCGTCGCAGGCGAGGTTGAAGCGGAACAGGGCCTCGGTGTCGCCGACGCCGCAGTTGGCGCCGCAGAGGGCCACCGTCTCGAACTCGGGACCCTCCCCGTGGGCGTCGCCGATGACGTGGTAGTTGCGGCAGCCGATCGCGCACTGGCTGCAGGCGCGCTTCTTGAGGCGCACCTTCTGGAAGGCCGCCGAGTTGATCTGGTCGATGCCGTCGAACTGGCCCTCCGACCAGTTGCGGGTCGGCATCGCGCCGGCGACGTCCACCATGTCGACGAGCGCCAGCGTGCCCTCTTCGTGCGCCCACATGTTGGCCGGCGTGAAGATGTACTCCTCGTGGATGCGGTAGAGGTCGGCGAGAAAGGCTTTGGCGTCGCCGACCCCGACCGACCCGGTGCCGCGGATGGCGATCGCCTTGACGTTCTTCGACCCCATGAGGGCGCCGGCTCCGCCGCGCCCGGCCTTGTGCGCCTGGTCGGTCGAGAGACACGCCCACGGCAGCAGGCTCTCCCCCGCGGGGCCGTTGGACATGGCCTGCATGCGCGGGTCGAGGTCGCGGCGCAGCGTGCGCTCGAGCTTGCCGATCTTCATGCCCAGATAAGGCTCGGCGGAGCGCAGCTCGACGACGTCGTCCTTGATCCAGACCAGCGTCGGCTCGGCGGCGCGGCCGGTCATGATGATCGCGTCGTAGCCGGCGAACTTGAGCTCGGGGCCGAACGACCCACCGACGTAGGAGTCGAGGATGGTGCCGGTCTGCGGGCTCTTGCAGCCCACCACGAGGCGCGAGCACGTCGAGACGCCGGTCCCGGCGAAGGGTCCGGTGAAGAACAGGAGCGGGTTGTCCGGCGACCACGGGTCCAGCCCGGGCGCCACCTCGTCGAGGAGGTAGCGGAAGAGCAGCCCCTTGCCGCCCACGTACAGCTCGGCCCAGTCCATGCGCAGGGGCTCGACCGAGACGTTCATCGCGTCCAGGTCCACGCGCAGGATCCTGCCCTGGTAGAAGTCCACTCGCCGCTCCTTCTCCCGCTCGCCTGAGCCGCGGCCGGCCTTCTAAGGTCGAGTCCGGCCGCGCTTTGCGCCATGATAGTGCCAGAGCCCGCCGCGGCGCGAGCCTCCCGGCGGCGGGCCCGCGCCGGATCGCCTCGCCCGTGGTGTAGGGTGCTCGGCGAGGCGCCGCCGCGACGCGGCGCTCCCTCACGGCGGACGCGCGGGTGCGCGAAAGGAGTGGCAATGGGTGAGCAGGCGCCTTCATCGCAAGGCCCGGGGTCCGGCGAGCTCGAGCTCGTGGGCCAGTGGCGCGCGCGGCTCGAGTTCGCGGACGGCGACTTCGCCGCCGTGGACGACCTCGAGTTCATGTACGTCTTCAACGCCGGCGGCACGCTGACCGAGTCGTCCAACTACGATGCCGCGCCGCCGGTGCCTCCCGCCTACGGCATCTGGCGGAGGACGGGCCCGGACCGGTTCGAGGCCAAGTACGAGTTCTACCCGACCAGCGCCCCCGGTGGGCTCGACGAGCTCACCTCCGGCGGCGGCTGGCTGGTGGCGGGCCGCGGCGTGTTCACCGAGGCCATCACCGTCGCCGCCGACGGCGACACCTTCACGTCGACGATCCTCTACGAGGCGTTCGCCGTGGACGGGAGCCCGGTCGCGGGCGGCGGCACGGCCACTGGTCGGGGCGTCCGGCTGCGGTTCTGACGCGGGCCGGCGACCCGGCGCCACCTACCGGCGCCAGAACGCCGGCGTCAGCATGATGAACAGGGTCACGAGCTCGAGCCGCCCGGCCAGCATGTCGAAGGTGAAGACGATCTTGGCCACCCAGGGGACCCAGAGGAAGTTGTCGTAGGGCCCCAGCTCCGCCAGCCCCGGGCCGACGCCCCCCATCGTCGTCGCGACCCCGGAGAGGGCGGTCGCGAAGTCGAGGCCCGTCAGCGAGACGATGCTGACGGAGATGACGTAGATGAGCAGGTACAGCCCCATGAACGCCGAGACCGAGCGCATCATGGAGTACGTGATCGGCTTGCCGTTGATGCGCGGGGTCGACACGCCGTAGGGGTGCACGGTGTCGTGGAACTCGTGCACTCCCTGCTTGACGAAGAGCTGCACGCGGATGACCTTCATCGCGCCGGCCGTGGAGCCGGCGCAGCCGCCCATGAACAGGAGCATGAACAGGATGTACTGCGCCGCGGGCTGCCACTTCTCGTAGTCGGCGGTCACGAAGCCGGTGGTCGACGCCAGCGAGACCACGGTGAAGAAGGCGTCGCGGATCGAGGTGTTCACGGCGATCGACGAGGTCGCGTAGACGAGCAGCGCGATGAAGAGGCTCGAGGCGACCAGCACCGCGGTGTAGAAGCGCCACTCCGCGTCCTTCAACAGCCGCGACGGCTTGCCGCCGAGCACGGCCCACCAGAGCGAGAAGTTGGTGGACGAGATCCAGAGGAAGATGAGGAGCACCCACTCGATGTACGGGCTGTGCCACCAGGCGATGCTCGTGTTCTTCGTCGAGTACCCGCCGGTGCCGATGGCGCCGAACATCTGGCAGAGGGCGTCGTACCAGTCCATGCCGCCGGCCAGCAGGAGCAGGGTGAGCGCCACCGAGAGGAGCAGGAAGACGATCCAGAGGGCGCGCGCCGTGCTGCTGAGGCGGGGCCGCAGCCGGTCGACCTCGAGGCCCGGCGCCTCCGCCTTGTAGAGCTGCATCGCGCCCAGTCCGAGGAAGGGGAACAGGGCGACGAAGGCGACCAGGAACCCCATGGCCCCGAGCCAGTGGGTGAAGCAGCGCCAGAAGAGGATGCCCCGGGGCAGCGCCTCCACGTCGGGGATCACGCTCGAGCCGGTGCCGGTGAAGCCGCTCACGGTCTCGAACCAGGCGTTGAGGGGGCTGAGGACGCCGTCGAGGACGAACGGCAGCGAGCCGATGGCGCAGACCATCAGCCAGCCGAAGGCCACCACCGCGATGCCCTCGTGGCGCGTGAGGCCGGCGAGGTCGGTACGGAAGAGGAAGTACCCGACGGTGCCGATGGCCGCGCCGATGAACATCGTCGTCGCGAACGACTTGACGGTCTGCGGCTCGCCGTAGCCGATCGAGATCGCCAGCGGCGCCGCCATGGTCGCGGTCGCGGCCAGCAGGAGGGTGCTGAGCAGGAACGCGACGCGCCGCAGGCCGACGAGGGCGCTGCGGTCGATGCGCGCGGCGTCCGCTATCAGGAACGGCTGCGCCATCTCCTCGCAGGATCCCTCAGCCCGGCGCCAGGAGGCGCTGGAGACGCGGGATCAGGTCGGGACGCGCGAAGAGCACCACGCGGTCGCGCTCGCGCACGACCGTGGAGCCGTCGGGGATGATCACCTGGCCGTCGCGGACGATCGCGCCGACCAGAGACCCGCGCGGCATGTGCAGCATGGCGAGGGGCAGGCCCACGATGCCGCTGCCCGCCGCGGCGACGAACTCGATGCCCTCCACCAGGTTCTCGCGCAGGGTGCGCACCGCGACGACCTGGCCACGCCGCGCCAGCTGCAGGATCGGGTTGAGCGCGGAGAGCAAGGGGCTGACGACGACGTCGACGCCGATCGTCGAGGCGAACGGCATGTACTCGGGCGTGTCGACGAGCGCCGCCACCCGGCGCGCGCCCAGGCGCTTGGCGAGCAGCGCGGCGAAGATGTTCTCGGTCTCGTTGCCGAGCGCCGTCACGAGCAGCTCGGTTCGCCTCACGCCCTCGTCGACGAGCAGGCTCTCGTCCATGCAGTCACCGTTCAGGATCAGCGTGTCGGGGAGGAGCTGGGAGAGCGCTTGACAGACCAGCGGGTCGCGCTCGATGAGCTTCGTGTGGATGCCGTCGGCGGCGAGGCGCCGGGCGATCGAGACGCCTTCCCAGCCGCCGCCGGCGATGATGACGTTGCGCGTGCGCGCCCAGCGCTTGCCGAGTCGCGCCATGACGCTGCGCACGGAGGGCCGGTCGGCGACGACGAAGACGGTGTCGCCGGCCGCGAGGCGGATGTCCTCGGACGGCGCGCTGACCAGCTCGCCGCGGTAGACGCCGGCGACCAGCAGCTTCTCGTCGGCCCGGCGCATGAGGTCCTTGATGGGCTTGCCGATCATCGGCGATCCGGGATCGACGTCGACGCCCAGCACCTGCACGCGACCGCCGGCGAACTCGAGGACGTCGGCCGCGCCCGGCGTGGCCGCCAGCGACGAGACCGCCTGCGCGACCTCCTCCTCGGGGCTGATCACGAGGTCGATGCTCAGCGAGCTCTTGTCGATGATGCCCTTCTCGCCCAGGTAGGCAGGGTCGTGGATGCGCGCCACGCGGGAGATGCGCTCCGAGACGGTCTCGGCGATGAGGCAGGCGACGATGTTGGTCTCGTCGCTGCCGGTGACGGCGACCAGGATGTCGGCGGTGCGCAGGCCGGCCTCGAGAAGGATCGAGGGCGCGCTGGCCTTGCCGACGACGGCGCCCACGTCCATCACGTCCTGCGCGCGGCGTAAGGCTTCTTCGTCCTCGCCGACGAGGACGACGTCGTGCCGCTCCTCGGAGAACCTGCGCGCGACGGAGAAGCCCAACGTCCCGGTGCCCGCGACGATGACCTTCATCGCGCGCCGCCCTGCGTCCGCTGCCCGGCGATCACAGTTCCTCCGTGATGTCGATGCTGCCCTGCGCCTGGACGTCCTCGGGCCTGGCGCCGGGGACGAGCGCGCGGATGAGGGCCTTCTCCTTGCCCGGCGGCAGCAGGCAGAGCAGGTGATCGCCGGGCTCCAGGACGGTGTCCGCCCTGGCGACGATGGCGTCCTCGCCGCGCAGCACGGTCGCGACGAGCACTCCCTCCGGCAGGCGCACCTCGCGAAGGGGGAGCTGCGCCGCCGGCGAGTCGTCGCTCACCTCGACCTCGACGACCTCCATGTTCTCGCGCTTCAGGGAGAGCAGCGGCACGAACCGGTGCGACGGCAGTTCGTGCTGGATCATCGAGACCACCATGGTCGAGGCGCAGACGGTGGCGTCGACGTCGAGCAGGTCGAAGCTCGGGCGGTTGCGCGGATCGTTGATGCGGGCGACGACTTTGGGCACGTGATACTCGTGCTTGGCGAGCTGGGCGATGACGACGTTGTCCTCGTCGTCTCCGGTGACCGCGACGACGAGGTCGGCGCGCGTGATGCCCGCCTCCTCGAGGATCCACATCTCGGTGCCGTCGCCGAAGAGCAGATGGTCCTCGAGCTCTGGGCGCAGCAGGTCGAAGCGCCTGCGCCGCTGTTCCACGACGAGGAACTCGTGGCCCAGGCGCGCGAGGCTGCGCGCCACGTTGGTCCCCACCTTGCCGGCTCCGACGATGAGCACGAACATCGCTCAGTCCTCCGCGTGGGCCGCGGGACAGGAGCGCATCACGTCGAGCATCGTCGTCTCGGCCTCGTCGGTGGGGCACACGGTGCGCAGGCCCAGCCTGGCGAAGACGCGCGCCCGGCCGGGGTCGTAGACGCGCGCGACCGAGCACGGCACTTCGAACGCCCGCGCCGCGATGAGTGCGCAGACGATGTTGGTGTTGTCGCCGCCGGTGACCGACGCGAACGCGTCGGCGCCTTCGACGCCTGCGTCGCGCAGCGTCTCCCAGTTGATCGCCGCGCCGACCACGCACCGGCCGGGGAAGTCGTCGCCGAGCAGGCGGAACGAGCCCGGGTCCTCGTCGATGACGACCACGTCGTGGCCCTCGGCGACGAGATGGCGCGCCACGCGCGAGCCGACGCGTCCGCATCCCGCGATGATGGCGTACATCTCTTGCGTCACTCCCTCGTGGCGCCCGTGGGCGTCGTGGCGTTCCCGGCCGTCGCGGCCGGTCCGGCATCGGTCTCCGCTGCCGACCCCTGCATCGGGTAGTCCTCGGGCACGAAGTTCAGCAGGACCTCGCCCGGCGCGTGCCGCAGCACGTACTGGGTCGAGTCCCCGAGCACGCGGTCGTCGAGCCGGCGTTTGCGTACGGCGCCGATGATGATCACGTCGGCGTTCCACTCCTGCGCCGTCTCGACGACGGCGCGGCCGATGGTGCGCGAGGCCACGAGATGGGGCCAGGCCTCGACGCCGAAGTCGCGGGCGACGGCGAGCGCGGCGTCGAGCACGCGCCGGCCGCGCGCCCGTTCGTCCGGCATGCCCGCGTCGAGCGCCAGGTTCATCGGGACCTCGACCACGTAGACCGCGTCGATGGTCGCGTTCTTGTCGGCGGCGAGCTGGCAGCCGAGCACCATCATCTCGTCGGTCAGGCGCGTCCCGTCGACGGGGACGAGGATGCGCTCGTAGTCCACGTCGACGAGCGCCGCCGAGGGCAGCCGGGTCTGTTGCGGCTGCCGGCCCAGCGGCAGTCGCGCGCGGCGCCGGTGCACCACGTACAGCAGCACGCCTGCCGCGAGCCAGGCGAAGCCGAGGAGGCGCCCCTCGGGGTGCGTGGCCACCATGAAGACCCAGATCAAGGCCGTGGCCGCGGCGCCGATGACGGCCGGCAGCGGCAGCAGGGCGCCGCGGTAGCGCACGTTGAACGGTACGACGAACGGCCGCGAGAGCGTGGGCTCGCGGTAGCGGAGCGCGACGACGGAGACGTTCGCCATCGTGAACGCCAGCGCCGCCCCGAACCCGAAGAGCCCCAGCAGCAGCACCGGGTCCCGGGGCAGGAGCAGAACGGCGGCGCCCACGCCGAACAGGGCGATGCCGACGTAGGGCGTCATGCGGGCGGGGTCGACGCGTCCCAGGACGGCCGGCACCTGCGAGTGCCGCGCCAGCGAGTAGATGGCGCGCGCCGACCCGCCGACGACCGCGTTGGCGGCGAGGAACAGCGAGAGCGAGATGAGCACGGCCAGCCACGGCCGCAGCAGGTCGCGCAGCCAGGCCAGGTCGGCGGGGAGGCTGTCGGCGATGCCGATGAGCGGGTCCTGCAGGTACGAGCTGCCCAGCTGTGTGCCGTAGAGCCGCGTCACCGGGCCGCCGGCCTGCTCGTAGACGTCGCCGGCCGGCTCCTGGGCGGGGATCACCCAGCCCGGATCCTGCTGCTCCACCGGGACGACCACCTTCGTGCCGGGGTCGTCCGCCAGGGCGAAGACCCCCGGGGTGCCGGTCTCGACGACGGGGACCTGCTTCGTCAGCCCCGTCGCGGCGTCGACCGGGACGACGTTGTACGCCACGGGCATCGCCGAGAGGGCGACGACGGCGAGGCCGATGCCGAGGATCACGACCAGCGGCAGCACGATGTTGATCGCCTTCGGCACGTCGCTCGCCGGGTTCAGGGCGCTCTCGGCGCGGCTGGAGACGGCGTCGAGGCCGACGAACGCCGCCGCCGCCATCGGCACGGCGAAGATCAGCCGGCCCCACGTCGGCGCGGTCCCGAGGGCGATCTGCTCGGCGATGACGTCGGGCTTGAGCTCCGCGAGGAAGCCGACGGCGATCAGCAACACGAGCGTCGCGAGGCCGAGGACGGCCATCAGCGAATTGAGGCGCACCGACTCCCCCAGGCCCGCGACGTTGACGAGCACGAGCAGGAAGACGACGCCGATGCCGCAGATCGTGGAGTAGGGCCGGTCCTGCAGCTGCGGCCAGAAGACGCTCAGGTAGTGGGTGATGAAGGCCGCCGCGATGGCGACGACGACGATGCAGTCGAGGAGCAGCGCCCAGGCGGCCACGAACCCGGTCAGAGGCCCGAAGGTGCGGCGCGCGAAGCTGGCGACGCCGCTCGCCTCGGGCATGGCGGCGGAGGCCTCGGCGTAGGACCAGGCGGTGGCGACGAAGACGAGGCCGACGAGGAGCAGGACGATCGGCGTGACGCCGAGGGCGTACAGCGCGACGCCGCCGAGGAGGAAGTACATCGACGGGCCGACGTAGCCGTAGGCGGTGCCGAGGAGACCGCCGAAGCCGACCTCCTGCGCCCCGCTCTCCTGGTATCTCCGTCGCGCCACGCCTCAGTCCATCGTCCGGCATCCCGTCCGCCCTGCGGTCCTTTACCCCGCGCCACGCTAGCACCGGGCGGGCGACGGCTCAAGCAGCTGCGCGCGACCGGTGTTGCCGCACCGGCGACCGAGGGCGTAAGGTCTCCGTTGGGTCTCGCTGTCCGGGCCGACGTTCCCGCTCCGTGACTCGTGACTGCCGTGCATCGGCGACTCGACCTCAAGGACCGCCATGACAGAGGAACTGCAGAGCCTGCTCGAGCGCATCCAGACGGAGGGCGTGGAGCGCGCCGAGGCGGAGGCCGCGCGCATCGTCGCCGGGGCGCAGGAGCGCGCCGCCGGCATCGTCGCCGAGGCGGAGGCTCAAGCCGAGGCGACGCGGGCCGGCGCGGAAGCCGACGCCGCGGCCAGCGGCGAGCGCGGCCAGATCGCGCTCGAGCAGGCCGCCCGCGACTTCCTGCTGTCCCTGCAGAAGGGTATCGAGGCGGTGCTGCGCGAGACGCTCTGCGAGACTGTGGGCGCGGCGCTCACGCCGGACGTCATGGCGGCGATCCTGGTGCGCCTTGCCGACGCCTACGCCGCTCACGACATGAACGAGAGCAGGGTCGACGTCCTGCTCTCGCCCGAGGACCGCGACGCGGTCGGCGCCATCGTGATGGAGAAGTACCGGGAGCTCGCCGGGCAGGGCCTCATGCTGCGTCCGGACGAGCGCGTGGACCAGGGCTTCAAGGTGTCGTTCGTCGACTCCAACCTGTACCACGACTTCAGCGCCGTGGCGCTGGCCGAAGCGCTGGCGCCGGTCCTGAAGGCCCCGCTGTGCGACATCGTCCGGCGGGCAGCGGAAGAGCAGGGCTGACGTGGAGTACGTCTACCTGGTCGCGAGCCTGCCGACGCTCGCGCTCACGGCCGCTCCCCGCATCTCCTCGGATACCCTGCTCGCAGCGTCCGCCGGCGTCCTGCGTCCCGACCACCGGGAGGACCTCAGGGCGATCGTCGAGGACCGGCCGCAGGACGTCCGCGCGCCTGGATTGAAGCCGTACCGGGACGCCGACACCCAGCTGCGCGACGCCCTCGCACGCATCCGCGCGGCGCGCGCCGGCGCCGCCTACGACGTCCGCGCGCACGCCTTCGGCGGATACGACGCGCGCTGCGTGGACGCGGCCGAGCGGGCCATGGAACTGGACGACCCGCTGGAGCGCGAGCTCCTGCTTGACGGTCTCCGCTGGACACTGCTGGACGAGCTGGCGGTCTCGCCGCCGTTCGGCTTGCAGGCGGTGCTGGCCTATGCGCTCAAGCTCCGCCTGGCGGAGAAGTGGGCCGCGATGGACGAGGCCGAAGGCCTCCGCATCGCGGCCGGTCTGGCCGATCGCACGCTCGAAGGGGCCACGCTTTGAGCGCGCGCACCGGCCGCGTGATGGGCGTCAGCGGCAACCTGGTCACGGTGGAGTTCGACGCCGCCGTCAGCCAGAACGAGGTCGCCTACGTGCTGCTCGGCGACCTGCGGCTGATCGCCGAGGTCATCCGCGTGCGCGGCCGCTACGCCGACATGCAGGTCTTCGAGAGCACCGCCGGCATCAAGGTCGGCGACCCGGTCGAGTTCGTCGGCGAGCTGCTCTCCGTGGAGCTCGGACCCGGGCTGCTCTCGCGGGTGTTCGACGGCCTGCAGAACCCGCTCAACGTGATCGCCGAGCGGCACGGGTTCTTCCTGCCGCGCGGCGAGCAGACGGAGGCGCTGCCGCGCGACCAGGTGTGGGAGTTCGCGCCGCGGGCCGCCGCCGGCGACCGCGTTCGTGCCGGCGACACCCTCGGCGTGGTCACCGAGGGCATCTTCGAGCACCGGGTCCTGGCGCCGTTCGGGCTCGTCGGGACCGCCGAGGTCGCCGAGGTCGCCGGTCCCGGCGAGTACACCATCACCGACACGATCGCGGCGCTTCAGAGCGCCGGCGGCGAGCGCATCGAGGTCGCGATGCTGCAGCGCTGGCCGGTCAAGCGTCCGATCCGGTGCTACGCGGAGCGGCTGCGTCCAACGGAGCAGCTCGTCACCAAGATGCGCATCCTCGACACGTTCTTCCCGGTGGCCAAGGGCGGCACCTACTGCATCCCCGGCCCCTTCGGCGCCGGCAAGACGGTGCTGCAGCAGCTCACCAGCCGGCACGCCGACGTGGACGTGGTCGTCATCGCCGCCTGCGGCGAGCGCGCCGGCGAGGTCGTGGAGACGCTGCGCGAGTTCCCGGTGCTCACCGACCCGCGCACGGGCCGCAGCCTCATGGAGCGCACCGTCATCATCTGCAACACGAGCTCCATGCCGGTGGCGGCCCGCGAGGCGTCCGTGTACACGGCCGTGACCATCGCCGAGTACTACCGGCAGATGGGCCTGCAGGTGCTGCTGCTCGCCGACTCCACCTCGCGCTGGGCGCAGGCGCTGCGCGAGATGTCGGGGCGGCTGGAGGAGATCCCCGGCGAGGAGGCGTTTCCCGCCTACCTCGAGTCGGTGATCGCCGCCTTCTACGAGCGCGCCGGCGCCGTGCGCCTCAACGACGGCAGCTTCGGCTCGGTGACCATCGGCGGCACCGTCAGCCCCGCCGGCGGCGACTTCGAGGAGCCGGTGACGCAGTCCACGCTCAAGGTCGTCGGCGCCTTCCACGGCCTCTCGCGCCAGCGCTCGGACGCGCGCCGCTACCCGGCCATCGACCCGCTCGAGAGCTGGAGCAAGTACGGCAGCATCGTCCCGGCCGAGGAGCTCGCCTCTGGCGCGCGGCGTGCTCGAGAAGGGCCACGAGGTCCAGGAGATGATGAAGGTGGTGGAGGAGGAAGGCACGGCGATGGCCGACTTCGTCGTCTACCTCAAGGCCGAGTACCTGGACGCCGTCTACCTGCAGCAGGACGCCTTCGACCCGGTGGACGGCGCCACGTCGGCCGAGCGGCAGCGGCACGTGTTCTCGGTCATCGCCGGCGTCCTCGGCGCCGACCTGGAGTTCGCCGACAAGGACGCCGCCCGCTCGTACTTCCAGACGCTCACGCAGGCGACGCGCGACTGGAACCGGGCGGCGATGGAGGACGAGTCCTTCGCCGCCGCGGAGGCGCGGGTGGCGGCCATGCTCGCCGAGGTGAGCGTCCATGCGTAAGGTCTACCGGCAGATCTCGCAGATCGCCGGCAACGTGATCACCGTGCAGGCCGGCGGCGTCGGCAACCAGGAGCTCGCCAGCGTCGAGGCGCCCGGGTTCTCGTCGCTGGCGCAGGTGATCCGCGTGGAGGGCGACTACGTCACCATGCAGGTCTTCTCGGGGACGCGTGGCGTGCCGACCGACGCCGAGGTCCGCTTCATCGGCCACGAGGCGCAGACGCCGTTCTCGGAGGCGCTGCTCGGGCGCATCTTCAACGGCGGCGGCGTGCCGCGCGACCGCGGCCCCAAGCTGGACGACGACCTCATCCCCATCGTGGGGCCGCCGGTGAACCCGGCACGCCGCGTCATCCCGCGCACCATGATCCGCACCGGGCTGCCGATGATCGACGTGTTCAACAGCCTCGTCGAGTCGCAGAAGCTGCCGATCTTCTCGGTGGCGGGCGAGCCGTACAACGAGCTGCTCGCCCGCATCGCCCTCAACGCCGAGGTCGACATCATCGTGCTCGGCGGCATGGGGCTCAAGTACGACGACTACCTGTACTTCCGCGACACGCTCGAGGAGGCCGGCGCCCTGTCGCGCGCCATCCTCTACGTGCACACCGCCGCCGACCCGGTCGTCGAGTGCCTCCTGGTGCCGGACACCTGTCTCGCCGTCGCGGAGCGCTTCGCCCTCGCCGGCAAGCGCGTGCTCGTGCTGCTCACCGACATGACCAACTTCGCCGATTCGCTCAAGGAGGTGGCCGTGACGATGGAGCAGATCCCGTCCACGCGCGGCTATCCCGGCGACCTCTACAGCCAGCTGGCCGCGCGCTACGAGAAGGCCGTGGACTTCGAGGGCGCGGGGTCAGTCACCGTGCTCGCCGTGACGACGATGCCCGGCGACGACGTCACGCACCCCATCCCGGACAACACCGGCTACATCACCGAGGGGCAGTTCTACCTGCGGAACGGGCGCATCGAGCCGTTCGGCTCCCTGAGCCGCCTCAAGCAGCAGGTCAACGCGCGCACGCGCGACGACCACCGCACGATCATGAACACCATGATCCAGCTGTACGCGGGCTTCAAGGAGAGCCAGGAGAAGCAGTCCATGGGGTTCCGCATGAGCAGCTGGGACGAGAAGCTCCTGCGCTACGGCGCCCTCTTCGAGACGCGCATGATGGACCTCGCCGTCAACATCCCGCTGGAAGAGGCGCTCGACCTCGGCTGGCGGATCCTCGCCGAGTGCTTCGCTCCCCAGGAGACCGGCATCACGACGAGCCTCGTGGAGCGGTTCTGGCCGAAGGACGCGGCCGGCCCGGTCGCGTGACCCATGGCCAAGCTCAAGAAGACGAAGAACGAGCTCAAGGCGCAGCGGGAGGCGCTGCAGCGCTACGAGCGCTTCCTGCCCACGCTGGAGCTGAAGAAGCAGCAGCTCCAGCGTGAGGTGCGGCGCGCCGAGGCGGCGCTGCAGCGGTGCCTCGCCCGCGAGCGGGAGCTTCTCGACGGGCTGCGCCCGTGGGCCGGGCTCCTGACCACGCTGGCCGGGCTCGACGAGTACGTGCGCGTCGAGGGCGTCGACCTCGGCGCCGCGAACATCGCCGGCGTGAACGTGCCGGTGCTCGCCGGCGTGCGCTTCGCGCCGCCGGCCGTCGACTACTTCGCCACGCCTGCCTGGCTGGACGACGCCGTCGCCGTGCTCACCGAGCTGGTCCGGCTGCGCGCGGAGGCGGTCGTCTTCGGGCGGCAGCGCGACCTTCTCGGCGAGGAGCTGCGGCTCACCTCGCAGCGCGTGAACCTCTTCGAGAAGGTGATGATCCCGCGCACCCTCGACAACATCCGCGTGATCCGCATCGCGCTGGGCGACGCGCAGACGGCGGCGGTGTCCCGCGCCAAGCTCGCCAAGAGCAAGACGGTGAGCGTGCTCTCCGGGAAGTCGAGCGCATGATCGTCCGCATGAAGCGGCTCACGCTGCTCTGCCTGACCGGCGACCGCGACGGGGCGCTCGAGGCCCTGCGTGAGCTGGGCGTGGTGCACGTCACCGACCGGCGCCCGCCGGCCGGCGACGAGCTCGAGGCGCTGCGCGCCCGGCTCGGCGCCGCGGAGCGGGCGCTCGACGCGCTTCCGGAGACGAGGGACGGCGCCGCGGCCGCGCCTGCGGCCGCCGCGGCGCCCGGCGCCGCCGAGGTCGTCGCGGAGGTGCTCGCGCTGCTCGACCGCCGCGCCGAGCTCGGCGACCGGGCAGACGTCCTCCGCCGCGAGCTCGCCCGCTACGCCGGTCTCGGTGACTTCGACCTCGGCGCGGTGCGCGGGCTCGAGGCCGCGGGGGTGCGTACCCTGCTCGGCAGGGCGCCCTCCAGGGAGCCTCTCTCGCCGCCGGACGGCACCGTGCTCACCGAGCTCGGCCGCGACGGCGACGCGAGGCGCTTCGTCCTGGCCGCGCTCGGCGGCTGGCCCGAGGGGCGACCCGATCTGGGCGCCGACTACGACGTCGTCCCGTGGCCGGAGCGGCCCCTTGCCGACGTCTCCGCCGAGCTCGTCGCCGCGGAGGCCGAGCTGGACCAGACCGCGGAGCGGCTCGAGTCGCTGGCCGCCGCCCGCGGCGCGGTGGGCGATCTCGTGCGGCGGACCGCCGACGAGGCGCGCTTCGCCGAGGTCCGCGCCGGCATGGACGAGGCCGGCGACCTCTCCCTGCTCGCCGGCTACGTGCCGGTGGAGGAGCAGGACGCCGTGCGAGCGGCCGCCGCCGCGCACGGCTGGGGACTCCTGCTCGACGATCCGCAGCAGGGCGAGGACGTGCCCATCCAGCTGCACCAGGCGAGATGGGTGCGGCCCATCCGCACCGTGCTCGACTTCCTGCACATCTACCCGGGGTACTGGGAGGACGACGTCGGCTGGGTGTTCCTGCCGTTCTTCAGCCTGTTCTTCGCGATGATCGTCGGTGACGCCGGCTACGCACTGCTGCTGCTGGCGCTCACCGCCGTGCTCCAGTGGCGCCTCAAGAAGGTGCCGGCGCACGTGTTCCACATGATGTACATCGCCGGCGCCATGACCCTCGTCTGGGGCGTGCTGACCGCCAGCTACTTCGGCATCCCGACGGTGCCCCGCTACGCGGAGGCGCTCCAGGTGAGCTGGCTCGCCGACCGTGACAACCTCATCGACCTCTGCTTCCTGATCGGCGCCGTCCACCTCTCGATCGCCCACGTCTGGAACGCCGCCTCGTGCGCCAGGAGCGGGTCGTGGACCAAGGTGATCGCCCAGGCGGGCTGGCTGCTCGTCGTCTGGTCGATGTTCTTCATCGCCCGCTCGGCCGTGCTCGGACGGGGCGGGCCGGCGTTCCTGCTGCTCATGCTGCTCGCCGGCATCGTCGTCGTGGCGGCCTTCATGAAGACGCCCGCGGAGCTCAAGGGCGGGTGGATCGACCACGCCATGCTGCCGCTGACGATGGTGGGCAACTTCGTCGACATCCTCTCGTACATCCGCCTGTTCGCCGTCGGGTACGCGTCCGTCGCCGTCCTCGCCGCCTTCAACGGCATGGCCGCCGACATCGGCTTCGACTCCGTGCCCACCGCGGTCGCCGCGAGCCTGCTGCTCCTGTTCGCCAACGCGCTCAACATCGCGCTCGCGGGCCTCGGCGTGCTGGTCCACGCGGTGCGTCTCAACACGCTCGAGTTCTCCACCCACAAGGGACTGGCCTGGCAGGGCCACCTCCTGTACACGCCATTCGCCGGGCGGAGGGAGTCGGTATGATCCGCCGCGCACCGGCCGACGAGAGAAGGGGATGCCGATGAGTCCAGAAGCTGCAGCCGAGATGGGGCGGATCGGGGCGGTCGCCGCCATGGCGCTGGCGGCGTTCGGCTCCGCGCTCGGCACGTACCTCGGAGGCGCCGGCGCCGTCGGGGCCTGGAAGAAGCTGACCGCCCAGGGCAAGCCGGCGCCGTTCACGCTCATCACGTTCGTCGGGGCGCCCGCTGTCGCAGACCATCTACGGCATGATCCTGATGATCACCATGACCGGCAAGGCGGACGCCGGCTACGACCCGTGGGCGCTGCTCGGTATCGGGATCGCCGCGGGCCTCGGCATCGGAGTCTCCGCCTACGGCCAGGGCAAGGTCGGCGCCAGCTGCGCCGACGCGCTCGCCGAGACGGGGCAGGGGTTCAGCAACTACATCGCCGTCATCGGCATCGTGGAGACGGTCGCCATCTTCGTGCTCGTCTTCAGCATCCTCGCGCTGGGCTGAGCCGCCGTGGCCGCGCTCGACGAGGGCCCCGGCGCGCCGGGTGACGGCACGCGCCGGCCCCTGTCGTTCGACGGCGTCATCTTCGACCTCGACGGCACGCTCGTCGACACGCTCGAGGACATCGCCGACGCGATGGACCGGGTGCTGGCGCTGGAGGGCGCGCCCGGGCACTCTTACGACGAGTACCGGTATCTGATCGGTCACGGCATCCGCAATCTGGTCACTCAGTCGCTGCCGCCACAGCTGCGCGACGCCGAGACGGTCGCGCGCTGCTACGAGCGCATGATCGCCGATTACGGCGAGCATTCGCTGGTCAAGACGCGGGTCTACGAGGGCGTGCCCGAGCTGGTGCGCGCGCTCCGGGCGGACGGTCTTCCGCTGGCGGTCCACTCCAACAAGGCGGACGCGCCGACGCAGGCCATCGTCGCGGCGCTGCTCGACCCGTCCGACTTCGTGGTCGTCGCCGGCGCCCGCGAGGACGCGCCGCTCAAGCCCGACCCGGCGGTCGCGCTGGCGATCGCCGCCCGTTTCGGGCTGCCGCCGGCGCGCGTGGCGTACGTGGGCGACTCCCTGGTGGACATGCGCACGGGGACGGCGGCCGGCATGCTGCCTGTGGGCGCCTCCTGGGGTTTCCGCACGCCGGCGGAGCTTCGCGAGAGTGGCGCACACGTGGTCATCGACTACCCGCTGGAACTGCTCGGCCTGCGCGGCTGAGGCGCCGCGGGCCGGCTCGACGGCGCCCCTCAGAGCAGGGCGCCCGCCTCGCGCAACAGCTCGCGAAACGCCGGCAGCAGCGTCGGGTGGGCCGCGACCACGGCGGGCCCGCGCCCGTGCGCCGCCGCGGCGAACTCCACCGCGGCGCCCGCCTCACGGGCGATCAGCGCGCCGGCCGCGTAGTCCCAGGGCGAGAGGTCGAGCTCCCAGTAGGCGTCCACCTCGCCGGCGGCGAGGTGGCAGAGGTCGAGCGCCGCCGTCCCGCCGCGGCGGATGTCGCGGATGCGCCCCAGCACGGCGGCGACCGCGGCGCCCTGGCGTTCGCGCTGGCCGGCGTCGTAGGAGAAGCCGGTGGCCACCAGCGCCCGCGAGAGGTCCGTCTGCTCGCGGGCGTGGATCGGCCGGTCGTCGCACACGGCGCCGTGGCCGGCGACCGCCCGGTAGAGGCGTCCGGAGCTCGAGTCGAGCACCACGCCGACGCGCGCTTCGCCGTCGATCTCGACGGCGAGGGACGCGGCGTAGGCGGGGTAGCCGTAGACGTAGTTGGTCGTGCCGTCCAGCGGGTCGATCACCCAGCGCACCCCGCTGGTACCCGTCAGCAGGCTGCCCTCCTCCGCGAGGAGGGCGTCGTCGGGCCGCTCCGCGCCGAGCCGCTCGACGATGAGTCGCTCCGCCTCTTTGTCGATCTGGCTGACCACGTCGGTGGGCGACGACTTGGTCTCGACGCTGAGCGCGCTCCGGAGACCCTCCCGGTGGATCCGCGCGGCCTGCAGAGCCAGGTCGCTCGCGAGGAAGAGGAGTTCGCGCAGGTCGGCCGGCGCGGCGGCGAACGGGTCGCGGTCGTGGGTCATCGAGGAGCTCCCTCGTCTCGGTGTGGCCGGCTGCCGGCGTGATCTCGCGCGGCGCGCGGCGCGCGCCGACGACGCCGTGGAAGGTACCAGAGGCCCGGCGGGCCCACAAGGAACGCCCTCACGGCGGCGGTGGTGTGGACGCGCCGCGGACGCGGAAGACTCCTGACAACGTGCGGGACCACAGTATGGGCAACGTCCTCAGGGGGACGTGCGGTGCCTGTCTGCACACAGAAGGGATGCGGACTCACGGATGTCACCGACGTCGCCACCGACGTCGAGATGGTGACACCCGCCGAGGTGCGCGACTTCGTCGCGGCCCGCGGCGGGCGCCTCTTCGTCTGGATCTCGCTGCACCGCGGCTTCCGCTGCACGCTGGCCCTGCTCGAGACGTCGACCGAGCGTCCCACCGAGGGCGACCTCTGCTTCCGCCGCATCCGCGCGAACGGCTTCGACGTCTACCTCGAATCCACGCAGCGCATCTGGCCCAGGACCATGGAGTTCGCCCTGCGCCGGCACAGGGTCCACGCCTACTGGAACGGTCTGGCCTGGATCTCCTGACGCCCGTGACGCTCCGTTCCCACCCGTGGCGCGCGTTGTGCCGGCGCCCGCGGCGGTGCTACAGTGGTCGGGCTGAGCCGGTGCGAAGCAGCCCGGAAGAAAGCCGCGCGAGAGTCCGCCCCAGGGCGGACGCCGAAGGGGCAAGGCGCAGGTGGCGCCGAAACTCTCAGGCCAACGGAGCGCGGCCGGACGGGCCCCCGGATGACAAGGCGCCGCCGCCGCGGCGCCGGCCGTCAGACAGGGTGGACACTCCACCCTGTCTTTTTTGTTGCCGGCGCAGGAGCGGCGGCTCCCCGGCAGCGCGTTTCCACGGCGCGCGGCCCGGGCAGGTTCGAGAGTCGAGACTGTGCGCGATAGGCACCGACCGGGAGGCACGATGGCCGACGAGACGTATCCTCAGGAACTGCGGTACTACAAGGAGCACGACTGGGTCCGCGTCGATGGAGAAGACGCGGTCTTCGGGATCACCTGGTTCGCACAGGACGCGCTCGGAGAGATCGTCTACGCCGAGCTGCCGTCCGTCGGCGATCAGGTCACCGGCGGCACGTCCTACGGCGAGCTCGAGTCGGTCAAGGCCGTCAGCGACGTGATCTCGCCGCTCACCGGCGAGGTCGTCGAGGTCAACGACGCCCTGCAGGACGAGCCGCAGCGGGTCAACGACGACTGCTACGGTGAGGGCTGGCTCATCCGCATCCGCATGACTGCCCCCGGCGAGCTGGGCGACCTCATGGACGCCGACGCCTACAAGAAGTTCCTCGACGAGGCCTGAGCGCCGTGACCGCGACCGGGTACGTGCCCCACAGCTCCGCTGACGTCGCGGAGATGCTGGCGGCCGTCAGGGCCTCCAGCGTCGACGACCTCTTCGCCGAGATCCCCGAGGCGGTGCGCCGGCGGGAGCCGCTGGCGCTGCCCGCCGGCCTCAGCGAGGCCGAGATCGTCGCGGAGCTGCGCCGCCTCGCCGGCAAGGACGTCCCGGCGACGCAGCTCGTCAGCTTTCTCGGCGCCGGCGTCTACGACCACTTCGTGCCCGCCGTCGTGGACGCCGTCGTCAGCCGCGGCGAGTTCCTGACCGCCTACACGCCCTACCAGCCGGAGCGCAGCCAGGGCGTGCTCCAGACGATCTTCGAGTTCCAGACGGCGATCTGCGAGCTCACCGGCATGGACGTCGGCAACGCCTCCATGTACGACGGCGGCACGGCGCTGGCCGAGGCCTCGATCCTCGCCGGCGTGCAGACGCGCCGCGGCGAGGTCGTCCTCTCCGCCGGCGTGCATCCCGAGTACCGGCAGGTGCTCGAGACGGAGTCGGCCGGCTACGGGCCGCGCCCGCGGACCGTGGGCACTGCTGGCCGGCGCGGACACCGACCTGGAGGCGCTCGCCGCCGCCATCGGCGAGGACACGGCGGCGGTCGTCGTGCAGCAGCCGAACTTTTTCGGCGCGCTGGAAGACCTGCCCGCCGTCGCCGAGCTGGCGCACGCGGCCGGCGCGCTCCTGGTGGTCGTCGCCGATCCGGTCTCGCTCGGGCTCCTCGAGGCGCCCGGCAGGCTGGGCGCCGACATCGTCGTCGGCGAGGCCCAGGCGCTCGGCAACGCCATGAACTTCGGCGGGCCCGGCGTCGGCTACCTGGCCGTCACCACCAAGCTCATGCGCCGCATCCCCGGCCGCCTCGTCGGCGAGACCGTGGACCTCGAGGGCCGGCGCGGCTACGTGCTCACGCTGCAGACGCGCGAGCAGCACATCCGCCGCGAGAAGGCCACGAGCAACATCTGCTCCAACCACGCGCTGAACGCGCTGGCGACGCTCGTGTACCTGAGCTGGCTCGGCAAGGAAGGCCTGCCCGAACTCGGCCTGCACTGCGCGCGCAAGGCCGCCTACCTGCGCGAGCGCCTGCTGGCGCTGCCGGGCGTGGCGACCTTCACCGACGGCCCCGTCTTCCGCGAGTTCGCCGTGCGGCTGCCGCTGCCGGCCGCGGCGGCGGTCGAGGCGCTGGCGCCGGAGGGCTTCCTGGCCGGCGTGCCGGCGGGCCGCTTCGCGGCCCAGTACGCCGGCCTGCTGCCCGGCGCCGCCGATGCCGAAAGCGCCGCGGCGGCGCTCGATGATGTCCTGCTCGTCGCCGTCACCGAGAAGCGCAGCCGCGCCGAGCTCGACGCCTTCGCAGATGCGCTTGGCCGCTTCTCCCGAACGGGGAGGTGGACCGTGGCTGACCGCGACAGCGCCCCCGTCTGCCGTCCGGCGGCGATCGACCGCGCGACGATCTACGAGAAGTCCAGCCCCGGCCGCCGCGCGTTCACGCTGCCCGAGCCGGGCGTGCCCGAGGTCCCCGCGGAGGAACTCGTCCCCGAGGCGCTCCGGCGCCGCGCTCCGGCGCGCCTGCCGGAGATCAGCGAGATCGACCTGCTGCGCCACTTCACCGGCCTCTCGACGCTCAACTACGGCGTCGACAGCGGCAGCTATCCGCTGGGGTCGTGCACGATGAAGTACAACCCGCGCGTCAACGAGGCGGCTGCCCGCCTCGACGGCTTCGCGGGTCTCCACCCGTACCAGCCCGAGGCGCTCGTCCAGGGGGCGCTCGAGCTGATGCACGATCTCGAGCGCTGGCTGGCCGAGATCTCCGGCCTGCACGCGACCACGCTGCAGCCGGCCGCCGGAGCGCACGGCGAGCTGACGGGACTGCTCGTGATCCGCGCCGCGCACCTCGCCGAGGGGCGCGACCCCAAGCGGATCATCATCCCGGACACGGCGCACGGCACGAATCCGGCGAGCGTGATCATGGGCGGCTTCGAGCCGGCGCCGTTGCGCAGCGACGCGCGCGGCGGCGTGGACATGGACGCCCTGCGCGAGGTCATCGCCGGCGGCGACATCGCCGGGCTCATGCTCACCAACCCCAACACGCTGGGCCTGTTCGACGAGAACATCACCGAGATCGCCCGCCTCGTCCACGAGGCCGGCGGGCTGCTCTACTACGACGGCGCCAACGCCAACGCCGTGCTCGGCGTCAGCCGGCCGGGCGACATGGGCTTCGACATCGTCCACTTCAACACGCACAAGACGTTCAGCACGCCGCACGGCGGCGGCGGTCCCGGCGCCGGGCCCATCGTCGTCCGCGACACGCTGGCGCCGTTCCTGCCGGTGCCGCTGGTGGTGAAGGGCGAGGACGGTCGTTTCTTCTTCGAGTACGACCGTCCCCAGTCCATCGGCAAGGTGCGCACCTTCTACGGCAACTTCGGCGTGCTCGTCCGCGCCTGGACCTACATCCGCGGCCTCGGCGCCGACGGCCTGCGCGAGGTCAGCGAGATGGCGGTGCTGAACGCCAACTACGTGATGGAGGGTGTCCGCGGCCTGCTCGACCTGCCCTACGGCGACCGCCGCTGCATGCACGAGTTCGTCGGCTCGGCCACGCCTCTCCGCGCCCACGACGTGCGCGCCCTGGACGTCGCCAAGCGGCTGCTCGACTACGGCGTGCACCCGCCGACGACGTACTTCCCGCTCATCGTCGAGGAGGCGCTCATGGTCGAGCCGACGGAGACGGAGTCCAGAGACGCGCTCGACCGCATGATCGACGCGTTCCGCACTGTCGTGGCGGAGGCCAAGGACCAGCCCGCGCTGCTGCACGAAGCGCCGATGACGCTGCCGGTGCGGCGGCTCGACGAGGCGCAGGCCGCCCGTCGCCCCGTGCTGAAGCAACGATTCCCGGAAGACGCGGAGGGCGGCGCCTGAGGCTGCGCACGCGCCGCCCGTGCCCCGCCCTGCGACCGTGAAGCCCGAGGCGCCGTGAGCATCGTCAAGATCCTGCCCGACTTTCGCTCCGGAGGCGGGGCGCAGATGGCGCTGGACGCCGGCCTGCTCGAGACCGTCGACGAGGTCATCGCCCGGCGGTACACGTGGGCTCCGCCCGCGCTCTCGATCGGCAGGTTCCAGGAGCTCCAGACGGTGCCGGGACTGCCGTTCGACATCGTCCGCCGGCCGAGCGGCGGGCGGGCGGTGCTGCACGGCGAGGAGTTCGAGTGGTCGTTCGCCGTCGCCCTTCCGCCCGGCGTGCCCTCCGGAGGCCCGCGCGCCGCGGTCGACGTGGGCGGTCCCTACGGCATCGTCGCCGCCGCCTTCGCGGGCGCCCTCAAGGAGCTCGGCGTGACGCTCGACGGCAGCGGCGAGACGCCGTACCAGCGCAGCGCGCTCTGCTTCGCCGGCGCGCTGCGCTACGACATCTGCGCGCGCGGCGAGAAGATCGTCGCCATCGCGCAGGCGAAGAAGGGGGGACGGACGCTCGTCCACGGGTCCGTCCTCATGCACCGGCCGCCGGACGAGCTCGTCCTCACGGTCGAGGCCCTGCTCGGCGAGCCATGGCAGGGCGAGGGTCTGGCGGGCGCCGGCGTGGCGCTCGCCCCGGAGACGATCTGGAACGCGACGCTACGGCGTCTCGAGGCCGCCCTGCGCCTGGTGGCGGCCGGATGAGGAGGTACGCATGACGAAGGTCCTGGTGCTCGGCGGCGGCCCCGCCGGCTACGTCGCCGCCGGCCGCGCGGCGCAGCTCGGCGCGGAAGTCACGCTCGTCGAGGCGCGCGAGATCGGTGGCACCTGCCTCAACCGCGGCTGCATCCCCACCAAGGCGATGGTCGCCGGCGCCGCGCGCCTGCACGAGGCGCGGCGCTCCGCGGAGTACGGGGTCCTCGTCGGCGACGTCGGCCTCGACTTCCCCGCCTTCATGGCGCGCAAGGACGCCGTCACCACGCAGCTGCGGGACGGCGTCGCCCACCTGCTCAAGGCGCGCAAGGTGCAGGTGGTGGCCGGGCGGGCCACGCTCGCCGGCCCCGGCCGCCTCGCGCTCGCGCCCGGCGCCACCCTGCCGGACGGCACGGTGCTCGAGCAGGGCGGCGAGCTTGAAGGCGACGCCGTCATCCTCGCCAGCGGCTCCGAGCCCGTGCGCATGGGACTCTTCGACTGGAGCGACCCCAGGATCATGACCAGCGACGAGCTGCTGCGCATCGACACCGTCCCCGCCAGCCTGGCGATCGTCGGCGGCGGCGTGATCGGCTGCGAGTTCGCCAGCGTCTTCGCGCGCCTCGGCAGCCGGGTGACCGTGGTCGAGATGCTCGACCAGCTGCTGCCGGGCGAGGACCAGCGCATCGGGCGCACGCTGCAGCAGGCGTTCAAGAAGGCCGGTATCGCCGTGCACGTCAAGACGGCCGTGGAAGCGGCGGAGGCCGGGGATGCCGGCGTGACGCTGCGCCTCGCCGGCGGCGCCGAGGTCACGGCCGAGCGCGTGCTCGTGGCGGTCGGGCGGCGGCCCCTCAGCGCCGGCCTCGGCTACGCGGAGGCCGGCGTGGAGATCGGCCCCGGCGGCTTCGTGGTCACCGACGAGAGCTGCCGGACCACCCTGGACGGCGTGTTCGCGGCGGGCGACGTGGCCGGCCCGCCGCTCCTCGCGCACTGGGCCTACCACCAGGGCGCCATCGCCGCCGAGAACGCCGTGACCGGCTCCAACCTGCACTGCGACCGGACGCTCGTCCCCAGCTGCACGTTCAGCTCACCCGAGGTCGCCAGCTGCGGCGTCACCGAGGACATGGCGAAGACGAAGGCCATGGAGCACGAGGTGGCGCACGTGCGCTTCAACGGCAACTCCAAGGCCGTGTGCGACGGCGACGCCGACGGCTTCGTGCGCGTCGTCTGCGAGCCGGGCGGCGGGCGCGTGCTGGGCGCCAGCCTGATCGGGCCGCACGTCACCGAGCTCGTGCACGAGCTCGCCCTGGCGGCCCATCGCGGCCTGACCCTGGCCGACATCGCCGACACCATCCACGCCCACCCCACGCTCTCCGAGGCGACCGCGGAGGCCGCGCTCTCCGGCGTCGGGCGCGGCGCACACAGCCTCTGACGATGACGGACGCGGCGCGCGAGGTCCCCGGCCGCAAGCCGGCGTGGCTCAAGCTCAAGGCGCCGGCGCCGCGGCAGTACCGCGCCACCGGCGCGCTGCTGGACGAGCTCGAGCTGCACACCGTCTGCCGGGAGGCGCGCTGCCCCAACAAGGGTGAGTGTTACGCGTCGGGCACGGCGACCTTTCTGATCCTCGGCGACGTCTGCACGCGGGCCTGCCGGTTCTGCGCCGTGGAAGGGGAGGGCAAGACGGCCTCCGGGTCGGTCACGGCCGCGGGTTCGTCGCCGGCCGCCGCCGTCCGCGCCCTCGATCCGGACGAGCCGCGGCGAGTGGCCGAGGCGGCGCGGCGCCTCGGCCTGCGCCACGTCGTGATCACCAGCGTCACCCGCGACGACTTGCCGGACGGCGGCGCGGCGCACTTCGCGGCGGCCGTCGCCGCCGTGCGCGCCGCCGCGCCGGATGCGACCGTGGAGGTGCTCATCCCGGACCTGGGCGGCGACGAAGCGGCGCTGCGCGCCGTCCTCGCCGCCCGCCCGGACGTGCTCAACCACAACCTCGAGACCGTCCCGCGCCTGTACCCGGACGTGCGGCCGCAGGCGCGCTACGAGCGCTCACTGGAGCTGCTCGCGCGCGCCGCCGCGTGGGCGCGTGAGCCGGCTGAGTCGCGGGTCGCGCCGATCTTTGCCGCGGCGTCGCCGGGCGCGCCGACCCGAACGGAGGCGTCGCCGCCCGCCGCGGATGAGACCGCTTCAGCCCGCCCGCTGGTCAAGACCGGCCTCATGGTGGGCCTCGGCGAGACGGCGGACGAAGTGGACGAGGTCCTCGCCGCGGCCGCCGCGGCCGGCGTGGATGCGGTGACCATCGGCCAGTACCTGCGGCCGGACTCCGGGTGCCTGCCCGTCGCTCGTTACGTGACTCCGGAGGAGTTCGAGGACTACGTGCGCCGGGGCGCCGCTCTGGGCCTGACGGTGGTCGCGGCGCCCTTCGTGCGCTCGTCCTACCGCGCCGGCGAGCTCCTGGAGCGGGCCGGCCGCGGCTCGCGCGAGCCGGTTCACCGGGACGCGTAGAATGGCGGGCGTGCCGCCGCTGCCCACACCGACGGTCGTGGTCTTCGACCTCGACTACACGCTCCTGCGCCCGAGCGACCAGTTCGAGGCGCCCGGCTACGTTCGCACGGGCGCGCGTTTCGGGCTCGCGCTGGACGCGGCGCGGTGGCCGCAGGCGGAGCGCGCCGCCTACGTGGCGGCCGCGGCGCGGCGCGAGCACACGGGACTCATCCACGACGACGGCCTCCTGCCGGTGATCGCCCACGCCATCATCGACGGACTCGGTGGGGGACCGGCGGACGCCGTCGAGTCGACGGCCGCCGCGATCAGCGATGCCTGGTCGCGGGCGGAGAACTTCGGCCTCTACGACGACGCGCTGCCGTGCCTCGAGACGCTCCGGGCGGCCGGCGTCCGCATGGCGCTGCTCACCAACGCCCTGGGCCACGGCGTGGAGGAGATCGTCGCCCACTTCGCCCTTGACGACTACATGGACGCGGCGGTGTCCAGCGCGGACACCGGCGCCGTCAAGCCGGCGCCGCGCATGTTCTCGACCCTCTTCGCACTGCTCCGCGTCTCGCCGACCGACGTGGTCATGGTCGGCGACAGCGTCGAGGACGACGTGAAGGGCGCCGTCGCCTGCGGGTGTGCGGCGATCCTCCTCGACCGAGACGGCCGCCGCTCCGACCCCGGCGTCCCGCGCATCCGGTCGCTGGCCGAGCTGCCTGCGGCGCTCGGCCTCCCCGCCGCCTGAGACACGGGCCTTCCAGGGCATCCCCGTCGCATCCCTCCGCCGGGAAGTAAAAGATACTTGACACTATGTCTGCTTCCCTTTACAGTACGTGGTGTCAAAGATTTCTGACATCCCGTCAGTCGCGGCAAGGAGGCAGCAGTGTCGTTCGAAGAGAAGACAACGTGGGTCGGCCTGGTGGTCATGGCGATCGTCCCCGTGGTGTATTTCGCGGTCATGTTGGGCCGGTTGGGTGACACGTCGGCGGCCGACATCTCCTACCAGCAGCCGCTGCTCATCGCCATCGGGGCGTCGGTCGTCCTGACGATCATCGGATCGATCCTCACGGGGATCGGCAGCGGCATCTCCGCCGAGCTGCACGGCAGACCGGCCTCCGGCGACTTCGGCTCGGACGAGCGAGACAAGCAGATCGGCCGTCACGGCGATCTGATCGGCTTCTCCGTCTCCTCCACCGGCATGGTCGGCGTGCTCGCCTTGACCATGCTGGAGTACGAGTACTTCTGGATCGCCAGCGCCCTCTATCTGTCGTTCGTGGTCGGCACGCTCGTCGCGTCCGTGGTCAAGCTCGTCGCCTACCGCAGGGGCTTCTGACGATGGGCAAGCCGACCAGAGTCACCAACCGCATCCGGGCGCTCCGGTTCGCCGCCGGCGAGATGACGCAGGCCGATCTCGCCGACAAGGTGGGCGTCACGCGCCAGACCGTCATCGCCATCGAGCAGGGCCGCTACTCGCCGTCGCTCGAGATGGCCTTTCAGATCGCGCGGGTGTTCGGCGTCCCGCTCGATGACGTGTTCCAGTATCCCGAGGTGAAGTCATGACTGTTCTCCTTCTGGGCGGCACCGGGCGGACCGGCGGCCGCGTCCTGCAGCAGCTTCTGGGCCGTGGCGTGGACGTGCGCGCCGTGGTCCGGTCCGCCGAGCGGCTCCCGGCCGGCGTTGTGGACGACCCGCAGCTGACGGTGGTCGAGGCCGATCTGCTCTCCCTGAGCGACGAACAGGTCCGGGAGCAGGTCGACGGCTGCGAGGTGGCGATCTCCTGCCTCGGTCACGTCATCAGCGCGCAGGGGGTCTTCGGGCAGCCGCGCGACCTCGTCACCCGGTCGGTCGAGAGGGTCTACCGGGCGGCTCGGGAGCTGCGGCCGACGCAGCCCGTGAACCTCATCCTCATGAGCAGCGTCTCGGTCAACCGCCCCGGAGGTCTCGACGCGCGACGCGGTCGGTTCGAGAGGGCAGCCCTCTGGACGCTGCGCGGCCTCGTCCCTCCGGCGAGGGACAATCAGCGCGCCGCGGACTTCCTTGCCGGCGTCATCGAGCCCGCCGATCCCTACGCGCAGTGGGTGGCCATCCGTCCCGACTCACTGAAGGAAGGCGACGTCACGGAGTACGCGGTACACGAGGGTCTCGTGGACAGCCTGTCCCGCCCCGGCGAGACCAACAGGGCCAACGTCGCGCACTTCATGTGCGAGCTCGCCACGGACCCGGGAGCCTGGGCGACGTGGCGCGGCAAGCTGCCGGTGATCGTCAACGCCCCCAGCAGCTGACCGCGGCGCGGCCTACGCCAGCGTCGCCGTGACGCTCAGCTCCACGTTGCCCTTGAGCGCGCCGCTGATCGGGCAGCCGTCCTTGGCCGCCTCCGCAGCCTCCTTGAAGGCCATCGCGTCGAGCCCCGGTACCCAGCCCTTCACGGTGATCGCCGAGCTGCCGGTCTTCCAGCCGCCCTCGATCTCCTTGAAGGTGACCGTCACACTGGTCTCGAGCTTCTCCGGCGGCGTGCCGGCCTCGCCGAGGATGTGGGAGAGCGCCATCGAGTAGCAGGCGGCGTGGGCGGCGGCGACGAGCTCCTCGGGGCTGGTCTTGCCCTCGGAGCGCGCGGTGCGCGAGGCCCAGGTGACGGGCAGCGGCCCGGCCGCTTCGCTCGACTTCAGCGAGACTTCCCCGGACCCTTGGGCGAGCGAGCCCGTCCAGACGGCGTCTGCGCGGCGTGGTGCGTCGGCCATTGTGGCACCTCCTCAGATGTGGGACGGCTGGTTACGGGCGCGGCTTGCGCGGCGCCCGCCGTCAGCGGTGACTTGCCCGCGGGCGGGCGCCGCGTAAACGCCCGACAGAGGGCGGCCCGATCGCCGAGGCGAGTGGCGCAAACCGGACCGTGCCTGCCTCTGTCGCCCGTCGTGCCTACGCGGAAGCTGCGGCCGGCCTCAGGCATTCCGGCGGACGGCCGATGCAGTCTGTGTGAGGCGAAAGGCGTACAGATCGAGGCGCGCCTTCGGGCGCGCCGCACTGACCCCCGCGGCGGTCCTGCTGGCCGCCGCGGCGCTCGTGGCCGGCGTGTACGCTGCGGCTGCGCCCGCCGCGGATCCGGTCGCCCAGTCCGCGCTCACCACCACCGGTCCGGTGCCGCCGGCCACCGTCAAGGCGCCCACGGGTGCGCGCCGCGCCATCGCCGCCGCCGGCGAGACCGTCGTCGCCGGCGCGCCAGCCTACATGTGGAGAGACGGCTGCGGGCCGACGTCGGTGGGGATGATCGTCGGGTTCTACGACGGCCACGGCTTCCCCGACCTCGTGGCCGGCGACGCCTCGAGCCAGAGCGCCAACCCTGAGGTCAGCCAGATGATCGCCTCGCACGGGAGCGCAGGCGTTCCGCGCCACTACGAGGACTACTCGCTGCCCAAGGAGACCGACAGTTCGATCCTCCCCGACAAGAGCGCGGCTCCGGCAGGCGACGAGCACGCCGACGACAGCGTCGCCGACTTCATGCACACCTCGCGGAGCGCGGAGGGCCTGGCGTACGGCTGGAGCTACACCAACATGGCCGGTCCGGCGTTCGTCGCCTACGTCCAGTCACGCCTCACCGGCGTGACCGCGAGCTACCAGAACCTCTATTTCGGCTCCTCGCTGACCTTCGCCACGCTCCAGAGGGAGATCGACGCCGGCCGGCCGCTGGTGCTGAGCGTCGACAGTTCGGGCGACGGCAATCACCGACCACGCGATCGTCGGCATCGGCTATCGCGAGACCAGCGGGTACCCCGAGTACGCCTGCTGGGACACCTGGTACGCGACCGTGCGCTGGCAGCAGTTCCGCGGCCTCTCGGCCAGCTACGCCTGGGGGGTCTACGGCGCGACGTCCCTGTCGCTCACGGCGAACGCCAGCCCGTCACCGAGCCCGTCACCGAGCTCGAGCCCGTCCGCCAGCCCGTCTCCCAGCACGAGCCCGTCCGCCAGCCCGTCACCGAGCCCGTCGCCCAGCCCTTCGGTGAGTCCCAGCCCGGATCCCGGCGACCTCACGGCCCCGGTGACGACGGTGCACGGCAGCGATTCCGCCTGGCACCGTTCGGCGGTGCCGCTCACGTTCTCGGCCGTCGACTCCGGAGGCAGCGGCGTCGCCTCGATCCAGGCGGATGTCGATTGGGCCGGCTGGGCTTCATTGTCCGGCCTGCCGGCGGCGTTCACGGTTGCCGGCCAGGGCGTCCACAAGGTGCGCTATCGCTCGACCGACTTCGCGGGGAACGTCGAGGAGGCGCGCACCTGTACGGTGAACATCGACGCCGGGCGCCCGGCGACGTCGGCGCGCGCGGCGGTCGTCCGCCGGGGCGCGCGCGTCACGCTGCGCTACCGCGTCGCCGACCTCACCCCGCGGGCAAAGGTCCGCCTCGTCGTGAAGACGACCGCAGGCGCGCCGCGCAAGACCCTGCGGCCCGGCTGGCGCGGCACCAACGCACCGCGCTCCGCGTCGTGGCGCTGCACGCTGGCTCGCGGCACCTATCGCTTCTTCGTGTACGCGACCGACCAGGCGGGCAACCGCCAGAAGGTCGCGGGCTCGGCACGCCTCATCGTCCGCTGACGGCCGCCGGCCGTCCGCCGGCCCGGCAACGGTGAAAGCCTTCTCTCCACGGGTACCCTCTGGGGTATGCGACCGCCCGGTCGACCTCGCTTCACCCGCCCGTAAGGAGACGGCATGGCCAGCAACGCCGACATCGTCCGCACCGGCTACGAGAGCTTCATCCGCGGTGACATCCAGACCACGCTCGCCATGTTCGCCGAGGACATCGAGTGGCACGAGCCCGAGTGGACCTACGGGCCGGCCTCGGGCGACTTCTGCGGGCGCGACGAGGTGCTGCGCAGGATCTTCGCGCCCATTCCCGAGCTGAACGACGCCTTCGCCCTCGAGCCGCGCGAGTTCTACTGCGACGGCGATACCGTCATCGTGACCGGCGTGTTCAACCTCCAGCCGAAGGGCTCGGGGCGCGCCGTGGAGGTGCCGTTCGCGCACGTGTGGACGGTGCACGACGGCCGCATCGACAGCCTCCGCGCTTACAACGACGTGCGCGAGATCGTGAAGCTGCACGAGGCCGGGGCGGCGGTCTGACCAGGGCGAGAGACGCCGAACCGCCGTCCCCAGACCGATCTGTCGGCGATCGTCCGGAACGCGAGGTGGTGGTCGTCGCGACGTGGCACCATGCAAGGCACCACCGATGACACCATTCACGGCACCACCGATGACACCACTCACGGTGCCGCACCTCCGACGGCACCACCCCGAGCGGGCATCCGCGGCGTCGCCCGAAGCGGGCGCGAGGGAGGGCCCCTGCGCCGGCGGCGCATCCTCTCCGGGCGCCTGCGGTAAGCTTGTCGCATGACCGAGAAGATCCGACTCACGCAGTTCGCGGCCAAGAGCGGTTGAGCGGCAAAGCTGGGTCCGTGCGACCTGCAAGCCGTCCTCGACAGCATGCCCGAAGCCACCGGTGAGTTCGCGCGTCTCCTGGAGACGCGCGACGACGCCGCGGTGGTGCCGGTCACCGACGACCTCTGCCTGGTGCAGACGGTCGACTTCTTCACGCCCATCGTCGACACGCCGTACTGGTTCGGGCAGCTCGCTGCCGCGAACGCGCTCAGCGACGTGTACGCGATGGGTGCCCGGCCGCTGACGGCGATGAACCTCGTCGCCTGGCCGGCCGACCTCGACTTCGGCATCCTGGGCGAGGTCCTCCGCGGCGGTATGGAGAAGGTGCTCGAGGCCGGCGCGGAGCTCGCCGGCGGGCATTCGATCGACGACAAGGAGCCCAAGTACGGCCTGGCTGTGACCGGCGTCGCCAGGCCGGACGAGATCGTGTACAACGGCGGCGCGCGGCCCGGCGACCGGCTGGTGCTCACCAAGCGACTCGGCATCGGCGTGCTCGCGAGCGCGCTCAAGAACGGCATCATCGAAGAAGCGGCCATGATGCCGGCCATCGAGGAGGCCGCCGTCCTCAACGCGGCGGCGGCCGTGGCCATGGCCCAGGTCGGCGTGCACGCCTGCACCGACGTCAGCGGGTTCGGCCTTGCCGGTCACCTCGGCGAGATGCTCGACGCGAGCGGCATGGCAGCCGTCCTGCACCTCGCGGCTCTGCCGCTGCACGACCGCGTCCTCGACCTCATCGCGCAGCAGGTGTACGCGGGCGGGCTGCGCAACAACCGGGACTTCCTCCTTCCCCGGCTCCGCGAGGTCGGCCCGGCCGGAGCCGCGGAGCTCATCGCGGAGGCCGGCGAGGGAGACGGCGGCGCAGCCGCCGGCCGGTTCGCCGGCCCCGTTGCCGGGCAGGAGCCGGTCGTCCTCTCGCTCTTCGACCCGCAGACGTCCGGAGGCCTGCTCATGGCCGTCGCGCCGGAGAAGCACGCGCTGCTCCTCGACGCCCTCGGGCACGCCGGCGCCGGCGCCTGGACGGTGGGCGACGTGCTCGCCGGCCCCGCGGGCGCGCTTGTGCTCGAGGGCTGACGGTGCCTCCGCCCGACGACCCGCTCAAGCGTCGCCGGCTGTGGGACGACGGCCGCGTCGACCCCGACTCCCTGGCGCCGGACGACGAGGAGCGTGCGGTCGGGCCGGACGGCCCCTCCGCGGACGTCGTCGTCCGGGTGCTGTCGGTGATCCCCTTCGTCCTCGTGGCGGCGGTCGGCCTCATCGGCGTCGTCAGCTGGGTCCTCATCATCGTCCTCGGCGTCGGCTCGGGCGAGCCCATCTGGCAGGTGGCGCGAGGACTGTCCGTCGCCGAGCTCCTCTGGCAGATGCTGCTGGCGGTCCTCATCGGGCTCGTCCCGGTGGCCATCACGCTGGCCGCATCCTGGGCGGCCGGTCGCGGCTTCAGCGAGTACTCCGGGCGCCCGTTCTGGACGGTCGTGCAGGCGCTGTGGGGGCTCGCCGCCGTCGGCCTCGTCCTCGTCGACAGGACGCGGCAGGCCTGGATCGAGGACATTGGGCTCTCCGCGCTCGACTGGTGGTTCATGTTCGGCGTGGTAGCGTTCGGCATGATCCTTGCCGGCGTTCGCCTGAGAAGGGCGCCGCGGGCCGGGGGGGAGGTGGAACCGTGAGCGAGACCAGGCGCAAGAAGGACGAGGAAGGCGGCGACCGCCAGAAGCGGCTGCGCTCGCTGGCGGCCGTCGACGAGGTGCTGCGCGAGCCGGGCGTGGAGGACCTGCTCGGGCGCTACCCGCGCGCGCTCGTCGTCGACGCGGTCCGCGCGGTCCTCGACCGGCTGCGGGCGGACATCCTCGCGGCGGGGGAGGCCGGCGAGGCCGCCGCTCATGCGGCGGAGCTCACGCCGGCCGCCCTCGTGCCCTGGATCGCCCGGCTGCTCGAGGCGGCCGTCACCCCATCGCTGCGGCGCGTGATCAACGCCACCGGCGTCGTCGTGCACACCAACCTCGGACGGGCGCTGCTGCCGCAGGTGGCGGTCGACGCCGTCGTCACCGCCGCCTCCGGCTACTCCGATCTGGAGTACAGCCTGGCGCGCGGCGACCGCGCCTCGCGCCAGGATCACGTCCACGACGTCCTGTGCACCGTCACCGGCGCCGAGGACGCGCTCGCCGTCAACAACAACGCCGCCGCGGTCCTGCTCGCGCTCGCCGCCACGGCGCGTGGCGGCGAGGTGCTCGTCGCCCGCGGCCAGCTGGTCGAGATCGGCGACGGCTTCCGCATCCCTGACATCCTGCGCGAGAGCGGCGCCGAGCTGGTCGAGGTGGGCACCACCAACCGCACGTACCTCAAGGATTTCGAGGCCGCCTGGACCGACCGGACGCGGGCGATCCTGCGCGTGCACACGAGCAACTACCGCATCGTCGGGTTCACCGCGGAGCCGGCGCTGGACGAGCTGGCCGCGCTCGCGCACGAGCGCGACGCCGTGCTCGTCGACGACCTCGGCAGCGGCGCCCTCGCCGATCTCGAGCTGTTCGCCGAGGAGCCGGCGCTGACGGACAGCATCGCCGCCGGCTGCGACATCGTCACCTTCAGCGGCGACAAGCTGCTCGGCGGCCCGCAGGCCGGCATCGCCGTCGGCCGCGCCGCCGCGATCGACGCGATGCGCCGCCATCCGCTGGCGCGCGCCCTGCGCATCGACAAGCTCGACCTCGCGGCCCTCGACGCCGTGCTGCGGCTCTACCTCGACCCGGCGCGCGCCGTCGCCGAGATCCCCACGCTCGAGGCGCTCGCCGCCCCGCTCGACGACGTGCGCGGCCGCGCCGGCCGCCTGCGGGAGCTGCTGATCGGCGCCGGCGTGCCCGAGGACGGACTCGAGCTGGTCGAGACCGTCGCCCGCGCCGGCGCCGGTGCGCTGCCGGTCACGGAGGTCCCGAGCCTTGCGGTCGCCGCCGCGGTGCCCGCCGGCGAGGCGGACCGGCGCGCCGAGCTGCTGCGCCGCGGCGCGCCGGCCGTCGTCTGCCGCGTGCAGGACGGCCGCCTGCTCTTCGACCTGCGCGCCGTGCGCGACGCCGAGGTGGAGGACCTTGCCGGCGCCGCGCTGCTGGCGCTCATCTGAGGACGCGCCGATGAGCGAACGTCCGCCGCTCACCCTCGGCACCGCCGGCCACATCGACCACGGCAAGACCGCGCTCGTCACCCGCCTCACCGGCAAGAACACCGACCGGCTGCGCGAGGAGCAGGAGCGCGGCATCTCGATCGAGCTGGGCTACGCCGAGCTCGAGCTGCCGGCTGGCGGCCGGCTGAGCGTCGTCGACGTCCCCGGCCACGAGCGCTTCGTGCGCACGATGGTCGCAGGCGCGACCGGCGTCGACCTGTTCCTCCTCGTGATCGCCGCGGACGACGGCGTGATGCCGCAGACCATGGAGCACCTCGCGATCATCGAGTTGCTGGGGGTGCGTGACGGCGTCGTGGCGCTGACCAAGGCGGACATCGTCGACGAGGAACTGCTCGAGCTCGCCGAGGCGGACGTGCGGGAGTTCCTCGAGCGCACGCGGTACGCGGGCTGCGAGGTCGTCACGGTCAGCGCCCGAGATGGACGCGGCGCCGTCGAACTGCTGGCCGCGCTGGAGCGCGCCGCGGAGCGGACGGAGGCGGGCCGCCGCTCCGGGCCGGCGCGTCTGCCGGTGGACCGCGTCTTCCCGCTCAAGGGGATCGGCACCGTCGTCACCGGTACGTTGTGGGCAGGGAAGGTCGAGGCCGGAGACGCGCTCGCGGTCGAGCCCGGCGGCGCGCGCGCGGTGGTGCGCAGCGTGCAGGTGCACGACCACGAGGCGGCGGTCGTGCACGCCGGCAGCCGCGTCGGCGTGAACCTCCGCGGCGTCGACCGCGGCGAGGTCGCCCGCGGCGACTGGCTGGTGGCGCCGGAGCTCGTTGGGCTCTCCGGACGCCGCTTCGACGCCTGGGTCTCGGTCCTTCCGGAAGCCCGCGCGCTGCGCTCGGGCGACCAGGTCCGGCTGCACCACGGCACGGCGCAGTTCCTCGCCCGGGTGGCGCCGCTCGAGGGCCGCGAGATCGCGCCCGGATCCGGCGCGCCGGTGGTCGTCCGGCTGGATGCGGACGCGCTCGTCCTGCCGCACGACCGCTTCATCCTGCGCTCGCTCTCGCCGGTCGCGACGATCGCCGGAGGGGAGGTGCTGCTGGCCGGCGCTCACCGCTGGCACGCGCGCGAGCGCCACGCCGCCTTTCTCGCCGCGGTGCGCGGCGGCGATCCAGCCGCGGCGATCGCGGCGCTGGCGGCGGACCGCGGGCAGGCAGGTCTGACGGCGGAAGACCTGACGACGGCCGGGTTCGGCGCCGGCGAGGCCGGCGCCGCGCTGGCGGCGGCGGTCGCCGCCGGGGACCTCGACGAGCTGCCGGCGGCCGGCGGATCGGCGGCGCGCTGGTTCGGCGCCGGCATCCTGGCCGCGCTGCGCGCGGCCCTGCTGGCCGGCGCCGCCGAGCGCGCCGACGCCCGGCCCGAGCGGCCCTTCAGCGGGGCGGCCGAGCTGGCCGCGCTGGCGCCGTCTCTGGCGCCGGCGGGCGTCGGCCTCCTGCTGCAGGGGATGGTCGAGGCGGGGGATCTCGTCGCCGGCGAAGGCGGCTACGCCCCCGCCGGCGCCGGCGTCCTCGGCGACGACCAGGCGGCGCTGGCCGGAGAGCTCCTGGACCGTCTCGGCGCCCAGCCGATGGCGCCGCCGACGCTGGCCACGCTCGCCGAGCAGCTGCGCCGCCCGGCGCGGGAGCTCGGTCAGATCCTCGACGTCCTGGCTCGCCGCGGCGACGTCGTCCGCGTGGACAAGGACCTGTGGTTCACGCGCGCCGCCGTCGAGGACGCGCGCCGCCTGCTTCTTGCGCAACTGGGCGACGGCGGCGAGGTCACGCTGGCCGGCTTCCGCGACGCCGCCGGGTGCGGACGCCGCAACGCGCAGGCCCTCCTCGAGCTCTTCGACCGGGAGGGCCTGACCCTGCGGCGCGGCGACGTTCGCGTCGCCCGCCGGCGCCGCTCCTGACGCCGCCTTCCCCCGGCCCCGCTCTCCCTCGCAGCCCCCGCTCGGACGCCTGTCCGGTCTGGCGGCGAGCTCAGTCTTCGCCGGCGCTCGCGACCTGGTCCCGGCCTCTTCGCTTGGCCAGGTACATCGCGGCGTCGGCCTTCTCCAGGAGGTCCTCGCGGTGGTCGGCGTCGTCCGGGTAGCCGGCCACGCCGATGCTCACCGTGAGCGGCACGCCGTCGGCGCTGTACCCCGCCGCGCGCAGGCGCTCGCGGATGCGCTCCGCCACCATGAGCGCGGTCTCGCGGCCGGTCTCCACCAGCAGGACCACGAACTCCTCGCCGCCGTACCGCGCGGCGACGTCGACGTTGCGCACGGACTGCTCGATGAGGTGGGCCACCTCCCGCAGGACGGCGTCGCCGGCGCTGTGTCCGTTGGCGTCGTTGTAGTCCTTGAAGTGGTCGAGATCGAGGAACAGCATGCTGAGCGGCGAGCTGTGCTCCCGGGCACGGTGCAGCTCCTCGCTGAGGCGCTCGTGCAGGTAGCGGTGGTTGTACAGGCCGGTGAGCGCGTCGGTGATCGAGTCGATCTCGGCGCGGCTCAGACGGACCGCCGCGGTCTGGAGCATCCCGGCGAAGGTCCGATGCCCGTCGCCGCGCAGCGTCTCGCTCTCGGAGAGGAGAGGGCTGACAGGTCGGCCTCCACCACGGCCACGATATGGCCGCCGGCCTCGCGGATGGGCGCGAGCCCCGTGATCCACACGCCGAACTCGTCGGCGAACACGGTGTTCGCCTCGGGCCTCGAGCCCTCGAGCACCTTTGCCAGCACGTCGTCGGCGAAGATCTCGTCGCCGAGGTGTGACCTCTCGGCCTCGTTCTCCTCCGGGTCGACGCCGATCACGTAGTGCTTGTCGATCAGCGCGTGCGTGGTGAGGAACCGGGTCGGCGGGTGGGCGTCCCGGACCTCTCGCAGCACGGCCTCGATCTCCCTGTATTCCTCCGAGTCCTCGTCGTCGCGGCTGCGCAGACGCAGGTGGGATTCGCCGCTGATGCGGGACGCGGCCTCGGTGGCGATGTCCTCGGCGGCCGCACGCCGCCGGGCGACGTCCTCGAGCACGCGCAGGAAGGCGTCGACCATCACGGGGTCGAACTGCGTGCCCCGGCACTTCTGGAGTTCCGCGAGGCACTCTGAGTAGCTGAGGGCCACCTTGTACGGGCGCCGGCACGACATGGCGTCGTAGGCGTCGACCACGGCCATCGCCCGCGCCAGGATGGGGATCTGTTCGCCGGCGATCCCGTCCGGGTAGCCGGCGCCTTCGTAGCGTTCGTGGTGGTGGCGGACGGCGAGCACCAGGTCCTCCGGGAAGAGCGGGCGGATGATGTCGGCGCTGACCACCGGATGCTCGCGCATCTGCTCCCACTCCTGCGGGTTGAGACGGCCGGGCTTGAGCAGCACCCGGTCGGAGATGCTGATCTTGCCGATGTCGTGGAGGTAGGCGGCCTCCTCGAGGGAGGTGAGCATGTCCTCGGGCCAGCCGAGCTCCCGGCCGAGCAACACCGTGTACGTGGCCACGCGGGCGGCGTGTCCGAAGGTGTAGTAATCCTTGGCGTTCAGCGCCGAGCTCAGCGCCCTCAGGTTGCCGAGGTGCATCCGCTTGATCTCTTCGTAGAGCTGCGCGTTCTTGATCGCCAGCGAGAGCTGCGTGCCGACTCGCTCGAGCAGGTGCCGGTCGACGTCCGCAAAGGCGCCGGGGTCGGCGCTGCCGAGGTCGAGCACGCCGAGCAGGCCGGTGTCTGAGGGGAGTGCGACCACGATCGCGGAGCAGAACCCCTCGATCGCCGGGGAGCCGGCCAGCGCCGGCGCGTCGTCGGGCAGGCGCAAACCGATGACCGCATCGGTGGCGAGACGCTCGACGAAGCCCGCGCCGAAGGCGTCGAGCCGCACGCCCAGCAGCGCGTCGGCCTGGGGGCGCGACGAGATCACGGTGCCGATCGCATCACCCTCCAGCAGCAGCACGCTGTGGTCGTCGAACTTCATGAGCTGGCCAAGCTCGTCGACGGCCGCCGTGACGACCTCTTCGAGGTCGAGGCTGGCGGCCGTTCGCGCAGCGATGTCGTTGAGCAGCTGGGTCTCACGCGTGGTCTGCCGCTCGCGCGCGAAGAGCCCGGCGTTGGCGATCGCCTGACTCGCGATTTGGGCAAGACCGACGACCATCTCCTGGCGTGCGAACGCTCGCCTTTCGAAGTTGGCCAGGGAGACGAAGCCGATCACCTCTCCGTGGCTGATCAGGGGCACGTCGAGAGAGGATCGATACCCCCACTGCTCGGCATCGCGGATCTCCGCCTCCGTCGTGTCGGGGTCGTTCAGGACGTCGAGTCTGGTGACGGGGAGACGCGTCTCGATGCACTGGAGGAACGTGCCGTAGTCGTCGAGCGAGTACCGGGTGCCCGGGGGATCGTCGGGCCAGCCATTGCCGACCGAGAAGAGGGCGTGCAGTTCGCGCCCCTCGAGACGGAACACGTCGCAGACGTCGGCGTCTGAGACGGCGAGGATCCGCTCCGCGACCGTGAGTAGGACCGCGTCGACATCGAGCGTCGCTCCGAACTCCATGCCGGACTCGACGAGCAGGCGCAGGTCGCGGTTGCCGCCCTCGAGACGCTCCACCAGCATCGCCTTCTCGAACGACCCGGCGAGCAGGCGGCCGACGCTGCGGATGAAGTCGAGGTGGCCGCCATAATCGCGCACGCGGGTGTCGAAGACGTCGATGAGGCCGATGGCGCGTCCGTCGACGACGAGCGGCAGCGAGACCATGCTGCGGAACCCCCAGCGCCGGTAGGCCTCGGCCTCCTTCTCGCCGAGCTCGCTGTTGTCGAGGTCGCCCACGACGATCGGCTCGTTCGCGGCCAGGGCGTCGACCGTCGCCGCGTACTCGGAGAGGTCGCGCTCCGACCCTGCTTCCTCCTCGTCCCACCCGCGGCTGTCCACGCTGGCGAGGCAGCGCAGCACGTCGCCGTCGACCTGCCAGATGTCGCAGTCCTCGGCGGAGAGGATCGTGCGCAGCCGCTCGGCGACGGCCCTCGAGAGTCCTTCCAGCGTGTCCGCCTCGTTGAGACGGTCGCCGAGCTCCACCAGCTCGCGCTGCACGGCGTTGCCGCGCCGGAGCCCGGCGAGCAGCTCGGCGTTGCGCAGGGCGTCGGCCACCGTCCGGCCGGCGCTCGCGAGGAACGAGCGGACGTCGTCGTAATCGCGCTCGCGCACGTCGAAGATGTCGATGAGGCCGACTACGGCGGCGTTGCTCACCAGGGGGATCGAAACCAGGCTGTGGAAGTCGAACTCGCCGAAGTCCTCGCGTTCTTCGTCGGTGAGGCGCTCGTCGTGGAGTGAACTGATCACGAGGATCTCGCGGTCCTCGAGCGCCTTGCGCGTGGACGGGTAGTGGTCCAGCCGAAGAAGCCTGCCGCGCACGCTCTCGTCCACGCCGTCGCCGTCGACGCTGGCGAGACAGCGGAGGTACCCCTCCTCGAGCCACCAGATGTCGCAGTCGGTGCACTGCACGGCGCTGCGCAGGCGCGCCGCCGCGCGCTCGCCGATGTCCATCGGCGATTCGGCGGTGGCGAGGTCGGCGCCGAGCTCGATCAGCTCGCCGCGGTACCGGGCCCTGTCTTCGGCCTCTTCGAGGAGCGCCGTGCTGTCGAAGACGCCGGCGACCAGCTGGCAGACGCTGGTGAGGAACTCCAGCTCGGCGTTCCAGTCGCGCTCGGCGTCGTCGTAGAGGATGAGGAGACCGACGAGTTTGCCGCCGGCGACGAGCGGCATGGTCAGCGAGCTCGCGTAGCCCCAGCCGCGCATGAGCTCGGCCTCGCCGTCGCCGAGGCGTTCGTCGTCGAGGTCGTTGAGCGCCACGGCGGAGTGATCCCGCAAGGTAGGCTCGAGGGACGGGTAGCGCGTGGTGTCGAGGACGGTGTCGCGAAGGCTCGGATCGGCGCCCTCGCGCGTGCAGCTGATGACCGATCTGATCACGTCGCCGCTGGCGCGGTACACGTCCACGCAGTCGGCGTTCTCGGCGGTCAGGATCCGCTCCGCGAAGCGCAGCACGAAGCGCTCGAAGTCGTGGGTCTGCGCCACCTCCCGCGAGAGTTCCATCGAGCTCGCGCACGGTCTTGTCGCGATGCGCCAGCTCGCCGTAGGTGCGCTTGACGGCGACGGCCTCGGCGCAGATGCCGGCCAGACCGTCGAGGGCCTCCGTGTGCCGCGAGAAGTCGCGATCGCCGGCGTCGCTGAGCTCGATCGCGCCGACCAGCTTGCCGTGGAGCACCATGGGCGCCCACGCCAGCGACCGGCAGCCGCGGCGCTGGAGCGCCACTCTCGCGCGGCGCTCGAGCTGCCCGTCCGACGCCTGGATGCAGGCGACGCCCGCGGTCGCCGGGTCTCCCTCGATGGGGATCCAATCGGCCGTCGCCCAGACGGCTCCCTGACGACCCGGGTCCAGGTCGCCGTCGTTCATCGAGACGGCGAGGCGCAGGCGGTCGCCGTCAGTGAGATAGACGTCGCAGCGGGGAGCTCCGGTGAGGGCGCACAGCGCGCGCGCCGCCTCTCCGGCAACGGCCCGCGGGTCCTCGACCATCAGCGACATGAGACTGAGGCCTGCCTGCACGACCGCGCGCAGGTCCTGGGTCTCGCGGCGCAGCGCCGCGAAGTCTCCCGGCTGCGCGGCGCCCTCGCCCTCGTCCTGAGGGAGCAGCGCGGAAACGTCCTCGGCGAGGTACCTGCGGTGACCGCCGGGGCTGCGATAGGCGGCGAGGCGACCCACGTCGGTCCACCGCCGCACCGTGTTCGCGCTGACGCCGAGCGCGTCGGCGACGTCGCCGACGCGCAGCCACACCAGCTCGGGCCCCTCTCTCACCGTCGCCATGGTCTCCCTCGGTCATCCCGCACGATCTCCCCGTACATCGGCAGTTTCGCGAGCGAGCTTGACCAAAGCTCCCACGCCAGCGCCCTTCGGCGGGAGGTTCGGCAGGATGACCGCCCCGGGGAGGGAGACGCCTCGGCACCCCGGTCTGCTGCCGCCCTTGGTTCCCGGACGCCGGCGACATAGCATTCGCCTGTCGACCAACGCCGGCGGTCGCCCGCCGGACCAGTCAGAGCAAGGGAGCGAGTGAGCATGGCACGCAAGGGCAGGGTGGAGGGCAAGGTAGCGCTCGTCACGGGCGTCGCGAAGACGGACAGCATCGGCTTCGCCACGGCGAAGGTGCTCGCGGAGGAGGGCGCGCTGCTCGCGATCTGCGACATCGCGGACGCCGTGCATGATTGCGCCGCACAGCTGCG
>CAWEHE010000027.1:0-97582 GCA_963808735.1 uncultured Thermoleophilia bacterium | reverse complement strand
GTCTCGGCGCCATCCACATGATCGTCTTCGGCGGCTTCAGCGCCGAGGCGCTCAAGGCGCGCATCGACAACTGCGGCGCCAAGGTCCTCATCTGCGCCGACAAGGGTCACCGCGGCGCCAAGACCACGCCCTCCAAGACCAACGCCGACGTCGCCGTCAGCGGCGAGACCACGGTCGAGACGGTCATCGTCGTCAAGCGCGTCGACGGCGACGTGCCGATGACCGCCGGCCGCGACGTCTGGTTCCACGACGAGATGGCGGCCGCCGACATCACCGCCGACTGCCCGCCGGTCCCGGTCGACGCCGAGCACCCGCTCTTCATCCTCTACACCTCGGGCTCGACGGGGACGCCCAAGGGCGTGCTCCACAGCACGGGCGGCTACCTGCTCTACGCCCACGACACGGCCAAGTACGTGTTCAACCTGCACGACGACGACATCCACTTCTGCACCGCCGACATCGGCTGGATCACGGGCCACAGCTACATCGTCTACGGCCCGCTCGCCGGCGGCTTCACCTCGATCCTCTACGAAGGTCTGCCGACGTACCCGGAGCCGGACCGCTACTGGCAGGTCGTCGAGAAGCACAAGGCGACGACGATCTACACCGCGCCGACCGTCATCCGCAGCCTCATCGGCCAGGGCGACGAGTGGCCGGACAAGCACGACATGCCCTCGCTGCGCGTCATGGGCTCGGTCGGCGAGCCGATCGATGCCGGCAGCTGGATGTGGTACTACGAGAAGATCGGCAAGGGCCGCATCCCGCTGTGCGACACGTGGTGGCAGACCGAGACCGGCGGTCTCATGATCACGCCGCTGCCGGGCGCCTCGACGCTCAAGCCCGCCTCCGCCAATCGGCCGTTCTTCGGCGTGCAGACCGCCGTGCTCACCGACAAGGGCGAGCCCGCCGGCGTCGGCGAGGACGGTCACCTCGTCATCACCGCTCCCTGGCCCGGCATGATCCGCGGCACGTGGGGCGACGAGGGCGGCAAGCGCTTCAAGGACGTCTACTTCTCGATGTTCAAGGGCGTCTTCACCACCGGCGACGGCTGCGCCATCGACGCCGACGGCGACCACTGGCTCAAGGGCCGCATCGACGACGTGCTCAACGTCTCCGGGCACCGCATCGGCACCTCCGACGTGGAGGGCGCGCTGGTGAGCTACCCCAAGGTCGCCGAGGCGGCCGTGGTCGGCTACCCGCATCCCATCAAGGGCACCGGCATCTACGCCTACGTCGTGCTCAACGACGGCGTCGAGCCGAGCGACGACCTCAAGAAGGAGCTGGTCGTGCACGTGCGCAAGGTCGTGGGCCCCATCGCCACGCCCGACAAGATGCAGTTCGCGGCCACCGGTCTCCCCAAGACCCGCTCCGGCAAGATCATGCGCCGCATCCTGCGCAAGATCGCCGAGGGTGACTTCGACTCGCTGGGCGACACCTCCACGCTGGCCGACCCGGCCGTCGTCGAGGATCTCAAGACCAACAAGCAGTAGTCTCGCGCCACAGAGACGAGCGCTCTGAAACGGCGGGCGGCCGGAAGGCCGCCCGCCGTTTCGCTTTCTGCGGCCGGAAGGCCGCGCGACCGGCGCCGTCAGCTCACGGGCTGGAGGAGCTCGTCGGCGCCGGCGTCGGCGCGCCGGTCGAGACGACGATGCGGACCGTGCTGCCCTGCGTCGCGACGACGCCGGCCTGCGGGTCCTGGGAGACGACGTCTCCGGCCGGGACGGTGTCGCTCGGCTCCTGGCTCACGACGACCGTGAAGCCGGCTTCTGTGAGCCGCGCCTCCGCATCCGCCTGCGAGCTTCCTCCCACGTCGGGCACGGCGACGGCCGCCGGCGCGGACGGGGACGGCGACGGGCTCGCGACGACCCGGAGGTCGACCTCCGAGCCCTCCGGCGCCATCTCGCCGGCGTCCGGCGACTGGGCCACCACGGTGCCCTCGGGGCCCTCGGTGCTCTGCACCTGCGTGACCTTGCCGGCGACGAGTCCCGCGTCGGCGAGCGCCGTGCGCGCGCGGGCCTCGGTCATGCCGGTGACGTCCGGCACCTTGACCTCGGCGCCCCCGCCGCCGTCGAACGCGCCGAGGGCCCAGGCGATGGCGAGCGCCGCGAGGGCGAGGACGATGAGCGCGAGCACCCACACCCACATCCTGCTGCGCGGCGGCGGCGGCGCCTCCTGCACCTGCGCCGAGCGCAGCACGCGCTCGATGTCGGCCTGGAACTGGGCCGCCGTGCCGCGCGCGCCGGGGTCCTTCTCGAGAGCGCGCGCGACGATCTGTGCCAGCGCCGGCGGGACCTCCGGGTTGAGCAGCTGGGGCGGCTGGACGACGCCGTCGAGCTGCTCCTGGGCGACGATGCTCCCGTCGGCGCCGTCGAAGGCGTGGCGGCCGGTGAGCAGCAGATAGGTGACGAGCCCCAGCCGGTAGACGTCCGAGGCGGGCGACGGGGCGCGCCCGGTCACCTCCTCGGGGCTGAGGTAGCGGGCGATGTCCGGCGTCGTCCCGGGGCGCAGGTCCGGCGCCGGGAACGCCTCCGCGAGACCGGCGCCGGTGAGCTTGATGGCGCCGTCCTCCCCACGCACGACCGTGGCCGGGTCCACGCCGCCGTGCACCACGCCGTGCTCGTGGAGCGCGGCGAGCCCGGCCGCCGCCGAGGCGGCGGTGAGGGCCGCCGTGGCGACCGGCAGCGGCCCGCGCGCGGCCAGCGCCGCCGCGTCCGCGCCGCCCGGGTCCTCCGCGACCACGAAGCAGTCGGCGCCGTCCCGGCCGGCGTCGACGACCGGAGCGAGGTCGAGGTGACGTACCGAGGCGACCACGCCCAGGGTGCGCAGGAAGACGTCGGCGTCGAGAGGCCGGACCACGGTGACGACGACCGGCCGGCCCTCCGCGTCGTGGCCGGCGTAGGCGGCCGCGGCGCGGCCCGCCGGCAGGCGCCGCTTGGCGCGGTAGCGCTGCGCGTAGATGGGCTCGGACATGCCACCTCCCGGGGCCGGTGTTCCGTCGGCGAGGTCATACCCCGCGCCCGGGCGTGGAAACCGCGCCTCGATCGCGGCGACCCGGGATGAACCGCCGCCTCGTACGGTCTAGAGTTGGCCCCGGAGTCCTGAGCCGGACCCACCATCGTGCCGGGCATACTCACCGCCGAGGCCCGGCACTCGCGCTCAGGCACACCCCTCGGGTCGCCACAGGTGGCCCGTCGTGGACGCGCCCACGTCGGCGGAACAGAGCAACCACGAGAGACGGGACCAGCAGATGAGCACGCGCAACCTAGACAAGCTCTTCGACCCCAAGAGCATCGCCGTCATCGGCGCCAGCAACAAGAAGGGGTCAGTCGGGTACATCCTCCTGCGCAACCTGATCGGCGCCGAGTACGAGGGGGTCGTCTACCCGGTCAACGTCTCGGCCCAGTCGGTCCAGGGCATCCAGGCCTACGCGAGCATCAGCCAGGTGCCACGCAAGATCGACCTCGCCATCATCGCCGTGCCTGCCAGACTGGTGCCGCAGACGATGCGCGAGTGCGGCGAGGCCGGAGTCGCCGGCGCCGTCATCGTCAGCGCCGGCTTCAAGGAGATCGGCAAGGAGGGCCGCCGGCTCGAGGACGAGGTCAAGTCCATCGCCGAGAGCTACGGCGTGCGCATCGTCGGCCCCAACTGCCTCGGCTACATCCGCCCGGCCGTCAACCTCAACGCGACCTTCGCCCACATCATCCCGCCGGCCGGCCGCGTCGCCTTCTTCAGCCAGAGCGGCGCCCTCGGCACCGCCATCCTGGACTGGGCGGCGGCCAACAACATCGGCTTCAGCGCCTTCGTGAGCGTCGGCTCCATGTGCGACGTCGACTTCGGCGACCTGATCGACTACTTCGGCGCCGACGCGCACACGAGCAGCATCATCCTCTACATCGAGTCGATCACCGACGCGCGCAAGTTCATGAGCGCGGCGCGACACTTCGCCAAGAGCAAGCCGATCATCGTCGTGAAGAGCGGCCGCACGGCGCGCAGCGCGCTCGCGGCCGCCAGCCACACCGGCGCCATCGCCGGCGACGACACGCTCTACAGCGCCGTGTTCCGCCGCGCCGGCGTCGTGCGCGTCGACGAGATCGAGGACCTCTTCGACGCGAGCGAGGCCCTCAGCCGCGTCTCCAGCCCCCGCGGCCCGCACCTCGGCATCGTCACCAACGCCGGCGGCCCCGGCGTCATGGCGAGCGACCGCCTTCTCGCACCTCGGCGGCGAGCTGGCCGAGGTCGTCGCCGGAGACCGACGAGAAGCTGAAGGCCTGCGCTGCCCGGCTTCGCCGCGCGCGGCAACCCGGTCGACGTCGCCGGCGACGCCGACGCACAGCGGTACGCAACGGCCGCCCAGGCGCTGATGGACGACCCCAACTGCGACGGCGTGCTCGCGATCCTCACGCCGCAGGCGATGAGCGACCCCACCGGCACCGCCAACGCCCTCGTCGAAGTGGCCCGCAGCCACCAGCTCAAGCCGCTGCTGACCTCCTTCATGGGCGAGATCAAGGTCGCCGAGGCGCTGCGCATCCTGCGCGACGCGCACGTGCCCACGTTCGACACGCCCGAGGATGCCGTGCGCGCCTACATGTACATGTACCAGTACACGCGCAACCTCGGGTATCTCTACGAGACGCCGGCGGACATCCTCCCGGAGTTCGAGCCCGATCGCGACGCCGTCAAGAGGATGTTCCTCGCGGTGGCCCGCGACGGCCGCAGCATCCTGAGCGAGCCCGAGGCCAAGACCGTCCTCGACGCCTATCAGATCCCCGCGGTGAAGACCCTGGTCGCGACCTCGGCGGAGGAGTGCGCGAGCGCCGCCGAGACGATCGGCTTCCCCGTCGCGATCAAGATCCTCAGCCACGACATCACCCACAAGAGCGACGTCGGCGGCATCGCCCTCAACGTGCGCTCCGCGCCCGAGGCCGCCAACCAGTTCGCCAAGATCACGGAGCGCGTGCAGGCGGCGCGCCCTGAGGCGACGATCATCGGCGTCTCCGTCCAGGCCATGAGTCGCGGCGGCTACGAAGTCATCATCGGCTCCAAGAAGGATCCGACCTTCGGCCCCGCGATGATGTTCGGGATGGGCGGGACGGGCGTCGAGCTGTACCGCGACGTGGCCGTCGACTTCCCGCCCATCAACCAGGCGCTCGCCCGGTCGATGATCCAGGGCACCAAGGTCAGCCAGCTGCTGGCGGGCTATCGCGGCAAGGAGCCCGTCGACATGGTGGCGCTGGAGCAGGCGCTCGTGAAGATGAGCTACCTGCTGGTCGACTTCCCCGAGATCCTCGAGATGGACATCAACCCGCTCCAGGTGCGGCCCGACGGCATCTGCGCGCTGGACGCGCGCATCGTGATCGAGCCCAAGGACGTGCGCAAGATCACCCTTCCGGGCTCGCACCTCATGATCTCGATGTACCCGAGCACGTACCGCTGGGACGTGCCGATGGAGGGCGAGGACGTGGTGATCCGCGCCATCAAGCCCGAGGACGAGCCGCTGTGGGCCGACATGATCGAGTCGCTCTCCCCCGCGACCGCCGAGTACCGCTTCTTCGGGCCGATCAGAGAGGTCACCAAGTCGATGCTCGTACGTTACTGCCACATCGACTACGACCGCGAGATCGCCCTTGCAGCCATCCGCGAGCCCAAGGGCAGGAAGAAGAAGATGATGATCGGCGTCGCGCGGCTCACGATCGAGACCGCAAACGTGGAAGAGGGCGAGTTCGCGATCGTCATCCGCGACGCCTACCAGCGCAAGGGCATCGGCAGTAAGCTCATGGACGCCCTGATCCAGGCGGCCCGGGACCGGCACGTGCGCGAGATCCGCGGGCACGTCCTGGCCGCCAACCCGGGCATGACGCGGTTCGCCGAGGACCTGGGCTTCGACGTGCGGCCCGGCGACGAGCCGGAGATCCGGGAGCTGGTGCTCCGGCTCTAGCAGCCGGCGCCGGAGCCGGCGTCAGTCGCCCGGGCGAGGCAGCCGCAGCAGCGTCTCCGCGATCGTCGCGTCGCCGACGCGGCCGGGCAGCATGCCTGCCGGCCGGGCCGGATAGAGCCCGGCGGCGCCGGCCGGCAGGCCATACGTGAGGTCGACGGCTCGGAGCAGCACGGGCGGTCCCGCGGCGAAGACGAGGGTGACTTCTATGCCTTCGGGCGGCGGCGCGTGGAAGTCGAAAGACCAGCGCACCGTCGTCCCGTCGAGCAGCGTGGTGTCACGACCGCCGAGCTCGTGCCCGTCGACGCTCGCGCTGAGGTTGCCGACGACGCTGTGCACGAGAAGGCTGAGGACCGCGGCCCCACGCGCGGACCGCATGCGGACCTTCACCGTGCGCCGGTCACCGTCGCTGACGTCGTTGAGCAGGCGCAGCACCGGCGGTCGCAGGACGAACCGAGGGGCGTCCGCCTCCCGCGTCATGTGCGATCCCATCTCCGGGAAGTAGGCAGGGGACTTCGGCGGATGCGGCCACTCGCCGAGGAAGCCGCGGGTGTAGTCGTCGACCTGTCCGATGCCCTGCCACAGCGCAGAACCGTCCGGGGCCCTGCGGTAGTACACGCTCGTGAACTTCGGGTGCTCGCTGTCGAACGCCACCGACGAACCGACCGCGAACAGGACGACGACGCCGGCCACTGCGAGCGCGGCGGGCAGCCAGGACCTGAAGCTCCGCAGGACCACGGCGAGCGGCAGCATGAGGAGGCCGGCGAGCAGCCAGACGGCCACCACGGTCACGCTCTGCTTGAGACCGGCGGACATGAGCAGGAGGTAGGTCGCGGAGCTCAGCAGGACGAGACCGGGCACCGCGCCGGCGAGGGCGATGAGAGCGGCGGCCGGCCGGCCGCCGTCAGGCCGGTCGACGAGCGCGGCGCCGGCGAGGCCGAGCGACCCGCCGACGAGCGGCCACGTGAGCAGGAAGCTGGCCCCGGGGAAGGCGAGGCTCACGCCGACCGCCAAGGCCGCCCACCAAGCCCAGCCCGACGATGGCGAGGTCCCAGACCCTCAGCCGCCGCAGCAGACCCGCGTAGATGCCCAGGACGACGGCCGCTGCGAGCAGCACGAGGCCGAGCCGGTAGCCGTCGCTCATGACGACCCCGGTGTTGGTCCATATCCGCTCCTCGTAGGCCGTCCGGTACATCGTCCAGACGAGCGCCAGGGTGAGCAGCGATGCGCCGAGGGTCGCTCCCGTCCCGACCGCCGCCCACGCGACGCCGCGGATCGTGAGCAGGCGGCGGCGGACCGCCACCGCGGCGGCGAAGAGGAACAGCGCCACCGCGAGCGCGACGAACGCCGGCACGTACGACTCCGGGTAGGAGACGGCGACGTCCCAGACGGCGTTGAAGTAGACGACGTCCGGTGCGTGCAGCCGCCACAGGTCGGCGTCCCCCAGGCGCCGAGCCAGAGCCAGAGCGGTCTCGCCCTCGTGCTGCAGTCCCGCCTCGTCGAACGCGGCCAGCGAGTCGTAGGCGGTGTGGTCGAAAGCCGGACCGTCCAGCATCCCGAAGGTCATCCCCGGGATGCCGGTGGCCACGAACGGGCGAAAGTCGCTGACCACCGGCTGACGCCGCGACACCTCGTACATGAGGGACGACCCGTAGGCGTTGCCCGCGGCCTGATAGTGAGAGATGAGACGGCCGTTGCCGGGGCTGGTCTCGTACATGAGCGCCGGCGACGACGAGCCGGGACTGTCGAAGTTGAGCACCACGCCGGTGGCGTAGGCCCACGGGTCGTCGCGCAGGAACGCCTGCGCTCCAAGGAGGCCGCGCTCCTCACCGTCCGTGAAGAGGAAGATGACGTCGTTCCGCGGCGGCGGCCCCGAGCGCAGGGCACGGGCCGTCTCCAGCAGCGCGGCCACGCCGCTGCCGTTGTCGGCGGCACCGGCCGCAGTCGGGACCGAGTCGTAGTGCGCCACCAGCAGGACGGCACGCGTCGAATCACGCCCCGGCAGACGGCCGACGACGTCGTGTACCATGCCGGCCACCCGAGGCGCTCGCTCCGAGACCACTTCCGACCGCTGCACGTGGGGATCGAGCGCCAGCGCCTGGAGCCGGCCGTAGAGGAGATCGCGCACCGCGGCCGCCCTCGCGGAGCCGATGGGGCGGGGCTCAGCGGCGATGGCGCGCAGGGCGTCCATCGCCCGGGCCGAGGAGAACCGGTCGGCCGCGGCGCCGGACGGCGCCGGCCGCGGGGCGTCCACCGGCGTCACGGCGGCGACGACGGCGACCAGCACGAGGCTCACGATGAGCCCCGCGAACAGGTACTGACGAGCGCTCACGCCCTCACTGTAGCCGGGGGTGCCGGGTTTGCAACAACACGCGCCGGCGAAGACTGGCATCATGAGGGCCGAGAGAAGCAGAGGCCGGCGAACAGTGCCCGAGCCGCCGGGGGCTTTCGTCACCGCCGGCGGCGTCCGCCTCCACTACGTCCGCTCCGGCGACGGGCCGCCGGTCGTCTACGTCCACGGCGCCAAGGGATCGGTCTACGACTGCCTGCTCTCGGTCGGGCCGCGGCTCGCCGAAAGCTACGACGTGGTGGTGTTCGACCGGCCGGGCTGCGGCTTCAGCCCCCGTCCGACCGGCCGCGAGAACTCCCTCGGCGCGCAGGCGACCGCGTTGCGCGCCGCGACCGCGACACTGGGGTTGGAGCGACCCATCCTCGTCGGTCACTCGCTCGGCGCCGCCGTGGCGCTGGCCTGGGCGCTCGACGACCCCGGCGGCGTCGCCGCCGTGGTGACGGTCGCCGGCTACGTCATCCCCCTCGGCGGCCCGCCGCCGTGGGTGCACGCCATCCTCAGTTCGCGCACGACCGTCGCCGTGACCGGCGGCCTCGCGCGCTCGCGCCTGGGGCGCCCGCTCGTGGACGCGGCCCTCGGGCGCGCGTTCGCGCCCGGCCGGCCACCAGACGAGTACGCGCGCCTCGCGCCGGCGCTCGCGCTGGAGCCGCGCAACCTCTCCGGCGACGGCGCCGACCGGCGCGTCGCCGAGGCCGGACTACGGGAGCTGCAGGGCCGGTACGCCTCGCTGGCCGCGCCGCTGGTGATCGTCGTCGGCGATGCCGACCACATCGTTCCGGCGGAGAACTCGCGGACGCTCCACGCCCTGGTGCCCGGGTCGGAACTCCTCGTCGTGCCCGGCGCGGGCCACCTGCCTCAGTTCACGCACCCGGAGGCTGTGGCCTCGGCCGTCGACCGGGCGGCGTCGCTGGCGCGGACCGCCCGCTAAGCCACACGCCCACGCCCGCGCCGCCCGCGCACGTTTGCTTCTGCCCCCACCCCGGCGTAGCATCCATCCCGGTCGCGCTAGGCGGGGAGCCAGCGGTGCCCTGTACCCGCAATCCGCTACAGCGGGGCTGAATCCCCGCCCGAGGGGCCGTTCCGCGAGGCTGTCAGCCGTGTCGCGGCGTTGAAGGTCGGGTCCTACGCAATGGAACCCTGCGAACCCCGTCAGGTCCGGGAGGAAGCAGCGGTAAGCAGGCCATTCCATGTGCCGTGGGGTCGCCTGACCGGAGCTTGCGCACGGCGAGGACGCTCGGAGAACGCGCTTCGACGGCGGGTGCGCGGCCACTTTTTCTCTCTGCCAGAGGTACACGGATGCTCGTAGAGTGCGTTCCATACCGATCGGCCCTCCGATGAAGCGCTCTCTCTACCGCGAGTATCGCCCGCAGACCTTCGCCGAGCTCGTCGGGCAGGATCACGTCGCGCGCACGCTGCGCAACGCGGTCGAGACCGACCAGGTCGCCCACGCGTACATCTACGCGGGGCCGCGCGGCACCGGGAAGACCAGCACCGCGCGCATCCTCGCCAAGGCGCTCAACTGCGTGGGCGCGGACGGCTCCCAGGAGCGGCCGACGGCCAAGCCGTGCGGCGTCTGCCGGCACTGCGTCGCCATCGCCGACGGCGTCTCCCTCGACGTGATCGAGATGGACGCCGCCTCCAACCGCAGCATCGACGACGTCCGCGACCTCCGCGACAAGATCGCCTTCGCTCCGGTCGACGGCCGCTTCAAGGTCTACATCGTGGACGAGGTCCACATGCTCACGCGCGAGGCCTTCAACGCGCTGCTCAAGACCCTGGAAGAACCGCCCGACAACGTCGTCTTCGTGCTCGCGACCACGGAGCCTCACAAGATCCCGGAGACCATCGTCTCGCGCTGCCAGCGCTTCGACTTCCGCCGCCCGCAGGTCACCGACATCGTGCGCCTGCTGGCCGGCATCGTGGAGCGCGAGAACGCGCGTCCCGACGACGAGCGCGGCGGGCCGCCGATCGACATCCAGGAAGAGGCGCTGCACATCATCGCGCGCCACTCCCAGGGCGGCTTTCGTGACGCGATCGGCACGCTCGACAAGCTCGTGACCTACGCCGAGGGCACCATCACCGCCGCCGACGTGCTCGAAGCCCTCGGGGTCACCAGCAGCGACCTGCTCTTCGAGATCACCGACATCGTCACCGAGCGCCGCACGGCCGAGGCGCTGCAGTTCGTCCAGCGGCTGGCCAACGAGGGTACCGACTACTCGCAGTTCATCCGTGACCTGCTGCGTCACCTGCGCCAGCTCTTCCTCCTGCAGCACCTCGAGGACGCGGCGAGCGACGAGGCGACCCTGCGCACGCTCGGACACACGGTCGAGCTCGACGGCGAGCTGTTCCGCGAGCAGTCGCAGCGCGCCGGCCAGGTCTCGCCACGCGAGGTCGTCTACTTCATCGAATCGCTCGGGCAGGCCCAGCGCGAGATCCGCGACGGCCTCGACCCGCGGCTGCAGCTCGAGCTGGCGCTCGTCAAGGTGACGCGTCCCGACCTCGACCACACCGAGGCCGCCCTCGAGGAGCGCCTGCGGCGCCTCGAGTCGGCGGCGGCAGGGGGCGGCGACACGGCCCCGGCGGCGCGTCTCGCGACGCCGCCGAAGTCCGCGCCGCGCAAGGACGCCGCGGCCGCAGTCGCACCGCCCGCCGCGCCCGCCAGGGACCGGGAGCAGCCGGCGGCGCCGGCCACGGCGGAGGCGGGCACGCCGGACGCGCCGCCCCCGAAGGAAGACGCCGGCGCCGGCGACAGGGACGCCCCGGCCGCCGAGCCCGCCCAGGAGCTGACGCTCGAGCGCGTCAAGCGCGCCTGGGAGCTCGTGCTCCAGCGCGTCCAGGCCGCGCGGGTGCCGCTCTACGGCTTCCTGCGTGACGGCCGGCCGTCGGCGCTCGAGGGCGACACGCTCACCGTGACCCTGCCCTCCGACTTCGCCCTGCGCAACGCCGCTCAGGGCGACAACGCCGACGTGCTCGCGATCGCCGTGGAAGGCGTCCTCGGCCGCCGCGTCACGGCGCGGTTCGAGCTCGCCTCGGGCGCCGCCCCGGCGACCGCCCCCGAGCCGACCCCGGCCGCCGCGCCGCAGAGCCCGGCGGCCCCACTCCCCGACTTCACCGACCAGATCCGTGCCGCGCAGGCGAAGCTCGACGCCGAGCTGCTGCCCGACGACTCCTAAGGAGGACGCCTTGGCGAACCCCCAGTACAACAAGATGATGAAGCAGGTCCAGGAGATGCAGCGCAAGATGGCGCAGGCGCAGGAGGAACTCGCCGTCGAGACCGTCGAGGCGACCGCCGGCGGCGGCATCATCACCGTCGTCGTCACCGGGTCGCTCGAGGTCAAGGAAGTCCGCATCAAGCCCGAGGCCGTCGACCCCGACGACGTCGAGATGCTGCAGGACCTGGTGGTCGCGGCCACCAACGAGGCGCTCCGCGCCGCCCAGGAGCTCGCCAGCACCAAGCTCGGCGGCGCCACGGGCGGCATGGACCTGCCCAACATCCCCGGCCTCTTCTGAGCGACGCCAGCGGCGCGCCGCTGGCGTCGCCGGCCCCGCCATCCGCCACCGTCGGGTCGCGCGGATAGAAGGTGCATACCAGACCGCACTTGTCCTGAACGCGGTCCGGCGGGAGGCGCACCCGGGCGTTCCGTCCCGGAGAGCCGCAGGATGTCCTCCGGCGCGCCGGTGTCGTGTTCGGCGAGGCGCATCGCGAGCCGGCCGCGTTGCCGGTTCCGACGCAAGGGAGTAGACTGTCAACGTGGTCTGCGGGCGCCGGAGACGGCGCCCCATTCATGCATCGATACTGCATAGCAAGTCATGCGGAGCGGGAGTCTACGGGAATGTATGCACCACCGGTCGAACGCCTGATCACCGAGCTGTCCAAGCTCCCAGGCATCGGCCCTCGTACCGCCCAGCGCCTCACCTTCCACCTGCTCCGGCAACGCCCGGAAGACGTGCTGCCGCTGGCGGCCGCGATCGTCGAGGTGAAGGAGAAGATCGGCTTCTGCTCACGCTGTTTCAACCTGGCCGAGGGCGACCTGTGCACCATCTGCGCCGACCCGCGACGCGACCCGCAGCTGCTCTGCGTGGTCGAGCAGCCGTTCGACGTGGTGACCATCGAGCGCACGCGGGAGTACCACGGCTACTACCACGTGCTCGGCGGCGCGCTCAGCCCCATCGACGGCGTCGACCCTGAGGACCTGCACATGGCGGAGCTCCTCAGCCGCGTGGACGACGTGCGCGAAGTGATCGTGGCGACCAACCCGACCATGACGGGAGAGGCGACGGCGATGTACGTCGCCGACCTGCTGCCGGAGCGCGTGCTCGTCACGCGCCTCGCCAGCGGCCTCCCTGTGGGCGGAGACCTTGAATACGCGGACGAGCTGACACTGGGCCGCGCCCTCGCGGGGCGTCGCGACGTGCGGCACGGAGAGGAGTGAGCATGGCGACGAAGGCCAGCAACAAACAGGCGGAGGCGGCTCCGGCCCTCACCGAGATCCGATGGCATGGCCGCGGCGGGCAAGGCGCCGTGACCGCGGCCAAGATGGTGGCCGAGCTGGCCCTCGGCGAGGGCAAGTACTTCCAGGCCTTCCCCGAGTACGGGCCGGAGCGCTCCGGCGCGCCGATCGTCGCGTTCACGCGCGTCAGCGACGCGCCCATCCAGGTGTACTCCGGCGTCGAGCACCCGCAGATCGTCGTCGTGCTCGACTCGTCGCTGATGACCGTCGTCGACGTCACCAAGGGTGCTCCCGACGACGCCATCGTGCTCGTCAACAGCGAACGCTCGCCGGCCAAGCTGCGCAAGGACACCGGCTTCACCGGCACCCGGCTCTACACCATCGCCGCGACCCGCATCGCGGTCGAGACCATCAAGCGCGCCATCCCCAACACGCCCATGGTCGGCGCGCTCACGCGCATCACGGGCCTGTTCGACATCGACGACGTCGTCGCGTTCCTGCGCGAGGACTTCGGCAAGAAGTTCCCGCCCAGGGTCGTCGAGGGCAACATCGCCGCGATCACGAGGAGCTACGAGGAGGTCCAGGCCGAATGACCGTGGACAAGAAGGCCGGCGCCAAGAAGCCGGCGCCGCTCAAGAAGCCCGCCGCGCGCAAGGCGCCGGCCAAGAAGCCCACGTGGGACATCAGCGACGTCGACCAGTGGGGCCCCGAGCGCCACGAGCTCGGCGCCACGATCGTCGAGGCCGGCAACTCCGTCTACAACGAGACCGGCGGCTGGCGCTCGCTCGTCCCCGAGATCGACGTCGCCAAGTGCGACGGCTGCATGCTCTGCTTCTTCTACTGCCCCGACGCCTCGATCATCGTCGAGAACAACAAGGCGGTCGGCATCGACCTCGAGCACTGCAAGGGCTGCGGCATCTGCGCCAAGGAGTGCCCGACCAGGGCCATCGTCATGAAGACCGACGAGAAGGAGTGACCATGGCCACCACCGAGTCCCAGATCCTGGCCGTCACCGGGAACGAGGCCGTGGCCGAGGCCATGGGCCAGATCGACCCGGACGTGGTCTGCGCCTACCCGATCACGCCGCAGACCGAGGTCGTCCAGCTGTTCGCGCAGATGGTCGCCGACGGCAAGGTCGCGACCGAGTTCGTCACCGTCGAGAGCGAGCACTCGGCCATGAGCGCCGTCATCGGCTCGGCGGCCGGCGGCGCGCGGACGATGACGGCGACCTCCTCCCAGGGCTTCGCCCTCATGTGGGAGGTCCTCTTCGTCGCCGCGAGCTACCGGCTCCCCGTCGTCATGACGACGGTCAACCGCGCCCTCTCCGGCCCCATCAACATCCACTGCGACCACAGCGACACGATGGGCGGCCGCGACACCGGCTGGATCCAGCTGTACGGCGAGAACCACCAGGAGTCGTACGACAACTGCATCCAGGCGATCCGCATCGCCGAGCACATGGACGTGCGCCTGCCCGTGATGCACATGTACGACGGCTACGTCATCAGCGGGGCCATCGGCCCTCTGCAGATGCTCACCAAGGAGCAGGTGCAGGCCTTCATCGGCCCTTACCACGCCGTCAATCCGATGCTCGACTCCGACAACCCCGTGACCGTCGGCCCGTTCGACGGCCTGCACGGCTGGTACTTCGAGCACAAGGTCGCCCAGAACCGGGCCATGGACCGCTCCCTCAAAGTGATCCAGGACGTCGCCGACGAGTACTCCGAGCTCTGCGGCCGCAACTACGGCCTGCTCGACCCGTACCGCCTCGAGGACGCCGAGATCGCCATCGTCGTCGTCGGCTCCACCGCCGGCACGACGCGCATGACCGTGGACAAGCTGCGCGCCCGCGGCGTCAAGGCCGGCATGGTGCGCGTGCGCGCCTTCAGGCCGTTCCCGCACGAGGCCTACGCCAAGGCGCTCGAGCACGTCAAGGTGGTGGGCGTCATGGACCGCGCCGACTCGTTCGGCGCCCAGGGCGGCCCGGTCTTCCTCGAAGTGCGCAGCGCCCTCTACGACTGCGACCCGCGGCCCCAGGTGCTGCCGTTCATCTACGGCCTCGGCGGGCGCGACATCTACCCGGACAACATCGAGCAGGCCTTCGCCGAGCTCGAAAGCGTAGCGCAGAGCAAGAAGCGGGCGACGTCTGAGCGCCGCTATCTGAACCTGCGGAAGGACTGAGGTGACACGGATGCCGAGAAGGAACGGCACGACCGCCGAGCCCAAGGGCTCGGCTCTCTACGAAGTACTCAAGGGCATCGACTTCGAGCGCCGCGAACTCGTGGACAAGACGCGCGGCGTCGGGCTCTTCGACCTCGTCAAAGACAGGTCGGGGTCCTACAAATGCTACGCCTGCACGCTCTGCGAGCGCACCTGCCCCGTGGACTGCATCGAGATCGACTACTGCCCCGAGTTCCAGGAGCTTCCCTTCGACGTCGAGGCCGAGCGGGCCGCCGCGCTGGCCACCCTTCCGGGTGAGAGCTGCGGCGCCGGCGCGGCCTGCGTCATGGGCGAGCAGCCGGCCGGCTTCGTGCCGGAGATCGACATGAAGCTCTTCGACGCCGTGATCGCCGGCATCCGCGACGGCTCCGGCCTCGTGCAGGCGCTGCACTCCACGCAGGAGGCCTACGGCTTCCTGCCGCGCGTCGCGCTCGAGAACATCGCCGAGGAGATGCACCTGCCCTTCTCGCGCGTCTACGGCGTCGCGACCTTCTACGGTCAGTTCCGCCTCGCGCCCGTCGGCAAGTACGTCATCGACGTGTGCATGGGCACCGCCTGTCACGTCGCCGGCGCGCCGCTCGTGGTCGAGGCTTTCAGCCAGGAGCTCGAAGTGCCCGTCGGCGCCACCACGCCGGACGGCCTCTTCACCCTCCAGACGGTGAACTGCGTCGGCGCCTGCGCCCTCGCGCCCGTCGTACGCCTCGGCGACGACGAGACCATCGGTCGCGTCGGCCCCAACGAGGCGCGCAAGCTGGTCCGCAAGCTACGCAAGGCGGAGGTGCCCGCATGACCGCCGCCAAGCGCACCACCAGCAAGATCCAGAAGGCGCTCAAGGCGGCGGCCGACAAGAGCGCCTACCTGGCCGACGACAAGAAGGCCGAGATCCGCGTCTGTGCCGGCACGGCCTGCCACGCGTCGGGCCGCCTCGCCCTGCGCAAGGCGCTCGACAAGGCGCTCGCCGAGCGCGGCCTCACCGACAAGGTCGCCGTCGTCGAGACCGGCTGTCACGGCTTCTGCGAGGAGGGCCCGATCGTCGTCGTCCGCCCGCAGGGCCTCTTCTACCCGCGCCTCAAGCCGAAGGACATCGCCGACATCATCGCGACCAGCGTGGTCGGCGACGGCATCGTCGAGCGGCTCCTCTACAAGGACCCCGCGAGCGGCGAACCCCTCGCGCACGAGAAGGACATCCCCTTCTACGCGCTGCAGGAGCGCATCGTCCTCGCGCTCAACGGCAAGATCGACCCCTACTCCGTGGACGACTACCTGGCGCACGACGGCTACGCCGCCCTCGCCAAGGTGCTCGAAGACGCCGATCCGATGGGCGTCATCGACGAAGTCGAGGCCAGCGGCCTTCGCGGCCGCGGCGGCGCCGGCTTCCCCACGGGGCGCAAGTGGCGCTTCTGCCGCGGCAACCCCGGCGACGTGCACTACATCATCTGCAACGCCGACGAGGGCGACCCGGGCGCGTTCATGGACCGCTCGGTGCTCGAGGGCAACCCGCACAGCGTGATCGAGGGCATGACCATCGCCGCCTACGCCATCGGCGCGGACAGCGGCCCGGTCGAGGGCTACGTCTACGTGCGTCACGAGTACCCCTTCGCCGTCGAACGGCTGCGCGCGGCCCTGGCGCAGGCGCGCGAGCGTGGCCTGCTCGGCGAGAACATCCTCGGCTCGGGCTTCAGCTTCGACATCCGCATCAACCAGGGCGCCGGCGCCTTCGTGTGCGGCGAGTCGACCGCGCTCACGGCCTCCATCGAGGGCCACCGGGGCATGCCGCGCGGCAAGCACATCCGCACGGTCGCCCAGGGCCTCTGGGGCCAGCCCACCAACCTGAACAACGTCGAGAGCTACGCCAACGTCCCGTGGATCGTCACTCACGGCGCCGAGGCGTTCACCGCCAAGGGGACGGAGACCAGCAAGGGCACCAAGATCTTCAGCCTCACCGGCAAGGTCGTGAACGGCGGCCTCATCGAGGTGCCCATGGGCGCGACCCTGCGCCACGTGATCTTCGACATCGGCGGCGGCATGCTGCCCGGCCGCGAGTTCAAGGCCGTGCAGCTGGGCGGGCCGTCCGGCGGCTGCCTGCCCGCCTCCCTGCTCGACGACCCGATCGACTTCGAGAGCCTGGTCGCCGCCGGCTCCATGATGGGCTCCGGCGGCATGGTCGTGGTCGACGACAGCACCTGCATGGTCGACTTCGTCAAGTTCTTCCTCAAGTTCACCGCCGAGGAGAGCTGCGGCAAGTGCGTGCCGTGCCGCGTCGGCAGCCAGCGGCTGCTCGAGATCATCGAGCGCATCTGCGACGGTCACGGCACGCTCGACGACCTCGACCGCCTCGAGACGCTCAGCGAGGACATCATCGAGGGCTCGCTCTGCCAGCTCGGCGGCAGCGCTCCCAACCCCGTCCTCAGCACGCTGCGCTACTTCCGCGAGGAGGTCGAGGCGCACATCGTCGAGCACCGTTGCCCGGCGAAGGTCTGCCGTCCCCTCATCAGCTACACCATCGACGCGGACGCCTGCACCGGCTGCCACGTCTGCTTCGGGGCCTGCCCCACGCAGGCGATCAGCGGCGAGCGCAAGCAGCTCCACGCGATCGACCAGAAGCTCTGTATCCAGTGCGACACCTGCCGTCAGGTCTGCAAGTTCGACGCCATCCCGGTGGTCGACGCGCGACCGGCGCTCGCCGAAGGGAGGCAGCAGTGAGCCCCCGTACCAAGGCCGCCGTCCAGCTCGTCGTCGACGGCCGCCAGCTCACCGCCCGCGAGGGCGAGACCGTGCTCGACGTGGCACGGCGCGAGGGGATCGACATCCCCGCGCTCTGCCACCAGGAGGGCATGGCCGCGTGGGGCGCCTGCCGCCTGTGCATGGTCGAGGTCGAAGGCCTCGACAAGCTCCAGGCGGCCTGCACCACGTGGGTCAAGGACGGTCAGGTCGTGAAGACCGATACGCCGCGCGTGCGCGCCCGGCGCGAGAGCTACCTCAAGATGTACCTCTCGGACCACAACGCCTACTGTGAGGCGCCGTGCTCGCACGCGTGCCCCACGCACATCGACATCCCCGCCTACATGGCGGCGCTCGCTTCCGGCGACGCCGGCGGCGCGGCGCGCATCGTCCGCGACGAGCTGCCGTTCCCCGGCATCCTCGGGCGGGTCTGTCCGCGCTACTGCGAGCCCGTCTGCCGCCGCGGCGACGTGGACGACCCCATCGCCATCTGCGCCCTGCACCGGGCGGCCGCCGACCACAGCGAGACGCTGCTGGTGCCGGGCGTGCCGACCGGCCGGCGGATCGCCGTCATCGGCGCCGGCCCGGCCGGCCTCGCCGCCGCCTGGTACCTCACCGAGCGCGGTCACGAAGTCACCATGTACGACGCCAACGAGGAGCCGGGCGGGACGCTGCGCTACAGCATCCCCGAGTTCCGGCTGCCCGGAAAGGTCGTGGAGAAGGAGCTCGCGCCGCTGTGGGACGCCGGCGTGCGCTTCGTCGGCGAGTCCGAGCTCGGCTACGAGGTCGACCCCGACGGGCTCTTCGACGCCGGCTTCGACGCGGTGATCATCAGCGTCGGCACGTGGGAAGAGCCCAAGCACCTCCTCCCCGGCGACGACGCCGCCCAGAACGGCATGGAGCTCCTCAAGCGGGCGCGTGAGGGTCGCGCCGTCAAGTTCACGCAGAAGGTCGCCGTGATCGGCGACGGCATCACCGCCTTCGACGTCGCCCGCACGGCGCGGCGCAAGGGCGCCAAGGACGTCGTCGTCATCGCTCAGCACGAGGCGGCCGACATCCCGGTGGGCGCCCGTGACCTGGCCGCCGCCCTCGAGGAGGGCGTCAAGGTCGAGTTCGGCGCCCTGGCCAAGAAGGTCAAGGCCAAGTCGGGCAAGGCCCAGGGCGTCGAGTGCGTGCGCGTCGTGCGCGAGAAGGGCCGCACCAAAGAGGTCCGCGGCTCCCGTTTCGAGATCGCCGCGACGACGGTCGTCATGGCCACGGGCTACGCCCCGAAGCTGGGCGACAGCGCCGACTACCTGGCCCTCTCCGACGGCGCCCGGCTGCTCGCCAACTACTACACCGGGCGCACGCCCGAAGAGGGCGTGTTCGCCGCCGGCGACGCCATCACCGGCGCGCAGTCGGTGATCCACGCCGTGGCCGGCGGCAAGCGCTCCGCGCTCGCCGTCGACGCGTGGCTCCAGGGTGAGGACCTCGAGGAGCTCGAGGAGACGCTGGCCGTGTACAACGGCCTGCCCTACCTCGATCAGCTCAAGGACGCGGACCAGCTCGGCGAGCTCGGCGAGCGCCTCGCCGAGCGCAGCCCGGTGTGGCTCAAGATGGGCGCGACCGCCGAGGCCGCGACCCGCGCCACCATGCCCAAGGTCGGCAAGCAGAAGCGCCTCTCGGCGCTCGACCTCGAGGTCGAGAAGGGCTACAGCCTCGCGGCGGCCAGGGCCGAGGCGACGCGCTGCCTGCAGTGCGAGTGCCCCAGCAACGGCGCCTGCGACCTGCAGACGCTCGGCGTGGAGTACGGCCTCACCGACAACGAACTGGTCGTCAAGGGCGGGCTCGTGCGCGACGTGGAGGGCCAGTTCGAGCACCCCTTCATCCGCCGCGACATGGACCGCTGCATCGCCTGCGGCAAGTGCGTGCGGGTCTGCCGCGACGTCGCCGGCCCGGCCTGCTACGACTTCACCGGCCGGGGCTTCACCATCAACGTCGACACCGCCTACAGCGACGCCCTGCAGCTCTCCGACTGCATCAGCTGCGGTCGCTGCGTGACCTCGTGCCCCACGGGCGCGCTCACCTTCAACGAACGTGAGCTCACCTCGTACAAGGTCGACGAGAGCCGCTGCATCCTGTGCCACGAGTGCGTGGACGTGTGCCCCATCGATGCGCTCAAGGAGACCAACCACTTCGAGAACGCGCGCGAGAAGTGGCACGAGCTCGTCGCCAAGGGCACGGAGCTCGCCGGCGGGCACCGCATGTGCGCCGGCTGCGGCGCGCCGATCGCGGTCCGCCAGGTGCTCATGGGCACCGACGACCCGGTCGTCGTCTCCGCCGCCACCGGGTGCCTCGAGGTGAGCACGACCATCTACCCCTACACTTCGTGGAAGGGCAGCTACATCCACACCGCCTTCGAAAACGCCGCCGCCACGCTGAGCGGCGTCGAGACGGCGTTCCGCGCCCTCAAGAAGAAGGGCCACATCGAGGAGAACGTCAAGTTCATCGCCTTCGGCGGCGACGGCGGCACCTACGACATCGGCCTGCAGTCGCTCTCGGGCGCCATGGAGCGCGGCCACCAGATGCTCTACGTCTGCTACGACAACGGCGCCTACATGAACACCGGCTTCCAGCGCTCCGGCGCGACGCCGCAGGGCGCCTGGACCACCACCAGCCCGGTCGGCAAGGACCAGGCCGGCAAGCTGCAGAACCGCAAGAACCTCACCGACATCATGATCGCCCACGAGCTCGGCTACGTGGCCCAGGCATCGCCGCACGACCCGCGCGACCTCGTGCGCAAGTCGGCGAAGGCGCTGGCCACTCCGGGCGCCACGTTCCTCAACATCCTCGCGCCGTGCCCCCGCGGCTGGCGCGCGGACGGCGCGGAGACGATCGAGCTGGCGCGCGAGGCGGTGGAGACCTGCTACTGGCCGCTGTTCGAGGTGGTCGACGGCGAGTACCACCTGACCTACCGCCCCAACCACAAGCTGCCGCTCATCCCGTGGCTCAAGCGGCAGGGCCGCTTCGCCCACCTCTTCAAGCCCGGCAACGAGGAGACGCTCCTCAACCTCGAGGCCTGGGTGGACAAGGAGTGGGAGAAGCTCCTGCGCAAGTGCGGCGAGCCCAGCGAGGCCGAGTGGCAGGAGTACCTGCAGTCCAACGGTTGCCTCCTGCGCTAGAGTCGCAGGCGGCTACCAGCCAAGAGCAGCCCGAAGGGCCGGGGCGCCGCAAGGCGCCCCGGCCCTTCGCCGTGAGGGCTGGTGCCGGTCGCGGTACAATCGGGCGAGCTCAACGACCCGAGAGGTATCGCATGCAGCGCCGCACACGCCGCCGTCGCCCGCCCCACCTCCTTCTGGCCGCCGGTCTCGCGCTGGCCGCCGGCCTCGTGCTCCTCGCCGGCGCCTGCGGCGGCGAGGCGTCGGAGGACGCCGGGCAGACCCAGTCGCCCGCGGCGGAGGCGACGGCGCAGACGACGAAGACGCCGGAGCCGGTCTCCAGCCTGCCCCCGCTCGTGAAGATGGGCGAGACCGTACGCTTCCTGACGCCTGAGGGCGCTGTGGTCCAGGTCACCGCGAGCGACTACGCGGACCCGGGCAACGCCCCGGACGGCGTGAGCGCCGCGGCAGGCGAGCGGCTGGTGACCCTCGAGCTCACGGTGACGGCGGAGGGCGCCGAGGGCACCGCCGCAGTCAAGGCGCCCTTCACCAAGGATTCGTTCCTGCTCATCGCCGAGGACGACACCCTCACGGTCGCGCAGTTCGATGGCGACGCCCTGCTGGGCGCCGTTCTGCCGCCGGGCGAGCCGCTGACCGCCACGCTCGCCTTCTCCGTCGGCTCGGCCGCCCAGCGCCTCTTCCTGTGCACGCCGGCCGAGGGCTCCCGGCCGCGCTCCGCGACCTGGAAGTTGAACTAACCGAAAACGGCCTTGGCGTAGTACACCCAGAACGCCGGGATCTCGCGGACCACGAACCTCGGCGTCTGCGGGATCGGTGACGAGGTGCCGGCCGGCACCGTGAGCACGCTCCACCCCGCGCGCTGGTACGCGAGCTTGATCCGAGGCAGGTGGTAGTACTGGCTGACCGCCAGGACGCGGCGCCATCCGTCCCCGCCGAAGAAGGGTACCGTGTCGGCGACCGTGGCGTTGGTGCTGACCCCGTTGGAGTCGATGACGATCGCCCTCTCGGGGACGCCGGCAGCGACCGCCATGTCGCGCATCACGAGGGCCTCGTTGTAGCCGCTGTCGCCCACTCCTCCCGAGACGATCACGTACTTGACGAGGCCGTCCTTGTAGAGCTGCACGCCGGTGTCCATCCGGTCGCGCAACGAGGTCGAGGCCAAGCCGTTCTCGTGCACCTGCGCGCCGAAGACGACGACGACGTCGGCGGGCCGCCGGTAGTCGGTCTTGCCGAAGAAGAAGACCTGCGCGACCGGGAACAGGAGCACGCAGGCGGCGGCGACCGCGGCGAGGACGGCGGCTGCGGCGAGGCGTCGATCCCGGGGCGGCGAGCGAAACGCGGCCCAGGCCACGAAGACGAGCGCGGCGCAGAGCACGAACGAGAGCGGGAGCGGCACGCCGGGCCGGATCTCACCGGCGCGCCAGGTCAGGTAGAAGTCGGCGCCGTTCCACGCCGTGACGGCGGCGAAGGCGAGGGCGAGACCGATGCTCGGCCAGCGGCGCCACGGGCGCATCCGCGGCGCCGCGGCGTAGCCGACGAGCGCCGCGCCCACGAGCACGTAGAGAACGACGGCGATGGTCCGGCCGGCGCCCGGGACCGCCACCCACCAGATGTTGAAGTCGGCGCCCAGGCGCCACAGAGCCACGACGTTGACGAGCGTGAAGGCGCCGACGAAGAGGGCTAGGCCGCGGGCGACGGCGGCCACAAGCCAGTTGCGCTGCTTCTCGGCGAGAGGGGCCGCTGCGAGGGCGGGCACCGGCGGCGCTGCCGGCGCGGCGGCGCCGGGGGCCTCGGGCGATCCCATGTCGGCGCTCATGCCGGGACTGTATCACGCCAGGATGTGGCCCCTGTCGGGCGGGCGCCGCTCCACCTCCGCGCTCCGTAGGGGCGGCCGACTCAGGTCAGGCGGCGGCGAGATAGCGCTGCGCCGCAGCGGCCGCCGTGGAGCCTTCGGCGACGGCGGTCGCTATCATGCGCACCTTGCCGGGGTACGCTGCGAAGTCGCCCACGGCGAAGACGCCGGGAAGGCTCGTCGCCATGGACGAATCGACGTCGATCTTCGTGCCGGCGAGCGCGAGGCCCCAGTGGGCGATGCCCGAGAGGTCCGGGACCTGCCCGATGCTCACGAGGACGAGGTCGGCCGGCAGTTCGACGGTGGACTCGTCCGGCCGACGCACCACGACGGCCTCGAGCCGTTCCCTGCCGCGGAACCCGACGACCTCGCCGTTGCTGACCACGTCCACGCCGGCCTCTGCGAACCGGTCCTGGGTGTGCGCGAAGGCGCGGAACTCGTCGCGGCGGCGCACGACGGTCACGTCGGCGACCTCGCGCAGCGAGAGCGCCGTGTCCAGAGCCGTGTCGCCGCCTCCGACGACGACAGCGCGCTTCGCGCGGACTTCCTCGAGCGGCGGCAGCCGGTAGGCGAGGCCTCTGCCGAGAAAGCGCTCCTCGTCGGCGAGGCCCAGGCGCCGCGGCGTGAAGCGGCCGAGGCCCAGGGCAAGCACGAGCGTCCTCGCTTCGTCCTCTCGCAGCGAGCCCTTGATGGAGAACCCGCCCTCGTGGGGCGTGACGTCCTCGACGGCGCGCCACTCGCGCAGCTCCGCGCCGAACTGCTCAGCCTGCTGGGCCAGGCGCAGGGCGAGCTCCCGCGACGGCAGCGCCGGCTGCGCCGGGAAGTTGCTGACCGGCTTGGTCGGATACAGGTTGACCAGCTGGCCGCCGAAGGCCTCGGCCTCGTAGACGACGGTGCCGAGGCCGCGCAGGCCGGCGTACATGGCAGTAGCGAGTCCTGCCGGCCCTCCGCCGATGACGGCGACGTCATACGTGCTCATGGCGAGCTCTCCCGCTGAGATCGATAGCTTGAGCGTTCCACGTCCCGAGTGTGCCCCGCGCGAAACCACCGGGAGCCGGCAGGAGGCGTCAGGCGGCGCGCCCGCCGCGGGGACCGGCCTCGGGCGCCGTGGGCGTGGCGGCCCGTTCGGGAGACCAGTCGCAGGCGACGGCCGGCTCGGGGCCGAAGCAGCCGGCGGACTCCACCTCGAAGCCCGGCGTGCCGTAAGGCGTCGCGACGGCGGGTTCGGCGGGCTCCGCACGCTCGGCCCGCCGCGCCGTCCCCAGCAGCGGGATGCCGATCACCTGCGTCACGCCGCCGACCAGCCAGGCGAAGGGGATCGAGACCGTCTGGGACAGCCAGCCGAGGCCGACCTGCCCGGCCGTCGAGCCCACGTCCCCGAACAGCGCGTCCAGCGAGATGATCGTCGCGCGCTGCTCCGACGGGATGCGGGCGTTGAGCCATCCCTGCTTGACCGGCATCGAGATCCCGAAGGACACGGCCGAGACGAGGTAGAGCGGCACGGCGACCCAGAACTGCTGCACCAGCGCCGCGCCGACGATGGCTACCGTCGAGACCCCCGTGCAGACCATCAGGATGAGTCCCCGGTCCGAGACCCGTGCCGTGATCCTCCCTACGAGCGCGTTACCGAGGATCTGCGTCAGCCCGACGAGCGCCGCGATAACGCCCGTGACCCACACCAGATCCTCTCCGAGGAGGTCGAGGAAGTACTTCTGCCACGAGTAGAACCCGTACATGAAGAAGACGCCCTGGACGAGGGACGCGAACATGATGAAGCGCACCACGCGGTCGCTCCAGCCGTAGGTGACGCCCGCCGTCGCGATCTTGCGCGTCTCACCGCCGAAGCTGCCCAGCGTCAGGGGACGACCCTTGAACCCCAGATCGCGCATCAGGAAGACGCCGATGAGGAACGCCGGCACGAGCACCACGGCGCGTGCCACGTACGGGATCCACAGGTCCACCTGGCCGAGAAAGCCGCCCAGGGTGGTGCCGATCAGCATGAAGATGCCGAAGGTGATGCCGTACCGGGCGAAGATCGGTTCCAGCTTGCCCTCGTAGCCGACCGAGTGCAGGGCATCGACCATCCAGGCGTCGACCGCGCCCGTGTAGAACGTGTAGCCGATCCCCAGCAGCGCCGAGGCGGCGGCGAACGGCCACACGCCGTAGCCGGCGAGCCCGAAGCCCACGTAGAGCAGCGTCGACGCGAAGATGACGCCGACGGCCAGAAGGTACGACGCTCGGCGGCCGACCGTGTCGGCGACCACGCCGGTCGGCACCTCGAAGATCACCTGCGCCACGGTGTACGCGGCGTTGACGAGCATCACCTGGAAGATGTCGAGGCCGACGGACAGCAGGAAGAGCGTGTTCACTCCCCAGATGAGCGACTGGGCCAGCGTGGTGGACGCGGCCACGCCGAGGTAGGTGCGGATGATGCGCTTGGCGGTCATGGGCGGTCTGTTCCCGCTAACGGGCTGCGCGACCCCCGCGGCCCGCCCGGCCCGCGGCCGGCGCTCCCTCAGACCGGCGTGCCCGCGGAACAGGCCGGCGGCTCGCAGTCGAGCCGGCCGTCCCGCAGCACGATGGTGCGGTCGAAGTACCGCTGGATCTCGGGGTTGTGCGTGACCATCACGATCGTGTTGCCCTCGTGGTGGAGCTCGGCGAAGAGGTCCATGATCTCGACGGTCGTCTCGCTGTCGAGGGCGCCGGTGGGCTCGTCGGCGAGGATCAGCGGCGGCTCGTTGACGAGCGCGCGGGCGATGGCCACGCGCTCCTGCTCGCCGCCGGAGAGCTTGCCCGGCAGGTGCCCGCCGCGGTCGGCGAGCCCGACGCGATCGAGCACGTCGAGCGCCCGCGCGCGCTTCTCGCCGGACGGCATCTTCTTCACCGCGAGCGGCAGCGTCACGTTCTCGAGCGCCGTCAGGTACGGGACGAGGTTGAAGGACTGGAAGACGAAGCCGAGGTACTCACGGCGGAAGTCGGCGAGGCGCTCGCCGGGCAGCGCATAGAGGTCGATGCCGTCGACGGCGATGCGCCCCGCCGTCGGGTGGCTGAGCCCGCCGAGCATGGCCAGGAAGGTGCTCTTGCCGGAGCCGGACTGCCCCATGACGCCGAGAAAGGAGCCCTCCGGGACGACGAGGTCCAGTCCGCGCAGGGCGTGCACGGGAGCGCCGTCACCGGCGAAGGTCTTCTCGAGACCCTGGACGTCGATGAAACGCGCGGCCCGCTCGTCCCGCGCGGACGGGGCCGACGGCGCGACCGTCTCCGGCCCGGTGGTCTCCTGGTCGGTCTCGCTCATGACGACAGCCATTCTCTCTCTCCTTGCAGAGGCCTCGCGCGTCACAGCGCGCGCAGCGCCTCGGTGGGGTCCATCTTGCCGGCGCGGAGCGCCGGATAGAGTGAGGCCAGTCCGCCGATGGCCACGGCCAGGACGACGGCGGTGAGCCCGAGCAGCGGCGCCCACGCGACCTCGGCGCTGCCGGCGACGAAGGGCAGCACGATGGAGGTGACCGCCATCCCCGCCGCGTAGCCGAGCACGCCGGCGAGGGCGCTCGCGATGAGCGCCTCGATGAGGATCAGCCGGGTGATGTGCACGCGGCGGAAGCCGATGGCGCGAAAGACGCCGATCTCGCGCGTCCGCTCGCTCACCGAGCCCATCACGGTGAGGAACACGACGAGCGCTTCGATGGCGATGACCACGCCGACGATCGCGTAGGTGAAGCGGCGGAACTGGTCGACCGCGTGCTGGCGGCTCTTGACCGCCTCCTGCATCGCCGTGACCTCGGCCTGCGGCAGGGCGGCGCCGATCTCGCCGGCGATCCTGTCGACGGGCGCGCCGGCGTACAGCGCCGCGATCTCGACCAGCGTCACCTCACCGGGCGCCTCCAGTACCTGCTGGGCGGCGCCGAGGTCGACGATGAGCAGGCTGTCGTCCTGCGAACCGGTCTCGTTCAGCACGCCGGTCACGGTGAACCGGCGGCCGCCGATGCGCACGTAGTCGCCCATGGTGAGGCCGAGCGTGCGCGCGGCGGCCGCGCCGGCGATGAGCTCGTGGTCGTTGGTCGGCGCGTGGCCGGAGCCCACCGACCACCAGCGCTTGAGCTTGAACTGCTGCTCCGGCTGCACGCCGAGCAGCAGGGCGCGGCGGCCCTTGACCTGCACCGCGCCCACCAGTTGCGGCGCGACCGTCGCGATGTCGGCGCGGCTGGGGATGGCGTCGATGCGCGCCAGGTCGGCCTGGGACAGCGACTGCCGGCCGACCGAGACGCCGCCGGCGGAGATGCCGCCGTAGCTGAGGGCGACGTCTTTGGACCGGGGCGTCACCACGATGTTGGCGCCGAAGCTCTGCAGGTTGGCCTTGGTCTGCCCGGTCATCGACTGGGTGATGGAGATGAGCGCGACCACGGTGCCGACGCCGATGAGCAGGCCGGCGACCAGGAACGCGGCACGGCCCTTGCGGCGGCGCAGGTTGTTCAGGGCGACGGTGAGGAGGGTCATGGCCGGGCCTTCAGAGCGCGCGCAGCGCGACGGTCGGGTCCATGCGGCTGGCGCGGAGCGCCGGGTACAGCGAGGCCGCGGCGCCGATGACGACGGCGAGGCCGACGGCCCCGGCGGCGAGCGCCGGCGCCCAGGTGACCGTCACGCCGTCGCCGGCGAGCAACGGGAGCAGGGCGTAGCTCACGGCCATGCCGGCGAGGTAACCGAGCACGCCGGCGAGCAGGCTGGCGACGGTCGCCTCGATGAGGATCAGGCCCGTGACGTGGAGGCGCCGGAAGCCGAGCGCGCGGAAGATGCCGATCTCCCGCGTGCGCTCGTTGACCGAGCCCATCATGGTGACGAACACGACCAGCGCCTCGATGGCGATGATCACGCCGGCGACGAGCCAGCTGAAGGCGCGGAACTGGTCGATGGCGTGCATGCGGTTCTTGACCTTGTCCTGCATGGCGGTGACCTTGGTCCCGGGCAGCACGCCGCCGAGCTGGTCGACGATCTCCTCCACCGGGCAGTTGCTGCAGAGCGCCGCGATCTGGATCATCGAGACCTTGCCGGGCTTGCCGAGCACGCCCTGGGCCGCGCCGAGGTCGGCGATCAGGAGGTCGTCGTCCTGGGAGCCGGTCGGGCGCAGGATCCCGGTGACGGTGAACGGCCGCCCGTCCACCTTGAGCACGGCTCCTTTGCGCAGCTTGAGGGCGGCGGCCGCCGCCGAGCCGGCCACGATCTCGTGGCCGTTGCGCGGCGGCCGCCCGTCCAGGCTCCACCACTTCTTGAGGTCGAACTCGTTCTCGGGTTCGACGCCCATGAGCAGGCCCTGCCGGCCGCCGACGCTGACGGCGCCGAGCAGTTCGGGGGCGACGATGGCGATGTTGTCGCGGTTGGCGATCGTCGAGATGCGCGCCAGGTCGGCCTGCCGGATGTCCCGGGAGCCGACCGCCACGTCGCCGAGCGTGACCCCGCCGTAGGACAGGGAGAGCCCGTCCGTCCGCGGCGCGACGATGATGTTGGCGCCGTAGGTCTCCAGGCTGTTCTGCGCCTGCACGGTCAGCGCCTGGCTGAGCGTGAGCAGCGCGACCACGGTGCCGATGCCGACGAGCAGCCCGGCGACCAGGAACGCCGCCCGCGACTTGCGGCGCCGCAGGTTGCTGAAGGCGACGGTACGGAGCCTCAAGGGTCAGACCTCGGTCCTCTCGCGGATCAGAAGTACTGGACGCCCTGCGTCAGGCTGTCGGTGGTGATGGTGAGCTCGCCACCGGAGGTGGTCATGTCGAGCGGGATGGGGTTGCAGCCGCCGGTGACGACGTTGATCTGGTCGCTCGGGAAGGTCTGACCGCAGTTGTTGCACACCATGGAGTCGCCCTCCTGGTGATAGCCCTTCTTCTGCGCGAAGCACACCTCACAGGCGTCGAGCGCGGCGCGGACCTTGCCGTCCTTGTCGGCGAGCACGAAGTACTTCACGGTCGTGCCGCCGGCGTCGTAGCTGTAGAAGTGCGCCTGGCCGTCGCTGACCTCGGCGAGAGGCAGCGTGACGTCGCCGCCCGGGGCCGCGGCCGTCGTGGCCGTGGCCACCTCGGCGCCGCCGCGGTTCATCATCACGACCGCGGCGATCACGGCGACGGCCACGAGCGCGAGCGCCGCGAGGGCGATGTGCATCGTTGTACGGCTGCGCGGCTCCTCGAACTGGGCGCGCTTCTCGGCGCGCACGTCGGTCTGCTGGGCGGCGCGCGCACCGCTCCCCGTCCGATTGCGTTTGTTCTGCTTGCCTGACAAGCCGCTCCTCCTTCACCTGGCCGGGGCCGCGCCCGACCGTTCCAGTCGATGTCGCCGCAGATCGTAGGGGGTCGTGATGAAGAAGCTGTGTGGATTCTTCACGCGGCCGCCTTTGGGGTATGTTGGCGCCTGTGACGGCAAGGCCCGAAGGAGCGCCGTGAGCGAGCCCGGCAAGATCGTGGTGATCGACGACGAGGAGTCCGTGCGCGACGTCGTGCGCGCCTACCTGGAGAAGGACGGCTTTCGCGTCTACGTCGCCGCGAACGGCCGTGACGGGCTGGCCCTGGCAGAGCGCCACCAGCCCGACCTGATCGTCCTCGACCTCATGCTGCCCGACGTCTCCGGAGAGGAGATCTGCGGGGAGATCCGCGGCCGCTCGGACGTGCCCATCGTCATGCTCACGGCGAAGGCGAGCGAGGAGGAGCGCGTCGGCGGCCTCGTCGCCGGCGCCGACGACTACCTCGTGAAGCCCTTCAGCCCGCGCGAGCTCGTCGCCCGCGTGAGGGCGGTGCTGCGACGCACCGGAGGGGTGGAGACGCCGCTCGTGGAGGTCCTGCGCTTCGACGACGGGCGGCTCGAGATCGACACGGTCAAGCGCGCGGTGCTCCGCGACGGCGAGCCGGTGGAGCTCACGCCCAACGAGTACAAGCTCCTGGTGGCGCTCGCACGCTACCCGGGCCGGGCGTACTCGCGGTTCGAGCTGGTCAGCCGCGTGCAGGGCTACGACTACGACGGCTACGAGCGCACCATCGACGTGCACGTGAAGAACCTGCGCAAGAAGCTCGAGCCGGACCCCGGCAAGCCCCGCTACGTCGAGACGGTGACGGGCGTGGGCTACCGGCTCGCCAAGCTGTGAGCGGGCGCGTGGGCTCGAGTCTTCGCACACGCCTCGTGATCGCGTTCGTCGCGGTCGCGCTGCTCGGCGCGCTCGTCACGACCGTCTACTCGAGCATCAGCCTCACCTCGAGCCTCGAGGCCTCCGCGCGGACGCGTCTGCAGAACTCGGCGACGCACTTCGGCGACGTCGCCGCCGTCGTGTCGAACAGCGGCCGCTGGAGCCGGCGGAGCATCGAGACCCTGCACCATCTCGCGCAGATCGATTCGCTCGCCACGCGGCTCTACGACGCCGAGGGCACGCTGGTGTTCGAGCACCCGCCGTCGGACCCCCCGGAGCCGGGCGCGACGGCGACCGCGCCGGTCCTGGCCGGCGCGCAGAAGATCGGCAGCGTCGCCGTCAGCCGCGACGACGGCAAGCTCTTCTCAGAGGAGGAGCTGCAGCTCCGGCAGCAGCTGCTGCGCACCAATCTGGTCGCCGGGGTGACCTCGGCGGCGATCGCCCTCGCCGTCGCGCTCTACCTCGCGGTGACGCTGTCGCGGCCGCTGCGGCGCATCCGCGCCGGGGCCGAGGCGATGGGCGCCGGCGACCTCGAGACGCGCGTGCCCGAGAGCGGCGATGACGAGATCGGCGCCGTCGCCGAGGCGCTGAACAGCCTCGCCGAGACGCTCCAGCAGGAGGAGGCGCTGCGCAAGGAGAGCGTCGCCGACCTCGCACACGAGCTGCGTACGCCGGTGATGGGCCTGCTCGCGCGCGTCGAGGCCGCCCAGGACGGCGTGCTGGACGACGAGGCCGCCAACCTCTCCGCCATGCACGACGAGGCCCTGCGGCTGACGCGCCTGCTCGACGACCTCTCGGCGCTGGCGGACGCCGAGCGGCCGGGCCTCCTGCTCTCGGAGGAGCCCGTCGATCTCGGTGCGCTCGCTCAGACTCAGGCGGACGCGTTCGCCGGCGCCTTCGCCGGCAAGTCGATCGCCTTGACCTGCGAGGCACAGTCGGTCGTCGTCGACGGCGAGCCCAAGCGCCTGGAGCAGATCGTCGTCAACCTCCTCTCGAACGCTCTCCGCTACACCGACCCGGGCGGCAGCGTCACGCTCGTCGTCGGGCGAGATGGCGACCTGGCGACGCTCGAGGTGGCCGATACCGGCATCGGCATCCCCGCCGAGGACCTGCCGCACGTGTTCACGCGCTTCTGGCGTGGCGAGAAGTCGCGCTCGAGAGCGACCGGCGGCGCCGGCATCGGTCTGTCCATCGTGCGTGAGCTTGTACGCGCGCACGGAGGGACGATCGCCGTGGACAGCGCTCCGGGCCGGGGGTCGGTGTTCCGCGTGTCGATCCCGCTGTCTGCCTCTCACGACCGACCGTGATACCGTCCGGGGACGATGGCGACCCCGACCGACAACCTCCCCCCCGGGCTGCGCGGCCTGACCGACGCCGAGGCTGATCGCCGGCGCGCCGCCGGCCAGGGCAACGACGTCGAGATCCGCGCCGGGCGCACGTATGGGCGCATCGTCCGCGACAACGTCTTCAACTTCATCAACGACCTCTTCTACTTCCTCGGCATCCTCCTTCTGATCCTCGGCAAGCCGCTCGACGCCTTCGCGGTCGTGTTCGTCATCGGCGCCAACACCGTGATCAGCCTGTTCCAGGAGATCCGCGCCAAGCGCGTGATGGACAAGATGGCGATCCTGCTGCGCCCCAAGGCCGACGTGGTGCGGGACGGAGAGCTTCGCGAGATCGACCCCGCGCAGGTCGTGCTCGGCGACCTGCTGCGCGTGCAGCCGGGCGACCAGGTCGTCGTGGACGGTCCCATGGTCGGCGAGGGGCGCATGGAGGTCGACGAGTCCCTGCTCACGGGCGAGTCGGACCTGGTCACCAAGCACCCCGGCGACGAGCTCATGTCCGGCAGCTTCTGCATGACCGGCGGCGGCTACTACGAGGCCGCCAAGGTCGGCCTCGACAGCTTCGCCAACCAGCTCACCGCCAAGGCCAAGGTCTTCAAGCGCGAGCTCACGCCGCTGCAGCGCCAGGTCGTGCAGATCGTCCGCGTGCTGCTCATCGTGGTCATCGTCTTCGAGGCCCTCGTCTGGATCCGCAACGTCGCCGGCGGCGTACCGTTCGTGGAGAGCGTGCGCATGTCTACCGTGATCCTCGCGCTGATCCCCAACGGGCTGGTGCTGAGCATCGCCCTCACGTACGCGCTCGGTGCGGTGCGGCTGCTCAACAAGGACGTGCTGGTGCAGCAGTTCAACGCCGTGGAGAGCCTGAGCAACGTCGACGTCCTCTGCACCGACAAGACGGGGACGCTGACCTCGGGCGTGATCGCCTTCGAGGAACTGGCGCCGCTGGGCGCCGACGAGGCGCGCGCAGCGCGCCTGCTCGGCGCCTTCGCCGCCAGCACCACCGACGCCAACCGGACGATCGAGGCGCTGCGCACGGAGTTCCCCAGCGAGCGCCTGACGGCGGCGCACGAGGCCTTCTTCTCGTCAGATCGCAAGTGGAGCGGCCTCGCTTTCGGGGACGGCGACGCCCGCGGCACGTACGTGCTCGGCGCGCCCGAAGTGCTGGCGCCGGCGCTCCGCGCCGGCGCCGACTGGGGCGGGCGCGCCGACGACTGGGCGGCGCGCGGCCTGCGCGTCGTGCTCTTCGCCGGGCGGGCCGAGCCGCTCGCCTTCAGCGCCGACCCCGACGCCCCGCCCGGTCTTCCCGCCGAGCTCGAGACGCTCGCGCTCATCGCCTTCAGCGACGAGCTGCGCCCCGGCGTGCGGCAGACGCTCGAGGAGTTCTCCGACGCCGGCATCGACGTCAAGATCATCTCCGGCGACAACCCGAAGACGGTGGTCGCCCTCGCCACGCAGGCGGGCGTCCAGTCCCTGCGCCGGCGACAGGGGGTCAGCGCGTTCTGCGAGACCACGGCCGCCGGCGCGACGAGCTCCGCCACCGCCGGCCCGACGGGCGCCGCCTCGGCCGGCCCGGACGCGACGGAGGCCGAGCCGGCCGCCGCGGACCGCGCGCTCGTCGCCGTCTCCGGCGCCGACCTCGCCGGCATGTCCGCGGAGGAGTTCGCCGCCTCCGCCGATGAGGCCGGCATCTTCGGCCGTGTGACGCCGGAGCAGAAGCAGGACCTCGTGGAGGCCCTGCGCGAGCGCGGGCGCTACGTGGCCATGATCGGTGACGGTGTCAACGACGTGATCGCCCTCAAGCAGGCCAACGTCGCCGTGGCCATGCAGGGCGGCAGCCAGGCCGCCCGCAGCGTCGGCGACCTCATCCTCATGAAGGACACGTTCCAGCCGCTCCCCTTCGCCTTCCGCGAGGGCCAGCGGATCATCAACGGGATGAACGACATCCTGCGCATCTTCATGGTGCGCATCTTCTTCAAGGCGCTCATGATCGCCATCGTGACGGGACTCGGAGGCTTCCCGTTCGCCCCACGCCAGTCGGCCCTGCTGTCGTTCTTCGGCGCCACCGTCCCGGCGGTCGCCTTCGCGCTCTGGGCCCAGCCGGGGCCGGCGCCCAAAGTGGGGCTCTTCAAGCTGCTCGCCCGGTTCGTGGTGCCCGCGGTGGCCCTCATGACCATGATCGGCACCGGCGTGTACCTCGCCTGGTCGATCCCCGCGAAGAACAGCTACCTCGCCGCGCATCCTGGAGCCGGCAGCCGGGAGCTCATCGAGTTCGCGTACCCCTCGGCGATGACGGCGCTGACGATCTTCGCCTGCTTCGCGGCGATCTTCCTCATCCTGCTGATCTCGCCGCCGTCGGCGTGGTGGTCCGGCGGCGCCGCCGTGGTGCGCAACGACCGGCGCATCATCGCCGTGGTCGGCTTCCTGTTCCTCTGCATGGCCGCCGTCCTCGCGGTGCCGCTCGGCCGAACGCTCTTCGAGCTCACCGAGCTGCCGGTGTGGCAGTACCTGGTCCTGCTGCTCCTCGCCTTCGTCTGGAGCCAGCTCTGCCTGCTGGTCTGGAAGAGCCGCGTGCTGGACCGCTGGCTGGGGACGGCGGAGGACCCGGGGAACCTGTGCGCGAAGGCGGCTGCGGAAGCGGAGAGGGCCGAGGCGCGAGAGGCGGCTCCCGCGGACTGACGTGACTCTGCGCCGGCCGGCGCCGTCAGGCGATCCCGGCCGACGGGCACATCGCCGCCAGCGGGCACTCGTCGCAGACCGGCCGCCTTGCGTGACAGATCCGGCGGCCGTGCCGCACGAAGTCCACATGCACGGCGTACACCTGGGCCGCATCGTCCGGCCCGGCCAGCTCGGTGAGCAGCGGGTGCGCCTGGTCGGCGGTCACCTTCTCGCCGATGATCCCCAGTCGCCTCGCGACGCGGTGCACGTGCGTGTCCACCGGCATGACCGGCCGCTCGAGCGCGAAGAGCAGCACGCAGGCGGCCGTCTTGGGCCCGACGCCGGGCAGCGCGACGAGGTAGGACTGCGCCGCTTCGTCCGTCATGTCGTCGAGCTCCTGCAGATCGGGCGCGCCCGTCCGTTCGCTGATCGCCTCAAGGATGCGCTTGATGCGCGGCGCCTTGGTGTGCGCGAGGCCGCCGAGGGCGATGGCCTCCTCGATCTCCTCGGCGGACGCGTCGCGGGCCGCGGTCCACTCCGGGAACCGCGCTTTGAGCGACGCGAAGGTGCGCTCGGTGTTCACATCGGCGGTGTTCTGCGAGAGGACGGTGAAGACGAGCTCGTCCACCGGCGGATAGCGCGGCGAGAGCACGGGGCGGCCGTAGAATCCGTCGAGCAGATCGGCCGCCTGCCTGAGCCTCTTCTTGGGTGACGGTGCGCTCACGGCGAGCAGTATACCGGGCAGCGAAGCCAACGCGTTGCCGCCGGCCCGCCACGGGAACGTTAACGCTGAGGGCCTTGTAGGAGGAGGTGGACACCATGAAGGGCATCCTCGTGCTCAGCGGGTCGGGGCCGCTGTTGCTGCTCAGTTCGTACCCCGCCATCGACGACCCCGGGCTCATCGCCAAGCTGCGCGCCAAGGGGCTCGCCAAGTTCCTCGCCTGGGAGGTGCCGGTCGAGCACCTCCGTGACCTCTACGGGTACTCCTTCCGCGACATCTGTGAACAGCTGGAGTCGCACGGTGACATGCGCGTCCTCGACTTCGACGGCCACCGCATCTTCCTCAACCTCTCGCTGCACGACCTCGGTGACCACATCCTGTTTGAGGACGACCACGTGCTCGCCGAACGGTGACACGAGCGTGGTAGCCTCCCCGGCATGAGCGACGTGGTCATCACCGGGGAGCACCGTGGCTGAGGGCTGGCGCTTCTGGATCGACCGCGGCGGTACGTTCACCGACGTCGTCGCGCGGTCGCCGGGCGGAGGCCTGCTCACGCGCAAGCTCCTCTCCGAGGATCCGGCGCGCTACGAGGACGCCGCCGTCGAGGGCGTGCGCCAGCTGCTGGGCCTCGCCGCCGGCGCGCCGGTCCCGTCCGAGCTCGTCGCCGAGGTCCGCATGGGCACCACCGTGGCGACCAACGCGCTCCTGGAGCGCGCAGGGTCGCCCACGCTCTATGTGACCACGCGAGGGTTCGGCGACGCGCTGCGTATCGGCTACCAGGACAGGCCCGATATCTTCGCGCTCGACATCCGCCTGCCGGCGCCGGCCTACGCTCGAGTCCTTGAGGTGGACGAGCGCGTCGGCGCGGACGGTGCGGTGGTACGGCCGCTGGATGAGGACGGGGCGCGGCGCGGGCTCGTAGAGGCCCGACGCGCCGGACTGGACGCAGTCGCCGTCGCCTTCATGCACGGCTACGCCTGCCCCGAGCACGAGCGGCGCGTGGCGGAGCTCGCGCGCGCCGCCGGATTCACCCAGGTATCGGTCTCGCACGAGACGAGCCCGCTGATGAAGCTCGTCGGCCGCGGCGAGACGACGGTGGTCGACGCCTACCTCTCCCCCCTCTTGCGCCGCTACGTCGACGGCGTGGCGCAGCAGCTCGGTGGCGTGCCGCTGCGCTTCATGCAGTCGCACGGCGGCCTCACCGACGCCTCGCTCTTCCGCGGCAAGGACGCCGTCCTCTCCGGTCCCGCCGGCGGCGTCGTCGGCGCAGTAGCCGTGAGCCGCCGCGCCGGCTTCGACAAGGTGATCGGCTTCGACATGGGCGGTACCTCCACGGACGTGAGCCACCACGCCGGCGAGCTCGAACGCAGCTACGAGAGCGTGGTGGGCGGTGTGCGGCTGCGCGCACCGATGCTGCGTGTGCACACGGTGGCGGCCGGCGGCGGATCGATCTGCTCGTTCGAGGGAGGTCGGTACCGCGTGGGACCGCGAAGTGCCGGGGCCGACCCCGGACCGGCGTGCTACGGGAGAGGCGGGCCTCTCACGATCACCGACTGCAACCTCGTGACCGGCAAGCTGCGGCCGTCGTTGTTCCCGCACGTGTTCGGGCCGGACGGCGCCGGGCCCATCGACCTGAGGGCGGCGCGCGAGGCGCTCGCGGCCGTGGCCGCGAGCATGCGCGCCGCCGGCGTCGAGCCGCCGGCGCCGGAGCAGCTCGCCGACGACTTCATCCGCGTGGCCTGCGAGGCGATGGCCCGCGCCATCAAGCGGATCTCCACGCAGCGCGGGCACGACGTGACCGGCCACGTGCTCTGCTGCTTCGGCGGCGCGGCAGGCCAGCATGCCTGCCTGGTGGCCGACGCGCTCGGCATGTCGCAGGTGCTCCTGCATCCGCTCGCCGGCGTGCTCAGCGCCTACGGCATGGGCCTCGCCGACGTGCGCGCACTGCGCGAGCACAGCGTCGAGGCGCCGCTGGAGGACGCCGGCGGGGCGGCGGCTTGCGCTCTGGCGGAGCTCGAGGAAGCGGCCGCCGCCGAGCTCGAGCGCCAGGGCCTCGCCGCGGCGGACATCCGCGTCGAGCGCCGCGCGCACGTCAAGTACGAGGGCACCGATGTCGCACTGCCCGTGCCCTGGGCTGCTCCGGAGGAGATGGCCGCGACGTTCCTGGAGCGGCATCACACCCGCTACGGCTTCCTGATGCCCGGACGCGGTCTGACGCTCGAGGCGGTCGCGGTCGAGGCCGTGGGCGCCGGCGAGCGCATTGCGGCCGGGCAAAGCCCCGCGCCGGCGGCCGGGTCCGACCGCCGCGAGGCCGCGCACGCAGACGGCGCCGCGATCGCGCCGCGTGAGCTCGCGGGCGTCTTCACCGGCGGCCGCCGGCACGAGGCTCCGGTGTTCGTGCGCGCAGACCTGGCGCCGGGCATCACCGTGGAGGGGCCGGCGATCGTCTGCGAACCGACCAGCACGACCGTGGTGGAGCCGGGCTGGCGGGCGGAGGTGCTGAGCGGCGGCGAGCTGCTGCTGCGCCGCCTCTCGCCCCCCGCCCGTCCCTCGGCCGAACCGGAACGTGTCTCGCCGCTCCTGCTGGAGGTGTTCAACAGCCTCTTCATGTCCGTCGCCGAGCAGATGGGCGCCACGCTGGCCAACACCGCCGTCTCGGTGAACATCAAGGAGCGCCTCGACTTCAGCTGCGCCGTCTTCGATGGGCAGGGCGGTCTCGTCGCCAACGCGCCGCACCTGCCGGTGCACCTCGGCTCGATGGGAGCTTCGGTGCAGGCCGTGCTGGAACGGCACCGCGGAGGGCTCCGTCCCGGCGACGCCTGGCTGCTCAACTCGCCCTACGCCGGGGGTACGCACCTGCCCGACCTCACGGTGATCACGCCGGTGTTCCTCGAGGACGGCGAGGCCTGCGGGCTGGACGCCGCCCGCGCCGCGGGCGGCGGCGGACGACCTCGCCGAGCCGCTCTTCTTCGTCGCCTCTCGCGCCCACCACGCCGACGTCGGCGGCGTCACGCCGGGGTCGATGCCGCCGGGCAGCCGGGCGATCGAGGAGGAGGGCGTCCTGATCGAGGACTTCCGCCTCGTCGAGGACGGTGTGCTGAGGGAGGCCGAGGTCGCGGAGCTGCTCACCTCGGCGCCGCACCCCGTCCGCGACCTGCAGCAGAACCTCGCCGACCTGCGCGCCCAGGTGGCCGCCAACGCGCGCGGCGCGGCAGAGCTCGGGCGCATGGTGGCCGAGCACGGGCTGCCCGTGGTCGCCGCCTACATGCGCCACGTGCAGGACAACGCCGCAGAGGCCGTGCGCCGCGTGCTCGACAGGTTCGCCGGCGCGGCGGACGCTCCGCGCACCTTCCGCCTGGAACTCGACGACGGCAGCGAGATCGTCGTCCGCGTGACCGTGGACGGCGTGGCGCGCAGGGCCACGGTCGACTTCACCGGCACGTCACCGCAGCGCTCCGACAACTTCAACGCGCCCCAGGCGGTGACGACCGCCGCCGTCCTCTACGTCTTCCGCACCCTCGTCGACGCCGACATCCCGCTCAACGCGGGCTGCCTCGAGCCCATCGACATCGTGATCCCGCCGGGGAGCATGCTCTCGCCCGTCTGGCCGGCTGCCGTCGCGGCCGGCAACGTGGAGACGTCGCAGGCGGTCACGGCCGCGCTGCTCGGCGCCCTCGGCGCGGCCGCCGCCAGCCAGGGGACGATGAACAACCTCACCTTCGGCGACGACCGCTACCAGTACTACGAGACGCTGTGCGGCGGCGCCGGGGCCGGCCCGTCCTGGGACGGCTGCAGCGCCGTGCACACGCACATGACCAACTCGCGGCTGACGGACCCGGAGGTGCTGGAGTGGCGCTACCCGGTGCGCGTGGAGGAGTTCCGCGTGCGCGGCGGCAGCGGGGGAGCGGGCGAACGCCGGGGCGGAGACGGCGTGGTCCGCCGCCTGCGCTTCCTGGAGCCGCTCACGGCGGCGATCGTCTCGAGCGGCCGCCGGGTGCCGCCCTACGGGCTGGCCGGCGGCCTCCCCGGCGCCTGCGGCCGCAACGCCGTGGAGCGCGCGGACGGTACGCTGGAGGAGCTGCCCGGCGTGGCGCAGACCATCATGGGGCCGGGCGACGTCCTGGTCGTCGAGACGCCCGGCGGCGGCGGCTACGGCGCGCCGCCGGAGTCGTCAGATGCTCAGTAGCCGGCGGCGCGGCGGCGGGCCTTCCTTCTGCGCCGCGCCAGCAGCGTGCTGGCCAGCATGCCGATGAGCAGGCCGATCACCAGTGACACGAGGATGATCAGCCACAGAGGCCAGACGAAATCGAAGAACAGGAAGTTGAACGGCACTTTCACCGTGTTCTGGAAGATGTAGAGCAGCAGGAGGATCGCGAGCACGCCCGCAACGCCCAGCTTGACGTACAGCCCGGTGTTGTCGGGGCCCCGATCGCGACTGACCTGCATCTGCGGTCGCTCCTCCAGCGAACTCATGCGCACCCCTCTCGTGGTCTTCCGGACTTGGTTCGTCGTGAGGAGGGTCTACCCTTGCCGTCGACCGCGCACGCGCTCCGGAAGCGCGTGAGGGCGGGAGGCCCTGCGGCCTCCCGCCCTCACCCCGGGTGCGGCGCCCACCCCCCCGTGAGGGCGCCGCGGACGCCGGGCCTCGCGGCCCGGCTCAGTCGGTCACTGCCTGGCGAACGCCTCGATGCCGTCGGCGATGGTCGCGAACACGGTGTCCAGCTGGGCGTCGTCGATGACCAGCGGCGGCTGCACGCGCAGCACGCTGCCGAAGTTGCCGCCCACGCCGATGAGCACGTTGTGCTCGAGGCAGTACTGGCGCACGAAGGCGCCGGCGGCCGTGCCGTAGGCCTTGGTCTGCGGGTCGGCGATCAGCTCGACGCCGACCATGAGGCCCTTGCCGCGCACGTCGCCGATCAGCGGCTGGGTCTTCTGCAGCTCACGGAACTTCGCCATCAGGGCCTCGCCCTTGCGCGCCGCGCCGTCGACGACGCCGTCCAGGAGGAAGTCGATGTTGGCGAGCGCGGCGGCGCAGCTGACGGGGTTGCCGCCGAAGGTGCTGAGGTGATCGCCGATCTGGAAGGCGTCGGCGATCTCCGGCCGGGCGATGAAGGCGCTGAGCGGCCAGCCGTCGGCGATGCCCTTGGCCATGGTCATGATGTCCGGGGTGACGCCGTAGTGCTCGATGCCGAACAGCTTGCCGGTGCGCCCGAAGCCGCTCTGGACCTCGTCGGCGATGAAGAGGATGCCCTCCTCGTCGAGGATCTCCTTGACGCGCCTGAAGTAGTCGTCCGGCGGCACGATGATGCCGCCCTCGCCCATCACCGGCTCGGCGATGAAGGCGCAGACGCTGCCCGAGAGGTGCAGGCGGGCGATCTCGCCGACGCGGCGCGCGCAGAGCAGGTCGCACTTGTCCGGCGTGGTCTCGGCGAAGCAGCGGTAGCAGTACGGCGTGGGCACGAAGGCCACGCCGGGCATGTAGGGGCCGCCGCCCTTCTTGCGGCCCGAGTTGCCGGTCACCGAGAGGGTCGCGTAGGAGCGCCCGTGGAAGCTCGACTCGATGGCGAGGAACTCGTTCTTGCCGCTGTAGCGCTTGGCGAGACGGAAGGCGCCCTCGATGGCCTCGGCGCCGCCGTTGCCGAAGAAGGTCTTCTGCAGGTCGCCGGGGGTGACCTCGGCGAGCTTCTCGGCGAGCGCGCCGACGGACTCGACGTGGTACACGTACGAGCAGGCGTGCACGAGCTTGTTGGCCTGGGCGATGGCCGCGTCCAGGATCTGCCGGTTGTGGTGGCCGGCGTTGGTGACGCTGATGCCGGCGAAGCAGTCGATGTACTCGGTGCCGTCGGCGTCGTAGAGCAGGGCGCCGTCGCCGTGGTCCGCGACCACCGGCTCGACGCGCTTGACGAACCCGGTCATGACGTAGTCGCGGTACTGTTCCTTCACGCCCATGCTATCGACTCCCCTTCGGCGAACGCCTGGTTAATCACTTGATTGACTAGTGAGGCGTTAGGTTATCAGATGAGCGCCCGGGCGCGCTGCGCCCGGTCGCTTCCGCGTCGGCCAACCCGAAGGACCGGATTGGCCGACGCGGATAACCGCCGCGGAGTCCTGCGGTGGCGGTGCCTCGGTGGCCGATACCGGCGCTGCCGCCGGCGCCGTGGATCAGGTCGCGGCGCGCAGGCTGGAGAGCCCGCCTTCCGCGAGCCAGCCGTCGAACGTGTGCAGGCCGGGGTACTGCCCCCGGAGCGCCGCGATGTCCGCCGCGTAGCCCTCGCGCTCGAAGAAGTCGAACATGCGGTAGAGGTCCTCACTCTGCTCCCGCATCCCTTCCCAGGGGACCTGGACGTAGTCGACGCGAGCGCCGATGTCCGCCGCGATCGCCTCCGCGTAGGCCGGCAGCGTGCGCTCGTCGCCGGCGAGCTCGAACTCCCGGCCGACCCACGCAGCCGGGTCGGCGAACGCCATGGCGACGAAGGCGCCGATGTCGTCGGCGGCGACCGCCTGGAGCGGGCGTTCGGGCGAGAGCGGCATCGCCATCGAGTACCCGTCGCCCGACGGCTGCAGCGACCAGCCGCCGAAGTTCTCGAAGAAGTACACCGGGCGCACGACGGTGAGAGGCAAGCCGAGGCCCCGCAGGTGGTTCTCGATGGCCCACTTGCTCTCGAAGTGCGGTACCTTGCTGTCGCGGTCGGCGCCGCCGACCGACGAGTAGACGTAGTGTCCGACCCCTGCCGCCTTGGCGGCGTCGCCGAGCGTGGTGCCCTGGGCGACCTCCGCGTCGAGTCCCGCCTCGAACGGCGTCGCCACCGAGAACACGCCGGTCACGCCGTCGAACAGACCGTCGACGGCGGCTCTGTCGGTCAGGTCGGCGCGAACGAGGTCCACGCCGGCGTCGCGCAGGGGCTTCGCCTTCTCCGCGTCCGGATCCCGAGTGATGCCGCGCACGGCGAACCCGCCGGCGAGCAGGTGCCGGGCGACGGCGCCGCCCTGCTGCCCGGTGGCGCCGGCGACGAGGATGATGCCTTTGTCGGAAGACATGGTGCGTTCCTTTCATTGCTTATGCAACTACTTGGACGCTATTCCCCGTTTCCCCGGCGGCGATGCACGCGAGCGGCGCCGGGCCGGCGGGAGGACCCGGCCCCGGCAGTGCGGGCGCGCGACCCTCTCGACCGACGCCTACAGCGGCCGGTACCGCCGGCGCCCGAAGCGGTCGAGGACCTGAACGAGCTGCTCGCCCTCGAGCGCCCGCGCGGTCACGCGGTCGCGGCCGCTCATCGTCTCGGCCTGCAACATCGCGTTGAGGATCGCCTCGGCGGTGGCCTCGGCCGCAGCCTGGAAGAAGCCGTCCACGTGCGGGTGGGTGACCCACTCGGCGCTGTGCGTGAGCGGCGCCGGCGAGCCCTCGTGCTGCGAGGCCATGCCCCGGTTGGCCGTGCTGAACGCGAGGAAGAGGTCGCCCGAGTAGCGGTCGCCGTAGCCGCCGAGCATGGCGATGCCGAGCCCGGCGCGCTGCGCGACCGACTGCAACTGGTGCGGCAGCAGAGGCGCGTCGGTCGCCAGGACGACGATGATCGAGCCGCTTCCCGCCGGCGCCGCGAGCTCCGGCAGCTGCACGCCGGGCACGACGTCGGTGGAGAGGACGAGCCCGACCGGCGCGCCGTTGACGCAGAACACGTCGCGCCACGAGTGGTTGGCCTGCACCAGGGCGCCGACGACGAAGCGCTCGCCCTCCACGACGACCTCACGCGAGGCGCTGCCGGTGCCGCCCTTGAAGTCGTGGCAGACCATGCCGGTGCCGCCGCCGGCGTTGCCCTCCGGCACCGGCCCGGCCTGGGCCGCGGCGAGCGCCCGGAAGAGGTGCTCGCCGCGCACGTGCTGGCCGCCGATGTCGTTGAGCCCGCCGTCCCAGGTCTCGGCGACGGCGGGGAAGCTGAAGGAGCAGCCCTGCCGGTCGGCGCCAAGCGCGGCGCGCGCCTCGACCTCGCGGCGACAGAGCGCGTCGCGCACGACCCCCAGGCTGTACGTGTTGGTCAGCGCGACCGGGGACGTCAGGAGGCCGCTCTCGCGGATCCACTCCAGGCCGGTGAAATCGCCGCAGCCGTTCAGGGTGTGGCAGCCGGCGAACAGCGGCTCCACGGCGATCTCGCCCTCGTGCGGGACGATCGCCGTGACGCCGGTGCGCACCGGCCCCTCCCCCACCACCAGCGGCCCGGCGTCGCCCTCGATCAGCGTGACGCAGCCGACGCGCACGCCGGCGACGTCGGTGATCGCGTTCAGTGCGCCCGGGCGCCCCAGGCCGATCTCGATCCCGAGATCCCCGGCCCGCATCAGGCCTCTTCCGCCCGGTCCTTGCGCCGCGCCCTGAGCGCCCACCACAGCACCGCGCCGGCGACCACTGCGACGGCCACGACGATCGCAGCGATCGTCCCGGCGTTACCACCGCCGTCGGCCTCGGCGGCGGCGGCCCTGGGTCCGACGTTGAGGTAGCTCTGCACGATGAAGTTGTAGATGACGGGGCCGTCCTCGTCGTAGTACGGAGTCCAGCCCTCCCACTTCTCCGTGTTGACCGCCTGGAGGTAGTCGAAGTAGGTGAGCACGTTCTGCGGGTTCTCGGCGTACATGACCTCCTGCATCCGCCAGATGATCTCGGCGCGCTTCTGCGGGTCGAGCTGCGTGCCCTGCTGCGCGCAGAGGTCGTCGTACTCGGCGTTCGACCAGTAGACCTCGTTCCACCAGCCGATCTGGCTGGTGGTGAAGCACTGCAGGGTGGAGCCCGGGTCCCAGTAGCCGTCCCAGAACCAGAGGATCATGTCGTAGTCGGGGGCCGGGTTGTCTCCCTCCCACGCGTACATGGCGTCGCTGGCCACGCCGTTGTCGACGACCTCGAAGCGGATGTCGAGGCCGAGCTGCTCGAACCAGCCGGCGATGAGCTTGCCCTCGCCCTGGGTGGAGGTCGACTCGGCGAGCGCCCACAGGCGCAGCGAGATGGGCTTTCCCCTCTTGTCCTCGCGGATGCCGTCGCCGTCCGTGTCGCGGTAGCCGGCGGCGTCGAGCAGTTCGGCGGCCTTGGCGGGGTCGAACGGCCGTTTGACGCCCTCGGGCGGCTCCCAGTGGAAGTCCGGGTCGCGCCACGTGTCCGACGTGATCATCGTGTACCCCGGCTTGGCGCGACCGTTGTACACGAGCTGGCTGATCTTCTCGCGGTCGACGGCGTAGTCGAGGGCGACGCGGAACGCGGGGTCACGCAGGACCGGATTGCCCTTGGAGTTCGGGCTGTCGTAGCAGTTGAAGTCGAAGTAGTCCCAGTTGATGTAGTTGTAGGCGATCGTCTTGAGCTTGGGATCGCCCTGCAGCCCGGGGAACTGCGCCGACGGCACCCCTTGCGCGGCGTCGATGGTGCCCGCCTTGAGGTCCTGCGTCATGGTGTCGGGGTTGGTGTAGGCCTCGAAGATGATCTCGTCGACCTTCGGCGCGCCCCAGCCCTCGACGTCGTTGCCCCAGTAGTCCGGGTTGCGCACGAGCTGGGTGAAGCCGTCCGGCTTGAACTCCGTCACCTGGAACGGCCCGCTGCCGACGATCGGCGTCTTGTTGGGGTGGCTCCGCTCCAGGGTGGACACCTTGACCGTGCTCCAGATGTGCTCGGGGAGCACGTACACGACGACGTAGAGCATGTCCGCCTTGGGCGCCGACATGAGGAAGCGCACGGTGGCGTCGTCGACCACCTCGACCCGCTCGATGTCCTTGACCGCCTGCAGGTACGACGTCAGCTTGTTGTCGATGATGAGGTTGTAGGTGAAGGCCACGTCAGCGGCCGTGAGAGGCTCGCCGTCCTGCCACCTGACGCCGGGCCTGAGGTGTACCGTCCACGTCTTGCCATCCGCCGAGATGCCGCCGTTCTCCGTGGTCGGGAGCTCGGTCGCCAGCTGCGGGATCGGCGAGCCGTCGGGACCGATGCCGAACAGGCGGTCGTAGTTCAGGCCGAGGACCTCCGAGGCGGCGCTCTCGACCCCGATGAACGGGCTGAGGTTGTCGGGGTCGGCCGTCCACCCGATGCGCAGCGTGGCGCCGCCGGCGGCCGGGGACGGCGACGACGAAGCCACCGTCGCAGTCGCCCTCACGAGCGCCCCCGCCAGCGCCGCGGCCAGCACCAGCGCGACGAGAAGCGATACCATCGCCTTGCCCCTGCCTGCGGTCATCAGTCCCCCCTGTCCGGTCGTCTCCGGCTAGCCCGCAAAACGATTTGGATACCGACGCCGCCATGGTATAGAGTCGCGCCCGACGACGCAAGGACCGGGAGCCGAGCCGCCATGCCCAAGACCGCGACCATCAAGGACGTCGCCCGCCTGGCGGGGGTCTCGACGACGACCGTGTCCCACGCGCTCGGCGGGCAACGGCCCGTCTCCGAGGCGACGCGCACGCGCGTGCGCGAGGCGGCCGAGCGCCTCGGCTACCGGCCGCACCCCGGCGCCCGCAGCCTCAAGGCCGCCGGGACCGGGGTGCTCGCCCTCTGCCTCACCAACGTCACCGGCGGGGCCGTCCCGTACGCGGAGATGGAGTACTACTTCCGGGTGGTCAACGCGGCGACGCAGACGGCGATGGACGAGCACTTCGCGATGGTCGTCGTGCCCGACAGCGACTCGGGCATGTTCTGGGACCGGCTGCTGCTCGACGGCGCCATCATCGTCGACCCCGTGACCGGCGACCCGAACCTGCGCGCCCTCCGGGCGCGCGGCCTGCCCTGCGTCAGCGTCGGCCGCGACCCGGACGCGCCGGACCAGGGCTTCTGGACCGACAACGACGCCGAGGCGGCCACGCGTCTCAGCCTCGACCACCTGGCGGCGCACGGCGCCCGCACGGTGGCCGCCGTCACCTGGATGACGGCGGAGTACTGGACGCAGGCGAGCATCCGCGCCTACCTCGCCTGGTGCGAGGACACGGGCCGGCGCCCGCGGCTGGAGATCGTCGCCGAGGACGCCGAGGCGGCCTTGCGCGAGTCCGCCGAACGGCTGCTCGCACCGGAGTCGCGCCCGGACGCGGTCTTCGGCATCTCCGAGCTGCCGGCGCTCTGGGTGCTGCGCGTCGCCGCCGAGCGCGGCGTGCGCGTGCCGGAGGACGTGATGGTCGCCGGCACCTCCGACTTCGGGCTCGGCGCCACGACCACGCCGCCGATGACGACGCTCGACTACAACTCGGACGAGCACGGCCGCGAGGCGGCGCGGCTGCTGATCGACCTGGTCCGCGGGAAGACACCGGCCGAGCCCCGCCGCATCATCCCCGTCTCGCTGATCGAGCGCGCGTCGACGAATCGCTGACGGCTCAGCCGGCTCTCACCCCAGGCTCTCATATTCGGCGGCCGCGAAGACCGGCTCGCCGCGGAAGAGCGTGAGCCGCACCTCGGCCTCGTGGATGCGCTCGGGCGGCAGCTCGAGGATGTCCTCGCTCAAGACCACGAGGTCCGCCGACTTGCCCTCCTCGAGCGACCCGGTCTCGTGCTCCAGGAAGTTGGCGCGAGCGCCGGCGAGGGTGAACACCTCGACCATCGTCTCGACGTCGACGGCCTCCTCGGGCCACAGCTCGGTGTTCTCGATCTCCGCCGTCGGGTCCCTGCGCAGGACGCCGCGCTGGATGGCGAGCAGCGGGTCCGGGGGCGGCGAGACGGGGTAGTCGCTGCCGCCGGCGACGGCGACCCCGGCGCGCAGGAAGCTCGCCATGGGGAACTGGCGCGCGGCGCGCTCCCCCACCAGCCGGTGAAGTGCCCGGTAGTAGTCCGGGTCGTTGGTGAACCAATACGGTTGCACGGCGGCGACCACGCCGAGAGCGGCCATCCGCGCGTAGTCGCGGTCGGCGACCAGTTGCACGTGCGTGATGATGTCCCGCGCCGGCGCGGCGCCGGAGGGGCCCTGCGAGGCTCCGCCTCCGTCCCCGCCCCTCGCCGCGGCGATCGCGTCCACGGCGAGTGAGACGGCCGCTTCGCCGATGACGTGGTAGTGCAGCTGGAAGCCGGCGGCCGCCGCGGCGACGGACGCCTCGACCAGGCGAGCGGGCTCCCAGATAGGCGCGCCGCGAAATCCCGGACGGTCCGCATACGGCTCGGCGAGGTACGCGGTGTGCGTCTCGATCACGCCGTCGACGAAGAGCTTGACGCCGGCGGCGCGGACCAGCGGACCCGTGAAGCGGGCCCGCATCTCCGCCGCCGCCTCCAGCTGCTCGTCCAGGGGCAGGTCGGGGTCGAGCATCGCGTCAAGGCAGAACCTCGCCGTCAATTCGTCGGCGTCCTCGAGCCGCCGGTACGCGTCGAGCATCGTCTCCCACGGGTGGAGGCCGGCCTCATGGACGAGCGTCGTGCCGTAGCGCGCCGCGAGTTCCCGCTGGAAGTACCGCAGCGCCTGGCTCCTCTGCTCGACGGTGTACTGCGGGAGCGCGCGGTCGACCCACGGGAACGCCTCGTGGAGCAGCCCCTTGGGCGCGCCGTCGGGGAGGCGCTCGACGACGGCGCCGGCCCAGCCGGGATCGTCCCGGCCGACGCCGGCGCGCCGCAGCAGGTCGCTGTTGACCCACTGCGCATGGACGTTGTCGTCGTGGAGGCAGGCGGGGCGGTCGGGCACGGCGCGGTCGAGCGCCTCGGCAGTCATGCCGTCCATCGGGACCATCGTCGGGTACCAGCCCCCGCCGCGAATGGCCGGCAGCTCCGGATGCTCTGCGGCGAAGCGCGCCACCCGGTCCAGGCACTCTTCCACCGACCGGCAGTCCGCGAGGCGCACCTCGAAGAGTTCCCCGGTGGCGAACGACGGGTGCAGGTGTGCGTCGGAGAAGCCGGGTAGGACGAGGCGGCCGCCGAGGTCCACGGTCCGCGTGCGCGGACCGGACCACTCGGCGGCCTCCGCCGCGCTCCCCAGCGCCGCGATCCGGCCGTCCTTGACGGCGACCGCCTCGTGGCGCGAGCGCCGCGCGTCCACCGTGTGGATGTGCCCGCTGGTGAGTATGAGGTCGGCGTCCATGGCTGCTCCTCCCGACGCGCGTCGTCAGCGCAAATCGTTTTGCTTCGGGGCACTCTATCACGCCGGCCGGCGGCAGCGTCGCCGGGCCGCGGGCTTCGCGGTCGCAGGCCCTTGACGACTGACCGCGCGCGCGTCCCGCCCGTGTGGACGAGTGCACAAGCGGGCCGCTATAATCGGGCCACCCAAGTGGGCCGTTGAGTCTGTGGTCACCCCACTGCTGCTGGGCCTGCCGCGTATCGCAAAGGAGTGCGTATGTCGGGTTCGTCACCCAAGTCCACCGGTGCTGCGCTTGTCGTCGGCGGCGGCGTCGCGGGCATCCAGTGCTCGCTCGACCTTGCCGAGGGGGGGTACAAGGTCTACCTCGTCGAGAAGGCGCCGGCCCTCGGTGGTCACATGGCCCAGCTCGACAAGACCTTCCCCACCAACGACTGCTCGATGTGCACCCTGGCGCCCAAGCTGGTCGAGGCCGGCCGGCACCTCAACATCGAGATCGTCACCAACTCCGAGCTCACCGGCCTCGAGGGCGAGCCCGGCAACTTCAACGCCAGGATCTACCACCACGCCCGCTTCGTGGACCCGGACATCTGCACCAGCTGCGGCGAGTGCTCGCCGGTCTGCCCCGTCACGCTCCCCGACGCCTACAACGAGGGGCAGAACGACCGCAAGGCCATCGCCAAGCTGTACGCGCAGGCCATCCCCAACACGTACTACGTGACGAAGAAGGGGCACAGCCCGTGCAAGCGCGCCTGCGCCGTGCACACGAGCGCGCAGGGCTACGTCGCCCTCATCGCCGACGGCCGCTTCGCCGAGGCCTACACCGTCGCCAGCGAGCCCAACCCCTTCGCCGCCGTCTGCGGCCGCGTCTGCACGCACAAGTGCGAGACCGACTGCACGCGCGGCGAGGTCGAGGCGCCGATCGCCATCGCGGGCCTCAAGCGCTTCGTCACCGACTACGCGTTCGCCAACGTGCCGCTGCCCGAGAAGGTCCCGGTCACGTTCAAGGAGAAGGTCGCGATCGTCGGCGCGGGCCCCAGCGGTCTCACCGCCGCCCGCGACCTCGCGCTCCTCGGCTACCAGACGACGGTCTTCGAGAGCAAGCCCGAGGCCGGCGGCATGCTGCGCTTCGGCATCCCGGAGTACCGCCTGCCCAAGGCCGCCCTGCAGCAGGACATCGACCGCGTGCTCGCGCTCGGCGTCGACCTGCAGCTCAACAAGGCCGCCGGCAAGGACTTCACCGTCGACGGCCTCCTCAAGAAGGACGGCGGCGGCTACAAGGCCGTGTACCTCGCCGTCGGCCTCCAGGGCGGCCGCACCCTGCCGGTCCCCGGCGCCGACGCCAAGGGCGTGCTCGACGCCGTCAGCGTGCTCAAGGCCGCCTCGCTCGGCGAGAAGGTCGACATGGGCAAGAACGTCGTCGTCATCGGCGGCGGCGACGTGGCCTTCGACGCCGGGCGCACCGCACTCCGGCTCGGCGCCGAGAAGGTCACCATCAACTGCATCGAGGACGACCAGAGCGTCCCCGCCTCCGACGACGAGCTCACCGAGGGTCTCGACGAGAGCATCGCCTTCAACTGCTCGTGCATGCCGTCGCAGATCGTCACCGACGACGCCGGGCGCGCCTGCAAGGTCGAGTTCCTCGCCTGCTCCCTCGGCGCCCCCGACGAGCGCGGCTGGCGCCCGCCGGTGGCCATCGCCGGGTCCGAGCACGTGCTCGAGTGCGACACCGTCATCTTCGCCATCGGCCAGAGCATGGTCGAGGACTTCCTCGAGGGGTCCAAGGGCATCAAGGTCGAGAAGGGCCAGATCCTCACCGACAAGGCCACGCTCGGCACCGGCAAGAAGGGCGTGTTCGCCGGCGGCGACGCCGCGGCGAGCGCCCCGTGGACGGCCATCGAGGCCGTCGCCGCGGGCCGGCGCGCCGCGCGCAGCATCCACAACTTCCTGCGCGGCGAGGACCTCCTCCCCATCGACGACGACGTGATGGACGAGGCCAGGCCCGAGGACGCCGTCCTCGAGCAGACCGCCGTCATGGCGCGCCTGCCCATGCCGCACCTGCCGGGCGCGGCGCGCAAGATCACCTGGGACGAGGTCAACACCGGCTTCTCCGAGGAGCAGGCCGTCGCCGAGGCCAAGCGCTGCCTCAACTGCGCCATCTGCTCCGAGTGCATGGAGTGCGTCCGCGCCTGCGGGCCCGGCGCCCTGCTGCACGGCGAGCGCGACGCGGAGATGGACGTCGAGGTCGGCGCCGTCGTCATGGCGACGGGCTTCGACCTCCACGACCCCGGCGCCAACAGCGAGTACGGCTACCAGCGCTATCCCAACGTGCTCTCGGCGCTCGAGTACGAGCGCATGCTCAGCGCCAGCGGCCCGACCATGGGCTCGGTGCAGCGACGCAGCGACGGGGTCCACCCCAAGAAGGTCGCCTTCATCCAGTGCGTCGGCTCCCGCGACCAGGAGCACGAGTACTGCTCCAGCGTCTGCTGCATGTTCGCCAACAAGCAGGCGATGCTCACCATCGACCACGAGCCGGATTGCGAGCCGACCGTCTTCCTCATGGACATGCGCGCCCAGGGCAAGGGCTTCGACGCCTTCTACCAGCGCGCGCTGGACAAGGGCGTCTCGTTCGTCCGCTCGCGCCCTTCGTACATCAAGGAAGACCCGCTGACCAAGGACCTCCTGATCAGCTGGGAGGACGAAGGCGGCAAGCTGCACGAGACGCGCTACGACATGGTGGTGCTCTCGGCCGGCCTGGAGCCTGCGCGCAAGGCGCAGGAGGCGGCCGGCCACGTCGGCGTCGCCCTCAACCGGCACGGCTTCTGCGAGCTGCACGAGTTCAACCCTCTCGAGACCAGCCGCAAGGGCGTCTTCGTCGTCGGCCCGTTCGGCGAGCCCAAGGACATCCCCGACAGCGTCGCCCAGGCCTCGGCCGCCGCGGCGCAGGTGATGACCGGCCTCGCCGACTCGCGCCACACGCTCACCGTGGACAAGGAGTACCCGGCCGAGAAGAACGTGGTCGGCGAGGAGCCGCGGGTCGGCGTCTTCGTCTGCCACTGCGGCAGCAACATCGCCGGCGTCATCGGCGTCGAGAGCGTCGCCGAGTACGCCAAGGACCTCCCCGGCGTGGAGTACGCCACCGACACCCTGTACACGTGCTCCAGCGACAGCCTCGGCCTCATCCGCGAGAAGATCGAGGAGCACAACCTCAACCGCGTCGTGGTCGCCAGCTGCACGCCGCGCACGCACGAGCCGATCTTCCAGGACACCCTGCGCGAGGCCGGGCTCAACCCGTTCCTCTTCGAGATGGCCAACATCCGCGACCAGGCGAGCTGGGTCCACGCCAAGGAGCCGGAGAAGGCCACGCAGAAGGCCAAGGAACTGGTCCAGATGAGCGTGGCCCGGGCCCGGCTGCTCCAGCCTCTGTTCAAGGTCGACGTCCCGCTCACGCATTCCGCCGTCGTCATCGGCGGCGGCGTCGCCGGCATGACCAGCGCGCTGGCGCTCGGCGACATGGGCCACGAGGTCCACCTCATCGAGCGCTCGCCCAAGCTGGGCGGCCACGTGCTGGAGCTCGGCGACACCGTCAAGGGCAACGACCCCACCGAGCTCGTCAAGCAGATCGAGCAGCGCCTCGTCGACAACCCGAACGTCAAGATCCACCTCGAGGCAGAGCTCGCCGACTTCCACGGCTTCATCGGCAACTTCTCGAGCGTGATCGCCGAGAAGGACGGCAAGCGCACGGCGGTCGACAACGGTGTCGTCGTCGTCGCCACCGGCGGCGTCGAGGAGAGGCCCGAGCTCTACGGTCTCGGCTCCAGCCAGAAGGTCGTCACCGGCATGGACCTCGAGCGCATGCTCAAGGAGGACGACCCGGCGCTCGCCGCGGCGAAGTCGGTCGGCTTCATCCTCTGCGCCGGCTCGCTCGACGAGAACAAGCCGTACTGCTCGCGCACCTGCTGCCAGCAGAGCATCAAGAACGCCATCGCGCTCAAGGAGAAGGATCCGAGCCGCCCGGTGTACGTGTGGTTCAAGGAGGTCCGCACCTTCGGCCTCCTCGAGGAGTACTACACGCGGGCGCGTGAGCTCGGGGTCATCTTCACGCGCTACGACAACGACTCGGCCCCGCAGGTGAACGCCAACGGCAGCGTCAGCGTCAAGGCCCGCGACCCGTACCTGGGCCGCGACGTCGAGCTGCCGCTCGACCTCCTGGTGCTGGCCACCCCGACCGTGCCGTCGGCCGGCGGCAGCGAGCTCAGCAAGCTGCTCAAGGTGCCGCTCACCGCCGACGGCTTCTACCTCGAGGCGCACGTCAAGCTGCGCCCCGTGGACTTCGGCTCGGAGGGCATCTTCCTCTGCGGCGCGGCGCACTACCCCAAGAGCATCGAGGAGACCATCTCGCAGGCTTACGCCGCCGCGGGTCGCGCCGCGGCCATCCTGGCCAAGTCGGTGCTCAAGGCCGGCGGCGTCGTCGCCGAGGTGGACGTCGACAAATGCGCAGCCTGCCTCACGTGCGTGCGCATCTGCCCCTACGAGGTGCCGGTCATCGACCTCGAGACCAAGAAGGCGCGCATCGAGGCGGCCGCCTGCCAGGGCTGCGGCGTCTGCGTCAGCGAGTGCCCGGTCAAGGCGATCACCCTGCATCACTACACCGACGCGCAGGTCTTCGCCAAGGAAGAGGCGCTCTTCATGGAGGTGAGCTGACATGGCCGACACCGACGTGAAGACCCCGGTGGCCGAAGACGGCGAAGCCGTCGATGAGGCGCCGAAGAAGCCCGTCGATCCGGACTTCGAGCCCGAGATCATCGTCTTCGCCTGCCACTACTGCGCCTATGCGGCGGCCGACCTGGCCGGCAGCATGCGCCTGCAATACCCGAGCAACATCCGCATGATCAAGCTGCCGTGTACCGGCAAGCTCGAGGTCATCCACCTGCTCAGGGCCATCGAGGCCGGCGCGGACGGCGTGTACGCCGCCGGCTGCCTCGAGGGTGAGTGCCACTACCTCAAGGGCAACCTGTGGGCGCGCAAGCGCGTCAACCACGTCAAGGACCTGCTCACCGAGGTCGGCATCGAGCCCGAGCGCGTGGAGATGTACAACATGTCGTCGGCCATGGGCGCCAAGTTCGCCGAGGTCGCGACCGAGTTCACCGAGCGCATCAAGGCGCTCGGTCCCAACCCAGTCAAACGTGCAGGCGTGGACGCGCACGCCGCCGCGCGCGAAGCGCTCGGCGGCGCGGCCATGCCCGACGACCCCGCTCCGTCCGCCGCCACCAGTGAGGAAGGACACGCAGAATGATCACCGCCGAACGCAAGCCCCTCGACGAGATCCTCGAGCTCGTCGGCGACAAGAAGAAGGTCCTCGTGGCCGGGTGCGACACCTGCGTCGCCATCTGCCTCACCGGCGGCGAGAAGGAAGCCGAGATCCTCGCCAGTGAGCTGCGCATCAAGGCGGAGCAGGAAGGCCGCGAGGTCGAGATCGAGCACACCGCGGCCATCCGTCAGTGCGAGTGGGAATACCTCGACATGATCGCCGACAAGGTCGAGCAGGCCGACGTCGTGCTCAGCATGGCCTGCGGCATCGGCATCCAGAGCCTGGCCGAGAAGTTCGCGCCCCGGCTCGTCATGCCGGCCGTGAACACCAACATGCTCGGCATGCCGCAGGAGCACGCCGTGTGGCTCGAGCGCTGCGTCGCCTGCGGCGAGTGCCGCATCGGCCTCACCGGCGGCATCTGCCCGGTGGTGCGCTGCAGCAAGAGCCTCATGAACGGCCCCTGCGGTGGCTCGCACGACGGCCTCTGCGAGGTCACCGGCCCGGAGAAGGAAGAGATCGAGTGCGCCTGGGCGCTCATCTGGGAGCGCCTCAAGGCCCAGGGCCGCGAAGAGCTGATGTTCACCGACCGGCCGCCGAAGGACTGGAGCAAGAGCAGCTCCGGCGGCCCCCGCAAGATGGTGCGTGAGGAGGCGAAGCCGGTATGACCGCGACTGAGTACAAGGCCGGCAGCAACCTCGAGAAGATCCTCAGCGAGGGCAAGTTCGCGGTCACCGGCGAGTGCGGCCCGCCCAAGAGCGCCGACGGCAGCGTCATCGAGACCAAGGCCAAGATCCTCAAGGGCTTCGTCGACGCCGTCAACATCACCGACAACCAGACGGCCGTGGTGCGCGTCTGCTCCATGGCGTCCGGCTACACGGCGCAGCAGAACGGCGTCGAGGCGATCATGCAGATGACCTGCCGCGACCGGAACCGCCTCGCGATGCAGGCCGACATCCTCGGCGCCGCCACGCTGGGCATCAAGAACATCCTCTGCCTCACCGGCGACCACCTGAGCTTCGGCAACCACCCCCAGGCCAGGGGCGTGCACGACCTCGACGCCATCAACCTGATCAAGATGTACAAGGACATGCGCGACGAGGCGAAGTTCCAGTGCGGCGAGGACATGGACGTCGCGCCGCCGCTCTACATCGGCTGCGCCGAGAACCCCTTCGGTGACCCCTTCGAGCTCCGCGCCCTGCGCCTCAAGAAGAAGATCGAGGCCGGCGCCGACTTCATGCAGACCCAGTGCATCTTCAACATCCCCAAGTTCAAGGAGTGGATGGAGGAAGTGCGTGCGCTCGGACTGCACCAGGAGATCAAGATCCTCGCCGGCATCACGCCGCTCAAGGGCGTCGGCGGGGCGCGCTACATGCAGAAGTTCGTCCCCGGCATGGACGTGCCGCAGGAGATCGTCGACCGCATGGCAGGGGTCGAGAAGGGCCCCGCGTCTCACGCCGAGGGCAAGAAGCTCGCCGTCGAGATGATCAAGGAACTGGCCGAGATCGAGGGCGTCGCCGGGGTCCACATCATGGCCGTCGAGTGGGAAGAGGCCGTGCCCGAGATCGTGGAGACCGCCGGCCTGCTGCCGCGGCCCGCGGTGGCCTAGGAGGCGCGCATGACGACCTGCTCTCCAAGCGCCACGCTCAGCCAGCGCATCGCCGCCGGCTGCGACGAGAACGCCTACAAGTGCTACCAGTGCAAGAAGTGCACGTCCGGGTGCCCCGTGGCCCGCTACGCGGGCATGCACCCGGCGCAGATCATGCGCGCCGTCCAGCTCGGCCAGGTAGACATGGTCTTCGACGACCGCTTCATCTGGCTGTGCACCGGGTGCGAGACCTGCACCACCCGGTGCCCCCAGGGCATCGACATCGCGGCGATCATGGACGAGCTCAAGATCATGGCCCGCAAGCAGGGCCGTATCCCGGCCGGCACGCCGTCGGCGGCCATGCTCAAGCTCAACTACGACTCGTTCGTGCGCTGGGGCCGCATGTGGGAGGTCGAGCTCATCACGCTCGACGTCCTCAAGCGGCCGAGCAGCGCGAAGAACTGGTTCACCCTCGGCCCCAAGATGCTGCTCAAGGGCAAGGTCAACCCCACGCTCAAGCGCGGTGACACGCAGGCCATGAAGCGCATGGTCCAGGCGGCCGAGAGCATCACCAGGGCACGCGAGAACGCCGGCGCGGGAGGCGCGTCATGAGCAAGACGCTCGCCTACTACCCCGGCTGCTCGCTCCACGGCACCTCCGGCGAGTTCGACGCCAGCTTCAGGGCCACGGCCCAGGCGCTGGACGTGACGCTCCTGGAGATCCCGGGCTGGGAGTGCTGCGGCAACACCGCGGCGCACTCGATCAACCGCCTGCTCGCCACGGCCCTGCCCGTCAACGAGCTGGCCAAGGTCGAGCAGGACATGAAGCTCGACGGCGTGGCCGTCCCGTGCGCGGCGTGCTACAGCCGCTTCAAGACCGGCGCCCACGAAGTGGCCGAAGACGAGCAGACGGCGACCGACGTGCGTGCCGTGGTCGGCCGCGCCTACAACGGCGGCGTCACGGTCGACAACCTCATCGACGTCTACCACGACGCCGTGGGCCTCGAGGAGCTCGCCGCCAAGGTCACCAGGCCGTTCGCCGGCCTCAAGGTGGCCTGCTACTACGGCTGCCTGCTCACCCGGCCGCCCAAGGTCACGCTCGCCGACGACCCCGAGTACCCGACGCACATGGACGAGGTCGCCAAGACCATCGGCTGCGAGCCCGTGGACTGGAACTACAAGACCGACTGCTGCGGCGCCTCGCTGGCGCTCACCGAGCAGGGCATCGTCGACGACCTCGTCGGCCGCATCCTCACCGACGCCAAGGCGTGCGGCGCGCAGGCCGTGGTCGTCTCCTGCCCGCTCTGCCAGGTGAACCTCGACGGCCGCCAGGTCGAGATCGCGAAGAATGATGCAGGCTGGCAGGGCATCCCGGTGGTGTTCCTCAGCCAGCTCGTCGGCCGCGCACTCGGCCTGGACGACAAGGCGCTCGGGCTCAAGAAGCACCTCGTCGACATCATGGCGGTGATGGCGTAGGCCGGCGCACCGCCGCAGAGCCACCCGCAAGACCCGACGAGGGGCGCCGCACGGCGCCCCTCGTCGCGTACGGCGGCGACTGCGGCCCGCGGGCGCCCCATCCTGCCTGCTTCCCGCCCCGCCGGACCGGGAGTAGAGTCGTTGCGGCAGGTGCGACGGACAAGGAGTGATCGTGGACGAGACGCAGGACGTGCCGCAGGAGCAGCGGCCGGCGCCGGACGAGCCCGCCGGCCGGTCGATGGCGACAACAGGCGGACGAGCCCTCCTCGTCTACGCGAGCAGGCACGGCTCGACGCGCGAGGTCGCCGACGCCGTCGCCGAGGAGTTGCTTGCAGCGTTCGCCGAGGTCGACCTTCGCGAGGCCGGCGCGGCGCCGTCCCCCGCCGGCTACGACGCCGTCGTCGTCGGCGGCCCGATGATCATGGGGTGGCACCGCGCGGCGGCGAAGTACGTGAAGACGCACCGCAACGCACTCGCGCCGATCCCGACGGCGTTCTTCATCACGGCGGCGTCGCTCACCGACACCGGCGAGGACGACGTCCAAGGCGTTCCGATCGTCAAGGACACCTGGCTCGCGAAGCCTCCAGCGTCGCCGGGCAAGCTCCGCCGCAAGGAGCGCTACGCCCTCCCCGCACACTACCTCGGCGACGTCCTCAAGGAGTGCGCCCCGCTGCGGCCACGGACCGTCGCGTTCTTCGCGGGGTCGCTCGATCTGACGAGCATGAACATCTTCGAGAAGCTCTTCGTGTTGCTCGTCATCGGAGCGACGCCCGGCGACGGCCGCCACTGGGAGGCCATCCACGAGTGGGCGTCGGGGCTCGGCGAAGCGCTCGCCCGTTGACGCGCGGCCCGGCTCGCGACGGCCGCCGGGCCGCCGCCGACTCGCATCAGGCTTGGCGGTGCTCGCGCACCAGCGCGAGAAGGACCACGGCGGCGGCCGCCGCCGCGACCATCGCCCACCAGGCCGGCGCGTAGCTGCCGGTGCGGTCGACGATGAGGCCGAAGACCGGCGGGCCGAGGAAGATGCCGATGTTGTCGATCGCCGCGGTGACACCGGCGGCGGCTCCGGCGGCGGCCGGGCCGGCGGTCTCGCCGGCCAGCGTCCCGAACAGGCCGCCCCACCCGATGGCGCCGACCCCGAGCAGCAGCAGAGCGAGCCACAGAGCCCACGAGGAGCCGGGACCCGCCAGCGCGAGGATCGCGCAGGCCAAACCGGCCAGCACCGCGAGGAAGAGCAGCGCCGGCTTGCGCCTCCGGTGGAGGAGCCGGTCGCTGACAAGGCCGCTCAGTGGCTTGCCGATGGCGCCGGCGAGCTGCGTGAGAGCCAGCAGGCCGGCGGCGGCCGTCACCGTGTACGCCCACGTGACGTTGAGGAACAGCACGAGCTGCGAAAGGGCGGCGAACTCGACCATGCAGAGGAACATCGCCGCGAGCCCGAGGAAGAGGATGTCGCGCGAGCGGATGACGGCCAGGAATCCCGGCCGGGCCGCGGCGCGATCGAGGCGCTCGTCGCCGGTGACCAGCGGCAGGCCCTGCTCGATCTCCCCCATGCCGACGTAGTCGTCGGCGCCGGCGTCCACAGCTCCCGCCGCGACGTCAGCCGGCGATTCCCCCGGGCGCGGGTCGCGGTAGAACGCGGCGGCGACGCCGCAGACGACGAACGCGAGCGCGGCGGCGAAGAGGAAGCCGGCCCTCCAGCTGAACGCCAGCGCCAGCGCCGGCATGATCACCGCCCCGAGCATGCCGCTCACGTTCACGGCCGCCTGGTTCACGCCCACGGCCGTGGCCCGCTCGCGGGCGGGGAACCACACCATGATGGCCTTCACGGCCGTCGGGTAGATGAAGCCGCAGCCGAATCCCGAGAGGCCGAGCAGGACCAGCATCGCCCCGTAGCTCGGCGCCAGCGCCACAGCGCCGATGCACACGCCGGTGATCGACGTGCCGATGAGCAGCGCCCGGCGCACGCCGATGCGGTCGGCGAGCCAGCCGGCGAAGACGAGCGTCGGCGCGTAGGCCACGGCGGTGGCGCTCGTGAGGCCGCCGATCTGCGCGTTGCTGAGGTCGAACGAGTCCTTGAGGAACGGCGCCAGCGGCCCGACGCAGAGGCGGGAGAGAAAGACGATGAGGTAGGCGCTCCAGACGACCCCGAGCGCGACGAACCGGTACTGGGGGAGCGGCGCGGGCCCGCTCGAGGCGGCTCTCGAAGCGACGGCTGGCGCGGACGGACTCACGCGCTGATTCTATCGGGAGGACGGCGTCGGCCGTCGGTGCACCCGCCCTTCCGGGTGGCAAAGGAGCGGGGCGGCGGGCGGACGCCTCGTCCTCCCGCCGCCCCGCCGGTCACTCGTGCGGTCAGGCCGGGCGCCCTGCGGCGCGGCCGGCCCCGCCCGGCTCAGCCCCGCTTCGCCGGCGCGTGCACGCCGATGCGGTTGCCTTCGCTGTCGATGAAGAAGCCGATGAAGCCGACCATCTCGCCCATGTCGGAGACCGGCATGGCGACCTGGCCGCCGGCGGCGACAGCCCGTTCGATCATGCCTTCGGGATCGCCCTTGCTGTCGAGGTAGATGGTGATCCCGCCGGTGCCCGGCGCGGCGTTGTCGCTCTTGACGAGATCGCCGGTGACCTCATCGCTCTGCGGGTCACCCGGGAGGAAGGCGACTCCCTCCATCCCCGGCATCAGCGGGATGTCGGCCTGCAGAACCGCGCTGTAGAACGCGCGCGCCCGGTCCAAGTCCATCACGGGGATATCCGCCCATACGATCGTGTTGGCCATGATGAGCCTCTTTGTCCGTAGTTGAAGAGATACTCAAGGATGGCCGCGCGGCCGGCCGGGGAAACCCGGCCGGCCGCTCCAGGCCGACCGTCAGGGCATCGTCGTCCGGGCCCGGTACACCCCCGCGTCGGCGCCGTTGCCGGCCACCTGCCCGGCGGCGAGCACCTGCGTGTCGCTCAGTACGAGCAGGTTGGTGAACGAGCAGTAGCCGCTCTGCTGCCCGTCTGACCGCCACATCGCCTGCGCCGAGCCGGCGGGCGAGTAGCGCACCATCAGGAGATTGGCCGTCTGCGCGCTGTAGTACTTGCCGCCGGCAGCATAGATGCGGTTCTGGCTGTCCACGCCGACGGCGCGGAATCCACTGTCGTTGGGGAAGTCCGGGTCCTCGAACTCCCTGTGCCACGCTGGCGCACCGCCGGACGCCGGCTTCCACACCGTGCCCTCGTCCTCGCCGGATGCCCCCAGGCCGAAGGCCGTGCCGACGATGACCGGCGCGCCCTTTCGGTCGACGGCCAGGCCCTCGGCCCAGGCGCCGTTCGCGAACTCCATCTGCCTGATCTCACCCCAGGCGCGCTTGCCCGACGTGGTGTACTTCATGGCCATCAGGCTCGACGTCGAGGGTATGCCGGTCGACTGACCGGCGACGTACACCGAGGTGCCCTTGATCGGCCACCAGCCGCCACGAGGGCATGCCGAGCGGGTTGACCGCCGTGGCCGTCCAGCGCTGGCGGCCGCCGGACGTCCACGAGCGGAGGATCGCGGTGGCGAGGCCGCCGACAGATCCCCTTTGGCCGGAGGCATACACGTTGTCGTTCGCGTCGACGGCGAGCCCACTGACCAGGTCGAGGCCCCGCGCCGAGATCATGCGCTTCCACTGCAGCCGGCCGGCGGCGCTCCACTTGACGATCGCGGAGTCATAGCCGCTGGGGTGCTCGCTCGTTCCCGCGACGATGACGTTGCCGCGACGGTCGATGACCAGCTCGTAGGGCGTGTCCTGCCCCAGCCCGCTGTCGTAGGACCGCGACCACAGGCGCCGACCGATACGGTCGAACTTGAGCACGACCCAGTTCTTCTTGCCCGTCAGCGTCTCGACGGCGACGTACAGGTTGCCGGCCGCATCGCTCGCCGCAGCCCTCGGGATGACGCTTCTGCTCCGCGTGGCCGGATAGGTCCAGGACTTGATCAGCTTGCCGTCCGAGACCCGGATCCGCGCGATCGACGCGTAGTAGGCGGTCGTCTTGCTGAGGGCGACCTCGTACACCGTCCCCGCGGGCCCTTTGCAGAAGGCCCGGGTGTCCACGGTCGTCGGGATCTGCCGCAGCCCGCTCGTCGCGAACGTCCAGCCGTTGGGATACTGCGGCGGCACCGCGCCGGCGACCGCCGGCAGCGCGACGAGCGCGACGAGCGCCATCGCGCACATGCACGCCAGGTGATGGATCCTCATGGTCTCCCCCTCTCGCGCCGCGCGCGCGGCGTGGCCCCAGGGCGGCGCGCGCCGCCTCGTTCGTTGTGCCGAGTATGGCGCGTGCGGCGCGAGGAGACAATGGCCGGCTGCGTACTGCCGTCGTCGTGCTTGGAGACACGGCGGCTTCCGGCTTCGCCGGGCGGAGACGGAATCACTGGACAGTGCGATACCGCTGTGATATCACTTGGTTATCGCACAAGCGCGGCCGCGCGACCACTCGGGCGGGACAGGCCCCGCCGGCGCGGCCTCCCCGGAGGTGGGAGCCATGGCAGCAGAATCGAAGGTCCCGACCCAGGAGCGCGAGAAGCGCGTGATGAGCGGCTGGGTGATGCTCCCGGTCGCGATCGCGCTCTACGTCGCGGGCCCGGTGCTCATCGCCCTCGCGTTCATCGACAGCACGACGAGCGCCGACGGAGGCGTGAATCCCGTGTGGGCGTACCTCGTCGGCGGCATCGTCGCCCTCGGCGTCGCCATCCTCCTCTCGCCCGGCTTCTTCACCCTGCAGCCCAACGAGGCCCGCATGCTCGTCCTCTTCGGCGACTACAAGGGTACCTGCAAGCAGGGCGGCTTCTGCTGGGGCAACCCCTTCTACGCCAACGGCCCGACCGGGCAGACCGGCGGCCCGTCGATCTGGTCGCAGAACAAGAACAAGGGCGACGGCGAGGCGGCGCAGAACGCGCCGAAGAAGCTGAAGCGCTACAAGATCAGCCAGCGCGCCCGCACCCTCAACGGCGACAGACTGAAGGTCAACGACAAGCGCGGCAACCCCGTGGACATCGCCGCGGTGGTCGTGTGGCGCGTCGAAGACACGGCCAAGGCGGTCTTCGACGTCGACGACTTCGAGACGTACGTCGCCACCCAGAGCGAGACGGCGGTGCGACACCTCGCGAGCGCCTACCCCTACGACTCCGGCGAGACCTTTGCCGACACGCCCGACGAGATCACGCTGCGCGGCAACGTGGACGAGGTCTCGGAAGCCCTGCGCATCGAGCTCACCGAGCGGCTCGAGCAGGCGGGCGTGACCGTGGAGCAGGCCCGCCTCACCCACCTCGCCTACGCCCCTGAGATCGCTCAGGCCATGCTGCGCCGCCAGCAGGCCGAGGCCGTCATCGCGGCGCGGCGCAAGATCGTCACCGGCGCCGTGAGCATGGTCGAGATGGCGCTGGAGGACTTCAGCAAGAACCACGTGGTGGAGTTCGACGAGGACCGCAAGGCCGCCATGGTCAGCAACCTCATGGTCGTGCTCTGCGGCGAGAGCCAGGTGACCCCGGTGGTGAACACCGGCACGCTGTACACGTGAGCCGGGAGAGCGGCGGACGAGACATGAGGGTGTGGGCGTTGAACGAGGTATCCTTGGGACGGCGGTAGGCGATGGCGGTACGCAAGCAGTACCTGCTGCGCATCGACCCCAGCCTGTGGGCCGAGATCGAGAAGTGGGCCGCCGACGAGCTCCGCAGCGTCAACGCGCAGGTCGAGTACATCCTCCGGGATGCGGTGCGGCGGCGCGGACGCAGCGGGCGCGCCGCCGAAGGCGACCGTGGAGACCAGGCCGCGGAGCGCTGAGCGGTCACGCCCGCGCCGCGATGCGGCGGACGAGCGACCGGACAAGGGCCGAGCAGGACGTCGGAGCCGAGGAGGCTGAGATGGAGGAGCTGGCACCAGGCATCCACTGCTGGACGGCGGCACACCCGGAGTGGCGCCCCAAGGCGGAGGAAGTGGTCTCGTACGCGCTCGTCGCCGGCGAGGCGCTGGCGCTCGTGGACCCGCTGCTGCCGGCCGAGGACGACGCCCGGCGGGCGCCGCTGCTCGCCGACATCGACAGGATGGTCGGCGAGGCCGGGCGCCTCGAGCTGCTGGTCACCAACCCCTACCACACGCGCAGCGCCGAGACTCTCTATGAGCGCTACTCGCGCACCCTGCCGACGCTCATCTGGGGGCATCCCGGCGTCAAGAAGCGACTCACGCGGCTCGCTCCGCTCGAGGTGATCCCGCAGAGCGCCGCCGGCGAGGCGGCCGAGATCGCTGACGGCGCCGCCTTGGCGTACACCATCGGCAAGCCCCGGCGCAGCGACTACCCGCTCTACTTCCCGGGCCTGCGCGCCGTCGTGTTCGGCGACGCCGTCGTCGGCGCCGAGGGCGGCGTGCGCTTCTGGAACCAGAGCTCGGGCACCGGGGCGGCCTGGTACCGCGACGTGTTCGCGCCCACGCTCGGCGGACTCGCCGCGCAGGACATCGAGTACGTGCTCACCACGCACGGGCCGCCCGTGCTCGCGGACGGGCGGCGAGCGCTCGAGGAGTGCCTCGCCGCGCCGCCCGTCGAGATGTACTGAGGGCCGACCCGAAACGCCGCCCGGTGTCCGCAGGCTACGCCTGGAGCACCGCCTCACGGACAGCACCGGCGGCAGCCTCGGCGCCGGGCCGGCCATCCTCCGGCGGCGCCTCTACCCTGCCGGCGTCAAGCCAGATACGCCGCGAGGCGCGACCGGCCACCCAGGTGTCGTGCGTCACGACGATCAGCGTCTGGCCGCGCTCGCGCCAGAGCTGCTCGAGCAGCCCGATGATGTCGTCGCGGGTGCGCTCGTCGAGGTTGCCGGTGGGCTCGTCGGCGAAGATCACGCGGGGGGCCCTGACGAGCGCCCGCGCGATCGCCACGCGCTGCTGCTCGCCGCCGCTCAGTTCCGACGGGATGTGCCGGGCGCGGTCGGCGAGGCCGACGCCCTCGAGAGCTTCCGCGGCGCGCCGGCGACGCTCCTCGGAGGGGGTGCGCCACGGTACCAGCGCCGTCTCCACGTTCTCCTGGGCGGTCAATGTGGGGATGAGGTTGAACGCCTGGAAGATGAAGCCGAACGAATGGCTCCTCAACTCCGAGAGGTCGCCCTCCCCCATCTTCGCCAGGTCGCGGCCCTCGAACTCGAGCTTGCCTCTCGAGGGCCGGTCCATCGCGCCCAGCATCTGCAGCAGGGTCGTCTTGCCCGAGCCGGTCGACCCCTGGATGGCGAGGAACTCGCCCTCGTCGATGCTCAGGTCGATACCCGCCAGGGCGTCGATCTGCTTGCGGCGCTGGGTGTACCGCTTGGTCACGTCCGTCAGTTCGTACAGCATCGCGTCTCCGATCACGTCAGTAGTCAGTGAAGGCCGATGATCCGTTTAGCTGGTCAATCCACACGGCGGAGGGCGTCCGCCGGACGGAGTCGCGCGGCGCGCCAGCCGCCGAAGGCGCCGGCGATCAGGGCTCCGGCCAGCGCCAGCGACGCGGCGACGGCGACGAGCTGCAGGCTCACGGGCGCCGTCAGGCTCACGGTGACGGTCTGCGCGGCGGCGCCGATCGCCTCCGCCATGCCGGGAGGCCCTCCCTGGGGCAGCTGCATCGAACTGCCCATCGTGGCCTCGAGCGCAGGGGAGAGCGCCGCGATCAGCCTCGCGCCAAGGACGCCGAGAGCGACGCCGAGCAAGCCCCCGACGATGCCCACCACGAACGACTCGCCGAGCACCTGGCCCGTGATGCGGCGGCTCTTCCAGCCGAGAGCCTTGAGGGTGCCGAACTCACGCACGCGGCGCGAGACGCCCGAGACGGTCAGCAGGCTGGCGATGGCGAACGACGCGATCAAGGCGGCGACGGCGAGCCACGTGCCGAGCCGGTCGGCGAGACTCGACGCGCTGGACAGCGAGCCACTCACCTGGCTGGCGAGGTCCGAGGACGTCGTGACCGTCGCCTTGGGCATGAGCTGCTTGATCTCATTCCTGACTGCGGTGATGTCGTTGGCGCTGTCCGCCTTGACGTAGATCTGGTTGACCGCGTTCTTGTTGTGGCTGAGCGTCTGGGCCCACTTCAGGGGGATGTAGACGTCGGACGACGTGCTGCCGCTGGGCAAGGCGACGACGCCGACGATCTCGAAGGACCTGCCGTCGATCTTCTTGTGATCGCCGACTACGAGCGCGTTCTGCTTGGCATAGGCCCTGGTCACGAGAGCGACCTTGGCGTTCGCGTCGTCGCCGGTCAGCAAGCGTCCGGACGAGACCTGCGCCGAGCTCAGGGGCCCGAGGGCGAGGTCCGTGGTGTCCACGCCGGAGACCGAGAGCGATGAGACGTCGATCGGCGCCATCTGCATCTGGCTCTGCTGCGTCGAAGAGGAGCCGCCGCCCCACTCCTGCACGCCGGGCTGGGCCCCGCCCGAGCTGCCGCCCTGCACCTGCGCGAACGTCCCCTTCACGCTCATCACGTTCATGCTGATGCTGCCGGTGGCGGCGCTCACTCCGTTCAGCAACGCGATCTGCTCGAGCTTCTTCTCGGAGATCGACTGCTGGCCGGGGCTTGTCATGACCGCGGACCGGCTGAACTTCTTGCCCTGCTTCTGTTGGTCGGGCGGCTGCATGCTGAAGCGCTGCGGGCCGCCCTCGTCCATCCTGCGCTGCTGCGACACGGTGATGTCGGTGCCGACGCCGTACAGCGACTGGAGCACCCGGCCCTGCGCGGTGGCGACGCCGTCGGCGTAGGCGGTCACGGCGACCACGAGCGCCACGCCGACGGCCAGGCCGAGCGCGGTGAGCAGCGCCTGGCGGTGCCGCCGGCGCAGCTCCCGGTACACGTAGGTGAAGAACATGTCCCCTCCTTGTCCGCGGCGGGCGGAGCCGGAGGGCTCCACCGCCCGCCGCCCGGTTTCCCTTCGACCGCAGTTGTACGAAGCGGACATGGGAGGCGCCTGAAGCTCGCCTGAGAGCCTTCTGAGAATCCGAGGGCGCCGGGCTCGCAGCGAAGCTTCAGGCGTCCTTCAGGGTTTTCTCAGGCATCTCTCAGGAAAGACACCTACAATCCGCGTGGGAGCCAGGGCGGGACCAGACGCGAGCGGAGGGTCAGCATGATCGAGACACCGGCGGGGGCGACGCGCGTGCTGGTCGTCGACGACGAGCCCAGCATCACCGACCTCATCTCCATGGCGCTGCGCTACGAGCAGTTCGACGTGCGCGTCGCCGCCAACGGGCGCGAAGCCCTCGACGCAGTCGAACAGTTCGCGCCCGACCTCGTCGTCCTGGACATCATGATGCCGGGCATCGACGGGTTCGAGGTCGCCCGGCGCCTGCGCAACTCGGGCTCGCACCTCCCCATCCTCTTCCTCACCGCGCGCGACGCGACCGAGGACAAGATCCGCGGGCTCACGCTCGGGGGCGACGACTACATGACCAAGCCGTTCAGCGTCGAGGAGCTGGTCGCGCGCATCCGCGCGGTCCTCCGGCGCGTGCAGCCGGCCGCCGCTTCGCCGGGCCGGCTCGCCTTCGCCGATCTGGAACTCGACGAGGACGTGCACGAGGTCCGGCGCGCGGGGCGCGAGATCGAGCTCACGGCCACCGAGTTCAAGCTCCTGCGCTACCTGCTCCTCAACGCGCGCCGCGTGCTCAGCAAGGACCAGATCCTCGACCACGTGTGGAACTACGACTTCGGCGGCAACGCCAACATCGTCGAGACCTACGTCAGCTACCTGCGCCGCAAGGTGGACGCCGAGGGCGCGCCGCTGATCCACACAGTGCGCGGCGTCGGCTACAGCCTGCGGCTGCCGAAGGCATGACGGCGGCGACGTGAGCCTCCGCACCCGCCTCCTGCTCGCGGTCCTCGCCTGCGTGGCCGCCGGCCTCGTGGTGGCCGGCGCCATCACCTTCCTGGCGCTGCGCGGGTTCCTGCTGGAGCGAGTCGACGCGCAGCTCCGCGACGCTCGCGTGCCCATCGCGATGGCGCTCACCAACGGCAGCCAGAGCGGCTTCGGGGGCGGCCCGGACCGGCCCAACCTCCCCCCGGGGACCTACGGGCAACTGCGCGACAGCTCCGGCACCGTGCTCAACGCCATCCAGTTCACCTACACCCAGCAGAGCCAGCCCACGCCGGTCCTGCCCGACCCGATCCCCACCCCGTCCCAGGGCAACAGCGTCGTCTTCCACAGCGATTCGACGGCCGGAGGGCCGGGCTTCCGGGTCCTTGCGGAGACGGTGCCGAGCGGAGGACAGCTCCTGATCGCCGCCATCCCCCTGAACGAGACGCAGCAGACGCTCACCCAGCTGCTCACCATCGAGGTCGTCGTCTCGCTGGTGGTGCTGGGCGCGCTGGCGGCGGCCGCCTGGTGGCTCATCAAGCGCGACCTGCGGCCGCTCGAGACGATGGCCGTCACGGCCGACGCGATCGCCGCCGGCGACCTCACCCGCCGTGTACAGCCGGCCGAGCCGCGGACGGAGGTCGGACGGCTCGGCCTCAGCCTGAACACGATGCTCAGCCGCATCGAGGAGGCGTTCGCCGAGCGCGCCGCCACCGAGGACAAGCTGCGGCGCTTCCTCGCCGACGCCTCGCATGAGCTGCGCACGCCGCTCACGAGCATCCGCGGCTACTCCGAGGTGTTCGAGCGCGCCAAGGACGACCCCGAGAACCTCGAGCTGGCGATGCGCCGTATCGAGGAGGAGAGCACGCGCATGGGGGCGATGGTCGAGGAACTGCTGGTGCTCGCCCGGCTCGGCGAGGGCCGTCAGCCGGAGCGTGCGGCGGTCGACCTCGCTCGCGTCGTCGCCGACGCCGTGAGCGACGCGCGCGCCGCCGCGCCGGCGCGCGACATCGTCGTCGAGAGCGCGGAGACCGCCGAGGTGCTGGGCGACGACCACCAGCTCCGTCAGGTCGTCGCCAACCTCCTCGGCAACGCCCTCCGCCACACCCCGGACGAGGCGCAGATCCGGGTGCGCCTGACGACCGGCGACGGCCACGCTTCGCTCGCCGTCGCCGACGACGGCCCCGGGCTCGCGCCCGACGCCGCGGCGAAGGTGTTCGAGCCCTTCTACCGCGCCGACGAGTCCCGCGCCCGCGAGACGGGCGGCGCCGGCCTGGGTCTCGCCATCGTCGCCGCCATCGTGGAGGCCCACGGCGGCGAGGTCCGGCTCGACACCGCTCCCGGCGCGGGAGCGACGTTCACGGTCTCGCTGCCGCTGCTCGGCGCGCAGGCCTAGCCAGGCACGGACCAAGGACTCCCCCCGCCCCGCGGCGAAAGGCGAGTCTCAACGGACCAGCGAACAGGGCACCGACCCGCGAACAAGGAGAGGCCGATGGCAGACCAGGGATCGCAGAGTTCGGGGGGAGGCAACGGGGCCCTGATCGGCGGCGGCATTCTGCTGGTGCTGCTGCTCCTCTTCATCTTCCAGAACACCGCGGAGACGACGTTCAAGTTCCTCTTCTGGTCGTTCACGTTCCCGCTGTGGCTCGGGTTGGTGATCGCCGCCGTCCTGGCGTTCCTTATCGGACAGCTCGCGCTGATGTGGCGGCGCCACAAGCGCCGCCAGGCGCGGCGCGACAGCAGGTAACGCGCAGAGCGGCGGCCGGCCCTCCTTCGAGAGCCGGCCGCCGTCTCGTCTCTCGTCTCAGTCCGGCCGGCAGCCCAGACGGTCGCAGCGGTCGGTCACGAAGAGGCGGTACTTCTCGAGGTCGCGCTCCAGGGTCGCCTGCGCGCGCGACAGCTCTTCCTCAGCCGTAGCCTTGGTCTTCGGCGTGTAGTCCAGCCGCACGTCGACCTTGACCAGGCGCTCGCCCTCCGTCGTGAACTCGACCCGGCCGGCCCTCATGTCGTCCTCATCGATCAGCGGCTCTGCATCGATGAGCCCGCGAGCGTAGCCGTGCAACAGCGAGTCGAGGACGAACTCGCTCCACTCCAGATCGGCGAACTCCAGCGGCGCGTCCACAGCGACGGATGCATGGATGGTGGGCATGACGCCTCCCTCAGCCTGCGATTCTCCCCAACGCGAAGCGCGCGAAGGGCTCGGAGGGAGTCTGCCCACTGGAGTCGTTTCCGCAGCATCGCGGCCCGTCATCACCGCTTTCGCGGTATCGCCACCCCTTGAGCAACGTCAAGACTGGCCACCGTTGAACGGTGGTACCATCCGCCCACAGATAATCCCAACCGTTGGAGTCGGGTATGACCACACCGCCGCTCACCCTCACGCCGAAGACCACCGTCCACACCCTGCTCAAGGAGTACCCCTTCCTCCTGGACTTCCTGGCCGGTTACCACCCCGAGTTCAAGAAGCTCACCAACCCGGTGCTGCGCCGCACGGTCGGCCGTATGGCGACCCTCGACACGGTGGCCGAACAGGGCAACGTGCCGCTCAACCAGCTGACCAGCGACATCGCCGACGAGATCGAGACGCAGACCGGGACGCGTCCGCCCATCGCCGACGTCGCCGACGCCGAGACCATCGACCCCGCGCGCCTCGAGGCGCTGCACGGCATCGTCAAGGACCTGCACGCCGGCAAGACCGTCGACGAGGTCAAGCCGCGGTTCGAGGAGCTCATCGCCGACGTGGAGGCCACCGAGATCGCCGCCATGGAGCAGAAGCTGATCGAGGACGGAGTGCCCGACACCGAGGTCAAGCGCCTCTGCGACGTGCACGTGCAGGTGTTCGCCGACGCGCTGGAGGGTCACGAGCCCGTGCACGCGCCGGCCGGCCACCCGATGGACACCTTCCAGCGCGAGAACCGGGCGCTGCTGCAGGTCACGGCGTCGCTGCGCAAGGTGGCGGAGGCGATCGGCGAGCCGCCGGACGGCGCCGCCTGGGCCCGGCTCAAGAGCGCCCTCAGGGACACCCTTGAACGGCTCTCCGAGGTCGACAAGCACTACCTGCGCAAGGAGAACCAGCTCTTCCCCTTCCTCGAGATCCACGGCGTGGAGGGCCCGAGCAAGGTGATGTGGGCGATCCACGACGACATCCGCGCGCTCCTCAAGCAGGCGCGGGCGACGATCGCGGGCGACGACGCGGCGCTCGCCGTGAGCACCTGCCTCGCGCTCGCCAAGATGGTCGACGACATGGTGACCAAGGAGGAGAAGGTCCTGCACCCGATGGCGATCGACACGCTGAGCGACGAGGAGTGGACGCAGATCCGCGCCGGCGAGGGCGACATCGGCTACGCCTTCATCACCGACGTGCCGGCGTGGCCGGCGGCCGGAGAGGCCGGCGCCGCAGGCGCTCCGGCCGGAGCGGCGGCACAGGCCGGGCCGGCTTCGCCCGCCGGCCTCCTCGACCTCAAGACCGGCGGCCTCTCGCTCGAGGAGCTCAACCTCGTGCTCGGCGCCCTCCCCATCGACTTCCAGTACGTGGACGAGCACGACCGGGTGCGCTTCTACAGCGAGGGACACCGCATCTTCCCGCGCAGCCCCGGCGTGATCGGCCGCAAGGTGCAGAACTGCCACCCGCCGGCGAGCGTGCACAAGGTACAGCAGATCATCGACGCCTTCCGCGCCGGCGAGAAGGACAGGGCCGAGTTCTGGATCGATATGCAGGGGAAGTTCCTGCACATCCTCTACTTCGCGATCCGCGACGAGGCAGGAGCCTACCGCGGCGTCGTCGAGACGGTGCAGGACGCCACGGGCGTCCGGGCGCTGGAGGGCCAGCGCCGGCTGCTCGACTGGTAGCCGGCGCCGGCCGGAGCTGCGCCCGAGGCGGGAAGCACCGGCGCCGGTGAGACACCGGCCGCGCTCGTGAGCCTCGACGCGGCTCCTCTCCCATGCGGTACGATGGGCCGGCGAACGGCAACGACTCCGAGAGGCGGTCCCGACGATGCTGTGGAAGCGCGGCAGTCTCACCCCAGAGCTGGCGGACGCGGTGCTCACGTTCCTCCCGCTCGACATCAGCGTCGCCGACGAGGACGACGTGCTCGTGTACTGGAAGGGTGAGACGTACAAGACCTGTGACGCGCGCTACATCGGCCGCGACGTGCGCGACTGCCACCCGGAGCATACGCTGGAGTGCCTCGAGGAGATCCTGCGCGAGTTCAAGGCCGGCACCAAGGACGTGGCCGAGGGCTGGCAGCAGGAAGGCGAGACCATGTCGCGCACGCGGTACTTCGCCCTCCGCGACGAGGACGGCGCCTACAAGGGCATCCTCGAGGTGAACGACGACGTGACCGGCGCCCGCGCGCTGGAGGGCGACCAGGCCCTCCCCGGCTGGTGAGGCGGGCGGTCGGGAGGAGAGAGACCACATGGCCACGATCATCGCCGCAACGGGCTTCAGCGCCTGGATCCTGCTGATCGGCGCCGCCATCGCCGGCATCGCCTTCGGCATGGTTCTCAACTCGGTGATCGGCGGGCGCAAGAAGAAGTAACGCGTGGGCCGCCGCCCGCCGCCTCAGTCGGCGCGCGCGAACGCCCCTCGTCTGCCGTCGAAGGACAGCAGCGTGAGCGTCAACGCCTGGGCCCGGCCATCCCGCACCGAGAACACGGCGGCCGTCCCGGACGCCGTGTCTCGCCAGATGTCGCGGTTCCACGGCACGTACCGCAGCGTCTCGCCGTGCCCGAGGCGCACGCTCAGACCATCGCCCAAGCCCGGGCGCACGGTGACACGGCCGTAGTACCGGTCCGCGTAGACGCCCGCGTAGACACTTCGCGGCCGCGGCGCGGCGGAGCCGGCGGGCGCCTCCGGAGGCAGGACGAGCCCGCGCGCACTCCCCTCGTCCGCAGCCGCCTGCGCCTCTTCGTAAGCCAGCCAGTCGTCCTGCGCGGCCCCGCGCGCGGCGAGGTCGATCAGTGTCTTGGTGAGCGCCCTGCCGAGCGCGACTCCCTGCGGGTACGCGTTCGCCAGGACGATCACAGCGACGCCGTCGTCGGGCACGAGGCTGACCACGGCTGCGGAGCCGCTCGCGAGGCCACCTTCGGCGCTCGCGACGAGCCGGTCGTCGAAGCTCCAGACCGTCCACCCGAGGCCGGCGGCCTCCGGGCCCGAGGCCCCGGCGGCGACGGCCGTCGTCGGCGCAATGGTCTGCGCGAGGAGACCGGCAGGCGCCACGCGCGCGCCGCCGAGCGCGCCTCCGTTCAGCTGCAGCCGCGCGAACGGCACGAGCGCGTCGAGACTGGAGCTGACGCCGAGCGACGGCGCGAACACCGTCTCGTTCGACGGGTCCTGGGGCACCATCGACCCGGCGACGAGCCGGTGTGGCGTGGCCTTGTCCGCCGCGGTCGCGAAGGCGCGGTAGCCGAGCACCGTCTGCTCGTCGCCGATCGGCTCGAGCACGCGCGTACGCACGAGTCCCGCCCACGAGGCGCCGGTGGCCCGCTCCGCGCCGACCGCCGCCGCCGTGAAGACCGCGTCCTGCGGCGCCCAGGCGGCGCGGAAGCCGGCCGCCGGCCGCAGATACCGCAGCCGCCGCAGGACCTCGCCGCGCCCGTACCCGAACGGCAGCAGCTCCTCCCCGGCGTAGGCGGGCAAGCCGCTGCGCTGCGCCGTGAGGTCGCGGAAGGTGGCCTCGCGCGTCGCCCAGCGATCGCGCAGGCGGAAGCCGGGCCACACGCGGCGAACCGGCTGGTCCCAGCGCAGCTCGCCCTCGCCGGCGAGCGCGGCGAGCATCGTGGACGTGTAGCTCCTCGAGACCGCCCCCAGCTGGAACAGGGTGTCTTCGGTCACCTTGCCGGGACTGCCCACCTGGCGCAGTCCGAAGCTGCGGATGTAGACGGGCGTGTCGCCGGCCACGACCGCGACGGCCGCGCCGGGCACACCGCTCCGCGCGACCATGCCGGCGGTGAGCTGGTCGAACGCAGGCAGCGCCTCGTTGACCCGCGCCGCAGCCTCCACGCGGCGCACGGCGGCGGCGAGCGCTGCGTCCGCCGCGCCGGACGACGACGCGGGCGGAACGACGTACGGAGGACCGGCGGGCGACGGCGTGCCGGACGGCAGGGCCGACGGCGACTCCGATGGCTCCGGTGACGCGGGAGATGGCGTTGCCACGGCCGCCGTCCCCGGCCGCGACGAAGGGGACGGCTCGGGGCTCACGCGGATGCCGCAGCCGGCGAGCAGCACCGCCGCGCCGGCCACCGCGAGCACGCCCGCGCGCCACCTTGATGTCACGTCATCCTCCTCGCCGTCCTTCCCTGTCTTTCGCCGCGGCGAGCGACATACCCTCGCGTCCTCCCGGGTGTAGACTGCCCTGCACCGGGAGCCGAGGAGACGGGTGACGATGGACGGCAGCGGGAGCAGAGGCCGCACGCACCGACAGCAGGTCGCCGGCGCGAGCAAGGGCGACGCGTCGTGACCCCGCACGTGGAAGGCCGCCCGCGCCAGGACCTCGGGGCCTGCCTCGCGGCGATCGACCACGCGCTCACGGAGCTGCTCGAGGCGAGGTCGGCAGTCTACGTCAGCGAGACGACCTGCTCCGCGGCGGCACTGCCGCTCGTGCGCACGGTCAACCGTATGATCCGGCTCATCGAGGAGATCGGGCTGTTCGTGCTGCCGCTCGCCCGCGGAGAGCTCGCGGCGCCGCTCCCATCCCCCGACAACAGGATGGCCAGGCCGCTCGTCGAGATGCACGACCGCCTGAGCCAGCTCACGCGCCAGACCCAGGAGATCGCCCGCGGCGACTACTCGCAGCGCATCGACTTCATGGGCGAGTTCTCCGAGGCGTTCAACGCGATGGTGATGCTGCTCGAAGAACGGGAACGCTCGCTCACCGACGAGATCGTCCGCCGCAGGCAGGCCGAGGCGGACCTCCAGAGCGAGCGGGACCTGCTCGTCTCCGGCCCGGTGGTCACCTTCCGCTGGGGATTCGACGACGAGGGCACCGTGCAGTACGTCTCGCCCAACATCAGCGCCTACGGCTATGCCGCCGAGGAGTTCCTGAGCGGACGGCGCACGTACGCGAGCATCGTCGATCCGGCCGATATCGGCTGGATCACCGAGGACGGCAACGACAAGGCGCGCGCCGGGCTGGAAAGCTGGACACAGGAGTATCGCATCGTCGACGCCGACGGCGAGACGCACTGGGTCCGTGACTTCACGCACACGGTGCGCGGCGCCGGCGGAGCGGTGACGGCTTACGAGGGCTACATCATCGACGTCACGCCCCAGAAGAGGGCCGAGCAGGCGCTGCGCCAGCGCGAGGAGCAACTCCGGATGCTCTCGCTGTCCGATGAGCTCACCGGGCTGTACAACCGCCGCGGGTTCTTCGCGCTCGGCGAGCAGGCCATGCGCGTCGCCCGGCGCCGTTCGAACGGGCTCGGCGTGATCTCGCTCGACGTGGACGGCCTCGAGGCGGTCAACGACCGCTACGGCCACGCGCAGGGCGACGAGACCCTGCGCACCGTCGCCGACGTCATCCGCGCGAGCATCCGCGAAGCGGACGTGGCCGGACGCGTCGGCGGTGACGAGTTCGTCATCCTCGCGGACGACGGCCCTGAGCTCACCGGCGAACTCGTCGCCAGGCTGCAGCGACGGGTCGAGCGGCACAACGGCCACAGCGGCCGTCCGCCTCAGCTCTCGCTGAGCATCGGCGCGGTCGACTGGGAGACCGATGACCAGGTGACGCTGCAGGAGCTGATCGAGCGCGCCGACCAGCGCGTACACGACGTCAAGCGGGCCAAGCGGCGGACTTGACCCCGCCGCGCGACCAAGGGCAGGAGGGGCCATGACGCAGACGATGCCGATCCCGGCGGCGGGCGAGAGCGGATCGCCGGTCGGACCGCTCGGCCCTGTCCCCGCGACTCAGTGGTCGCCGCGCGTGAGTGCGGCGATGCTCGCGCGCCTCGCGGCGCAAGCGGCCGTCGCCGTGCCCGCGGAGCTCATGCCGGTCGAGGCGCCGTTCACCGGCGAGACGCTCGCCGAGGTACCCACGGGCACGCCGGCCGACGTCGAGGCCGCCTGCGCGGCCGCGCGCGCGGCGCAGGCGGGGTGGACGCGGCTCCCCGCTCAAGAACGAGCCGCCGTGCTTCTGCGCTACCACGACCTCATGATCGCCAACGCCCCGGAGATCCTCGACCTCATCCAGTTGGAGTCCGGCAAGGCGCGCATCCACGCCTTCGAGGAGGTGCTCGACGTCGCCATCCAGGCGCGCTACTACGCGCACACCGCCGCTGGCTTCCTGGGCGAGAAGCGCAGGCAGGGCGCGCTGCCGGTCCTCACGTCGACGCGCGTGGTCCACCGGCCGCGCGGCGTGATCGGCATGATCGCCCCGTGGAACTACCCCTTGGCCCTGCCGATCGGCGACGCCCTGCCCGCGCTGGTCGCCGGCAACGGCGTCGTGCTCAAGCCCGATGCGCAGACGCCCCTCACGGCGCTGTGGGCGGCAAGCCTGCTGCGGGAGGCCGGCCTCCCGGATGGCCTGCTGCAGGTCGTCACCGGCCGCGGCTCCACGCTCGGAGAGCCCCTCATCGATGCTGTCGACTACATGATGTTCACCGGCTCCACCGCGACGGGGCGAAAGGTGGCCGCCCGCTGCGGCGAGCGCCTCCTGGACTGTTCCATGGAGCTCGGCGGCAAGAACGCCCTGCTCGTCCTGCCGGACGCGTCACTCCGTCGCGCGGTGCCGGGCGCACTGCAAGGCATCACCGCATCCGGCGGTCAGCTGTGCGTCAGCATCGAGCGGCTGTACGTGCACGACGCCGTCTACGACACGTTCGTCCCGCGCCTCACCGAGTCGCTGCGAGCGGTGACCATGGGGTCGAGCCTCACGTTCGCCGACGACATGGGCTCCCTCGCCAGCGCCGGTCAACTCGCAAAGATCACCGGCCACGTCGACGACGCCGTGCGCAAGGGGGCCGAGGTGCTGACGGGAGGCAGACCCCGGCCGGACCTCGGCCCGTTCTTCTACGAGCCCACGCTGCTGGCAGGCGTGACCGACGAGATGGAGCTGTGCCGCGACGAGACCTTCGGCCCCGTCGCGGCCGTCTACCGCTGCTCGACGGTCGACGAGATGGTCGCCCGCGCCAACGACAGCGAGTACGGCCTCACGGCCAGCGTCTGGACGCGCGACGTGAAGGCCGGCCGCAAGGTCGCCGCTCGCATCGAGACGGGCACCGTGAACGTCAACGACGCCTACGCCGCGACGTGGGCCTCGGCGGCGCCGATGGGCGGCTGGAAGCAGTCAGGGTTCGAGCGGCGCCACGGACGCCACGGCATCCTCAAATACACCGACCCGCAGACGGTGGCCGTGCAGCGCCTGCTCAACATCGGGACGCCGCCCTTCCTGAGCCACCGCCAGTACGCTGCGGCCATGACCGCCGCGGTCCGCCTGCTCAAGCACGTGCCCGGCATCAAGTGACATCACGGCCCTGCGGCCGCCGCCGGCAACGCGCACGTCGTCAGCGCCTGCGGGGCATCGGGTGCGAGAGCGGGTGAACGACTGCCGGCCGAGCGCCGGAGCGGATGCTAGAGCCTGAACTCGTGCCGGCAGAACGAGTCGCCGGAGCTCAGGGAGTGCGTCTGCGTGTGGACCGAGGAGTCGGCGCCCAGCATGCCGCACAGCATGCTGCGGTCGAAGGCGCACACCACGTTGGGATGCTCGGCGGAGAGCTCCTTGTAGACGCAGTTGTGGACCTCGATCACCGTTTCGCCGTCGCCGTGGGAGGCGAGCGTCGCGCCGTAGCCCGAGACATCCATCCACTCGAGCGCGGCGCGCGGCGAGAGCTTGGCCGGGGCCGATGCGCCGTCGCCGGCCAGGTCGCCGTCGCCGGCCAGTTCCTCGGCGATCTGCTCGCCGTAGTCGCGGCCGAGGGCGGCCGCGGCGGCCGCGGCGACGTCGGGCTCGAGGGTGTCGTCGACGAGGCGCAGGAGCAGCCGCGCAAGACGCTCGTAGCGGCGCGGCGGCAGCATGACCTCGAGCCGCTCGTCGGCGACCTGGTACGTCTTCGCCGGGCGACCGCCGCCGGCACGCCGGCGCGTGGAGGTCACGACGAGGCTGACCTCGCCGAGCTTCTCCAGGTGTGCGCGCGCGACGGTGCGGTGGATGCCGAAGACGTCGGCGACCTCGCCCGCGGACTGCGGCGCCTCGCAGCCGCGCAGATGGCGATAGATGCCGCGGCGCGTGGGGTCACCGAAGACGTCGGCGAGCCTGCCGAGGTACGTGCCCCCCGTGTCGTAGGACGTCTCCACGACCGGCAGCCTATCGTACTCGCGTTCACAATCCAAGGCTTATGACGCTCACTACGCTCACAATCAGGTGTTCACCCTAGTCCGGGCGACGTGGGCGTCTCCCCGGCCGGCCGCAGCGGAGGCACGGAGACGTTACGGATGGCGGCGCACAGGAAATGCAGCAGACACCGGCCGAGCGGGACCACGCGAGGAGAGGAGCAGCCATGATCAAGGTGAGGACCTTCGCCACACCCATCAAGATCTTCGCCGCCAAGCGCGAGATGAACGAACTCGACGAGCAGGTGGCGGCGTTCCTGGCGGAGGAGGGCGCCGACACGGTGTTCTCCATGAGCGACTGCACGACCGCCGGCGAGAACGGCGAGACCATCGGCCTCGTTCGCGCGGTCGCGTACCGGGTGCCAGACTGACCGTGGACGACGAGGCGCGCGCAGCGAATCTGGCGCTCTGGAACCGCTGGACGACGATCCACGAGAAGAGCGCCTTCTACGACGTCGACGGGTTCCTGGCCGGGAAGACCTCGCTTTGGCCGCTCGAGCTCGAGGAGCTCGGCCCCTACGTGCAGGCGGGAACCACCCTGCTGCATCTGCAGTGCCACTTCGGCCTCGACACGTTGAGCTGGGCGCGGATGGGCGCCGACGTCGTCGGCCTCGACTTCAGCGGCGCGGCGATCGAGTTGGCGCGGCGCCTGGCCGGCGAAGCCGGGCTCGCCGGCCGCGCCGAGTTCATCTGCGCGGACCTGTACGACGCCGATCTGCACCTCGGCGATCGGCTCTTCGACGTCGTCTTCGTGAGCTGGGGCGCCATCGAGTGGCTGCCCGACCTCGATCGCTGGGCCGGGATCATCGCCCGGCACCTGCGGCCCGGCGGCTCGTTCTACCTCGCCGAGATGCACCCGTTCGCGCAGACCCTGGACGACGAAGCCCCCGAGGGGGTCCTGCGCGTGCGCTATCCCTACTTCGCCGCCCCGGACCAGCCGGTCGTGGACGCCATCCACGGCTCGTACGCCGACCCCGACGCCGAGACCGACGGGCTCTTCGCCCACTGCTGGGCGCACGACTTCGCGGAGGTGCTCGGCGCCATCACGAGTGCGGGGCTGCGACTCGAGCACCTGCACGAGTTCCCCTGCTCCCCCGCGCCCTTCTGGGACTGGATGGTCCAGGACGAGGACCGCTGGTGGTGGTTGCCCGACGACAAGGGCGCGCGGCGCCGCGACCTGCCGTTCACGTACTCGCTGCGCGCCACGCGTCCTGCCGGACCAGAGGACTGACCATGCTGGACGACTACCTCAAGGCCAACCTCGCCAGCTGGGATGAGTCCGTCGCCGTCCACGTCGGCTCGGAGCTGTACGACGTGGAAGGCTTCAAGGCGGGCAGGAGCTCGCTGAGCGAGATCGAGCTCGGCGAGCTGGGTCCGCTCGTGCGGGAGGGCGTCAGGCTCCTGCACCTGCAGTGCCACTTCGGACTCGACACGCTCAGCTGGGCCCGCCGGGGAGCCACGGTGACCGGCGTCGACTTCTCCGGTGAGGGGATCCGGACGGCGAGAGCCCTTGCCGCTGAGGCCGGCCTCACCGGGCGCGCGACCTTCGTCCAGAGCGACGTCGCCAGCCTTCCCGAGAAGCTGTCCGGCACCTTCGACGTCGTGTTCACCTCGTGGGGAGCGCTCATCTGGCTCGGCGACCTCGAGCGCTGGGCCGAGGTGATCGCCGGCTTCCTGCGGCCGGGCGGGACCCTCTACGTCGCCGAGTTCCACCCCTACGCCTTCCTCCTCGCCGACGACGCCACGCCGGACGAGCTGCGCATCGACTACCCGTACTTCATGTACGGTGTGCCCCTGCGGTTCGACGAGGACGGTGACTACGCCGACCCCGACGCGAAGGTCGAGCACACGGTCACGTTCGAATGGCTGCACGGCTTCGCCGAGATCATCGACCCGCTGCTGCGCCGCGGCCTGCGCCTCGACTTCCTCCACGAACTGCCGTACACGGTCCCTGGGCTTCCCTTCACGTTCCTCGAGAAGGACGCGCTCGGCATGCAGCGCGTCAAGGGACGCCACGAGGACTTCCCCCTGAGCTTCACGCTCAAGATGACGAAGGAGGGTCCGTGAGCGACGATCGGGACGCCGGCGGTCCCAGCGCCCCCGGAGGCAGCGCATCGGGCGACCGCCGCGGCCTCCTCGGCGACGAGGACCTCCTCGGCATCCTCGAAGAGGCGATCGCCGACGAGCGCGCCGCCCAGGAGAAGTACCGCCGCGGCCTCGAACGCTGCGCCGACCCCGAGGCCTGCGAGGTGTTCGAGCAGCTCCTCGGCGAGGAGCGTGCCCACGAGCGCGTGCTGCGGGCGCGCTACGTCGAGGTGAAGAAACGGATCGGACTGAGGGGCGCCGGGCGCGAATGACCCGGCCTCGGCGCGAGCTTGCCGCCGCGGCGCCGGCGCCGCGGGCGCACTCGGGAGGCGCCGCCGGCCTCGCAACAATTCTTCACACCGCTTGCGCCCGACGCCCTTGACCGGCGTCCGAGCCCGTCGTATCCTTTTTGTGCGCATTCACAGTCTAAACTGTCGAACGCGTGTCCCGTCAGGGGGACAAGACCGGTGCTATCCCACCAGCACCGAGGCCCCTCGAAGGCGGCGCCACCCCTCCAGGCGCCGCCTTCATTTTTGGGCGGACGCCGGTCCCGTGAGGCGGTCCAGCAGGGCGGGGATCCCCGCGCGCGGCACGACGACGTCCGCCGCCGCGCGCACCGGCTCCGCCGCCTCCGCGACGGCCACGCCCAGCCCTGCCCACTCGAGCATGTCGACGTCGTTCATGCCGTCGCCGAGAGCCACGACCTGCTCCCTCGCCACGCCGAGCCGCCGGCAGAGCCAGGCGAGGGCCCCGCTCTTGCTCACGGAGGCGTCGGTGAACTCGATGTACTCCGCCTGCGAGCGGGTGACGTACAAGCGGCCGCTCCAGCGCTCCCGGAGGCCGGGCAGGATCTCCTCGACGTCCTCGGCGGACGTGACCAGCACGAGCTTCGTCGGTGGCCGCCGCTCGACCTCCGCGGCCATGTCGCCGACCACCTGGATGCCGACCTCGACCTGCTCGGCGTAGCGCCGCGCCCACTCGGTGACGCGCTCCACGTAGAGCAGGTCGTCGATGTAGGCGTTGAGATGCCGTCCCATCACCTTCACGTGGCGGACCACCTCCGCCGCGACCAGGCCGTCCATGCGCACGTGGCGCAGTTCCTCGCCGCCGGCGAGATCCGCCACCAGGGCGCCCTGGTAGCACACGACCGGTCCGTCGTGGATGCCGAGCCGCGCCGCCACGAGGCGGGCGCTCCGGAGCATGCGCCCGGTGCAGATCACCGTCCGGGCGCCGTCCGAGCGCAGCCGCGCCAGGGCCTGAGGCAGCCCGTCGGCGAACGAGCGGTCCGGGGCGAGGAGCGTGCCGTCGAGGTCGGCGGCGACGAGGCCGGCGATGGATCCGGGTGGCACCACCGCGTCAGGAGACACTGGTTGCCGCCGGCGCCGCGACGGGTACGTATCGACTGTATCGCCCGATACACGGAGAAGGACCGGCCCCAGCTCCCACGGGGCGGCTTCTCACGAAGACCTGGTGATTCCCAGGTCTTCTTTTTGTCATCTGGCCCGCTTCGCCGGCGCCCGCATCGAGGACACGACCAGGTCGAGCCGCTCGAGGTGCACCCCTGCGATCCGCTTCATGTCGTCGCGGAACGCGTCCAGCACGGCGGCGTGCACGTCGCCCAGATCACAGGTCGGGACGGAGGCCTCGACCCGGACGCTCCATCCCGAAGCGTTCTTGCGGACCGCGACGTCGGTCACCTGCGAGCCGGGGAGCATGGTCTGGAACCGGCGGCGGAGCGCCTTGCCGAGAGCCGGCACGGAGAGCCGCGCGGTGCCGTCCTCGACCGCGAACTGGATGATCTCCGGCCCGCTGCCGTCCTTGATCTGGCGGAAGGCGAGGACGACGAGGATCACGGTGATCGCGGCCGCCACGGCAGCGGCGATCCCGGTCGTGGTCCAGGACGGGTCGCCGGTCAGCTCGGCCCACCAGGTGGAGACGGGCCAGCGGACTCGGCCGTCGACGGCGAACGCGGCCTCGCGCACGAGCACGGCGCCCGCGAGCAGCAGACAGACGATGCCGGCGATGACGGCGGTGATGCGTGCTGCCGGCGTCACGGCAGGTACCTCAGGAGCTGCTTCACCTTGATCACCCGGACGCGCACGTCGAGCCTCGCGAGCTCGCGACCGGTGAGCCGGGCGACCTGGCGGCGCACCGCCGCGTCGGCGGCGCCGCTCACCGCGGCGGCGTCCGCGAGCGGGCGCGCCCAGACCTGCACGCGGCCGCGCAGGTCCGCGCCGCGCTGGGAGAACTCGACCTCGGCGCGCAGGGCGTCGGGGTGGCAGCGGCTGGCCGACGAGGAGGCCGGCCGTTCCACCTCGGAGGTCGCCACGAGGACGCCACCGACTCCCGCGCCCGACGCCAGCCACAGCGCGTCCGCGTCGTGGCGGAGGACGAGCCAGACGAGCAGCGCCAGCACGATCATCGCCGACAGCAGCAGCACGGCAAGCGCCGTGTGGTCGTCGCCGGGCGTGAGGTACGGGAAGGGCGAGAAGTCGCAGTCGAACGCCGCCGCCGTGAGCCGCATGGCGAACAGCAGCGCGACCATCCCCCCGGTGATCAGCAGGACGAAGGTCGCCAGGCGGGTGGTCGCGCTCGCGGCGGCCCCGGCAGGCCGCCGCCTCTCAGTCCGCGCAGGCAGCCTGATCCTCCGGGAAGACGACGTCCGTGACGAGGACGTTGACGGCGCGCACGGGCAGACCCGTGGTGGCCTCGACCTGCTCGGAGACCGCTTTGCGGCAGGTCTCGGCGACGGCGGGGACGCTCACGCCGAACACGATGCTCATGGTGATGTCGATGTCGACGCTGCCCTCGCGGAGATCGACGGAGATGCCAGGCGTACCCTTGTCGCCGCGAAGACCTGCGAGCGCGCGGGCGCTGGTGCCGCCCAAGGCATTGATGCCGTCGATGCCGCTGATCGCTTTGAAGGCGACCTTGGCGACCACGTTGTCCGAGATGGTGACGCCGCCCGTGCTGGGGGCGGCGGCTCTCGAGGCGTCGGGCTTCGGGGCTTCGGTCATGGCACTCCTCCCGTCGTCGGTCGTCTGGGCCGGCTCCGCGCGTGACGGCCGCGTCGCCTCTGCGGCTACTGTACCCGTCGAGGGGTGCGCTCTGCCAATGCAGGCCCGATCAGGTGGCGGACGTCTGCGGACGCGCAGCGGCCCGGTGCCGCCGCGGCGCGTCCGGCGGCGCCGGCGTCAGCTGCACTTGCTGTAGCTGCAGCTCGGGTCGTTGCACACTGCGCAGCCGCCCTCGTGCCGCATGGTGGAACCGCATTCGGGACACGCTCCCTGCGCCACCTCGACCAGCGAGAGCTGCGGCTCGGGGTCGGAGTCGGCGAGCGCCGCCGCGCCGGCCACGTAGCGCCGCTCGAGCGCCTTGCCGATGGCGTCGGCGCAGCTGAGAGTGGCGTTGGGCCCCATGCCGTAGGGCACATGGCAGCGGATGCCCTTGAGCTGCTCGACGACCTCCTGGGCGGAGGCGCCCTTCTTGAGCGCCAGCGAGATGAGCCGGCCGAGCGCCTCGGTGTTGCTCGAGGCGCAGCCGCCGGCCTTGCCCATGTTGGCGAAGACCTCGCGCGGTCCGTACTCGTCGTCGTTCATGATCACGAACAGCTTGCCGCAGCCGGTGTCCATGCGCTGGGTCTCGCCGCTCAGGAGCTGCGGCCGCGAAGGACGTGTGGTGGCGATGCCGCCCACTGCCGGGTCGCGGTCGCGCTTCTTCTTGCTCTGACCGACGTTGAGGACCTGCTCGTCGCGGCTGCCGTCGCGGTAGATGGTGACGCCCTTGCAGCCGCTCTTGAAGGCGTGCAGGTACACGGCCTCGACCTCGTCGCTGGTCGCCTCGTTGGGGAAGTTCACCGTCTTGGAGACGGCGTTGTCGGTGCTCTTCTGGAAGGCCGCCTGCAGCTTGATGTGCCAGTCCGGCGTGATGTCGTGGGCGGTGGCGAAGGTGCGCTGCACGTCCTCGGGGACGCCGTCGAGGTGCCGCACGGAGCCGTGCTCGGCGACCTTCTTCATGAGCTCTTCGCTGTAGAAGCCCCGCTTGCGGACCACCTCTTCGAAGTAGGGGTGACCCTCGACCATGCGGTCGTCGTCGAGCACGTTGGCGCGCACGTAGCTGAGCGCGAACAGCGGCTCGATGCCGCTCGAGCACCCGGCGATGATGCTGATCGTGCCCGTGGGCGCGATGGTGGTGACGGTGGCGTTGCGCACGCGCACCCCCGTGGGGCTGTCGAAGATGGAGCCCTCGTAGTTGGGGAACACGCCGCGCTCTCCGGCCAGGTCCACGCTGGTCGCGCGCGCCTCGTCGTGGATGAAGCCCATGACCTCGGCGGCGATCTTGCAGGCCTCGTCGGAGTCGTAGGGCACCTCGAGTTTGAGGAGCATGTCGGCGAACCCCATGACGCCCAGGCCGATCTTGCGGTTGCCCTTGGTCATCTGCTCGATCTCGGGCAGCGGGTAGCGGTTGACGTCGATGACGTCGTCGAGAAAGCGCACGGCGGTGCGCACGATGCGTCCCAGCGCGCCGTAGTCGACGTGCCCGTCGGGAACGACCCTCGACAGGTTGATCGAGCCCAAGTTGCAGCTCTCGTAGGGCAACAACTGGTTGCTCTCCGCATGGGTTTGTGCTCTCGATCTCGCCGAGCTGCGGCGTGGGGTTGTCGGCGTTGATGCGGTCGATGAACACGATGCCGGGGTCGCCGTTCTTCCAGGCGAGGTTGACCATGTTCTTGAAGACCTTGCGCGCGCTGAGCTTCCGGACCGTGTCGCCCGAGCGCGGATTGACGAGCGGGTACTCCTCGTCGGCCTCGACCGCGCGCATGAAGGAGTCGGTGACCGCCACCGAGATGTTGAAGTTGTTGAGGCGGTCGTCGTCCTGCTTGGCGGTGATGAAGTCGAGGATGTCCGGGTGGTCGACGCGCATGATGCCCATGTTGGCGCCGCGCCGCGTGCCGCCCTGCTTGATGGTCTCGGTGGCCGCGTCGAAGACGCTCATGAACGACAGCGGGCCGCTCGAGACGCCCTTGGTGCTGAGCACGACGTCGTTGTGCGGGCGCACGCGCGAGAAGGAGAAGCCGGTGCCGCCGCCGCTCTTGTGGATGAGGGCGGTGTTCTTGATCGCCTCGAAGATGGACTCCATGGAGTCGCCGACGGGAAGCACGAAGCAGGCCGAGAGCTGGCCGAGCTCGCGACCGGCGTTCATGAGCGTGGGGCTGTTGGGGAGGAACTCGAGGCTGGTCATGAGGTCGTAGAAGGTGGTCTCCCACTCCTCGACCGGGGCGGCAGGGTTGTAGAGGCGCTCGGCCTGCGCGACGGCACGGGCGACGCGACGGAACATCTCCTCGGGCGTCTCGAGCATCTCGCCGCTCTCGCCCTTCTTGAGATAGCGCCGCTGCAGCACCTTGAGCGCATTGGCAGAGAGCTCGACCACTGCCTTGCCCGTGTCAGTCATGCCCCGTTCCCCCCTGAGTAGCCACCGCGCGCGGCGATGTGGTGATGAGCGTGTGGTCTGCGTAGTCGTCGCGGGCGTCGAGACCCGGAAGCGGCTCCTCGCCCGGCTGCGGGTCGGCGCCCGCGAGCTCGAGCAGCGCCAGCTCGCGCTGGAACTCCTCGATGTCGTCGAACTGCCGGTACACGGAGGCGAACCTGATGTACGCCACCCTGTCGATGTCGCGCAGCTGGCGCAGCGCCCGCTCCCCGACCATCCTGGTCGTCACCGGGCGCCCCGACACGCGGCGCAGGTCGTTCTCGATGTCGTCGACGGCGCGCTCGAGACGGTCGAGGGCGATGGCGCGCTTCTCGCACGCGCGCAGCAAGCCGTTGAGCACCTTCTGGCGCGTGAACAGCTCTTCTCTGCCGTCGCTCTTGATCACCACGAGCGGTACCTCTTCGATGCGTTCGTAGGTGGTGTACCGGCGCTCGCACGCCAGGCACTCCCGGCGCCGCCGAATGGCATCGCCGGACTCGGAGTCCCGCGAATCGACGACTTTGCTCTCTTCACTTGTACAGAAAGGACAACGCAAGAGACGGCCACCTCACCACAAGATGTAGTGCCCCGGGACAGTGCGGACACCACTATAGTGTATTCCCGGCCGCCCGCAACCATTCCTTCCCTGTTGGCGGCGCCTGCTTCGTGCGCAAAACCCTTACCCTCGAGAAGAGGGTGAGGGTATGTGATGGGAAGCGCGTGCTTCGGGCGCCGTCAGACGCTAGCAGGCGGCGCGGACGGAGGGCCGGCGGCGGCGCGCCGGGCCGGCGATCGACGGGCTGGCGGCAGGTGGCGCGAAGCGCTCTCCGCCGGCCGCAGCGCGGCTCGCGCGGATCGCCGCCGGCGGCGCAGCCGACCCGGCGGCGATATACTCGGAGGGCCGTGAACGTCATCGTCCTCCCCACCTACAACGAGCGCGAGAACCTGCGAGACGCGCTCGCCCGCATCCGCGAGGTCGCGGACGGTCACGGCGTGCAGTTGCACACGCTCATCGTCGACGACAACTCCCCCGACGGCACCGGCGAGCTGGCCGACGAGCTGGCCGCCCGGGTCCCCGACGTCTCGGTGCTGCACCGCGCCGGCAAGGAAGGCCTCGGCAAGGCGTACGTCGCCGGCTTCCGCGAGGCCCTCGGCATGGGCGCCGAGCGGATCTTCGAGATGGACGCCGACCTCAGCCACGACGCCACCTACCTCCCCCACTTCCTGCGCCTCATCGACCAGGGCGCCGACCTCGTGCTCGGCTCGCGCTACGTCAAGGGCGGCGGAGTCGAGAATTGGGGGCTCTCGCGCAAGATCATCAGCCGCGGCGGCTGCCTCTACGCGCAGACGATCCTCGGCCTGCCGCTGCACGACCTCACCGGCGGCTACAAGTGCTTCCGCCGCCGCGTCCTCGAGACCATCGACCTCGACGCCATCGACACCAAGGGCTACGGCTTCCAGATCGAGATGACGTACCGCGTCGTACAAGATGGGCTTCAGGGTCGTCGAGCTGCCCATCATCTTCGTCGACCGCAAGGTCGGCGAGAGCAAGATGAGCAACGACATCGTGGTGGAAGCGATGAAGAACGTGTGGAAGCTCCGCTTCAGCGCCGTCCCGGCCCGGCGTCCGGGCTGAGCCGGCGCCCGGCCGTGAGCTTCGACGCGCCGGCCGCCGGCGTCCTCGCGATCGACGTCGGCGCCGGCACCACGGACGTCCTCCTCACGCGTCCCGGCCAGCCGCTGGAGAACGCGGTCAAGCTCGTCGTCCCCTCCGCGACGCAGGTCGCCGGCGCGCGCATCGCCGCCGCCACCGCTCGCGGCCAGACCGTCGTCTTCCGCGGGCCGGTCATGGGCGGCGGCGCCGTCACGATGGCGATGAAGGCGCACCTGGCGGCGGGGCACGCGTTCGTGGCCACCGAGTCGGCCGCCGCCAGCTTCGCCGACGACCTGGGCAAGGTGCGCGCCCTCGGCGCCCGCGTCGTCGGCGACGGCGCCGCGGACGAAGTGCTGCGGCGCCTGCCGCCCGGCGCCGCCGCCGAGGTCGCCTCCGGCGACCTGGACGCGGCGGCGCTCACGGCGGCCCTTCGGCTGCTCGGCGCCCAGCCCGACTTCTCCGCCGTGGCGGTCGCCGTCCAGGACCACGGCTTCGCCCCCGGCGGTTCCAACCGGGTGCTGCGCTTCTCGCTCTGGGAGCAGGCCGTGGCCGAGCGCCGGCCGATCGGCGACCTCTTCTACCCTGCGGACGCCGTGCCGCCGGCCCTGACCCGGCTACGGGCGGCCGCCGCTGCCGCGGCGGCCCTTGCCGGCGACGCGCCGGCGCTGGTCGCCGACACCGGCCCGGCGGCGCTCTACGGCGCCCTGCCCGACGGTGTCCGCGACGCCGTCCTGGTCAACGTCGGCAACGGCCACACCGTCTGCCTGCTGGCGCTGGGCGGGCGCGTCGCCGGGGTGTTCGAGCACCACACCTCGTGCCTCGACGGACCCGGGCTCGAGCTGCGCCTGCGCCGCTGGCTCGCCGGCGACCTCGAGAGCGCCGAGGTACGCGCCGACCACGGGCACGGCGCCGTGCTGGCCACCGGAGCGGCCGCACGCGACCCGCTGCGCCTGCCGCTCGTCGTGACGGGGCCGCGCCGCGAGCTGCTCGCCGGCAGCGAGCTGCCGCTCGAGTTCGCGGCTCCCCACGGCGACATGATGCTCACCGGCTGCTTCGGCCTGCTGCGCGCCCTCGGCGAACGGCACCCGCGGCCTGGTCGCGGAGCCGGCCCGATGAGCCGGACCGCGCTCGTCCGGGCTCATCGTGCCGGTCGAGGCCGCGCGCGAGCTCGTCGCCCCGTGGCTCGACCTCGTCCCGGCGAGCAGCCGCGAGCTGCCGCCGCACGTGACGGCCCTCTGGCCGTTCCTCCCTGCCGACAGCCTCGACGCGGCGCTGGAGAGCCGCCTCGGCGCCGTGCTCTCAGGCCTGCCGGCCTTCGACTTCGCGCTGACCCGCGTCGGCGGCTTCACCGACGTGACCTTCCTTGCGCCGGAGCCGGCCGAACGGTTCGTGGCGCTGACGCGGGCGCTCTGGGACGAGTGGCCCGAGTGCCCGCCGTTCGGCGGCGCCTACGACGACATCGTGCCGCACCTCACGGTGGCGCTCGACCCTGCGCCCGGGCAGCGGCGCGAGATCGAGGCGGTCGTGGCGCCCCTGCTGCCGCTGGCCGCCCGCGCCGCCGAGATGCTCCTCGTCGAGGAGGACGAGGGCGGCACGCTCGTCGTGCGGCGGCGCTTCGCGCTCGGCGATCCCGCCGCCTGACGGCGCGGCCGTCGCGAGGCCGGTCTACAGCGGCAGCTCCCGCCCGATCCCCAGCTCGTGCGCGCGGCGAAGCGCGAGCTCGCCGGTCACCACGTCCTCGAGCGCCATGCCGAGGTTGAGGCAGAACAGGCGCTCGCTCGCGTCACGGCGGCCGATGACGAGGCCGGCGGCCAGCTCGCCGAGGTCGCCGGCGATGTCACCGGGCATGCCGCCGAGGCGCACGCCGGCCGCCCGCGTCGCTCGCACAGTGGCGGCGTCGTCGCAGAAGAACCGGTCGCACGCCGCCATCGCCGCCCCGCTCCAGGCGGCGTCGTAGTCGAGGGCCACCGCCAGCGCCCCGGGCTCGAGCAGCCCGGGCCCGAGCGGCGGCCGGATGTCCGCCGTCATCGTGATCGCCGTGACGACCACGCCGGCGCCGCGGGCGACGTCGCCCGGCGCCGGGCACACTGCGAACTCCACGGCCGGCAGCTCGACGCCCAGCTCGGCGGCGAAGGCGCCGGCCGCCCCCTCGACGGCGTCGTGGCAGCGCACCGTCCGCAGCCCCGGCAGCACTGCCGCGAGGGCGCGCACGGCCGCCCGCGCCTGCACCCCACAGCCGAGCACGCCCGCGCACGTCGCGTCCGGGCGCGCCAGGTAACGCGCCGCGACGCCCACGCTCGCGCCGGTGCGCCACGCCGTGATCGCCCCGGCGTCCATCACCGCCGCCGGCAGCCCGGTGTCCGGGTCGCTGAGCACGACCAGCCCGTTGGTGATCGGCAGGCCGCGAGGGGCGTTCTGCGGGAACAGGGTGACCCACTTCGCGCCGAGGCCACCGTCGCCCGGCAGCGTCGCCGCCATGACCTGGGAGTAGGCGTCGCCCTCGCCGTGCAGGCTGAGCTTGGGCGGCATGACCACCTCTCCCCTGCCCTTGGCGGCGCAGGCGCGGTCCACGGCCTCGACGACCTCGAGCATGCTCACGCCGAGCGACTCGAGGTCGTCGCGGGAGAGGTACAGCAGGGTGCCGCTCACGTGCCCTCCTTCAGGCTCGGTGTGCTAGTAGAATATCCCCATCGACCCCGGAGGGACCGTGTCGGGACACGCGGACGCGCTGCTCATGATCTTCCTCGCCTTCACCGGGGCGCGCCTCTTTGGGCACCTGTTCCAGCGGTTCAAGCTGCCGGTGGTGGTCGGCGAGCTGCTGGCGGGTGCGATCCTGGGGCCGCAGCTGCTCGACCTCGTCCACTCCAGTGAAGTCATGGATGCGCTCGCCGAGCTGGGCGTCATCATGCTGCTCTTCATGGCCGGGCTCGAGACGCACATGGAGGAGCTGATGGAGACCCGCGCCGCGGCGATCAAGGTGGCGGTGCTCGGCGCCGCCCTCCCCTTCATCGGCGGCGTGCTCGTGGGCCTCCTCTTCGGCTGGAACTCGAGCTCCGCGCTGTTCATGGCGACGGCGCTCACCGCCACCTCCGTCGGCATCACCGTCCGGGCGCTCCGCGAGCTCGGGCACCACGAGCGCCGCTCCGTGCGCATCATCCTCGCCGCCGCCGTCCTCGACGACGTGCTCGGCCTCATCGTCCTCGTCGTCGTCAGCGGCGCGGCCCTCGGAGAGCTCGACATCTTCAATCTCAGCCTGCTGATCGTCGAGGCGATCGCCTACGTCGGCCTCTTCGGCTTCTTCGGGCCGAAGCTGGTCGTCCGCCTCCGCGAGTGGCTCAAGGACCTCAAGGTCTCGATCCTCTTCGAGATCGGCGTCGTGCTCACGCTGGCGCTCTCGCTGCTCGCCGACTACATCGGCCTCGCCGCCATCGTCGGCGCCTTCATCGCCGGCCTCACCATGAGCGAGCTGCGCCAGCACACCGGCATCGTCAAACGCTTCGAGCCGCTGGCCTGGTTCTTCACGCCGTTCTTCTTCGTGCTGATGGGCACCTATCTCGACTTCGCCGCGTTCGCGCAGCCGTCGGTGCTGCTGGCGATCGTCGTCTTCACGGCGCTGGCGGTCGTGACCAAGTACCTCGGAGGGTCCATCGGCGCGCGCAAGGAGGGCCGCCTGATCGCGCGCGAGGTCGGCGTCGGCATGGTGCCGCGCGGCGAGGTCGGGATCGTCGTCGCCGGGGTCGCCCTCGCCGCCGGCGCGATCAGCGACGACGTCTACGCGGCCATCCTGGGCATGGTGCTGGCGACGACGATCCTCGCGCCGTTCCTCATCAAGGCGGTGTTCGGGCGCGACTGGACGGACGACCCGGAAGCGCTGGGCGACGACGCCTGAGGTGCGTGGCCCCGCCGGACGCGGACTAGGGGCGGCTGATACCCACGAGGGCGTTCTTGAACGCCGCCCGGGCAGCGTCGTCGTACACGGAGAACATCACGTGGCGGAGCGCCGTGCGGCGATGCTCCTTGAGGTAGGCGACCGTCTCGGTGACCATGATGCTCGCGCACTGGTACAGCGGAAAGGCACCCCCGCCGGTCCCGAACGACGGCACCGCGATCGAGCGCGCGTGGGCGCGCTCCGCTGCGCCGAGGACGGCGCGCGTCGCCTTGGCGATGCCATCCGCGTCGGCCTGCGGCCCGCCCTCGGTGAGGGCGACGTGGATCACCCAGCGCGCCGCCAGGTCGTGGCCGGTGGTGACGACGGCCTCACCCAGCTGGATCGGGCCCTGCAGCACGGCCTCCTTCTCGACGGCCTCTCCGCCGGCGCGCTTGACCGCCGCGGCGACACCGTGGTCCATCCACAGCTCCGTGGACGCCGGCGTGGCGATCGCGTCCACCTCGAGCCGCGTGATGTCGCCGCTGGCGAGCTCGAGCTTTGTCTTGCCGACTGACGTCTTCATCTGGCCTCCACTCTGCGCCGGCGCGCAGGCGATTCGCGTTCCCGGGAGTATACCTGCCGTGCGGTAGACTGCGGGTGGAGTCTCGGGGGGTCACAACGAGCACCTATTCGATCTGGATCGCCGCCGCCTTCGGCATGACCGCGCTGTGGGCGCTGGTGGTCGTGGTCAACAAGAAGGTCCTCGAGTCCGTCTCCCCCGTCGCAGTCAACTTCTTCATCCGCCTCGCCACCGTCGCCGGCCTGCTGCTGATCACGGTCCCGCTGACTGCACTGGACCTGTGGAGCAACGGTTTCGGCATCAACGCGGAGGCCGCGGGCTGGATCGCGCTGGCGGCCGTCGCCGTGTGGCTGATCGCCTTCAACGCCTACTACTACGCGCTGCGCGGCGAGCGGATCGCCGTCGTGGTGCCGATCTGCAGCACCGACCCGATCTGGACGGCCCTCTTCGCCTGGCTGCTCCTCGGCGCCGCTTTCGGCGCCGCGACACTCGTGGGCATGGCCGTCGCGATGGCGGGCGTCGTACTCATCTCCCGCTGGATGGGCGAGGGCGCAGCTGCCGAGACGGGAGCGCTCGCCGGAGCGGGCGCGCTCGCCGCCGCGGCGCACGGCGACGTCGTGCCGGGCGGCACGGGAGGCGCGGCCACCGCGGCCGAGGCCGGCGCCGGCGGGCCGGTCGCGGCGAGCGCCCCCGTCAAGCTCATCGCGCTCGCCGTGCTCGCCGCCGCCGGCTGGGGCCTCGGCCCCGTCTTCATCGACCTGGCCGCCGGCGCCTACGGACGCACCACGGCCACGATGATGCTGCTCAGCCAGGTGCTCGGCGCGATCATGCTGGGCGGCGTGCTGCTGCTCCGGCGCACGCCGCTCACGCCGCGCCCGCTCTCGCCGCCCGAGCGCCGGCGAGCAGTCCTCCTGATCGGAGCCTCGGGGATGCTCGAGGCGGTCGTCTCCGTGCTCTTCTACCTCAGCATCGAGGAGATCGGACCGGTGCTGACGATGCTGATCATGGCGACGACGCCGGTCTTCTCGATCGTCCTCGGCGTCTTCTTCCTGCGCGAGCGTCCGGGCCTGCGCCTGACGCTGGCCGCCGCCGTCACCGTCGCCGGGGTGCTGATCGCGACGCTCGACGGCATGACCTGACGCGACCGCCCGTCCGGCTCACTTCGCCTTGCCGAACAGCCTCCGGCGCACGGCCGCCATCTTGAGCCACTGGATGCCCTCCGTCGGGTTGAGCTCCTTGGGGCAGGCCTCCGAGCAGTTGGTGATGGTGTGGCAGCGGTAGGCCCCGCGCTCGTTGTCCCAGCGGGGCAGGCGTTCCTTGCGCGCCTCGTCGCGTGAGTCGACCTCGAAGCGGTACGCCTTGAGCAGCGCCGCCGGGCCGAGGTAGTTGTCCTCGGTCCACACCGACGGGCAGCTGCTGTAGCAGGCGCCGCAGAGGATGCAGTCGATGGGCATGTTGATCTTGTGGCGATCGGCCGGAGACTGGAGGATCTCCTTCTCCGGCGGCGCCGAGCTCCGGATGAGCCACGGCTGGATGTACTCGTACTTGGCGAAGAAGTCGTCCATGTCGCAGACCAGGTCCTTGACCAGCGGCAGGTGCGGCATGGGAGCCACGTGCACCTCGTCGGCGTGCAGGTGCAGGACGTTGGTCTGGCAGGCCAGACGGTAGCGGCCGTTGATGTACATGGCGCAGGAGCCGCAGATGGAGGCCCGGCAGCAGTAGCGGAAGGCGAGCGACCCGTCGAGGTGCTCCTGGATGTGGAAGAGGCCCTCGAGGACGGTGAGGCTCGTCTCGTAGGGGACGACGAAGTCGTCCACCCGGGACGAGCCCTTCTCGTCCCTGGCGCGGTCGTACCGCTTGACGTGGAAGGTGATGGACGGCATCAGTACTTCCTCTCCTGCGGCTCGAAGGTGCCGAGAGCGACCGGCTCGTACTCGAGCCGGGGGCCCTCGGGCGTGTAGTACGCCAGCGTGTGCCTCAGCCAGCGCTCGTCGTCGCGCGCCGGGAAGTCGGTGCGTGAGTGCGAGCCGCGCGACTCGGTGCGCGCCAGCGCGCCCTCGGCGACGCAGAGCGCGAGGTCGACCATGCCCTCGAGCTCGAGCGTGCGCATGAGGTCGAGGTTGAAGACCCCGCCGGCGTTGCGGAGGCCGATCTTCGCGCAGCGCTCCTTGAGGCGACGCAGGATGGCGAGGCCCTCGCGCATCACGGCGTCGTCGCGGAACACGCCGAAGTAGTCGCGCGTGGTGGCGATCATCTCGGCGCGGATGGCGTACGCGTCGGCCCCGTCCGCGCCGCGCGCCACGAGGTTGGCGACGCGGCACTCCATGTCGGCGACGGCCTGGCGGCCGACGGCCGCGGCGTCGGGCCCGCCGAGCGACCCGCCCTCGAGGTCGGCGACGACGGCGTGCCCGGACCGGCGCCCGAAGACGATCGTCTCGAGCAGCGAGTTGCCGCCGAGCCGGTTGGCGCCGTGCACGCTGACGCAGGCGCACTCGCCGGCGGCGTAGAACCCCGGCAGCCTGGTGCGACCGTCCACGTCGCAGTCGATGCCACCCATGGTGTAGTGCTGCACCGGCCGGATGGGGATGGGCTCTTCGATCGGGTCCACGCCCTCGAAGTGGATGGCGAGGTCGCGGATGCCCGGCAGCCGCTCCATGATGCGCTCGGCGCCGAGGTGGCGCAGATCGAGGTAGACGTAGTCCTTGCCGCCGATGCCGCGGCCTTCCTGGATCTCGGTCGTGATGGAGCGCGAGGTGATGTCGCGCGGGGCCAGCTCCATCGCCGTGGCGGCGTACCTGGCCATGAAGCGCTCGCCCTCGTCGTTGACGAGGTACCCGCCCTCCCCGCGGCAGCCCTCCGACATGAGGATGTGGCTGGTCAGCAGGCCGGTCGGGTGGAACTGGATGAACTCCATGTCCTCGGCGGGGACGCCGGCGTGGTAGGCGATCGCCGCCCCGCCGCCGGTGCTGATGATGGCGTTGGTGGTGTTGGCGTAGATGCGGCCGGCCCCGCCGGTGGCCATGATCACGGCGTCGGCGGTGAAGGCCTCGAAGCCGCCGCGGATCATGTCGTAGGCGACGACGCCGCGGCAGCGGCCCTCGTCGACGACCAGCGCCGTTACGAAGACCTCGATGTACATCTTGACCTGGCGCTCGTAGGCGCGCTCGACGAGCGTGTGCAGCAGGTAGTGGCCGGTCTTGTCGGCGCCGTAGCAGGTGCGCGGATAGCCGGCGCCGCCGAACGGCCGCTGCGCGATGCGCCCGTCGTCGAAGCGGCTGAACGGGCAGCCCCAGTGGTCCATCTCGAAGATCACGCCGGGGGCATCCTTGGTCATCTGGATGGCGGCGTCCTGGTCGGCGAGGTAGTCCGAGCCCTTGACGGTGTCGAAGGCGTGCTTCTCGGGCGTGTCGTCGTGGCCCTCGGGATGGTTGGCGAGCGCCGCGTTGATGCCTCCCTGCGCGGCACCCGAGTGGCTGCGGCCGGGGTGGACCTGGCTGAGGATCGCCACGTCGACGCCGGCCGCCCGTGCCTCCACGGCGGCGCGGAGCCCCGCGAGCCCGCCGCCGACGACGATCAGCTGGTGGTGAGGCATGCCGCGTCCCTTCAGCTCACCCAGACCCAGAGGGCCCAGATGCCGTAGACGACGGCGGTCACGCCGGCGACCCAGAGGAACGCGTCGAACCCGCGCCGGGCGCTCCTGCCGGTGAGCCCCCAGTCGAGCATGACCATGCGCACGCCGTTGAGGGCGTGGTACACGACGGCGACGAGCAGCAGCACGTCGTTGGCGAGCACGGCGCCGCTGGCGAGCCGCTCGCCGATGTTGTCGTAGCTGAGCTCCCCGATGGCGACGAAGTGCGTCAGCACGAGGTGGACCATGATGGTGACGATGATGACGACCGCCGTGACGCGCTGGCCCAGCCAGGGCCACATCCCGCCGCGGCTGCGATCGAGTGTCTCGGTTCTCACGGGGCGGCCTCCGCGCCTAGAGGATGAAGGGGATGGCTTTGTAGGCGAACACCCAGACCGCCGCGGCGGCGACGATCATGCAGATCCAGAAGATGAGCTTGTGCTGCCTGATGCCGACGCCGAAGTCCATGAGGATGACGCGCACGCCGTTGAGAGCGTGGTACAGCACGGCGGCGACGAGGACCGAGTCGAGAAAGACCAGGAACGGCTTGTCGAAGAACTCGAAGAAGCCGTCGAGCCGGTCGGCGCCCCCCGCACGCCCCTGGGAGATCACCCAGATGTGGACGAACAGGTACGCGGCGAGGACGAGGCCGCTGATGCGGAAGAGGATCCAGGCCCACATGCCGACGCCCTTCCACAGACCCGCGCCGACGTTGGCCGTCTCGCGCTCCTCTGGCGCTCACGAATCAGCACCCCCCTGGCGATGAGAAGTTGCGCGTGCCCTGGCGGGCAGGCCTCCGTTGGACCTCAATCGTAGACCGTTCGCAGGAAGCGAGGCAACAGCCCGCTGCTCACGCGGTGCACGAAACGGTCGGGCCGCTTGCGCCGCCTGGGCGTGGACGCGGCACTCAGCGGCGCCGCTTGCGCCCGCCCCGAGGGGCGCGCTGCCGCTGCGCCTGGGGACGGCGCTCGGGCGCGACCCCGGCGTCCACGGCCGCCCTGATGCGCGCCGCGCGCAGCCGCTCGAGCACGGCCAGGACGAGGTCGGCGGCCGTCTTGGCGACCAGCAGGATCGCCAGGCCGTACCATCGCCGAGTCGAAGAACCAGTAGACGACGAGGGCGCCGGCGAGCACGCCGAACTGCAGCACGAAGAGGCGGCGGAGCGGCTCGGAGACGACCGCCGCCGGCGGGATGACGGAGGCCTCGCCGCCGCGCACGAAGTCCCACCAGTACACGGCGGCGCGCATGAGCGCGAGCGCGGCGATCACCGCCCAGAACTGCCAGGTGACGAACGCGGCGCCGGGCTCCACCGGCCGCTCGCCGCCGGGCTGCAGCAGGATGCCGCTGAACACCATGTAGGCGACGATCGCCTGGGCGCCGATGACGACGAGGTAGGTGCGCAGGAACTCGCGCACGAGCACGTCGTCACGCTTGTCCGTCGCCGACCCGGCGGCGAACGAGGCGCGGGCGCGCAGCCAGGCGAAGATGCCGTCGGCGAGCCCGTCGATCACGCACACGACCACCACGACCAGCGCCGTCCACGAGCCGCTCAGCGTCGCCCACAGGGCGGCCAGGTCGGCCAGCAGGATGAGCGTGAAGCTCGGGACCGCGCGCGTCAGGGCAGCGGCGCTGGGCACCGGCGGCTGGGCGCCGCCCGCGCCTGCACCGGCGTCGTCGGCCGCGGCCCACGTCCCCGCTTCGGTCCTGTCGCTGGTCGTTCGGTCGCTCACGTGCCCCCTTGCAGCCGCCGCGCCGGCTGGGCCGGCGCGGAGTGAATCCAGCGTACGCGGCGGCGACCCGAAAGGCAACGCGTCCGGCCGAAAGTGCCGACTGCTCCGCAGGCGAGGCCACGACGCGCTCGTGCGGGGTGGGAACGAGAGCCCCGGGCGCCGGCCCGGTGCGCCGCCGGCGCGCCGGGGGCGCTGCCACGCCGCGGCCGACTCCTACTGCTGGTCTGCGCGCCCCTTCGGGACCTGATGCTCGGCGAACACGACCAGCCGTTTGGAGTGGGTCCCCGCGGCGACGTCGAAAGAGCCGGTGCAGGTGATCAGGTTGAGGCGCCTGCTCTTCGTCGACCCAAAGACTCCTGCGGCGCTGGCGTTGCGCGCAAACAGCTTCGTCCTGCGGACGACGAACGTGATCCGCTTGCCGCGCGCATCCTTGACATAGAACTTGTCGCCCACCTTCAGCTTCGGCAACTCGTCGAAGGCCGCTTGCCGGCCGTCGGCGTAGCCGCTGTGACCGTCGATCACGGCGCTGCCCTTGTTGCCGGGGCGCGGCCCGAACTTGTACCAGCCCACCGTGCCGGGGCCGGACGGCGAAGCCATGTCGCGGCCGGACGTCAGGCCGACGTTCTCGACGGCCGCGTTGAGGCCGATCTTGGGGATGACCAGGCGCACGGGAAGGGCGTAGGAGACCTTGGGGACCGAGGCCGGGGATGCCGGCGTCTGGGCCGGATCGGTCATCGTCTCCGGGCCGGCCAGCGAACCCTTCGGCGCGCCATCCGGGGCGGTGAGCAGGTAGACGCCCGCGCCGAGGGCGACCGCGGCGCCGACCACACAGACGAGCACGGCTGCCCGCCAACGGGCGGGCAGCCGTGCTCCTTGATCTGTCTCTGGCACCGCGTCTTGCGGTGTGACTGGTGGTTCTGGTTCCGAGGGTGCTTCCTTAGTCGCGCCGACGTGCGGCAGGAATCCTCCAGACCGCGAACAGCATGGCCAGACCGGCCGCGAACGCGCCGGTGATGAGCAGCCACGGCGTCGAGCCGCCGTCACTGGGCGGATACCCGGTGGCGGGGAAGCCCACGCCGTCGGCGTCGTCGTCAGTCACGCCGCCGGTACCGCTCCCGTCGTCAGTCGCGCTGGGCGTCGGGGTGGGCGTGTCGGTGGCCGTGGGCGTCGGGCTCGGGGTCCCGGTGTCCGTGGGCGTCGGGCTCGGGCTCGGGCTCGCTCCACCGTGGCATGGCGTGTAGGCATTGCAGCCTGTGCCGGCAGCAGACGCGTGCGTCCCCTGGCCGGAACAGCGGGGTGACACCCGGCGCACGCGGACGGCGGCGGCGCGTTCGCCCGCGCCGTCCGTGTGGCAGCTGGCACAGTGGCACAGTCGGTGCACCGCTCCGTGCGCTGGCCGTGACGCCGCGGTAGCGGTCGTGCCGTGGCAAGATGCGCCGCCGCAGGTCCACGTCGGCGTGGCGCTGGCGTCCGAGGTCGCGAGCGCCGCACTCAGCGCGATCGCGACGATGAGAACCACCAGCAGGATGACCGGGTAACGTCTCCTCATGCTTCCCCCTCTTCCCCACCTCTCCCCTTCGGGAAGGGTGGTGTTGGACTCCCCATGGCCGAGGACTGCGAGCGGCGTCAGCCTCTCGCGTCCTCACGCGTCGCACGACAACAGCGTCGCCAGCGTCGCGATAGCGCGTTACCTTGGCACCTGCTGCGGCGCGATGTCAACGATGGGCGATGAGGCCGGAGGAGCAGTCCTGATGGCGGCCCGGCCCCATTTCACCGGCATGCGCCGACGAGGTGGTCTCGGCGTCGTCGGCGTGCGCGGCCCGGCCGGGACGGGACGCCGGCAAGGCCCGGGCCCGGGAGGCTGCACCTCCCGGGCCCGGGCCGTTCTCCGCGCAGACGCGGCGCTACTTCTTGCGGCCGCTGCGGCCGCGAGCGGCCGTGGTCTTCTTGGCGGCGCCCTTGGGCTTCGCCGGCGCCGCCTTCGGCCGCGTGGTCTTGCCCTTCGCCGCCGGGCGGGCCGGCGCCTTGCGCGCCGGCTTTCCGGCGGCCGGCTTCTTCGCCGCGGGCTTGCTGACGGCCGGCTTCTTCGCGGCCGCCTGCTTGCCGTCCGCTGCCGCGGCGACGCGGCTGCCCGCCTTGCGGCGCGCCTTCTCGAGCAGCTCGCCGGCCTCCTCGATGAGGTCGCCGGCCTCGACGAGCTCTGCGGCGCGCTCGTCGAGGCTGAGGCCCATGGCCGCCTGCCAGACCTGCTCCACCCGGTCGACCGGGATGAAGGTCATGCCCTTGCGCAGCTCCTCGGGCACGTCCTCGAGATCGGCCTCGTTGCGGCTCGGCAGGATCACCGTGGTGATGCCCGCGCGCTGGGCGGCCAGCGTCTTCTCCTTGAGGCCGCCGATGGGCAGCACCTGGCCGGTCAGCGTGATCTCGCCGGTCATGGCGACGTCGTTGTTGACCGGCGTGTCGGTGACCAGCGAGCAGATGGCGCTCGCCATCGTCACGCCGGCGCTG
>CAWEHE010000026.1:0-23671 GCA_963808735.1 uncultured Thermoleophilia bacterium | reverse complement strand
CCGCGAAGGCGATGCCCGCGATGATGATCGTGACCAGCAGCTCGACCATGCTGAAGCCGGCGTCGCGCCGACGGGCCCGCTTGGTGTGCGTGTCCATGTCTCCCTGCCTCCGGATAGCGAGGGTGTGTCTCATCGTGTGTATCGGCGGGGGCGAGAGATTAGATGAGCACATCGACGCTTTCCTGTAGCCCCCTCAGGCAGCGTGCTTAACAGTTCGCCTGCCGTCGCGCTGCCCCTGCCGCCTCGGACCGTTGCCCGGCCGGGCAACGCTTCTGTGGCTCGCGGGGCCGCCGGGCGAAGCCGGAGCGGCCCATTTGCGGCTCACCTGCGACCGGATCGTGCGTCGCGACGTGGCCGTCGAGTGACCAATGATTGTCACACCAATAGTCGGGTGACGGAAGCCCCGGGGCATAGGACGTTCGTCTACGCGGGGCGGCCGGCGGCCGCAGGCGGCCCGGCCGGTACTACTGCTGCTGCAGGCGCTGGAGGTCCGTGAGCGCCTGCTCGAGCGCCGTGATGCGGCGGCCGTACTCGGCGAAGTCGCCGGCCTTGAGGGCGTCCTGGGCGGCGTTGAACTCGTTGTTGGCGCGCGCGATCAGCGCGCGCGCCTGGGCGCTGAGCGTGCCCGTCGCCCCGCCGGTGCCGCCGCCCGTCGTCCCGCCGGTGCCGTCCCCCGCGCCCGTGCCGCCCGACTCGTTGCCCGGCAGGAAGCTCTGCCCGAAGGCCGCGGTGAGCGCCTCGGCCAGGGTGGGCTTCATGGCGACGACCTGCTCGGCGTTGCCCTGGCCGCCGGCCGGCGCCGGCGCGCGGTAGAACACGATCACGCGCTTGAGCTGCGGCAGCTGCGTCTGCGTCGACTGCAGGTACAGCGGCTGCACGTAGAGCAGCGAGTCCTCGATGGGCACCACGAGCAGGTTGCCCATGATCACGCTTGAGCCCTGCTGGCCCCAGAGCGTGCGCTGCGCGCTGATCTCCGGGTCCTGGTTCACGGTCGCCTCGACCTGGCTGGGGCCGAACACCGTGTAGCTCTTGGAGAACACGTAGTTGAGCGACTTGCCGTAGTCGGGCATGTCGGAGCGGGCGCCGAGCCACGAGATCATGTTCTGGCGGCCGTTGGGCACGAACGGCAGCATGAGCAGGAACTCCTCCTTGGCGGCGTCCGGCAGCTTCATGATGACGTAGTAGGCCTCCATGCGCCCCGGCCCCGAGAGCGAGACGTTGTCCGGGATCGCCCACTGGTCGCCCTTGTTGTAGAGCACGTCCGCGTTGTCGACGTGATAGGTGGAGTACACCTCGGCCTGGACGTTGAAGAGGTCCTCGGGGTAGCGCACGTGGTCGAGGAGCGCCTGCGGCATCTGGTCCTTGGGCGTGAACAGCGACGGGTAGACGGCCTGGTAGGCCCTGAGCAGCGGGTCCGTCGGGTCGAAGACGTAGTACTTCATCGTCCCGTTGTAGGCGTCGACCACGATCTTCACCGAGTTGCGCAGGTAGTTCACGCCGCTCTGAGGCGTGGAGTACGGGTAGTTGTCCGTGGTCGTGTACGCGTCCTGGACCCACCAGAGGCGCCCGTCGGAGATGACCATGTACGGGTCGTTGTCGAGCGTCAGGAAGGGCGCCGCCGCCGCGATCCGCGGCTGGATCGAGTTCCTGATGATGATCCGGCTCTGGCTCTCGATGGACGAGGTGGTGAAGAACTTGATGGTGCCGAAGTGCACCGAGAACGCGAGCCGGTTGAGGAGCGGGGAGATGGGGATGCCGCCGCTCCCCTCGTACGTCGAGTACACGTCGCCGTCGGGCCCCGGGTAGTCGAACTCCTTGTCCTTCGTCTTCACGAGGCTGTAGCCGGTGCCGCGCTCGCCGTAGTAGATGCCGGGCTGCTCGATCTCGAGGCCCGCCACGCTCTGCGGCGGGATGTCCTGCACGAGGAAGTCGGGCGAACCGTCGCTGGTGACCTGGTTCACCGCCGACATCGCCACGCCGTAGCCGTGGGTGTAGGTGATGTGCTGGTTGACCCATGTCTGGGCCTGCGACGGCAGACCGTCGATGTTGAGCTCGCGCGGCGAGAGCATGGTCTGGCGGTAGACGCCGTTGACCGTGTAGCGATCGACGTCGGCGTCGAGGAAGGAGTAGTACGGCCGCAGCTCCTGCAGCTGCCGGTAGCTGGTCACCAGCGTGTTGGGGTCCCACAGGCGGATGTTCCGCAGGGTGGCCTGGTTGGCGACCAGCTTCTGCGGCGTGAGCGGCGTCTTGGGTGAGAGGTTGGTCTGCGTGATGTCGTTGAGCTGGTACGCGGCCCTCGTGGCGGCCAGGTTCCTGGAGATGTACTCGCGCTCCTTGGTGAGCTGGTTGGGGTTCACGATGAGCGACTGGTAGACCGCCGGGACGACGCCGCGCAGCACGACCAGCACGACGACCCAGACGACGATGGTGAGCGGCCACCACTGGTGGCGCCGCCACACGTTCCACACGAGCGCCGCGGCGAGCAGCAGGGCGACGGCCATCGTCACGTAGGTGAGCGGGAGCCGGATGTGCACGTCCGTGTAGCCGGCGCCGTAGATGGCACCGGCGGTCGAGTACAGCAGGCTCCAGCCCTTGAAGAGCTGGCCGATGCCGACGACGACGAAGATCGCCGCCAGGATGGCCGAAAGGTGGGCGACGGCGCGGCCGCCCAGCTTGACGTCGAACTGCGGGAGCTGCGGGGCGGTCGCCTTCTGGGCGCGGGCGAACGGCGAGGCCGGGCCTGCCTCGCCGGCGTCTCCCGCGCCGCCGCCGCCCGAGGCGCCGCGGCCGCCGGTCTGCTTGAGCTCGATGCCGCCCATGATGAGGTGGACGATGCCGGCGAGCACCAGCGCGGCGATGAGCGCGGCCATGACGAAGCTCAAGATGCTCTGCCACACCGGCATCGAGAACACGTAGAACGAGATGTCGTGGCCGAAGAGCGGGTCCTTCTGGCCCCACGGCACTTGGTTGAAGTAGAGGAGGAAGCGCTGCCACGCGCCGGACATCGAGACGGCGGCGCCGAAGGCCACCACCGCGCACACCAGCGCCCCGCCGATGCCGACCCACCTGCGCACGGCCGGGCTACGCGGCTCGAGGAGCGTGCCGTCCACGTCGGCGCGGAAGTCGGGCGCCAGTCGCCGTGCGATCTCGACGTTGGCCCACACGATGAGGAAGAACACGACGAACGCGGCGACGCCGAGCAGCAGCCGCGCCCAGATGCCCGTCCAGAAGACCTCGCGGAAGCCGACCTCGCCGAACCACAGCCAGTCGACGTACAGACCGAGCAGACGGCTGCCGAAGGCGAGCACCAGGACGACGATGGCGACGACGACCCCGATGATCACGCGTCGTCGAGCCGACCGGTTGCCGCGCTTGGCCGCAGGCTTCTTCTTGGGGTGGAGCGGGCGGACGTTGTCCATGCCTGAAGTATGGCAGATTCCCGGCTGCGGGAAACCGCGACCGAGCGTGGGTCAGTTGTGCTCGGCCTTGTCGGCGCGGAGCATCGCCGCGAACCGCTGGACCATCTTCGGGTCCAGCTCGTGCGCGGCGCGGCCGCGCAGGTCGGCGACGCTGTCGCCGTTGTGGCGCGCCGGATCGAACCGGCGGCAGACGGCGAAGGCGCGGGCGACGCGAGGGATCTGGCTCCCGCGCCGTCCCTCCGGGTACCCGGCGCCGTCCCAGCGCTCGTTGCCGTACACGAGGGCCTCGACGGCGTTCTGCCGCACCTCGTTGGGCTCGGCGACGCCGCTCACTCCGGTGCCGAGGATCACCTGCACCTCGTCCTGCACCGTCGCGCCCGTCTCGTGGACCGCGAGGGCCGTGACCAGGCCGGCGGTCTCGGCCTCGCTCAGGCCGATGAAGGCGGCGAAGCGGCGGCCGACGGCCGCGAGGTCGCCCTCGATCTCGGCCGTCGCGTCGGTCTCGGTGTAGAGGCACACGCGGTTGCGGCCGGCGGCCTTGGCGCGCAGGAGCGCCGCGTCCGCGGCGCCGAGCACGCCGTCGCTGTCGCCGGCCGACTCCGGATACGCCGAGACCCCGATCGACATCGTCACGTGCAGGTCGGCGTGGCCCGGGTCGAGCAGGGCGACCGAGGCGCGGATGCGCTCGGCGAGCGTCTTGGCCTCCTCGAGCGTCGTCAGCGGCAGGATCATGGTGAACTCCTCGCCGCCGTAGCGGGCGAGGTAGTCGGACTCACGGGAGCAGCTGCGCAGCACGCCTGCGACCGCACGCAGCACGTCGTCGCCCTTCTGATGACCGATCGTGTCGTTCACGAGCTTGAAGTGGTCGAGGTCCATCATCAGCAGGCAGAAGTGCTCGTCGTACCGGCCGGCGCGGCTGACCTCCGCCTGGAGCGACTCGTGGAAGTGGCGGTAGTTGTGGATGCCGGTGAGGCCGTCGCTGATGGCCTGCCGCTCCATCTCCTCGTAGGTGCGCGCGTTCTGGATGGCGATCGCCGCCAGGTTGGCGAACAGGATCGCCGGATCGAGCTCGCGCTGCTCGAAGGTCCGGCCGTCCAGGCGGTCGAGACAGAGCACGCCCGTGACCTTGCCGAGGACGTTGAGCGGCACGATGATGCTGGCCTGCGGCTCGTCCTCTTCCGTGTCCGGGATCTGCACGATGCGCGGATCGTGCACCATGTCGTTGACAAGTTGGGCCTCGTTGTGGCGCACGACCCAGCCGCTCACGCCCTCGTCGATGGACATGCGGAACTGCCCCATCTGCTCGGCGTTGAGGTCGCGCGAGTAGATGCACACCAGCTCGCGCGACGCCTCGTCGAGCAGGCGGATGTCCATGGCGTCGTAGTCGACGATCTCCTTGAGCATGGTGGTGATGCGCGCGAAGACGTCGTGCTGGTCGAGCGAGCTGAGCAGCATGGTGCTGATGTCCATGAGCTGGTGCTGCATCGCCAGCTGGTTCTCCAGCCGCGCCGACGTGTGCTCGAGATCGTCGTACTGGCGGGCGTTGCGGATCGCGATCGCCGCCAGGTTGGCGAAGAGCTTGGCCGGCTCGAGCTCACGTTCTTCGAACGTGCGGCCGCCGAGCCGGTCCATCGTCATGACGCCGATGACCTCGTCGCCGACCGAGAGCGGCACCAGGATGCACGCCTGCTGCTCGTCCTCCTCCGTGCCGGGGATGTACACGGCACGGGGGTCCTTGTCCATCTCGTTGATGAGCTGGGCCTCGTTGTGGCGCACGACCCAGCCGCTGATGCCCTCGTCCATCGGGATGGCGAAGTCGAAGATCTCCTGCTCGTCCTGCGCGTCGCGGGCGTAGACGGCGACGAGCTGCCGGTGGTCGGCGTCGACCAGGCGGACGTCCATCGTGTCGTAGTCGACGATCTGCTGGAGCGTGTCGGCGATGTGCTCGAGGACCTCGTTCTGCTCGAGCGACGAGAGCACGGCGCCGCTGGCGCTGAGCAGCTCGTGACTGAGCGCCAGCTGCTCCTCGAGCCGCCTGGACGCCTTCTCCGCCTCCGCGTACTGCCGGGCGTTGTGGATGGCGATGGCGGCGAGGTTGGCGAACAGGCTGACGGGCTCGAGCTCGCTCTCGGCGAAGGTGCGCTCGCCCAGGCGGTCGATCGCCAGCACGCCGATGGGCGTCTCGCCCAGGGTGAGTGGCGCGATGATCGACGCCTGCGGCTCCCATTCCGTGCCCGGCACCAAGCGCGCCGCGCGAGTCGTTCAGCATGTCGTTGACGAGCTGCGCCTCGTTGTGGCGCAGGACCCATCCGCTCACCCCCACATCCGTGGGGCTGCGCCAGGACCGCATCTCCTCGCCGTCGGCGTCGTCGGAGTGGTAGCCGCTGTAGAGCTCCTGCTTCTCCTCGTCGACAAGCCGGATCTCCAGCGAGTCGTAGTCGACGATCTCCTTGAGCAGCGTCGCGATTCGCGCGAAGACCTCGTGCGGTTCGAGCGTCGCGAGGAGCGCGCCGCTGAGCTCGAGGATCGCATGGCGCAGGGCCAGCTGCGCCTGCAGCTGCGCCGAGGTCTCCTCGAGCGCCTCGTACTGCCGCGCGTTCTCGATCGCGACCGCCGCGTGGGTGGCAAAGACCTCGAGCGACTTGACCAGCTCGAGCGTCGGCAAGGCGTGGTCGGCCGGGTCGTAGAGGTCCAGCACGCCCATGAGCCGCCGGTCCTGGTCGTAGAGGGGGACGAAGAGGTCGTCGTTGCTGTTCCACTCGTCCGCGCGACGCGGCCCGAGGTCCAGCTCCGGCAGGTAGTGGAGCTGCTCCTCAGTCCACTCGTGGCGCCGGTGGTCGACGAAGAACGACGAGCCGATCTGGTGCTTCTCGAGAAAGAGCTGGTCCCAGATGCGCTGCGGGACCGGCCGCTCGAAGAGGAGCCGGTCGAAGTCGGGGTACTCGCCGACGGTGGCGTGCACGACGAAGTCGCCGCCGGCTTCGCGCAGGTACACGCTCGCCTCGCGGAAGCCGAAGGTCTCGCTCAGCGCCGTGGCGATGACGTGGACGATCGCGTCGAGCGTGAGGCTCGACTGCAGCTGGTTCGCGAGCTTGATGAGGCCGCGCAGCAGCTCGACCTCGCCCCGCTCGGCCTTGCGATTCTTGGTCCGGAACGCCATCGGCTCCCCTGGTGGCCATGACCGCGTCGAAGGGTACCGGCTAGTCTATTCCCGCTCCGGTGCCCGCGATACGGTCCGCGCTCGCCTTTCCTACGGCTTCCGTGTCGGCACGCTCAGAGCCCGCCTTGAGGGGGACATACGCCTATGCCGGAGCCCCGGAGGGGCCGCAAGAGCAAGGCGCCCGGGACCGAACTGACGAGGGCCCGGGGCGCGAGGTGACGACGGGCGGGCCGCCGAAGGCCCGCCCGCCAGTCCGGTGTCGCTCAGCTCTTCGCGTACTCCCCGAGCTTGAGGATCCGCCGCGCCTCGTCAGGGCTCGCGCAGGCGCGGTCCCACTCCTGCGCGAGGCGCGCGACGCGGCCGACGAGCTCGGCGTTCTCCTTCGCGAGCACTCCCTTGTGCAGGAAGATGTTGTCCTCGAAGCCGAGGCGCACGTTGCCGCCCAGGGCGAGCGCGGTCATCGTCACCGGCATGTGCCAGCGGCCGATGCCGGTGCAGGTCCAGGTCGACCCCTCGGGGATGCGGTCGACCAGGAACGTCAGGTTGCGCGGCTCGCCGCTCATGGAGCCCGGCACGCCCAGTACGAAGTCCCAGTGCAGCAGCGGGCCGGCCGGGCCGTACCTCTTGACCAGCTTGAGCGCGTTGTCCATCTGGCCGGCCTCGAAGATCTCGAACTCGGGGCGGACGCCCTTCTTCTGCATGCGCTGGTAGAACTCGCTCATCAGCGCCGCGTCGTTGAAGAACACGTCGTCGCCGAAGTTGGCGGTGCCGGTCGTCAGCGACGCCATCTCCGGACCGAGCTCGAGCGGCTGCAGCCGCTCGTCGGCGGTCATGCCCATGGCGCCGCCGGTGCTCGTCTGGATGATGATGTCGGTGCGCTCGCGGATCGCCTCGATGGCCGCCGCGAACACTTCCTTGGCCTGCGTCGGATTTGCCGCGGCGTCGCGCACGTGGAGGTGGTACATCGCGGCGCCGGCCTCGCGGCAGCGCGCCGCGTCGGCGCCGATCTCCGCCGCCGTCACCGGCAAGCCGGGCTGCGCGTCCTTGGTGGTCTCGGCGCCGACGCCGGCCACGGTGATGATGAGCTTGTCCATCGTCTCCCCCTGCTCCGTCGCCGGCCTGTTACTTCGAGTACGGGAACTGCTGGTTCACAAACGCCAGGCTCTCTTCCACCACTTCCAGCGCCCGGCTCAGGTCGCGCTCGGTGTGGCGGTAGCAGATGTACCAGTGGTGATACGGCTGGACGAAGAGCCCGCGGCGGATGCACTGCGTGTAGAACTCCGTCCGCCGCTCCTTGTAGTGCTCGTCCACGTGGTCGAAGGTGAGGAACGGCATCGGCGGGATGCCGCTCTTGGTGACGGGCACGCCGCTCTTGTCGACGATCTCGCCCAGCGACGCCAGGAACTTCGTCCCGCGCTCCCAGATCGCGTCCTGCACCTTCTCGCGCTCGAGGATCTCGAGGCACTTCATGCTCGCGGCCATCTCGAGGCTGTTGGGGAAGTAGGTCGAGCTGAGGAAGGCGTCCTTCACGTAGACCTCCATCACCTCGCGCTTGCCGACGAGCGCAGCGATCGAGTAGCCGTTGGCCATCGCCTTGCCGACCGTGGTCAGGTCGGGAGTGACGCCGTACCGCTCGCTGGCGCCGCCCATGGCGACGCGGAAGCCGGTGCGGATCTCGTCGAAGGTGACCACGGCGCCGTGCTTGTGACAGAGGTCGACGACCGCCTGCAGGTAGCCGTCGGGCGGCGCGATGATCGGCTTGGCCATCGGGTGACCGACCGGGGTGATGATGACGCCGCCGATCTCGTCCGGGTTCTCGGCGAAGACGCGCTCGAGGCCGGCGATGTCGCCGTACTCGAACTCGACCGTGAGGTCGGTCACGGCCTTGGGCACGCCGCCGTGGTGCTCGACGCACCAGTCGCCCCAGCCGTGGTAGCCGCAGCGGGCGATCTTGTCGCGGCCGGTGTAGGCGCGCATCGCGCGCACGGCCGCGTTGGTCGCGTCCGAGCCCGTCTTGACGAGGATGGTCTGCTCGCCGCACGGCATGATGTCGGCGAGCCGCTCCTCCAGCTCGTTCTGGAGCGGCTGCACGAGGCTGAAGCAGAAGCCCTTGGCCATCTGCGCCTTGGCGGCGTCGTTGATCTCGTCCTCCACGTAGCCGAGGATGATCGGCCCGTAGGCGCAGAGCATGTCGATGTACTCGTTGCCGTCGACGTCGACGATGTGGCCGCCGTGGCCGTGGCTGATGAAGACGGGGTACTCGCCGACGACGAAGTTGTAGGCGCGGCGGATGCCGCCGACGCCGCCGGGGGTGAGGCGCTGGGCGTCCTCGAGCATGGTCATGGACCTGATGAGTTCGAGCTTGGGCGCGCTCTCGAGAGGTTTCGTCATGTGGGCTCCCTTCGGCCGGATGAGGCGAGATGGACGGCGGCGGGGCCGCCAGCGATCGCTGGCCCCGAATCGTCCACCTAGAGGTTCACGGTAGGCGGATGCTGCGGCCCGGTCTCACCCCGGGTCCGGCCAGAGTCGGCTGTAGATGAGGAGGATGGTCACAGCGGGCTCCCTCCCGAGCCGGTCGGGCTCGCGGGCGACGTCCGCCTCGAGCCCACGCGCCGGCGACGACCACTTCGCCCCGGCACGCCCTAGAGCGTATCGGATACACCGCGCCCTGACACCCCCCGCGCATACGCGCGAGGGAGAGCTCGGGCGCGGCGCCGCGCCACGATGTCCAGCAGAGCACGGCGCCGGGGCCGCAGGCCCTCACGGCGCGGGTTCAAGCGACCTCGCGCCCTCTTCCTCGTGCTCGCCGAGCAGCACGACCAGCAGCCCGGCGGTCACGATGAAGGCGCCGCCGATCACCGTCCAGATCGAGATCCCCTGGCCGAGCAGCAGCAGCGCGTAGATCGGCGCCGACACCGGCTCGAGGTAGCCGAGGATCGAACTGTGCTGCACCTTGATCATCCCCATGCCGTAGGTCCACATCCCGTAGGCCAGCGCCGTGCACACCACGCCGAGAATGAGGCCGGCGACGAGGTCACGGGTCGTGAGCTGATAGCCGGCGCCGACCGTCTGCCAGAGCGCCAACGGAAGCAGGATGAGCGCGTCGAGCCACGCCTCGGTGAAGACGATCGTCACCGCCGAGACGCGGCCGGTCAGGTCCTTGACCACCAGCTGGAACGCGGCGTAGCCGAGGCCGGAGAGCAGACCCGCCATCACCCCCCACGGCGAGAGCTTGACGCCCTCACCGAGCAGTGACGGCGTCAGGATCACGGCCAGCCCGGCGAGGGCGATCGCGAGCGCCGGGTACACGATCGCCTCCGTGCGGGCGCGGAAGATGCGCGGGGCGATGAGCGCCACCCAGACCGGCGCGAGGAACTGCAGGTACATGCCGATGGCGACGCTCGTCCCGCGGATGGCGACGAAGAAGAGCAGGAGCGTGAAGGAGTCGACCGCCGCCATAAGGAGGAGGCGCGGCCAGACGGACGGGGCGGCCGCGCCGGCGAGCGGACGGCGGCGGGCGAAGACCACGCCGAGCACGAGCCCCGCCGTGGCGAAGCGCAGCACCAGGAGCGCGCTCTCGGGCGCCGTCGCCCAATCCACGAGCACGCCGATCAGGCCCATGATGAGGAAGGAGCCCGCGACCAGCGCGTAGCCGCGAGCGGCGCGGCTCATGAGACACCAGCGGCAGTCACAGCGGCTCCGGCTCGGCGGCCGCGGCGACAGAGGCTTCGCCCTCGCCGCGCCCGAACACCACGACGAGCAGCCCGGCGCCCAGGATCATCGCGCCGCCGATCCACGTCCAGATCCCGGGCAGCTGTCCGAGCAGGAACACCGCGTAGAGCGGCCCGGCCACCGGCTCGACGTAACCGAGGATCGTGACGTGCTCGACGCGCACACGCTTGGTGCCCTCGATCCAGAGCGTATAGGCGATCGCCGTGCAGAAGACGCCCATGATGGCGGCGGCGATCCAGGCGCGCTGGTCGAGCTGGTAGCCCGTGCTCGAGAACTGCCACAGCGCCAGCGGCAGAACGAAAAGGGTGTCGCCGGCCGCCTCGGCCATCGAGATCGTCGACGGGGCGACGATCTTCGTCAGCCCCTTCACGGAGACCGCGTAGGTCGCGTAGCCAAAGCCGGTGAACAGCGCCGCGAGCAGGCCGGCTACTGAGAGCTTGACGCTCTCGCCGAGGAGGTCGGGAAGCAGGATGACGGCGAGGCCGGCGAGGGCGAGGCCGAGCGCCGGCCACACGATCGGTTCTCGCGGCGACTTGAAGATCCTGGGCGCCGCGAGCGCTACCCACACCGGCATCAGGAAGAGGAGGAACATGGCGATGGCGACGCTGGTGTTGAGCACGGCGTAGAAGAACAGCAGCAGCGTCAGCGACGACATCGCCGCCATCAGGATGAGGCGCCACGCGGCGCCCGCGCGGCGCCAGTCGGCGATCATCGGGCGCCGCAGGAACACGGCGCCGAGCGCCAGCGCGGCGAACGCCATGCGCAGGCACAGGATGATCGCCGCCGGCGCGTCGGCCCAGGCGACCAGCGGCGCGCTCCCGGCCATGCCGAGGTACGAAACGAGCACGATGCTGTAGCCGAACAGTTCGCGGCGGGGAGCGGCGCTCACAGCGGCGGCTCCGGACCCTGCTCGGCGCGGCCGAACAGGACGACGAGCGTCCCGGCGAACAGGATCAGAGAACCGCCGGCGATCGTCCACGCCGCAATGCCCTGCCCGAGGAAGACGAAGGCGTAGATCGGCGCGGCGACCGGCGTGATCAGGCCGAGGATCGAGCTGTGCTGCACGCGGATCCGCGCCACGCCCTCGACCCACATCGTGTACGCGAGCGCCGTGGTGACGAGGCCCATGACCACGGCCGCCACCCAGTCGCGAGCGGTGAGCGGTTGACCCGCATCGGCGAACTGCCACAGGGCGAGCGGCAGGATGAACGCGGCGTCGAGCACGCTCTCGGCGATCACCACGGTCACGCTGGAGATCTCGCGCGTGAGCCGCTTCACCATCATCTGGAAGAAGGCGAAGCTCCACCCGGCGACGAACGCGGCCGCCAGGCCGAAAGCCGCCAGGCCCACAGAGTCGCCAATGAACGAGGGCAGGAGGATCAGGGCCATGCCGAGGACGGCGATCGCCAGGGCGACGTAGACGACTCTCTCGGTGGCGGTGCGCAGGAACCGCGGCGCGAGGAACGCCACCCAGACCGGCTGCAGGAAGAGGAAGAACGTCGCGATGGCCACCCCGACGACGCGCACGGCGTAGAAGTAGGCGAGCATCGTGAAGGCATCAAGCGCGCCCATCAGCAGGAAGCGCTGCCAGACGCCGTGCCTGAAGACCCCGGCGAGAGGGTGCCGCCGGGCGAACACGAGGAGCAAGACGATCGCCGCAAGTGCGAAGCGGATCACCAGGAGGACGCTCTCCGGCGCATCGGCCCACGTTACGAGCGTGGCGCTGAGGCCGAACAGGAGGTACGAGCCGACGACGAGCGCGTAGCCGGCGGGATCGCCGCGGCCCGACGCCGGCGCGGGAGCCGCGACCCTTCGAGCCGGCCCGCTCAGAGCGGCGGCTCCGACTCGAGGCCGCTCTGATCGAGCAGCACCACCAGGATGCCGGCGGCCAGGATGAGGGCGCCGCCGGCAACCGTCCACCCCGTGATGGGCTGGCCCAGCAGGACGAGGGCGAAGATCGGCGCCGCAACGGGCGTGAGGAAGCCGAGCACCGCGCTGCGCTGCACCGGTACCCAGCGCATACCCTCCATCCACAGCGTGTACCCCAACGCGGTGACCAGGAGCCCCAGGATGACGGCGACCAGCAGGTCGCGGCTCGTGAGGCTGTAGCCGGTCCCGAGCACCTGCCAGAGTGCGAGCGGGAGCAGAAAGAGCGTGTCGAGCACGCACTCCGTGAGGACCATGGCGATGCTCTCCAGGCGCCTGGAGAGCCCCTTCGTCACCAGGGCGAACCCGGCGTAGCAGAGACCGCTGGCGAGGGCGGCCACGAGACCAAGGACCGAGACGTGCACGTTGTCGCCGAGCGCCGCCGGGACGAGGAGGACCACCAACCCGCCCAAGGCGAGACCGATGGCCGCGTAGACGAAGCGCTCCGTCGCGCTGCCGAGGAGTCGCGGCGCCAGCAGCGCGACCCACACCGGCTGCATGAAGAAGAGGAACGTGGCGATCGCCACGCCGGTCTCGCGGATGGCGACGAAGTAGAGCAGCAGCGCCGCGGCGTCGAGGGCGCCCATGACCAGGAGCCGCGGCCAGAGGGTCCGATCCAGCAGTCCCGTCAGGCGGCGGCGGCGCCCGAACACCGCGGCGATCGCCAGCGAGGCGATGGCGAAGCGAAGGACGAGGAGCACGCTGGAGGGCGCGGTCGCCCAGGTGACCAGCGTGCCGGACAGGCCGATGAGCAGGAAGGAAGCCGCCACCATGGCGTATGCCCGTGCCGTGCGACCACTCATCCGAGCGGCTCCAACTCGGGCTCGCCGCGGGCGTAGAGCACCACCAGGATGCCCGCGCCGACGATCAGCGCCCCGCCGGCGATCGTCCAGCGAGACGGCACCTGGCCGAGCAAGACGAGCGCGAAGAGCGGGGCGCTCACCGGCTCGACGTAGGCCATGATGCCGGCGTGCTGCACGCGGATGTAGTGCAGGCCGTCCATGAACAGGCTGAAGCTGAAGGCGGTGGTGACGAGGCCGAGCAGCGCCGCCATCAGGAGGTCGACCGCCGTGTACTGATAGTCGACCGCGCTCACCGCGAGCAGGCCGGGGACGAGCATCACGGCGGCGGTGAACGCGCTCTGCGTGAACACCACCGCCGTGCTGCGCACGTCGAGCCCGCGCAGGCTCTTGGCGAAGAGCAGGTACACGGCGTACATGACGCCGGCCGCCCAGCCGCAGAACAGCCCGGCGGCCGAGAGCTCCACGCCCTCGAGCAGAAGGCCCGGCACGAGGATCAGGGCCATGCCGGCCAGGCCGATCGCGAGGGCGACGTAGACGATACGCTCGGTCTTCTCCTTGAGGACCAGCGGCGCGACGAAGGCGAGGTACACCGGCGCCAGGTAGCTGAGGAAGATCGCCACGGCCACGCCGGTGTAGCGGATGGCGAGGAAGTACAGGATCAGGTTCAGCGCCAGCGCGATGCTGATCCCCAGGACGCGGAGCGGCGCGCCCGGCGTGCGCAGGTCGCGCCAGCTGCCCGTGGCCAGCACGACGATGCCCAGCGCCGCGGCGGCGAAGACCATGCGCAGGCACAGGAGCATCGTCGCCGGCATGTCGGCGTAGGTGACCATGACGCCGATGGAGCCGTTGGCGAGGCTGGCGAGGCCGACCTCGAGGTAGCCGCGCAGGCGCTCGGGCGGCTGCGCGGCGACGCGGGCGCCCTCCGCGCCCGGGGCCGTGGTCATCCCGGACCTCCGGCACCACTGCTGGTGCCGTGTGTGGTACGTCTGATGGGACAGTGCGCGGTACGTCTGGTGGTGTCGAGACCCGCGAGCATACACCCGCCCCGCCCGAGCCCCGGCAGTCCCCGAAGCGCGACGAGGCGACTTTCGGCCACGGCCGGCACAGGACCTCGGGCGCTCACGTCAGCGGCTCTACGAGCGGCTCCGCCTCACCCTTGCCGAAGACGATCACGAGGATGCCGGCGGCCACGATCAGGGCGCCGCCGGCGTACGTCGTCCACGGCGGCCGCTCGCCGATCAGCAGAAACGCCCACAGCGGCGACGTGACCGGCTCGAGGTACCCTATGATGCCGGCGTGCTCCACGCGCACGAAGCGGATGCCGTCGGTGAACAGGCTGAAGCAGAGCGCCGTGTAGACCAGGCCGCTGATCACGACGATCCACGCGTCGGTCGACGTCAGCTGGTAGTCGGCGGTCAGCACCTCCCACACGGCGAGGGGCGTGAGCAGCACGACGCTCCCGAGACAGAAGAACAGCGCGAAGGTGGAGCCGCGCACCTCGGTCCCCATGCTCTTGATGAGCATCATCGCCGTCGCGAACATCAGGCCGGCCAGGAGGCCGCAGATGATCCCCGGGATGCTCGTGGCGCCCTCGCCGAGGGCCAGTCCGGGCACGACGAGGAGCGCCATGCCGCCGACGGCGATGGCCACCGCGACGAGGTCGATACCCTGGCGCCGCGTGCGCAGCACCCACGGCGCCAGCAGCGCGACCCAGACCGGCGCCATGTACTCGAGCGAGACCCCGACCGTGACGTTGGCCAGGCGGATGGAGGCGAAGTAGAAGGCCAGTTCGAGCCCCACGACGAAGCCCACGAGGACCATCCGGCGGAAGTAGCCGGACCGGCGGACCTCCTCGATACCGCCGGTCGCAAAGAAGAGGATGCCGAGGGCTACGCCGGCAAGCGCCATGCGCAGGACGATCAGCAGACCGGCCGGCATGGTCGATATCTGGACGGTCGTCGCCGAGGTGCCGAGGATCAGCGACGCGGCGCCGATCTCGGCGTAGCCGCGAAGCCGCCTGTCAGGGCGGGGTGCGCCCACGGTCTCCCCCCTCGGTGATCACCCTCCGGCGCTAATCCACGGCGAAGCCGAGGCGGCCGGCGAAGACATCCAGAAAGCGCTTGTCGGTGGCGAGGTCGAGGAACTCGATGCGCTCGCGCAGCCGCGCCATGCGGTTGCGCGCGCGCACGTCGATCAGGGCCATCTGGGCGCCGACGCCGGCGGCGTTGCCCACGAACGCGACACGCCGCGTCGCCACCGGCGGGAACAGGCCGAGGTACTGCGCCGCGGCCAGATCCAGGTAGTTCCCGAAGGCGCCGGCGATGTAGACGGTGTCGAGCTCCTCGATCGGGACGCCGAGACTCTCCATGAGCAGCTCCCAGCCGCTGTGGATGGCGCCCTTGGCGAGCTGCAGACTGCGCACGTCGTGCTGGGTGAAGACGATGTCGCCGTGCGGCCCGGTGGTGAGCATGTACTCGCTGCCCTCCTCGCCCTTGCGCACCCGCGGGTGCTCCTTCTGCATGCGGCCGCTCTTGTCGACGACGCCGGCGTGGACGAGGCCGGCGAGCAGGTCGACGACTCCCGACCCGCAGATGCCGATGGGCTCGGCGCCGGCGATGGTGGCGATCTCGACGGCATCTCCGGAGGGGTCGATCTTGATGCGCTCGATGGCGCCGGCCACGGCCTTCATGCCGTTGCGGATCTGGTAGCCCTCGAAGGCGGGGCCGGAGGCGCAGCTGGTCACGGTCACGCGGCCGTCGTGGGCGAGCGCGATCTCGGTGTTGGTGCCGATGTCGATCGCCATGGACGGCCGCTTCTTGCCGGCGAGGCGGGTCGCCGCGATCACGGCGAGCGCGTCCGAGCCGACGAACCCGGCGATGGGCGGCGGGAAGTGCACGCCGCCGTCCGGGTTCATGTTGAGGCCGAGCTCACTCGCGCGCAGCGTGAGCGGCTCGGCCGCCGCCGGTGCGAACGGCGCCTGACCCAGGCCCACGGGAGAGAGGCCCAGGGCGAGGTGGTGCATCGCCGTGTTGCCGACCACGGTCATGTCGCAGACGTGGTTGGCGTGGACCTCCTGGCGCTCGTACAGCGCCGCCAGGTTCGTGTTGATGCCCTCACGGACGGCGGCGGCAAGGGTCGCCGTGTCGTTGTTCTGCGCCGCGTGCGCGATGCGGCTGATGACGTCTTCGCCGTAGCGCATCTGCGGGTTCTCGATGGCTTCCTGGTCGATGAGCGCGCCGCGCTTCAGGTCGAAGAGGTAGGCGATGACCTTGGAGGTGCCGATGTCGACGGCGACGCCGTAGAGCTCGCGGTCGCGCTGCCCGGGATGCACGTCGACGACGCGCTTGCCGTAGACCGTCGCCGTGACCTGCCACTTGCCGTCGCGCAGCTTGGCCGGCAGGCACTCGAGGACGTGCAGGGGCACCTTGACGCCGCCGAGACCTTGGTCAAAGCGCTCCAGATCGGAGCGCTTGTCGGCGAGCGTCGGCGGCTCCAGCTGCACGGACACCGTGCGCACGGCCGGATGCGCGGCGCCGTGCGTCAGCTTGGACGTGGTGAGGATGCGGCGCTGCCCGGCGGTGCCGCGCACCTCGATGCTGACGCGCGCCGAGCGAGGGTACGCCTGGCAGGCCAGGCGCCAGCCCTCGGCGCGCAGCTTCTCGGGGATGCGCTTGAGCTCGCGCTCCGTGGGCGGCGTGAGCTCGCCCGAGCCGAGGCGCATCAGGCACTTGCCGCAGGTGCCGCGGCCGGCGCAGTCGGTGGGGATGTCGATCTGGGCGCGCACGAGGCCGTCGAGCAGGTTCTCCTGCTCGTCCACCGTGAGCGTGAGTCCGATGGGCTCGATGAAGACTTTCGGCACGGTCTCTCCCTTGGCTTCCTGGCTCAGGCCTTGGCCGGCCCGAAGATGTCGGCCATGCGGTTCTTGCGGTCGACGACCTTCTGCATGCGCGCGTCCCAGACCTCGCTCAGCGTCGGGCCGTTCGCCTCGTCGAACATGCCGGCGACGCCGAGGCGCTCGCGCTCCATCTCGCAGTCCTCGCAGTGGCAGTCGCCCTCGACGTAGTCTCCGGGCTCCGTGTACTTGCTGATGATGCCCTCGTAGTTGCGCAGGATGACCTTGCCCGGCGCCTGGCTGATGACGTAGTTGGGGAAGACGGGTGTCTTCCCGCCGCCGCCGATGGCGTCGATGATGTAGGTCGGCACGCCGAAGCCGGTGGTGTGGCCGCGCAGGCTCTCGTAGATCTCGATGCCCTTGGAGACGCTGGTGCGGAAGTGGGCCGTGCCCTGGGCGAGGTCGCACTGGTAGTAGTAGTAAGGCTTGACGCGGTACTGCAGCAGCTTATGCGAGAGCTTCTTCATGACCTTGGCGCAGTCGTTGATGCCTCGCATCAGCACGGTCTGGTTGCCCATCGGGATGCCGGCGTCGTTGAGGCGGTCGCAGGCCAGCTTGCTCTCGGGGGTGAACTCCTGCGGGTGGTTGAAGTGGGTGTTGAAGTAGAGCGGCTGGTACTTCGCGAGCATCGCGACCAGCTCGGGGGTGATGCGCTGCGGGCAGACCACCGGCATGCGCGAGCCGATGCGGATGATCTCCACGTGGTCGATGGCGCGCACCCGCTTGATGATGCTCTCGAGCTGCGCGTCGCTGAGCACCAGTGGGTCGCCGCCGCTGATGAGCACGTCGCGGACCTCGGGGGAGCGCTCGATGTACGTGATCGCGTTGTCGATCTCGGCCCTCGCGACGATGTCCTCGGTGCCGCCGACCAGGCGACGACGGGTGCAGTGGCGGCAGTACATGCTGCACATCTCGGTGACCACGAAGAGCACGCGGTCCGGGTAGCGGTGCGTGATGCGCGGCGTGGGGGAGTCGAAGTCCTCGGAGACGGCGTCTTCGATGTCTTCAGCGTGGATCACCAGCTCGGCCGGCGTCGGCACAGCCTGCATGCGCACGGGATCCGTGGCTTCGTCGGGGTCCATGAGCGACGCGTAGTACGGCGTGACGCTGACGCGGAACTTGCCCATGCAGGCGTCGAGGTCCTTGCGCTGCGCGTCGGTGAGGTTGAGCACGCCGGCGAAGTCGTCGGTGGTGGTCAGACGGTTGCGCAGCTGCCACTTGTAGTCGTTCCAGTCCGCGTCGCTGACTTCCTTGAATCGCGCTATGTCCTTGCGGTCTCTGATCATCGAGTCACTCCTTCTCCGCGAGGCCCCTGACCCTCGCGGCTCACTGCTTCACCGGTACGCCCGGCGTCCGTGCCGCCGGAGCGATGATGCACCCATGTATGTGAAGCTTACAGCCTCTACAGCCCCGGGCCCGCGATGATGCGCTCTATCATGCCGCGGGCCTCGGCGCCGAGCGGCACGGCAGTGTGCTCGGCGAGCAGCTGCTCCGCGAGTGCCGTCGCCTTCTCGTAGGAGCCCTCCCGGCCGGAGGCGATCCACACGTCCCACATGCTGCGGTCGAGCAGCCGGGGGCGCCACACGTCCTTCATGTGCCGGCGCGTGTGGCGCTGGCCGAGGTAGTTGCCGCCGATACCGACCTGCTTGATGGCGTCGAGGGCGATGGTCTCGTCCTCGACCTCGATGCCCGCGGCGATCATCGCGTTCCAGCTGAAGATCTCCGCGTCCATGACCAGCTGCTGCGGGCTCCAGGCGGCGCCGGCGCCGAGGGTACCGGCTCCGCCGGTCACGTCGGCGCCCGCAGCGGCCGTGCTGAGCGAAGCGAAGGCGTCCTGCGTGCAGGCCTGCCAGTCCGGCTCGTGGCTCTTCGTGCGGACGCCGCCGGCGACGAGCGGCAGGCCCGCCAGGGCCGCGAGCTGCGCTGCGGCGAGCTGGAAGAGCGCCGCCGACGGACCGGCCGCCGGCAGACCGGCGGCCGCGGGGTCGGCGGCGTAGAAGAACGGCGCGCCGGGGGCCGCGGCCTTGACAGCCGCGCAGCCGGCGAGCACGCCCGCGTGGTGGCGGATGAGGGCGGCGCCGAGGTCGGGGGCGGCGGGCGGCGCGGGCACGTCGGCGGCGGCGTCCGCCGGGGCCAGCACCAGACCGACGGGCAGGCCGGCGCGGGCGAAGACGAGCGCCGCGTCCAGTGCGCCGGCGTCCGCGCAGAGCGACAGCGGCGGGCGGCGGCGGGCCTCGCCGGCGGAGCCGGCGACTGCCGCCGCCATCGCGACGGCCGCGTCGGCCTCGGCGGCCGTCGTGAGGCCCGAGGCCATCACGTGCTTGCTGGTGCCGGCCAGACAGCGCGCGAGCTCGCCGAGAGCGGTCTCGCCGGCGGCGTGCACCGGCGGGCCGGCGAGCACGGCCACCTCGGGCAGCGCATCGGCGAGACGCACGGCGAGGTCGAGGTCGGCGGCGGTCGCCGTGACAGGGTCGCCGCCGACGAGCGGGCGCACCCGCGAGGGCGCGCCGGCAGGCCCGGCGGTCGCGATCCCGGCGGCCAGCCAGATCCGGCCGGCGCCGAGCGCCACGTCGTGCTCCGGCACGCGGCCGGCCAGGACGAATGTCGACGGCGCCGACGCGGCCGCGGCCCGGGCCGCGGCGCCATCGGCGCCCAGCAGCTCGAGCGCGGCCGCGTGCACGCGCGCGACGTCGTCGTCGCTCAGCACGCGCAACGCAAGGCGTGCCTGAGTCGTCATGATCGGGCGCGCCTCCACCGGCTGCATCGTGCCGCCGACCTCGCCCGCCGCACCCGCACCGTTCGCCGGCTCGCTCATCGGCTGCTCCCCTCTGCCTCGGCGAGCACGGCCTGCAGCCGGTCGCGGATCGTCTTCTCCAGTGCGAACGCGCGCGGCTCCTCGCGCAGCTCCTGCGTGCGCACGGCCACGCGTTCCTTGAGCGTCGTCGCGCCGGCGGCCGCCCAGCGGTCGTGCGTCGCGCGGTCGAACAGGCGCGGCGCCCACGTCTCGCGGTGGTGCCGTCGTGTGTAGCCCCGGCCCAGGTGACTGCCGCCGGGGCCCACGGCGTCGATCTCGTTCAGCGCCAGCGCCTCATCGTCGACGCCCACCTCGACGAGCAGCGCGCGGGCGTAGCCTACCAACTCGTCGCCGAGGACGATCGTGTCGTAGCTGCTCTGCAGGCCGCTCTCAAGGTAGCCGACGTCGTGGAGCAGCGTGGCGCGGCTGAGCGCCCCGAGCACCGCGGTGATGCCGGCCTCGGCGGCCCACTGCTCGTCGAACGACTTGGCGTCGGCGACCGCGGCGTAGGCGAAGCTCGGCAGCCCGTAGAAACGCGCGAGGTCGGTGGCAGCGGCGTTGCCGAGGAAGTGCTCGGGCGCGCCGTACACGTCGACGGCGGTGCGCATGTCGAAGGCGCCGCAGCCGGCGCCGTAGACGAACGGCGCGCCGCTCCGCGTCAGCTGGTGGACGACAAGGCCGCTGAGCGTCTCGGCGTTGCCGACGACGATGGTCGCGGTCATGGAGGCCGGCGCCGTGGTGCCCGCGGCCGGCGCCGGCGCATAGACGAGCGGGATGTCGTGCTCCGCGCAGGCGCGGACCTTGTCCAGCGCCTCTTCGCTGTGGATGAGCGGCGGATTGGGCATCGCGTAGCAGCCGAAGCTCCTGGCTTCGCCGCACAGGGCGGCCATGTCCTTCATGCGGCGCAGAGAGACTCCGTCGTGCGCCGTCGTCAGCAGCGGCTTGCGCGTGCCGGCGAGCATGGCGGCGAACTGCGCGAGGTCGCCGACTTCCATCGGCACGTCGCTCGGCAGCCCCATGCTCATGACGAAGTCGAGGTCGGACAGCTTCTCGGCGAGGGCGGCCATGCCCTCGACGTCGGCGGTCGTGCTCGGACGACGCTCGCCGGTATCGGGGTCGGTGACGTAGACGCAGTCCGACCCCGTGCCGAAGTAGCTGTTGCCGTCCTTCAGCTCGAGGCCGCCGAGCTCACCTCGCCGGGCGTGGCCGCTGCCGCCGGACGCGCCGCGCTCCCGGAGCTGTGAAGTGGCGCGGCGCGCTCTGCAGCGCGGCGTCCACCAGAGCGGCCGGGATGCGGGCGCGCGTCCCTTCGACGCGCGCGCCCGCCTCCGCCAGCTGCTCGCGGACCCCAGCGTGACGGACCTCGACGCCGGTCTCCTCGAGCAGGGCGAGCGTCGCCTCGTGGACCCGCCAGCAGGCGGCGTCGTCCCAGACGATGAGCCGGGCGGCGGGCATCAGCGGGTCTCGGCGGGCATGGGCGCGTCAGGCAGCGGCCCTCAGGCCCCTGCCAGCTCCTTGTCGGCGCGCTCCACGATCGCGCGCAGTTCCGCGACGACGTCCTCGGGCAGCGGCTCGGGCTGGTAGTTCGCCAGGATGTCGTCGGCGATCTCCGTCGCCTTCTCCAGGGCGCCCTTCTTGCCCTCGCGCAGCCAGTTGTCGTAGGGCGTGCGGTCCCACACGGTGGGGCGCCAGATCTCCTTCATGTGCCGGCGCGTGTGCTTCTCCGCGAGGTACGTGCCGTTCGGCCCGACCTTCTTGATCACGTCGAGCGCGAGCGTCTCGTCGTCGACGACGATGCCGTCCGCGACCTTCTGCACGATGCCGTAGATCTCGCTCTCCATGACCATGTGCGGGTAGCTGAGGATCTTGGAGCCGTTCAGCAGGCCGCAGCCGTTCATCATGTCGGCGTTGGTCATCACGCTGGCGAAGGTGCTGAGCGAGTCGTCGATGGCGGCCTGCCAGTCGGGCTCCTTGGCGCCGGTGGCCATGGTTCCCATCGCCATCGGCACGCCGTAGAAGTGGGCGAGCTGGGTGGAGGCGCCGGCGAGCAGGTAGTCCTCGGGCGAGCCGCCGGTGTAGCCACCGGTCTTGAGGTCGATGACGCTCGGAGCGCCGGCGAAGAAGGCGGGCACGCCCGGGATAGGCGAGCTCGAGCAGCACGATGCCGCTGAGCGCCTCGGCGTTCTGGACGACGAGGGTGCCGGCCAGCGTCGCCGGGCCGGTGCCGGCCGCGAGCGGCATGGGCATGAAGCCGCTGGCCAGCCCGTGCTCGGCGGCCACGAGGTTCGCCTCGAGGTTGGGGCCGTCGTGCGCCAGTGGGTCCACGGCGCACTGCATGAAGCTCAGGATCGGCCGCTCGCGCAGCTGCGTCGGTGCCGCCGGCGATGGCGGCCGCCATCTCGACGAGGTAGCGGGCGGGCTTCTCGCCGACGGTGGTCACCGTCTGGAAGTGCTTGCTGGTGTTGGCGAACACGGCCTCGGCGTCGTGGAGCGCCTTGGTCGCCGGGGGCACGTCCTGGCTGGTGACCACGGGGCCCCAGTAGTAGCTGACGTTGGGCAGCGCGTCGACGAAGCGGGCGCTGGTCGCCGCGTCCTCCTTGGTGCTCGGCCGCTTCTCGCCCGTGTGGTGGTCCCAGACGAACACGCCGGAGCCGTCGTTGCTCAGGTAGCAGTGCTTGCCGTCGATGAGCATGTCGCAGGCGGGGTCGCGGCCGGCGAGCACGTAGCTGTCCGGCACCTGCGAGACGGCCTCCATGACGACCGCGCGAGGGAGCTTGGCGACCTGCGTCGCGCGGTCGACCTCGCAGCCGTTCTTCTCGAGGACGTCGAGGGCACGCTCGCTGGGGAAGCGGATGCCGACCGTCTCGAGGACGTCGAGGGTGGCCTCGTGGATGCGCTCGAGCTCGCTGGCATTCAGCACGTCCCACGAGAGTCGGGGGGCGATGGGATTGATCCGGGTGGTCATTGCGGCAACCTCGCAGGGGTCCGACGACGACAGGTCAGGGCGCGGAGTCGGTCAGCGGGCGGGCAGTCGCGGTGTTGCTCAGAAGGAGCCCGTCCGCGGAAAGCGGACGGGCCTAGAGACCGCAGGCGCGGTTGATCGTGCTGATGCTGATGTTGGGCGCGTCGGGCACGGGCCGGAGTCTATCACCGGCCTCGCGCGCGACAAACCGCTGCGAGTCGGCCTGTAGCCCCGACTTGCAGCGGTTTTGTAGTCGACGGGCGGGCGGCGTAGCGCCACCCGCCCCGCCGGCGATCGTCAGCTCGGGTCGAGGTCGAGCCGCTCGGCCATCGCGCGCCCCAGCTCCCCCGCCTTGGCCATGAGCTCGGCGTCCTGCGCCGCCTCGCCCGGCTTGTCCGCCAGGCCGCCGAGGGCGACCACGTGCGGCTCTTCAGGATTCGAAAGCGCCACGAACCGGCGCATGGCCGCCAGCGTGTCGTCGGCGTCCGACTCCCCCGCGACGGCGATGAGGCCCACCCCCCTCGGGGCCAGCTGCTGTTCGGCGTAGTAGCGGGTAGCGTTGCGGTCCATGAACGCCTTCATCTGGCCGGAGACGTTCTCGTAGTAGACCGGCGTCGCGAGCAGGAGACCGTCGGCGGCGTACACCTGGTCGAGGATGCCGGCCATGTCGTCGTCGTGCGGGCACGCAAGTTCTCCGCAGAACACGTGGCCGCTGCAGAACTCGATGCGCTTGTCCGCAAGCATCATCCGCGTGCACTCACAGCCGCTGCGCTCGAGCTCCTCGAGGGCAGCGTCGACCAGGGCCGCGGTATTGCCGTGACGCCTCGGGCTGCCGATCACGGCGACGACCTTGGGGCGGGAGTCGGGAGCAGTCATGTGGTTACCTCCGGATGATGTCGCTGGCACCTGGCTTCACGGGTGCAGCTTCGGTGCTGTGGTCTCGAGGCGGCCTGGCAGACCCGCGTGCTCGCGAAAGCGCTCGA
>CAWEHE010000025.1:0-36975 GCA_963808735.1 uncultured Thermoleophilia bacterium | reverse complement strand
GCGCAACGCGGTACATTGGTGGCGAAGTTCGGTCGGTTGACCGAACTATACTGCAAATCAGGGGATTCCATTGCACGCCTACTCTGGACTGGGGGAACGAATGCAGGACGCGACGAGGCGAGAGGCATTGCGAGAATCGCGCAAGGCACTGGATCTGATGGCGAAATCCGTGCTCAGCGCCGGAGAACAGCAGGAGGTCGTCACCGACTGCGTGGCCAACTTCGACCTCTACGTCAATCCAGGCATCCTCGAGTACCGCAAGTCGGTGTCGACGGACTACACGTCGGTCGAGTGGCGCGACGAAGGCTCGGTGTTCTACGACATCCACGGCAAGGAGTACATCGACTGCCTCGGCGGGTTCGGGATCTACATGCTCGGGCACCGGCACCCCACCGTGGTCAAGGCCGTCCGTGATCAACTCGAGCATCAGGCGCTGCACTCGCAGGAACTCCTGGACCCCATGCGCGGCTACCTCAGTCACCTGCTCGCCATGGTCACGCCCGGCGACCTGCGGTACTCCTTCTTCTGCAACTCGGGTACCGAGGCCAACGAGGGCGCGATGAAGCTCGCCAAGCTGTGGGCGCGGCGCAAGAAGCCGAACCACTCGCTCGGCATGATCTCCACGACGCGGGGCTTTCACGGCAAGTCGTTCGGCTCACTGAGCGTCAGCGGCAAGGGCGAGTTCCGCGAGCCCTTCAATCCCTTGATGTCGGGGGTGCGGTTCGTCCCGTTTGGCGACGCCGACGCGCTCGACAAGCAGCTCGGCATCTGCGACGCGGTGGGCTTCGACATCGCGGCCTTCATCGTGGAGCCGGTCCAGGGTGAGGCCGGCGCCATCATCCCTCCGGCCGACTACTTCCCCAAGGTTCGCGAGATCTGCGACAAGTGGGGCATCCTGCTCATCGCCGACGAGGTGCAGACCGGCATGGGCCGCACGGGCAAGCTCTGGGGGATGGAGCACTCGGGAGTCGCCCCGGACATCATGACCATGGGCAAGGCCCTCGGCGGCGCCGTCATCCCGATCGGCAACTTCATCGCCACAGAAGACGTCTTCTCGACGATGTACGAGAACCCGTACATCCACACGACGACCTTCGGCGGCAACCCGATGGCCACGGCCGCCGCCATCGGCGCCCTGCACGCCACCCTCGAGGAGGACATCCCCGGCCAGGCGGCGGAGAAGGGCGCCTGGCTCAAGGGCAAGCTGACCGAGCTCGCCGGCCGGTACCCGGACCTCTTCGAGGAGGTCCGCGGCGTGGGGGTCCTCATCGGCATGCAGTTCAGGGACTCCGATGTCGGTTACGCCGTGAGCCAGGGGCTCTTCTCGCGCGGCGTGCTCATCGGCGGCACGCTCTTCAACTCGCTGACGCTGCGCGTGCAGCCGCCGGCGATCATCACCTACGAACAGATGGGCCTGGTGCTGGAGCGCCTCGAGGCGACGCTCGCCGACGTGCGCCGCCTCGCCGTGCAGGGAGAGCTGGCCGCGCACTAGCTGCGGGCCGGACCGTCGCGGCCGGGGCATCGGGCCGCGGCGGGCAACGCAGAGAGAGGGCCGGGGCGCCAGCGGCGCCCCGGCCCTCTCGTCGTCACACCGTCCGGCGTCCGCCCCCGAGGGCGGGCCGGCGCGGGATCACCAGTCGGAGAACCCGGTGTTGTACCAGATCTTCTTGGTGCCCTTCTTGGCGCGCTTCTCCCACTTCCGCGTCTTGGGCTCGCGGTCGATGCGCGCGCGGACGTCGTCGGCCACCTGCTTGATCTTGGCCTTCTGCTCGTCGCTGAGTGCGTCCACGCCGTCGACGTGGTCCTTGACCCGGTCGAGGTTGGTGGTCGCGGTGTACCAGAACCCCCAGTCGTCGCCGAGACGCTTGGAGATGTAGGCGACGTTGACCTTCTTGGTGTCGTCCTCGCCGAAGTCGGCGACGGTGAACAGGTACTCGATGTCCTTGAGGTCCTTGTCGTTGATCTCCCAGATCTGCAGCTTCTGCAGGAGGATATCGGCGAGGGACACGCTCCAGGGGTCGAGCTCGAGACGCCCGTCGTAGTTGATCTCGTGGCAGTAGTCGAGCTTGTCGAAGAAGATGTCGATCATGGGGACCTTGCCGCCGAAGTAGATCTGGCGGGTCTGGCCCGTCGTCGCCATGGTCTGGAGGTCGTTCTCGTAGCCGAGCGACGCCATCAGCTTCCCGATGCCCTTGCGACCCTTGCCGTAGACCGCGTAGTCGATGTCGGTGAAGTAGCGGTCACCGAGGCGCTCGAGCTTGGCGTACAGGTCGACCTGGTCCGGGAAGTAGTAGTGCAGCGCCAGCGGGCCCATGACGCGCATGATGATGCCCTGCTGCTGCGCTGCCTCCGTGATCCGCTTGCCCTCCTCGAGGAAGACCTCGGGCTTGGGATAGCGGTCGAGCGGAATGTCCTTCGGCAGGATGAACTGTCCCATAAGTACCTATCGCCCCCTTCCGGGTTCGGCGTCGTGTTGAAGAGAAGAGTCTACGCGCCGCTCACCCGGAGGTGAAGACGTAGTCCTTGATCTTCTTCTTGTCGAGCATGATGATGACGCCCTTGAGGATACCCTCGGAGTACTCGCTGCCCGGGTTGATGAGCAGCGTGCGGCCGGCCTTCTGCGCGCCGCGCGACTCGTGGATGTGGCCGTGGAGGCCCAGAAGCGGTTGGTACTCCTCGATGACCGCCTTGGCGCCCAGGCTGCCGGCGTGGATCTTCTCGTCGGCGGCCATGGTGAGGTTCTCGTCGAGCTTGGGGCACAGGTCGAGCGAGTAGCCGTACGGCGGGACGTGGAAGTTGTAGATCGCCGTGCTCTGGTTCTTGACCTTGACGCAAAGCTCGCGCAGGTGCTTCTCGAGATCTTCTTCGCTCATCTCGCGCGGCGTCAGCCAGGGTGTGGGGTTGGACGCCGACGAGGTGATCATCTCGTGATTGTCGATCTCGACGACGCGCTTGTCGCACGGGTGCACGAGCTTGGCGTTGTCGATCATGTCGTCGATGACGAACCAGTCGTCGTTGCCCGGCGCCATGTACATCTGGTACGGCTTGCCCTCGAGACGCTCGTCGGCGAGGTCGAGCCACTCCTGCACGCGCGCGAAGACGAGACTCTTGAACAGCGCGTCGATCTTGGCGGGGTCGTCGCGCGTGTCGTTGAACTCCTCGCGCGTCTGGTGGACCCAGTAGTAGCCCGCGTTCTCGATGATCTTCTTGATGTCCGCGAGCTCTTCTTGCCCGTTGACCTCGCGATACTGCCCCATGAGGGTGCATTCCCACTGATCCCCGCCCTTGTCGACGAGCGGCACGAGGACCTTGCCGGTGAGGTCACCGAGGAGGACGGCCACGTCGGCGCCGTAGATCGGAAGCGCGTTCAGGAACTTCCGGTAGCACACGTTCGAGCCGTGGATATCGGTGACGAAAAACAGTTTCAGCATCTACACACTCCATTGGCCGGTGAGGGGGCGGGAGCGGATGCTCCCGCCCCCTCACGGTACTGCCGAATCACTCAGGCGGCAACTCCCCGTAGGTCATCGACACGTCGACGCCCACGCTCTTGCTGCGCTGCTTCCAGAAGAAGTACCAGAGGATACCTGCGGTCCACGTCACGACGATGAGGATGGCCGTGTTGGTCGTGAATCCTTCGAGACGCTTGTCCGGGTCGGGAAGGAAGAAGAAGAAGTACGCCAGGATGCTCAGGTAGATGATGTCGACGATGGCGCCGATCGTCACCACCGGGATGCCGGCGATCTTCCAGGTCTTGTACGGAGACGCGTCCCAGATGCCCCTGGCCCGCTTGACGTAGGGGAAGATCAGGGCCGCGATGGCGGTGACGCCGAACACCGAGAAGATCTCGAGCGCGGTCACCGCGAGTCCCTGCATCGCCTCGTTCTGCCAGAAGACGTAGACGGCGATCATGATCTGGCCGAGCACGAAGCACAGGACGTGGTTCTTGACCGGGCTGGCGAACCGCGGGTTGATGTCCGTGAACCACTTGGGGCCCATGCGGTCCATGCCCCACGCGAAGATGATGCGCGGGAACGCCAGGTAGCTCAGCGCGATCCACCACAGGTTGAACGCGAGGAACGACAGCACCGAGATGAACAGGACGACCTTGTTGGCGGTGCACATGGCGAGGATGCCGAGGAAGTTGGTGCTCCACGGCACGGTGTACGCTCCGCCCAGGTCACTTCCGGCATTGTCGACGAACTGCGTCGCCGAGAAGAAGTCGAAATGGACCAGGCCGTACAGCCCGAAGGCGGCCCAGAGCATGAACACGCCGGGGACGATGATCGCGAAGAGGTTCGACAGGATGATGGTCTTGTCGGGACGCTTGACCTCGCCGGCGATGAACGTGATGCAGTAGCTGTAGGCGAAGAGCCACGACCCGGCGACCATGACGCCGAAGGTGTCGAACCAGTTCCAGGTGCGCGGCATCATCTGGCCGGCCTCGGCGCCGGCCGCCTTGAGGAAGCCCTCGTAGTCGATCGAGCCGTAGGTCGCAGCCGTGGCGTTCCAGCTGTCCACGAACCCGGTCTGACCGATCTTGATCGCGTAGTAGCTGATCGCCGCGAGCAGCACTGCACAGCCGCCGATGCCGAAGATCATGACGACCTTCTGGATGCGGGCGAACCACTTGATGCCGAAGACCACGAACAGGAAGGCGATGATGTTCGCGACGGTGGCGATGACGAAGCAGCCCCACGTGTAGCTGAGGCCGCCGAAGAAGGTGCTCGTTGGCGGAGTCGTACAGCCATGGCCAGTCCATGAACTGGGCCATCATCACCATGCCTGGATCGGCCGTCCAGGGCGCCAGCACGTAGATCCACATGATCCACACGAAAGCGTTACCGAACGACTCGCCGATACCCACGATGGGGTGGATGATGCGGGAGTTGTAGATGTACTCGCCGCCCGAGCGAGGCATGGAGCCGCCGAGCACGCCCCACACGATCGGGAACCCGATGCCGGCGAGGACCATCGAGATGAGCGTCGCCCAGATGAGGTTCCCGCCGAGGTACACGCCGACGCCGAGGCTGGTCATGACCCAGATGGACGGCGTGAGGCCCTGGTTCATGAAGCCGACGCCGAAGGCGTCCCACATGGAGAGGCCGCGGACGAGGCCGCTGGCCTTGCGGGCAAAGGCTAGTTCTTCAGCCATACTTCCCCCTTGCTACAAGGTCTCGCCGGCAAGGCCCTCCCGGCCGGCGATCCCGTGATTGATTGACGGTACAGACACGGACAGCACGGATCCTCAGCCGATCGCCCTCCCCTCTTCAGCGGCCTCCGAGGGCACGTGCCACTGATAGACGTCCTTGAGCTTCCAGGGCACCATAGCGAGCCTGGTGCGCGTCACTCCAGGGACCTTGCCGATGACCTCATTGACGAAGCGGAGGAGCTCCTCCGTGTCGCGGGCGTAGACCTGGACACTGAGGTCTCCTTCCCCGACGGAGCCGGCCAGGTAGCTCACCGTGGGGAAGTCGACCAGCTGCGCGGCCACGTCCTGCAGCCTGCCGGGAGCGACCTCGACGAGCACGTCGCCGATGACGTCGAAGCCGACGGCCTGGGGCATGACGATGGCGCTGACGCGGATCACGCCGGTGCGGATGAGCCGCTCGATGCGGTAGCGCACCGCCCGCTCGGACACGTGCCCGATGCGCCGGGTGATCTCGGCCGACGACATGCGGCCGTCTTCTATGAGAAGCGACACGATCTGTCTGTCGATCGCGTCGAGGGTGAATGGCAACACGACCCCCCTGGTCAGGTCCATTCGTCAGGGTATTTCGATACCTCACGTCGGAAAATGTCAAGGCCCGCGAGCAGAGCGTAGGATTCGGCAGCCTGCGAATTTCGCACCCTGCCGAATCCTACATCTCGGCCATCGCGGCTGGTCGACGGCGGAATCCCTCACCGAGCAGCAGCGTTTCGGACGCGCGGCCGAAGGCCGGTCGGTGCCGAGCCCCCCGAGACCGCCGAGTCACCGCCGCAACGAAGTCCGGGGCGGCGCGCCTCTCGGCGCGCCGCCCCGGACCCGGTGTCAGGTCGCCGTCGCGGCGAAGGAGCTGTGCGGGAGGGTCACTCCGGCGGCAGCTCCCCGTAGGTCATGCCGACGTCGATGCCGACCTTCTTGCTGCGCGCCTTCCAGAAGAAGTACCAGAGGCCGCCGATGATCCAGACGATGCAGTACAGGATCCAGGAGCCGCCGTTGGAGTCCTTCATCTCCTCGGTGAAGATGAGGAAGTAGAAGAGGATGCACAGGTAGACGAGACTGACCGCGGCGCCCCAGCTGACCAGCGGGATGCCGAGGAACTTCCAGGTCTTGTAGGGCGAGGACTCCCAGATGCCCTTGGCGCGCTTCACGTAGGGGAAGATGAGCGCCGCGATGGTGGTGATGCCCCACACCGAGACGATCTCCATGCCGGTGATCGTGAGCCCCTGCATGTAGCTGCCCAGCCAGAAGGTGTAGAGCGCGATCGCCGCCTGGCAGAGCACGAAGCAGAGGATGTAGTTCTTCACCGGGCTCGCCCAGCGCGGGTTGATCGAGGTGAACCACTTGGGACCCATGCGGTCCATGCCCCAGGCGAAGATGATGCGCGGGAAGGCCATGTAGCTGAGCGCCAGGTACCAGAAGGTGAAGAGGATGTAGGAGATGCTCGCCGCCGCGGCCACGAACCAGTTCGAGTGGGCCACGTAGGCGATGCTCATGTAGCTCGGCAGGAAGGGCATGTTGTAGCCGTCCAGGCCGCCGTTGTTGTCGATCCAGGCGGTCGCCGAGACGAAGTCGAAGGGCATCGCCTTGTACATCGAGAGCGCCGTCCAGATGCCGAAGCAGGCGGGTACCAGGATGGCGATGAAGTTGGCGCCGATCAGCGTCTTGTCGGGGCGCTTGACCTCGCCGGCGACAAAGACGCAGAAGTAGGCGTAGGCGAACAGCCAGGAGCCGGCGACCATCACCCCGAGGGTGCCGTAGAAGGTCGAGTGCGTGGGCACCGGCTCGCCGATCGCCGCCGAGACGGCGGGCACGATCTCGGAGTACTTGAGCGAGTCGTACTGCGTGGCCAGCTTGTCCCAGCTGGCGGCGAAGGCGCTCTTGCTGGTCAGCATGATCGAGCCGGTGACCACGGCGGCGCCGCCGAGGGCGAAGAACATGATCGCCTTCTGGATGGAGGCGAAGATCTTGACCCCGAAGACCATGGTGAGCACGGCGAGGATGTTGGCGATGGTGGCGACGATGAACACGCCCCAGTCGTAGGGGACGCCGCCGAAGAAGGTGCTGTTGGCCGAGTCGTAGAGCCAGGTCCAGCCCATGTACTCGGCCCAGATGACGAGCCCCGGGTCGGCGATCCACGGCGCCAGCACGTAGACCCAGAAGATCATCACGAAGGCGTTGCCGAAGCTCTCGGCGATGCCGATGACCGGGTGGATGATGCGCGAGTTGTAGATGTACTCACCGCCGGAGCGCGGCATCGATCCGGAGAGGATGCCCCACACGAGCGGGAAGCCGAAGCCGACGAGGACGAGCGAGATGATGCAGGCCCAGAACAGGTTGCCGGTGAGATAGGTGCCGAGGCCCCAGGTGATCATCGTCCAGATGCTGGGCGTGATGCCCTGGTTCATCATGCCGACGCCGAAGGCGTCGAGCATCGACAGGCCGCGCACCATGCCGCTGGCCTTACGTGCGAATGCGAGTTCTTCTGCCACACTACCCCCCTTGATCGCGGACTCCCGGCCGGCCCCTGGCGACGGTCCGCATGCTAGCGGTACTCAGGACTGTCGCTGTGCCGTCCACCTCCTCCGGTCGCCGCCCATGCGGCAGGTCACTTGGTCACCCGTCGAACGATAAGCGCAAGGCATGCCCGGGGGCAAGGGGGTCGGCTCGCAGAAGCGGAAGGCCCGGCGACGCCGAAGCGGCATCGCCGGGCCCACGGGTGCGAGCAGAGGGTGCGGCGTCAGGCGTGCTGCGCGCGCACCGCCGCGGCGATCTCCTCCGGCCCGCTCACGACCTTGACCGCGTCGAACTTGCAGGCGACGCGGCAGGCGTCGCAGCGGATGCAGAGCGCCTGGTCGATGGTGTGGAGCTGCTTCTTCTCGCCGGTGGCGGCGTCCACCGGGCACTTCTTGGCGCACAGCGTGCAGCCGGTGCACGTCTCGGGGTCGACGACGTAGGCGATGAGCGCCTCGCACTTCAGCGCCGGGCAGCGCCGGTCGTCGATGTGCTCCTGGTATTCCTCGCGGAAGTAGCGGATGGTCGTGAGCACCGGGTTGGGCGCCGTCTGGCCGAGACCGCAGAGGCTGGTGCGCTTGATGGCGACCGCCAGCTTCTCCAGGCGCTCGACGTCGCCCTCCTCCCCCTCGCCGGCGCAGATGCGCTCGAGGATCTCGAGCATGCGCTTGGTGCCGAGGCGGCAGGGGACGCACTTGCCGCAGCTCTCGTTCTGGGTGAACTGCAGGAAGTACCTGGCCAGGTCGACCATGCAAGTGGTGTCGTCGGCGACGACCATGCCGCCAGAGCCCATGATGGCGCCGGTCGCGGCGAGGCTCTCGTAGTCGACCGGCGTATCGAGGAGGCTCGCCGGCACGCAGCCGCCGGAGGGACCGCCGAGCTGCACCGCCTTGAACTGCCTGCCGTCCTTGATGCCTCCGCCGACGTCGAAGATGACGTGGCGCAGGGTCGAGCCCATGGGCACCTCGGCGAGGCCGCCGTTGACGACCTTGCCGGCGAGGCTGAAGGCCTTGGTGCCCTTGCACGCGTCGCTCCCATAGCAGGCGTAGGCCGTCGCCCCGCTGGCGATGATCCAGGGGACGTTGGCCCAGGTCTCGACGTTGTTGATGTTGGTCGGCTTGCCCCAGAGACCGGAGACGGCCGGGAAGGGCGGGCGGGTGCGCGGCATGCCGCGCTTGCCCTCGATGCTCGCGATCAGCGCCGTCTCCTCGCCGCAGACGAAGGCGCCGGCGCCTTCCTTGATCCGGAGCGTGAAGTCCCAGCCGCTGCCGAGCGCGTCCTCACCGAGGAAGCCGCGCTCCTCAGCGGCCGCGATGGCGATGCGCAGGCGCTTGACGGCGAGCGGGTACTCGGCGCGCACGTAGATGTAGCCTGCATGCGCGCCGATCGCGTAGCTGCCGATCAGCATGCCCTCAAGCACCGCGTGCGGGTCGCCGTCCATGATGGAGGCGTCCATGAACGCGCCGGGGTCGCCCTCGTCGCCGTTGCAGATGATGTACTTGACGTCGCCCGGCGAGGCGGCCGCGAACTTCCACTTCATGCCCGTCGGGAAGCCGGCGCCACCCCGGCCGCGCAGCCCGGAGTCCAGGACCATCTGGATGATCTCCTCCGGCTTCATCGTCGTGAGAGCCGTACGCGCCGCCTCGTAGCCGCCGCGAGCCAGGTACTCGTCGATGCTCTCGGGGTTGATGACGCCGACGTCGCGCAGCGCGACGCGTGTCTGCGCCTTGTAGAAGGGGATGTCGTGGGCGCAGGCGATGCGCTCGCCGGTCGCGGGATCCGTGTACAGGAGCTTCTCGACGACCTGGCCGCCGGCCAGGTGCTCCCCGACGACCGTCTTCACGTCCTTGAGCTTGAGCCGGGGGTAGTAGGTGTCGCCGTCGGACACGACCGCGAGGGGACCCTGCGAGCACAGGCCGTGGCAGCCGATGATGCTGACCTCCACCTGGTCCTGCAGGCCGGCCTCGCCGATCTCGGCGACGAAGGCGTCGTGGATCTTCATGGAGCCGGCGAACACGCAGGCGGTGCCGGCGCAGACGGAGACGCGGCGGCGCCCGTCCGGGCTCGCCGAGACGCCGACCTTGACGCCCTGTGCGGGCGCGGAAACGGCCTCAGGCATCGGCGGCACCTCCCCGCTCCGCGAGCACCTGCTCGAGCAGCTTGCGCGCGATCTTGCGCGTCTCGTCGGCGCTCAGGTTGCCGTAGGTCTCCTCGTCGATGCGCATCACGGGCGCCTGCGAGCAGGCGCCCATGCAGGCCACCGAGTCGAGGGTGAACTCCCGGTCGGCGCGCGTCTCGCCGTCGCCCACCTCGAGCTCCTGCTCGAGCGCCTCGGTGATGCGCGTGGCGCCGGCCACGTGGCAGGCGGTGCCGTGACAGACGAACGCCTTGTGACGCCCGGTGGGGACCGTGGTGAACTGCGCGTAGAAGGTGATGATGCCGTAGATGCGAGACGCCGGGACGCGGCTCAGACGGGCGATCTCGTCGACCACGGGTTCCGGCAGGTAGCCGAAGACGTCCTGGGCGCGCTGCAGCAGGGCGATCAGGTTGCCTTGCGGGTCGATCTCCTGGACGAGCTCCTCGACCTGCGCGAGGTCGACGTCGAGCTCGGGGACTGTGGCGGCCGCATCGACCGGCGCCGGGGTGGCTTCTCGCCTGGGCATCGCATCAACTCCACGTTCGCGCTTCCGCGTTCGTCGGGCGGCCGCGGCGAAGTGCCGGACCGGCCGCCCTCCTTCCCATCTGCGTCTTCGGGGTGAGCCTAGTGAACCACACTCGGCGGGCGGCGGGTACCGCGGCCCGGAGGGCCGCCGCGCCCGCCGCCCGCCCGGTGGTCAGCCGAGGCCCGCCTGCGCCTTGCAGGCGACGAGGGCGTTCTTCAGCAGGATGACGTTGGTGACGGGGCCGACGCCGCCGGGGACCGGCGTGACGCGGCCGGCGACCTCGCACACGGCCTCGAACTCGAGCGAGCCGACCTGCTTGCCGTCGACGCGGATCGTGGTCACGTCGATGACCACCGCGCCGGGCTTGACCATGCCGGCCTTGATCAGGTTCTGCACCGGCGCCGCGCAGATGAGCACGTCGGCCTCGCGACAGGCGGCGGGCACGTCCTTGCTGAACACGTGCACCACGTGGACCGAGGCGTTGCGGTTGAGGCACAGCAGCGCGACCGGCTTCCCGACGATGTTCGAGTGGTTGACGATGGTGACGTCGAGGCCCTGCAGTTCGATGCCCTCGCGGTCGAGGATCTCGATGCAGGCGCTCGGCGTGGCCGGCGCGAACAGCTGGTCGCCGAGCAGCACGTGGCCGATGTTGGCCGGGTTGACGCAGTCGAGGTCCTTCTCCGGCGCGATCGCGTTGAACACCGCGTTCTGCTCGATCTCGGCGTCCATGGGCATGAGCGCGAGGATGCCGTGCACGGCCGGGTCGGCGTTGAGCTTGGCGATGAGGCCCAGGATCTCTGCCTCACTCGCGCCGGCCGGGAGCGTGTGGTTGAAGTAGTTGAAGCCCACCGTGCCGGTGTTCTTCTCGATCTGGCCGCGGTAGAACTGCGCGCCGCCGTCCTCGCCGACGAGGATGGTCGCGACGCCGGGGGTGACGCCGGAGGTCGCGAGCGTGGCGACCTCGGCCTTGATCTCCTCGCGGACCTGCTCGGCGATCGCCTTGCCGTCGATGATCTGAGCTGCCATGGCTTCCCTCTCGTGTGCGGTCGTCAGGGGTTGATCAGAGCTTGGAGAGCGTGATGGCGAGGACCTCGGCGCGCAGCGCCGCGGCCTCGGCCTCGATCCTGTCGATCTCCGCCTCGGCGGCGATCGTGTACTCGCAGTCCTCGATGGAGCCGAGGTTGATGCGCACGTTGAGCGCGGCGCCGACCACGGCCGCCTCGCCGAGGATCGCGCCGATGCCGGCGTCGGTGACCGCCTGCGGGTTGCCGAGCTCCGCCGCGACCTTGGCGAGGCGACAGATGTCGACGGCGACGCGACAGATCTCGAGCGGGACGTCGGCGGCGATGACGAGGCCGGCCTGGACGGCCGCCTTGCGCGCCGCCTTCTCCGCGTCCGTGTCCTTGGGCATCTTGAAGGCGTCGATGACCCCGTTGTAGGCCGTGGTGTCGTCCTGGAGCAGCTTCTCCAGCTGGGCGCGGGCGTCGTCGGCCTGGCCGACCAGGGCGACGATCTCGGTCTCGACGCCGGCGAACTTCTCACGCCCCTGCGTGAGATTGCAGACCATGCTGACGAGCGCCGCGCCGAGGGCGCCGACGCAGGCGGAGACGCTGCCGCCGCCGGGCGCCGGCTTCTTGCTGGCGGCGTCGTCGAGATAGACCTTGAGGGGCTCGGATGCGTAGATGGTGGGACCGTCGCTCACCGTGTACCTCCAGCGCGGCGCGCCAGGCGCCGCGGACGGGGAGCGACCGGCCGGCCGGGTGAGTCGCCGGCCGAGGTGGAGCCCGGAAGGGCTCCGCGGGGCGCCGGCGCCGCATGGCGGCCGGCGCCCCGGGGTCGCTCCTTCAGGTTCTCAGAACAGGCCGATGATCCGGCCGGTCTCGACGTCGATGTCGACGTCGACGGCGGCCGGCCGCTTGGCCAGGCCGGGCATGGTGCGCATCTCGCCGAGGAGCGGGTACAGGTACCCGGCGCCGGTGGCGGGACGGATGTCGCGGATCGGCACGCGGAAGCCGCGCGGCCGGCCCTTGAGCGCCGGGTCGTGGCTGAGCGAGAGGTGCGTCTTGGCCATGCAGAGCGGCAGCTTGTCGAGGCCCTGCTCGGTGAACTGCTTGATCTTGGCCTCGGCCTCGGGCAGGTAGTCCACGCCGTCGGCGCCGTAGATCTTGGTGGCGATGGTCTCGATCTTCTCCTTGATGGAGGCCTCGAGCGGGTAGAGGAACTTGAAGTCCCCACCCTTGTCGGCGGCCGCCTTGACGACCTCGGCCGCCTCCTGGCCGCCGTCGCCGCCGAGCGCGTGGACGCTGATCGGCACGGCGTCCTCGGCGCCGGCCGCCACGGCCTCCTTGCGCACGATCTCGACCTCGGTGTCGCGGTCGAAGGCGAAGCGGTTGAGCGTGACCACGACGGGCACGCCGAAGTGCTTCATGTTCTCGATCTGCTTGGCGAGGTTCTCACAGCCCTTGGTGAGGGCCTCGTTGTTCTCGGCCTTGAGCAGCTCGGGATCGACGGGCAGGCCGCCGTGCATCTTGAGGGCGCGCATGGTGCAGGTGATGACCACGGCGCTGGGCGCGAAGCCGCCGTAGCGGCAGATGATGTCCATGAACTTCTCGGCCCCGAGGTCGGCGGCGAAGCCGCTCTCGGTGACGACGTAGTCGCTGAGCTTCATGGCGACCTTGTCGGCGATGATCGAGTTGTTGCCCTGGGCGATGTTGGCGAAGGGGCCGGCGTGGATGAGCGCGGCGTTGCCCTCGAGCGTCTGCATGAGGTTCGGCTTGATGGCGTCCTTGAGCAGCACCGCCATCGCGCCGCCGGCGCCGATGTCGTCGGCCGTCAGCGGCTTGCCCGTCTTGCTGTAGCCGAAGGTGATGCGGCCGAGACGCTCGCGCAGGTCCCTGAGGCTCGTGGCGAGGCCGAGGATGGCCATGACCTCGCTGGCCACGGTGATGTCGTAGCCGGTCTGGCGCGGGAGGCCGTTGAGGCGGCCGCCGAGACCGTTGACGATCTCGCGCATGGCGCGGTCGTTGAGGTCGACGCAGCGGCGCCACGAGATGGTGAGCGGATCGATCTCGAGCTCGTTGCCGTGCATGAGGTGCGAGTCGACCATGGCGGCGAGCAGGTTGTTGGCCGTGCCGACGGCGTGGATGTCGCCGGTGAAGTGCAGGTTGAGGTCTTCCATCGGCAGCAGCTGCGAGTAGCCGCCGCCCGCCGCGCCGCCCTTGATCCCGAAGACCGGGCCGAGGGACGGCTCGCGCAGCGCCAGCATGGTGTCGATGCCGATCGCGTTCATGGATTCGGAGAGGCCGACGGCCGTGACGGTCTTGCCCTCGCCGAGCGGCGTCGGGGTGATGGCGGTGACGTCGATGATCTTGCCCTCGGGCTTGTCCTTGAGGCGGTCGAGGACGGCCATGTAGTCGATCTTGGCCTTGTAGCGACCGTAGAGCTCCAGCTCGTCCTCGAGGATGCCGGCCTTCTCGGCGATCGCCTGGATAGGCTGCATGGTGGCGGCCTGAGCGATGTCAATGTCGCTCGGCACCGGGGATTTACGAACGATCGAACTCAACGCGTCCTCCTTTGGTCTCCACTGTCCCGCGCGTCTCGATAGTGGGGCCGGACCGTCACGGGGGGGCGAAGTCCGGTACCTTGTGCACGATTCTACTAGCGCGCCACAAAAGCGGTCAATTCCGAACATCGGGGCAGCGCGGAGGGGGCCGGTGGCGCGGCTGCAAGGGCCGGCGGACGCCGCCGGACCGGCTCGTCAGGAGCCGCTGAAGCGGCTGCGCGCGGCCGACTGGGCGGCCTCGTAGACGACCCTGGCGGGCCGCCCCACGGCCGCCGCGACGCGGCGGACGTCCTCGTACTCGGGAGATACGGTCGCGAGCTTGCCGCCGACGAAGCTGAGGCGGACGTCGACCTTGAGCTTGCCGATCTTGACGGTCTCGCGGCGCTCCTCCGCGTACTCGCGGTCGCAGGGCACCACGCGAAGGCCGAAGGTGGTCGTCTCGGCGAAGACGGCGGCGGCGAGGGCCTCGCGGTCGGCGGCCGCGGCGAGCACGTGCAGCACCACGCCGGGACGGCCCTTCTTCATGAGCGCCTCGCTCATCCAGACGTCGATCGCGCCGGCCTCGCGCAGCACCTCGGCGGCGTGCGCGAGCAGCTCCGGCGTCATGTCGTCGATGCTGGCCTCGAGGACGACGTGGCCGGCGGCGCCGTGGCCGCCCTCCGTCACGGCGCCGAGCGCTTCGCCGTCGACGTCCGGAGCGGCCGCGGGATCGACGAGCACGGCGCGCAGCACGTTGGGCCGGCCGGGCACCTCGCGGCGGCCGGCGCCGTAGCCGACGCGCTCGATGCGGCCGCCCGGCAGGCCGCCGAAGGCGGCCGCGAAGTGGGCGAGCAGGGCGGCGCCGGTCGGCGTCGTGAGCTCTCCGAGCGGTGCGGCCGGCGTCTCCCCCGCCGGCACGGCGGGGGCGCCCCCGGCCGTCGGCAGGCCGGCCACCAGGGAGAGCACGGCCGGCGCCGGCACGCTCAGCCGGCCGTGCGCCGTCTCGATCTCGCCGTCGCCGAGCGCCGGCGGCGAGGCGACCACCTGCTCCGGCGCGAGCTTGTCCAGCAGGGTGGCGGCGCAGATGAGGTCGATCGCCGTGTCGACGTCGCTGAGCTCGTGCAGGTGGTCCTCGTCGCGGCCGTGCACCTCGGCCTCGGCGGCGGCCATGCGCTCGGCGATGGAGGCGACCGTGTCGGCGACGGGCTGCTCCAGGTCCGACGCGTACAGCGACATGATCAGCTCGTCGAAGGTGGCGAACCCCGGCTGGTCGGCGACCTTGAAGGCCAGCGCCGCGATGCCGCCGCGACGGACGTCCTCGATCTGCACCAGCCGAGGATCGATGCCTGCGGCGGCCAGCGCGGGGCGCAGCACGTCGTCCAGCGGGCCGGGGTCGGCCTCGCGGGCCCCGGCGAGTGAGAGCAGCGCGGCGACCAGCATGTCGCCGCTGACGCCGCTCGCGCAGTCAAGATACAGGATCATCGCCGTACTCTACCTCGCCGTCGCCTGGCGTGTGACTCCCCATCGGCAGGATGTCCGCCGCTCATGAGCCCCTCGCCCGCGGCCGTTGCTCCTGTAGAATGCCGCCATGCGGATCGCGCAACTGGCACCCCCGTGGATCACCGTCCCGCCCGCCGGCTACGGCGGCACGGAGTGGGTCGTCCAGCAGCTGTGCGACGGTCTCGTCGAGCGCGGCCACGAGGTCCGCCTCTACGCCACCGGCGACTCGCACACCGCCGCCGAGCTCTGCGCGCTCTTCCCCAGGCAGATGCCCGAGGTCCTCGGCCAGACCAGCTACGACGCCCGCCAGGTCTCCTTCGCCTTCGCCGACATCGAAGAAGGCGGGTTCGACCTCGTCCACGACCATTCCGGCTTCGTCGGCATCGCCTTCAGCCGCTACCTCGCCACGCCCATGGTCCACACCGTGCACTGCGCCTTCGACACCGCCGCCTACGGCTTCTACGAACAGTTCGCCGGCGAGGTGCCGTACATCGGCATCAGCGAGTACCAGCAGTCGATGGGCCCGCCGGCGATGAACTGGGCCGGGCTCGCCTACAACGCCATCGCCGTGGAGCAGTGGCCCTACACGCCCGAGAAGGACGACTACCTTCTGGCCTTCGGGCGCGTCTGCGAAGCCAAGGGCTTCCACCTGAGCATCGAGGCGGCCAAACGCACCGGTCGCCGCCTCATCATGGCCGGCGTGCTGCAGGAGCCGTACCGCGAGTACTTCGAGACGATGGTCGCCCCGCACATCGACGGCGACCAGATCGTCTACGAGGGCGAGGTCGGCGACGCGCGCAAGCGCGAGCTCTTCGCCCACGCGCACGCCTTCGTCTTCCCCATCACGTGGCCGGAGCCGTTCGGGCTGGTGATGATCGAGGCGATGGCCTGCGGCACCCCCGTCGTGGCGCTGCGCCAGGGGTCGGTGCCGGAGGTCCTGGATGATGGCGTCACCGGTTTCGTCCGCGACGACTTCGAGGGATTCGTGGCGGCGGTGGGCCGGGTCTCCGAGATCGACCCGGCCGTCTGCCGCCGCACCGTCGAGGAGCGGTTCACCGTCGCGCGCATGGTCGCCGACTACGAGGCGATCTACCGGCGGGTCCTCGGCGTGTGAACGGCGCCCGAAAGCGAGCTACCGAGCGGGACACCGGAGGGACACCGCTGCGCACCCCCGGCGGCGAGCCGGACGGCGACGCGCTCGCCGCCTACCTCACGCGGGCGGGCGACCCCTCGGGCGCGGGCGGCGAAGCGCACCCGCGCCCCCTCTTCCTCCGCGGCGACGCCGCCGAGGTCCTTCGCCGCTTCCCCGGCGACTCGGCCGACTGCGTCCTCACCAGCCCCCCGTACTTCGGCCACCGGCGGTACGCCGGCGGCGGCATCGGCGCCGAGGGCGGCTGGCAGGAGTACGTGGCCGCCCTCGGCGCCGTCACCGCCGAGCTCCTGCGCGTGCTCAAGCCGACCGGCTCCCTCTGGCTCAACCTGGGCGACACCTACCGCGGCAAGCGCCAGCTCGGGATCCCCTGGCGCGTCGCCCTGCACCTGGCCGACGACCAGGGCTGGACGCTCCGCAACAGCGTGGTGTGGCACAAGGTGAAGGGAGGGCCCGACACGAGCCGCGACAAGCTGCGCAACGTGCACGAGTTGCTCTTCCACTTCGTGCGCCGGCCGCGCGGCTACTACTACGACGCCGGCGCGATCAGAAACGCGCCGCGCGCGGCTCGCGTGGAGAACGGCGCCGTGGTCTCGGCGACCGGCGTCAGCGGCGTGCGCTATCGCCGCCAGATCGAGCTCTCGACTGCGCTGAGCGAGCCCGAGAAGGCGGCGGCGCTGGCGGCGCTGGAGGACGCCCTGGGCGAGATCCGCGCCGGTCGCCTCGCCGACTTCCGTATGGTCATCCGTGGCCGGCAGCGGGCGACGCACTCCGACGTCGGCGCCGTCTCCGGCCGCGCCCGCGAGCTCGAGGAGCGCGGCTTCTACCTCCTGCGGTACCACCCCGGAGGCAGCAAGCCCGGCGACGTGTGGGACATCCTGCCCGAGGACACGCAGGGACGCGGCCTGCACTTCGCGCCGTTCCCGGCCGATCTGTGCCGCATCCCGATCCTGGCGACCTGCCCGGCGGACGGCGTCGTGCTCGATCCCTTCTGCGGGACGGGCACGGCGATGCTGGTCGCGTCGCAGCTGGGCCGCCACTCGGTGGGCGTCGACCTCGCAGAGGAGTACCTCGCCGTCGCCCGGGAGCGCGCCGCCGCGCTCTGAGGAGCGTCGCGGGCCATCGGGCGCGGCGGACAAGGACCCGGGCGCCCGTCAGCCCGCGGCGGCGCGAATCAGGTCGGCGATCTGCGCCGCGGAGAGCGGCTTGCCCCGGGACACGACCTTGCCGTTGACGGCCAGGCCCGGCGCCCGCCAGACGCCGCGGCCGACCATGCTGGCCGGGTCGGTGATGCGGCGGATGGTCGTCTCCCCGGCGAGCCCGAGGTCGCGCAGGGCCTCGCCCACGGCGGACTCGAGGTCCACGCAGAGCCTGTCGTCACACGCGAAGATCTCGAGGAGCATCGTCACCTCACCGGGCCGCCGCCGGAGCCGGCGCGGCGGCCGCGATCGCCTGTCTCACAGTCAGGATAGCCGCGCGGCCGCCTGCCGATACTGGACTTTGGTCAAGCCGAGCGTCCGCGGCGCCCGGGGTGATGGCGCGGTCGCTCCTTGTAGTACCATCTCCCGGCAGCCGAGCGCCCGTCCAGGAGGATCCGTCCATGCCCGAAGGCAATGTCAACGCCGAGATCGCGAACCACCTGCGAGAGCAGAGCGAGCATGACGAGCCCGCCGCGAACCGGCCCAGCAAGCGCCGCATCGAGACCATCGAGATCCTCGAGGCCATCCTGCTCGCCATCGTGGCGATCGTGACCGCCCTCAGCGGCTACCAGGCGGCGCGCTGGGACGGCGAGAGCGCCAAGGAGTACGCCACCTCCTCCCGGCTGCGCACGGAGGGCCAGAGCGTCACACTCACCGCCAACCAGACGCTGATCTACAACGCCGGCAACTTCACCGCCTGGCTCCAGGCCTATGACGCCGGCGACAAGAGCCTGCAAGCCCTCCTCGAGCGCCGCTTCACGCCCGAGTACAAGAAGGCCTTCGACGCCTGGGTCGCGATCGACGGCATGCACGACCCGACCGCGCCCCCCGGCCCGCGCTACATGGAGGAGTACGAGGACCCCCTCACTGGAGAAGGCGGCCGAGCTGAACAAGGAGGCGTCGCACGCGTTCGACCTCGGCGTCGACTACCGCGCCACCGGCGAGCACTACGTGCGCATCACCGTCGTCCTCGCCGCGGTGCTGTTCCTGATCGCCATCGGGCAGCGCTTCAAGGTCCGTGGCGTGCGCTACGCTGTCAACATCGTCGCCGGGATCTTCCTCGTGTACTGCCTCTACCTGTTCGCGGTCTACCCGCACCTCGTGGGGTAGTCGCGGCCGGGCCGAACTGAGAGGCGGCGGCTGAGGCTACGCCTCCGCCGCCCGCCGGCAGCGGCTCAGCCGCCGGCGTCGAGCTTGGCGGCGATGTCGGCGAACTGCGCCTGGACCCACTTCTCGACGCTGTTCTCCTCGACGACGCGGCGCAGCATGCCGGCGCGCGACTCGCGTTCGTCGGCCGCCATCGTGAGCGCCTTGTGGAGCGTGTCCGCCTGCTGCTCGATGTTGAAGGGATTGACGCCGAGGGCGAAGGCGCCGAGCTCCTCGTAGGCGCCGGCGTATTCGCTGAGCACCAGCACGCCGGCGCGGCGGTTGAGGATCGGCCCCTCCTTCGCCACCAGGTTCATGCCGTCGCTGATCGCGTTGACGAAGAGCACGTCGTACTGCGCGTACGCGGCGAGGGTCACGGGGAAGTCGTCCTGGATGCGCAGGTCGATGGGCATCCAGTCGGTGGTGCCGTGGCGCGTGTTGACGTCGGCGACCACGCGCTCCACCCGTTCCCGGTACGTGACGTACTCCTCGACGTCCTCGCGCGAGGGCTGGAGCAGGGCGAGGAACGTGAAGCGCTCCTTGTACTCCGGGTGCAGCTCGAGGAAGCGGTCGAGCGCGACGAAGCCGCGGATGATGTTCTTGCTGAGGTCGAGCCGGTCGACGCGCACGAGGAGGAACTCGCGCCGCTTACCGAGGAGGTGGCGCTCGGCGGTGCGCGCTCGGCGTGAGTCGGCGGCGGCGCGCAGCGCCGCCGGGTCGATGCTCACCGGGTAGGCGCGCACCCACACCTCACGACCCTCGTAGCGCACGAGTCCCTGTGCGACGTCGACGTCGAGCTCGAGCAGGTCCTCGCAGCAGTGGAGGAAGTTGCGCGCGTACCCGCGCGTGTGAAAGGCGACGATGTCGTTGCCCAGCAGCCCCTCGACGACCGCGTTCCTGATGTGGTCCGGCAGTACGCGCCAGTAGTCGCTCTGCGGCCAGGGGATGTGGATGAACTGGTGCAGGAAGGCCCCGGGACAGGCTGCCCGGACGTCCGGGGCGACGCGGTAGAGCTGGTAGTCGTGCAGCAGCACCAGGGCGTCGCTCCCGTCGCCGGCCTTGCCGCGGCCACGCTGCCCGTCGGCGCCCCGGCGCACCTCGTCCGCGACGGCCTTCGCGAACTGCTCGTTGACGACCAGGTAGCCGTTGTGCCAGGCGTCCATCTCTTCGGCGCCGATGTCGGGATGGCGGCCGAGGTCCCAGAGGTAGTGCTGGATGAACCACAACATCGGGTTGGCGACGATGTTGTAGTACTTGTGGTAGGCGTCCGGGTCGACGGCGACGTACCGCAGGCGATACGCGTCGCCGTCGAGTGCGACCTCGACCGCGCTCCCCGCGGCGGCGAGGCGGCGCTCCTCGTCGCCCAGCGCCGCCGCCACCCACGTGCCGGGATGGTGCCGGAGGACCTCGGTGAGGACGGTGACGAGGCCGCCGGGGCCGCGCGTGACGACCGGCTCTCCCGACGGGTCGTCGTGGAACGACACGGGGCCGCGGTTGGCGGCCACCACGAGGCGGCGCTGTGCGAGATCGACACCCTCCACGCCATGCCCTTCCTTCGGCTGGCTAAGCCCCTATCTTACCCGCCTCGAGGTCGGCGAAGAGCCGTAGGTCGTCGCGCAGCAGGCGCGGCGTGAGGAAGTCGCGCCGCACCTTCTCCTTGCCGAGCAGCGCCATGGCGCGGTGCTTCGCCGGGTCGTCCATGATCTGCAGGCAGCGCTCGGCGCACTCCGCGGCGGAGCTCACGAGGTAGCCGGTGACGCCGTCCTCGATCTGCAGCGGGATGCCGCCCACGTCGCCGCCGATGACCGGCCGCCCCTTCCACAGACCCTCGGTCACGGTGAGCCCGAACCCCTCACGGGTCGACTTCTGCATGATCACGTCGGCGTGACTCTGGAAGGCGTTGATCTCGACCGAACCCACGTTGTCGAGGTTGGAGAGGATGAAGACGTCAGAGTCGCCGCCCACGTAGGCGATGACGCGCTCCAGGTAGTCCCAGCCCTCCGGGTCGTCGCTGGCCATGGAGCCCACGAGCGCGAGCTGGACGTCCGGGTACTTCGCCTTGACGGTGCGGTAGACGTCGACCACGCCCAGCGGGTCCTTCCAGGGGTCGAAGCGCGAGACCTGCAGGAGCAGCGGCCGTTCCACGTCGATGCCGAACTGGCGCACGATGTAGGTGGCGTCCTCCGCAGAAAGCTGCATGTTCTTGGGCGCCAAAGGATCGATGGTGGGGGCGATCTCCCGCACCGGCACGGTGAGGCCCCGGGGCACGTAGTCGGCCAGGGTGTACACGGCCGCGTCGTAGCGGTTGATCGACGGGAGCAGGTAGTCGTACAGGCCCTGATCCGGGGTGGACGTGTCGATGTGGCAGCGCCAGATCCACCACGTGGAGCGGTCCTGGCTGCGGGTCACGAAGTCGCGGATCGCCAGCGGCTGGGGGTCGTGGATGACGACGAAGTCGTAGGGCCGCGTGAGCTCGGCGGCGTTGGCGCGGCACACGTCCTCGTAGAGCGCCCGCGCCTCGGGCGGGAAGTCCACCGCGTGTCCCTGGAGGCCGTTGTGGAAGCTCTTGGTGACGTTGTAGAACTCGGGCGGCGCCGTGAGGATCTGCCAGTGCGCCTCGAGGCCGGCGTCGGTGACCAGCGGCACCAGAGTGTAGAGGATCTCGGCGACGCCGCCGCCGAAGGCGGTGGCGTTGACGTGCAGGACCTGCCGGCCGCGGAGCCGCTCGCTCAGCTCGTCGATCTCGGCCATCAGGTCCCTGGGGACGATGCTGCGGTAGTCGGCCAGCGACTTGCGGCCGACGTTGACCTCGTGCATGTGACCTCCGTGGGGCTGCAGGGTGCACGGTAGTACATCACACCTCGGCGTTCGCTACACTCGGGGCCGTGGATGCGACCCCTCCGCCACGGCCCCTGACGATCGCGTCGGACGACGTCTCGCTGGCCGGCCGGCTCTTCCGGCCGGCCGGCCCGCCCCTCGGCGCCCTCCTGGTCTGCCACGGCGCCGGCAGCCGCAAGGAGAACCACGAGCTGATGGGCGAGCAGGCCGCCGCCGCAGGGCTGGCCGCGCTCACGTTCGACTTCCGCGGCCACGGCGAGAGCGACGGAGAGATGGGGCCGGACGGCTGGCGAGACGCCGTCGCCGCCGGCGAACGGCTGCTCGCCGAGTCCGGCGCCCCGTGGCTGGCGGCGCGCGGGGCCAGCATGGGCGGGTGCATGCTCCTGCTGGCGGCGCGCGCCCGTCCCGGGCTCTTCCGCTCGCTCGTGCTGCTGTGCCCGGCGGACGGCGCATCGTTGCTCGCCGGGCTGGACGAGCTCGAGAGCGACCCGGGCAGCGCCCCCGGCGGGCCGCCCGACCGCGAGTACTCCGGCCGCTTCGACGGCGCTGCACTGCGGCCGTTCCTCGCCGGGCTCGATCTGGTGGAGGCGGCGCGCGGCCTGCCGCGCGTGCTGCTTGCGCACGCGCGCGACGACGACGACGTGCCCTTCGCGCACAGCGAGCGGCTGGCGGCCGTGCTTGCGGCTCCCTCCGAGTTCATCTCACTCGCTGAGGGCGGCCACCACGGGCCCGGCCGCTCGGCGCTCGTGGCGCGCGCCACGATCGACTGGGTGCTGGCGACCGCCGGCAAGTGAGTGCCTGAGGGACTCGGCGGCAGGTGCGCCGGCGCGCCCGCGATCGCGAGGGCGTCAGACGGTGTGGCGCGGCGACGTGCCGTCGCTGTGGTGACCGCCCAGGCCGAGCCGCCGCAGGCGCGTCTGCATCGCCTGACGGCTGACGTCGAACCGGCCGGCCAGCCGCTCCACGTCGCCACCCTGCTGTACGACGGCCTCCCGCACCAGCGGCTCGGGCATGAGCAGCTCGGCGGCGAACTGATCGGCCTCGCGCTCCTGCTCCCGCAGCGCCGCATTGACGGCGCCGCCGCGCTCCGGGCTGAGCCGCTGCGGGTGCAGCACGAAGTGCCCGATCTCGTGGGCGATGGTGAAGCGGCGGCGGCGCTCGTCGGACCCGCCGCGCAGCACGATCGCGTGGCCGTCGCCGAGCGGCTCGAGGGCCGCCTCGCAGGCGAACGGCTCGCGCGTCTTGTGGACGAGCTCCAGGTTGAGCGCGCTCACGACGTCGCGCAGCGAGACGGGCTCACGCGAGACGCCGGCGCTGTGGAGCAGGCGCTCGGCCTGCAGGCGGATGTCGGTGGAGGAGTGGCTCATCTGGTCACCGGAGGCGGAGTGTACCACCCGGGCGGGACGACACGCCCGCGGCCGCCGCTCAGGCGGAGATCAGCGGCAGCAGCCGGGCGACGATGCCGCCCACGAAGAGCGCGAGCACGATGGTGCCGGCGCAGATGACGGCCGTCCGCCGCCACCCCAACTCGCGCCCCAGCACGGCGATGGTGGCCACGCAGGGGATGTAGAGCGCGTTCACGATCGCGTAGGTGACGATCTGCGACGTGGACATGAACGAGGAGATGCTGACGACCGCGCCGCCGGCCTGGACGGCGGCGAAGACGAGCAAGAGCTGAAGCGCCAGCTCCTTGCGCAGGACCGCGAACACGAGCGTGAGCCCGGCGACCATCGGCAGAAGGAGCCACCCCTCGACAATGGGATCGAGCACCGTGCCGAGCTCCCAGACCCAGCCGGTCTCGTAAAGGAGCCCCAGCGCCATGCTGCCCAGCAGGATGATGGGGGCGGCGTCCCAGACGAACTCGCGGAAGCGCCGCCACGTCTTGCGCGCCACCTGCCGCAGCACCGGGCGGCGGAAGGGGAACATCTCCATGACGAGCACGCCCTTGTCGCCGGGGATGAGCCGGTTGAGCGCCAGCCCGGCGAGGACGATGACGACGAAGAGCACCGCGTAGGTGAGCAGCGCGTACTGCCAGCCGGCAACGCCGGCCACAGCCCCGATGATGACGGCAGTGCGGGCGCTGCAGGGCGTGAGGGTCGCGAGCACGGAGGCGATGGTGCGCTCCCTCGTGTTGCCCAGCGAGCGCGTGGCGATGATCGCCGGGACGTTGCACCCGCCGGCGGCGATCAGCGGGATGATGGCGCGCCCGTGCAGGCCCACGCGGTGCATGATGCGGTCGCTCAGGAAGGCGGCGGCGTTCATGTAGCCGGTGTCCTCGACCAGGGCGAGGATGAAGTAGAACGTGAGGATGTAGGGGATGCCGACGGCGAGCGTGGCCAGGATGCCGCCGTCGACGCCCCAGATGACCACGCTGCCCAGGGTGCCGTCGCCGAAGATCGCGGTGACGACGTCCACGACCGCCGGCGAGATCCACGCCGTCCACGCGGCCGTGAGCACGCGAGCCAGCAGGTCGCCGACGATGAAGAGCGTGGCGAAGACGGCGGTGATCACGCCGATGAGGATGGGGATGCCGGTGCGCGGCGCGGTGGTGAGGCGCCACCAGCGGTCGGCGGCGGCGCGGGTGTCCTGGGCCGCCGCCGCGAGCGCGCGTGCCTCCGCGTGCCGCGCCTTGGAGATCTCGAGCGCGAGGCCCTCGTCGGCGTCGGTCAGGAACCCTTCGAGTTCGAGACCCAGCTGACGCGGCACGTCGGCGTCGCCCTCGAGGACGGCCAGTGCCGCCGCGCGCGCTCCGAGGCCACCGGGCGCGTGCAGGCCGTCGTCGGAGCGCGCGGCGATGTGGAACGCCACCTCCTCGACGCGCTGCTCCAGCTCGGGGGGCAGCGGCGTGCCCATGGTCTCGCCGAGGCCGCCGCCGGCGGAGACCCGCAGCACGGCGGCCTCCAACTCCAGGAGGCCGGTGCCCCGGGGAGCCACGGTCGCGACGACGGGGACGCCGAGGTCCCGCGAGAGCACCTCTGCGTCCGGCGTGCGTCCGCGGCGGCGCGCCTCGTCCGAAAGGTTGAGCGCGATGACGACGCGATAGCCGAGATCGAGCAGCTGCAGGGGCAGGTAGAGACTGCGGGCGAGGTTGGTGGCGTCCGCGACGGCGACGACGACGTCCGGCCGCCACTCGAGCAGCGCCCGCCGGGCGGCACGCTGGTCGTCGCCCGGCCCGTCCAGCGAGTAGCTACCGGGCAGGTCGACCACCTCGATTCGCCGGCCCTCCCAGTGCGTGCAGACGGCGCAGGCGTCGACGCTGACGCCGGCGCAGTTGGCGGTCTCACGCGAGGACCCCGTGAGCGAGTTGAAGAGCGACGACTTGCCGACGTTGGGGTTGCCGGCCACGCAGACGACGAGCGGCTCGCCCGCCGGACAAGCGGCGACCGCCTCGCGGCGGGTCTGGTGGACGGTGGTCGCCACGTGGGTCAGCCGCGGACCATGATCTTGTCCGTGACCTCGCGTCCGAGGGCGTACTGCGACCCGCCGACGCGCACGAGCAGCGGGCCGTTGAACGGCGCCACGCTCTCGACGGCGACCGGCGTGTCGGGGAGCAGACCGAGCGAGGCGAGGTAGCGCAGCAGGTCGCTCTTCTCCTCGGCGATACAGCCGATGACGGCCTCGTCGCCGGGCTCGAGGCCGGAGAGCGGCCGCAGGTCGTCGTCGACGAGCGAGCCGTCCTCGTCGGGGATGGTGTGGCCGTGCGGGCACGTGCGCGGGTTGCCGAGCTGCTCGGCCAGGCGCGCCTCGACCTCGGGGCTGAGGACGTGCTCGAGCTTGCACGCCTCTTCGTGCACGGCGTCCCACGGCATGTCGAGGTAGTCGACCAGGAAGCGCTCGCTGAGCCGGTGGCGCCGCACGAGGATCGCGCCCTCGGTCTCGCCGGCGGCGGTGAGGGCGATGCCCTTGCTCTCCGCCGGCTCCGCCACGAGGCCGTCCGCACGCAGGCGCCGGAGCATCTCGGAGACCGACGGGGGCGCGACGCCCAGCTCGGCCGCGAGTCGCGTCACCGTGACCGTGTCCGGGCCTCGCTGCAGCTTGAAGAGCGCCTCGAGGTACTCCTCGACGCTCTGCGTGCGTGTGCTCACGGCTCGTCTCCGTTCGGCGGATGGTGAGTGGCGGGCGCCTCGCGCGAAGGCCCACCCCGGCTCGGCTAATAGGATACCCTAATCATCGGCCTGAGGGAATCCTGACTTTAGTCAAGAGGATGGCCGACCAGGGCGGCCGCGAGCGGCAGTCCGGGAGAGGGGATTGGAGCGGATGACGGGACTCGAACCCGCGATCTTCAGCTTGGGAAGCTGACGTGTTACCAACTACACTACATCCGCCCGCGTGGGCTAGTTGACCACAGCGCGGGCGGACCCGCAACTGCTCGCAGGGCCCCGTTGCCCCCGTCAGCCGTCCAGCTCGGAGAGCCGCAGGCAGGCGAGGAATCCCGCGTACACCTCGGCGAACGACGCCCCGGCTATCTCCAGCGTGCGCCCGTCCAGTCTGGTCGTCCCTGGGCAGGCCTCGGCGAGATCGCAGAACTGGACGCGCGTGAAGGTGAGCCGGAGCGGCTCGCCGTTCCAGGCGAGCGGCGCCGGCCACGGATCGGCGCGCAGCGCCGCCTCCACATCGGCGCGCATCCGCGCCCGCGCCTCCTCGGGCGAGCACAGCGCGGCGGCCTCGCGCCGCACCCCGGTCTTCACGATCGTCGCGGCGATCCCGGGGACGAGCGCGCGCGCCTCCACCGCCGTCTTGTCGTCGCCGGACACGTAGAGAGCCGGCACCCCGAACTCGCCGGCGAGCAGGGCGGCCACGCCGAACTCGCCGACCTCCAGGTCGCCGACGGCGGCCCCGAACACCTTGTAGTTCCACGTGTGCTCGAGCACGGCGGCGGCCGTACCGGCGCGCGCGTGGTAGCCGACGAAGAGGGCGCCGTCGCAGTCCGGCGCGAGACCCTCGACCATGCTCAGCGGAGCAGGCGTGCCGCTCATCAGCGTCACGGAGCCGGGCAGGCCGGTAGGGTCGAGGTTGCGTCCGTCGTCGTGCGCGTCGCAGACGACGACCTCGCCGGCGCCGGCCGCGGCACAGCCCTCGAGGACGGCGTCGAGGTCGGCGCGCATGTGGGCGCGGGCGCGCTGCGCCGCCGCGCCCTCCCGCGCCGTGTCCGCCTCGCAGACGACGCCCGAGATGCCCTCGAGGTCGATGGCCATGAAGAGCTTCATCCGGACTGCTCCTCGCCGATGCGCCGCGCCAGGGCGGCGACCAGGCGCGCCGCGGTCTCGAGGTCGCCGGTGTGCGCGACCTCGAAGGGCGAGTGCATGTACCGCATGGGCAGGCCGACGGTGAGGGTGGCCGCCGTGCCGGCGGCCATGAGCTCGTCGGCGTCGGTCTCGGTCTCGCCGGGGTAGGCCTTGATCTGCACGGCGAGGCCTTCGGCCGCGGCCACCTCCCGCGCGAGCGCCACGAGGCGCTCGCTGCTGCCGGCGCCGCGGCTGAGGACGGGTCCGGCGCCGAGCTTGACCTCGCCGGCCAGCTCCTTCGCGTCCGCCGCAGGAGTGTCGCTGCAGAAGTCGCCGTCCAGCACGATGACCACGTCCGGCCGCAGTCGCAGGGCGAGCGCCCTGGCGCCCATGAACGTGGTCTCTTCGTGCACGGTCGCGAGGCCGGTGAGCCGCGCGGCGCCCGGCTCCTCCGCGTACAGCTCGAGCGCCCGGATCATGGCGTAGACGCCGCCGCGGTCGTCCAGCGCCTGCGTGGCTACCACGCCCGCCGAGAGCTCGATGAAGTCCGGCGTGAAGGTGACCGGATCGCCGACCGCCACCCTGGCCAGCGCCCCCGCGCGATCCCCGGCGCCGATGTCGAGGAACTGCTCGTGGAGAGCGGGGGCCTTGTCGCGGTCCTCCACGGGGATGATGTGCGTGGGCTTGCGCCCGCCGACCGCGTGCACGTCACCGTCACGGCTGTGGATCACGAAGTGCCGTCCCGGCACCAGGAGCGGAGCGACGCCGCCGATCCGTTCGATGAACACGTAGCCGCGCTCGTCGACGTAGGTGACGATCAGGCCGATCTGGTCGGCGTGCGCGGCGACCGCGACCAGCGGCCCGTCCGCGGGTCCGACCGCGAGCCAGAGGTTGCCGAGCGGGTCCCCGGCGGCATCGCCGAGCGGCGCGAGGCGGCGGCGGACGACCTCCTGCACCGGCGCCTCGAACCCGGTCGGCCCGGGCGCCACACACAGTTCGCGGAGCAGCTCCAGGTCGGCCGTCGAGCTCTGCTCTTCCGCGCTCATGCGTCTCCTCCCCGGTCCGGGACGGTCGTCGTCTCCCGCCGCCATTCTAGTGCACGGCGGCGTGGCGTGAGTTTGCCGTGATGGGGAATACGTAGCATGTCATACGTACTGCGCTTTCCCGAGGGGGTACGTCCACGCCACACGACGGAGGGAGTCGTGATGGAGGAGGCAAGACCGAAGTGGCTGCGCAGCACCAAAGGCGCGCCCTTCACCGGCATCGGATCACTGGAGGCGGACATCCTGGCCGTCGTCTGGGAGCAGGAGAAGACCACGGTCCGGGCGGTCTACGAGACCCTGCGCGAGCGGCGCACGATCGCGTATACGACTGTCATGACCGTGATGAACAACCTGGTGAAGAAGCACCTGCTCACGCAGGACAAGAGCGCGATCGCTTACGTGTACACGCCCGCCATCCCGGGCCGCGAAGTGGCACAGACAGTCCTGGTGAGCGTGGTGCACAAGCTCATCGGCGACCAGACCGGCGTCGCCGTCTCGATGCTGCTCGGGCTCGACAACGACCTCACGCCCGAGCAGACCGACGAGCTGCGCGCCTGGGTGCGCCGGGAATACGGCGACTGACGGCGGCGGGCCGGCGGGCGCACGCCCGTCCGGCCGCCGTCACATCGATTCCGGCGCACTCACGCCGAGCAGGCCGAGCCCCGCGGCCAGCGTAGAGCGAACCGCTTCGCACAGCCCCGCGCGGAAGGCAGTCACGTCCGCGTCGTCGCTGAGCACGCGGCAGTGGCGGTAGAAGACGTGGAACTCGGCCGCCAGCTCTCCGAGGTAGCCGTGCACGCGGTTCGGCGCGCGCTGCCCCGCCGCGTTCAGCACGATGTCGGGGAAGCGCGCCAACGCGCGCAGCAGCGCGCGCTCGTGCGGGTCCAGCGTCACGGCCGGGACGGCTTCGCCGGCCGGCCGCCCCTCTCCCGGAAGGTTGCGCAGGATGCTGCAGATGCGCGCGTGCGCGTACTGCACGTAGTACACGGGGTTCTGGTTGCTCTGCTGCACGGCAAGGTCGATGTCCAGCTCCAGCGTCGTGTCGTGTGAACGGCCGACGAGCAGGAACCGGGCCGCGTCCACACCGATCGCATCGATGAGGTCGTCCACGGTCACGATGTCGCCGCGGCGCTTGCTCATGCGCCGCGCCTCCCCGCTCTCGAGCAGGCTCACGAGCTGGCCGATGATGAGCTCGAGCTTGTCCGGGTCGTGCGGCGGCAGCGCCGTGAACGCCGCCTTCATGCGCGGCACGTACCCGTGGTGGTCGGCGCCCCAGATGTCGATCAGGTGCTCGAAGCCGCGGTCCATCTTGTCGCGGTGATAGGCGATGTCGCTGAGGAAGTAGGTGGGGTCGCCGGTCTGGCGGATGAGGACCCGGTCCTTGTCGTCGCCGTACCGGGTCGTCGCCAGCCAGGCGGCGCCGCCCTCGTCGTAGAGGAGCTGCTCGCCGTCGAGGTCGGCGAGGGACTTGCCGACCTCCCCTCCGAAGCCGCGATGCTCGCCGTCGCCCACGTACAGGCTGCTCTCCGGCGTCCACACGTCGAACGGCACGCGCAGCCGCTCGAGCGTCAGACGGAACTGGGCCAGGATCGCGTCCCGCCCCCACACCTTGATCTCGCCGATGACGCCGTCCGGCGCGGCCGTGACGTCCGGCGCCGCCGCCGCGAGCACCTCGCGGTAGCGCTCGCCGACTGCGGCGATGAGCTCATCGGCGAGCTCGAGCAGGTAGTCGCCCTGGTACCCCTCTTCGGGGACGGGCAGGTCGAGGCCCAGCCTCTGACCGTAGCGAGCGGCGAGTGACTGGCCGAAGCGCAGCATCTGGGTGCCGTAGTCGTTGACGTAGAACTCGCGGGTGACGTCGTGGCCGACGAAGGTGAGGATGCGGCACAGCGCGTCGCCGTAGGAGGCGTAGCGAGCGTGACCGACGTGGAGCGGGCCGGTGGGATTGACGCTCACGAACTCCACGTTCATCTTCTGCCGGGCGCCGGCCGGCAGCGAGTCGCGGCCGTAGTCGGCGCCCTCGGCGAGCAACCGGTCCAGGGCGCCGCGGTACCAGACGTCGGTCAGAAAGAGATTCAGAAAGCCGGGGCCGGCGACCTCGAAGCGGTCGCAGACGCCGGCCCCCGGGCCGCCGAGCCAGCGGGCGCCGAGCGCCTCGGCCAGCTCTCGCGGCGCGCGGCCGGCCTTCTTGGCGCCGACGAGCGCCGCGTTGGTCGTGACGTCGCCGTGCTCGGGCCGCGCCGGCAGCGAGAGCTCGACCGCCCGCGCCGCTCCGGCGGTCGCGCCGGAGGCCGCCAGTTCCTCGTCCAGCGCGCTCTGCAGCGAGGCCGCGAGTCCGTTCAGGTCGTAGAGGTCGTCGCTCATCGTCCACCATCGGGTCGCTGGCGCCGGCCGGGCGGCCGGCGCCCGCTGATTCTACCCGCCCGCGTGGCGGCGCGCGACGGCCCGGACCGGCGGTCGCGCAGTCGCGGCCTCAGTGGTGGTACGGCTCGCCGCGCAGGATCTTGCCGGCGCGGAAGAGCTGCTCGAGCAGCACCACCCTGGCCAGCTGATGGGGCAGGGTCAGGGCCGACAGAGAAAGCAGATCCGTGGCTCGCTCGCGGACCTCCCCCGCGAGGCCGAGCGAGCCGCCGATCACGAACCCGGCGCCGCCTCGCTCCAGCGAGCGCTGCAGCCGGGCGGCGAAGGCCTCTGTGTCCAGGACGGCGCCGTCGACGGCGAGCGCCGACACCACGGGCGCCTGCGGCCACGCCGCGAGCAGGCGCCTCCCCTCATCGCGCAGCACCTCGGCCTCGCTGCGGCCGCGCAGCGCCACCTCCTTGACCTCACGCACGGTGACCGTCAGGTGCGGCTTGAGCAGCTCGAGGTAGTGGCGCGCGGCGGGAGCGAGGTCGCGGTGCAGCGATCCGACGACGAGGAGCTCGACGCGCGCCGCCACGTCCGCGCGCTCAGGACCGGGGCGGGCCGGCGTAGAAGGCGACGCGCCCCGGGCCCAGACTGCGGGCCGTGTACATCGTCGTCGCCGCCTTGGCGACGAGCTCCTCAGCCGTGAGCCCGTCGGCCGGGAAGCTGGCGACGCCGGCGCAGGCCGTGAGGGCGATGGCACGGCCGTCGGGCTGCACGGCTAGCTGCTGCATGGCCCCCAGGACGCGCCCGAGGACGGCGTCGGCCTCCTGGTCGGCCGTCTCCGGCAGCAGCAGAACAAACTCGTCGGCGCCGTAGCGGCACACCAGATCGCAGCTGCGCAGCTGCGCGGTGAGGGCCGCCGCCCAGTGTCTCAGGACTTCGTCGCCGGCCTCGCGCCCTGAGTTCTCGTTGACCAGCGTGAAGTCGTCGAGGTCGATCATCACGAACGCGACGCTGCGCCCGTGACGCTTGGCCCTCGCCAGCTCGAACGCCGCGTGCTCGCGCAACTGGCGGAAGTTGAGCAGGCCGGTGAGCGGATCGTGCGTCTCGTGCTCGCGACGCTCGTGCAGCAGGCGCAGGTTGTCGAGCGCGACGTCCGCCTGATCTGCGAGGTGCGTGAGCAGGCGGCGCTGCGCGTCGGGGTGGAAGCCGTTCTCCTGATAGAGGTAGCCGGCCTGCGGGCCGGCGTAGCCCTCGAACTGGCAGACGGTGTCGCCCAGGCCCCAGCACATGGTCTCCTTGGTGAGGATCTCCGTGCCGGTGATCCCCTCGAGCACGCCGTCGATGATGCCGCGTTCGACGTCGCACACCGGGGTCCCCGTGGCCGGCAGGCGCTCGCAGCTGAGGCAGCGGCTGAGCTTGACCAGGACCCGCTCCTCGTCGACCTCCACCTCGAGGTCGCCCAGCTTCATCTGGGTGAACCAGGCCTTGAGCCCCTGGATGGAGGTGATGCCGAGGTCGCGGCTGCAGCGCTTGCTGGCGAGGTAGATGGCGGGGCCGGCGCTCTCGCCGAGGATCTCGGGGAGGATCGAGAACTGCAGGAGGCGGACCAGAGACGCCGGCGCCACGGCGTCGGCCGGCGTCGTCGCCAGCACTTCGCCGACCGCCGGCCAGACACGCTTCTCCTCGGACGTCGTCAGCGCGATGACGCTGCGCAGCGTACGCGCGAACGCGGTGGCCAGCGACACCTCTTCCTGAGAGCGTAGCGCCATCCTCATCCTCTCGGCGGCCGCAGGACGTCAGGGTCCACGTCGGCCACTGTGTCGTGCCGAGCAGCCCGCATGCCCGCAGGGCTGCTCTGCCTATACTATAGGCGACGGAGGCGCTGCCCAGACCTCCCCGGGCGCCCCCGCGCGCGTGAAGCGTTGCCAGCCCAGCCTACGTCGGAGAGTCCCTTATGGCTCCGGAACGGTACGACGAGCGCCCCGATGGGGGCGGCGAGAGCCTCCCGAAGGCGGAGGCGCGCCGCCGCGTCCTCGAGGCGCGGGACGCCCTGACCACGGCCGGGCGCCAGCACATGAGCGCGGCCGTGTGCGCCCGCGCCGCCGGCCTCCCCGAGCTGGCCGCCGCCGGCACCGTCATGGCGTTCGCGTCGTTCCGCACCGAGCTCGACACAGCGCCGCTCACCGACTGGGTGCTCGCAGAGGGCAAGATCCTCTGCCTCCCGCGCGTCCTCGGCGGCCGGCGGATGGCCGCGTTCCGCATCACCGATCCGGCGCGCGACCTGATGCCCGGCGCCTGGGGCATCCCCGAGCCGCGGGAGGGGCTGCCCGAGGTCCCTCCTCAGGAGATCGACGTGGTGCTGGTGCCGGGGTCGGCGTTCGACGAGGAGGGAGACCGCTGCGGCTACGGCGGCGGCTTCTACGACACCTACCTTCCGCTCACTCGCCCGGGCACGCCCTGGGTCGCCCTCGCCTTCGAGCTGCAGCTGGTGCCGGCCATAGCATGCGAGCCGCACGATCTCCCGGTGACGGTCATCGTCACCGAGGAGCGGGTGATCCGGCCCGGCTGACGCCGAGGTCGACGGCGAACGCCACATCGAGGCGGCGAGCCTCGTCAAGGAGCGCGTGCACGCCGTCGAGCCCGCCGAGTACCACGGTCTCGCTGAGCTCGCGCCAGCTGTTCGAGAGGCCCATACGCTAGACTCCTGCATCTGCATGGGGACCTCGCACACAACCACAGACGCGGTGCGCGTCGGAGTCGTCCTCGCCGGCGGCGAGTCGCGACGCATGGGGCGAGACAAGCGTGCGCTGCGTCTCGACGGCGAGACGCTGCTGCAGCGCAACGTCTCCTTCTTGCGCGGCGTCTTCCCGGTGGTCGGCGTGTCGGTGCGCAGCGCGGATCAGGCGCCGGCGGACCTGCCCGCCGGCGTGGTCGTCGTCCCCGACGAGGCGCCGGGCTCGCCGCTCGCGGGGCTGACCTCCATCCTGGCTCGTTTCCGCGAGCCGGTCTTCGCCATGGCCGCCGACCTCGTCACGCCCTCGCACGACGCGGTCGCGCGAGTGCTCGAGGCGTTCCGGGACGTCGACGTTTCCCTGCCCGTCGCCGAGGACCACCTCGAACCGCTGCACGCCGTGTACGGGCCGGAGTGCCTGTCGCACATGGAGCAGCTGCTGGCTGTGGGCGCGCACAGCATCCTCGACCTCTTCCCGCTGGTGCGCGTCGCCCGAGTGCCGTTCACGGACCCCGCGCCCTTCTTCAACGTCAACACGCCGGCCGACTGGGCGAAGGCACGCCGGCTCCTGGGAGACCCGGTCAAGCACGCCCTTCGCGGCGCCGCTCAACCGGGCGACGACCTCGGGACGCGGAGCAGCGGAGGTGCCCGCGGGCGCCGCGCCGACGAGCCAGTGGTACTGGGCGTCGTCGGCCGGCCGAACAGCGGCAAGACGACGCTCATCGAGCGCCTCATCCCCGAGTTCACCCGGCGCGGGCTGCGCGTGGGCGCCGTCAAGCGCGTGGCGCGCTTCGACATCGACGTGCCCGGCAAGGACTCGTGGCGCCACGGCCAGGCCGGAGCCGACGCCTACACGGTCGCCTCATCGTCCAAGCTGGCCTACGTTGCCCGGCGAGACGGGGAGGCCACCCTGGGCGAGATCGTGAGCCGCTACTTCGACGGCTACGACCTCGTGATCTGCGAGGGCTACCGGCGGGAGGCGCCCGACGTCGTCGAGGTCTTTCGCTCGGGCGCCGGCTACGAGGCCCCGGTCTGCGAGCCCGGCGAGCCGCTGGCGCTCGTCACCGACACCGACCTGGCTCACGACCACAGCTTCGGGCTCGACGACGACGAGGCGCTCGCGAGGTTCCTGCTGTCCAGGCTCGGGATCGCTACGGCCGGCGAGTAGCGGCCGCCGAGGGGGACCGGCCGGCCGAATCGCGCCCCGTTGACACGGGTGCTACCCTTCTTGCAGTCCGACTCCAAGCCCTTCGCCCTACGGCAGTTCGCTACGGGCGCTGGGCCGTACCATGGACAGACCATGGGACGGTGACGCAGTCGCCGTCGTGGGCCCGCGGTGGAAACGCCCGGACCTCCTCGTATTGGAAAGGAGTGACGGGATGCGCTCACGCTTGGGCGCCGCCGTAGGCGACCCGCAACAGCGATCACGGCCCGCGGTCGTACGCCCCCCACTCCTGCCCCTGCGCTTCGACCGGCACGAGTTCGCCGGCAGCCTGGGCGACATCGGGGTGATGATCCCGCTGGCGGTCGGCGTCGCCGTCGTCGCCCACCTCAGCCTGGTGACGGTCTTCCTGTGCGTCGCCGCCAGCTACGCCGTGACCGCGCTTGTCTTCCGCGTGCCGCTCCCGGTGCAGCCGATGAAGGCGATGGGCGCATCCATCATCGCCCTCGGGCTCTCGGCCTCGGTCGTCGGGGCCGCCAGCCTCGAGATCGCCGCCATCCTCCTGCTGCTTGCCTTCACGCCGCTGGCCCGTTACCTCGCGCTCCTCTTCCCCAAGGCGGTCCTGCGCGGCATCCAGCTCTCCGTGGGGCTCCTGCTGCTCAGGGGCGCCCTCACCACAGCGGCCGGTGAGACGGCGCTCTCGGGGCTGCACCCGAGTATCGAGCTCGGCGGCCTCGCGCTGCCCGCCGGCCTCGTCGTCGCGCTCGCCGCCCTCGCCTTCCTGCTCGCGGGCAAGCGCAGCTGGCGCCTGCCCGCCAGCCTCATCGTGATCGGTATCGGCGGCGCTGTCGGCGCAGTGCTCGCCTTCGCCGGGGTCTCGACCGTCGCCGCGGTCCCACCCGGCATCTCCTTGCCACTCGAGCACCTGCCCAGCGCCGGCGACGCCTGGGTCGCGCTCTACGCCCTGGTCTTGCCCCAGTTGCCGCTCTCACTCGGCAACTCGGTGTTCGCGACCGACGACGTCATGCACCACTACTTCGGGGGCCGTGCCCGACGCGTGAGCGCGCGACGCCTGCTGCTCAGCCTCGGCCTCATGAACCTCGCCACCGGGGCCGTCGGCGGCATGGCGCTCTGCCACGGCGCCGGCGGCGCCACCGCCCACTACCGCCTCGGCGCCCGCAGCGCCGGCGCGACGCTGATCGCCGCCGGGCTGTTCGCCGCCCTGGCCGCCGGCGCGGCCTTCGGCATCTCGCCGCTGTTCATACCCGGCGCCGTGCTCGCCGGCATGCTCCTCTACGTCGGCGTCGAACACTGCCTGCTGATCGCCGACCTCACGACCGTGGACGAGGTCGCCTGCGCGGTGCTCATCGCCGTGCTGGCCATGACGCTGAACAACCTGGCCGCCGGCTTCCTCGCCGGTTGGGCGGTCTACATGGTGGCGCTGAGGCACACGCCACTGCAGAAGATGGCCCTGCGCTGGCCGCGGCTCGTCGAACGGCTCGCTCCGCGGCCCGCCTCCCTCGAGCAGGAGTAGCCGGCGCGTCGAGGTGGTCGCCCTGCCTTCCGGAGGAGGCGGCCCCGCCCGGGTTTCATCGCGGCGCGTTCTTCCCTACCATCACCGACATGGGTGACCAGGAGGAGATCGATCCGATGACCGCAGCCGTATCCCGCCCCGCCCTCGTCGCCATCGTCGGCAAGAGCGACTCCGGCAAGACGACCCTCATCGAGAAGCTCGTGCCGGAACTGGTGAAGCTGGGCCTGCGCGTCGGGACCGTCAAGCACGACGCGCACTCCTTCGAGATCGACCACCCCGGCAAGGACTCCTGGCGGCACGGCCAGGCGGGCGCCGAGGCCTACGTGATCGCCTCGCCCGAGCGCCTCGCCTTCATCACCAGGCTGGACGGCGAGCTGCCGCTCACCGAGATCGTGCGGCGCTACTACGACGGCTTCGACATCGTCGTCGTCGAGGGCTACAAGCGCACCGCCCCGCACCGCGTCGAGCTCTTCCGCGTCGGAGCGGGGCACGCCGAGCCGCTCTGCGCGCCCGGCGAGGCGATGGCGCTCGTCACCGACGCGGCGCTCGAGCACGAGCACCGCTTCGGGCTCGAGGACGGCGCCGGCCTCGCCGCCTTCCTCAGCGGCCGCCTCGACCTGCTGCGCGCGTACTGACGGCCGCGTCTCGTTCGGCGGAGCCGGCCCGCTTGGGCCCGCCCCCGCTCACCTCGGCGAGCGACACGGAGTCGAGCGCGCCGATCATCGCCTCCTCGGCGCCGGCGAAGGCGCCGTGGACGGCGCAGGTCCCGTCGCGGCCGCACGGGCCGCCGCGCAGGACGCACGTCTCGCGGCGGCTGGTCCCCTCGACCGCCTCGACGATCCTGAGCAGACTGGTCTCAGACGGCGCGGCCGAGAGCCTGTAGCCGCCGCTCCGGCCGGTCACCCCCTCGACGAGACCGGCGCGCACGAGGTCGGCCATGACCTGCGGCAGAAAGCGCGGCGGGATCGCCATCTCCGCGGCGATCGTCCTGGCGCTCATCAGGTCCTCGCCGTCGCTCGCCAGCGCGATCATCGCGCGCACGGCGTAGTCGCCGCGCTTGGTCAGCTCGAGTCTCATGGCCGGAGCCTACCGCGTCGCGGCTGCGCCGGCATCCGGGCGGCGAGTTCTCCGGCGCCGGGCGGCCGCCTCGAGGTCATGCCTCCGTGCTCGACGGCCG
>CAWEHE010000024.1:0-88694 GCA_963808735.1 uncultured Thermoleophilia bacterium | reverse complement strand
GTGATGCTCACGGCCGGCTTCACGATGTCGGCAAGGTCAAGGTACACCCAGCTGTCGTGCGCCGCGGTCGTGTTCGTGTCGAGGGCGTAGGTGACCGTCAGGGTCTGGCCGGCGGTACTCTCCAGGCCCGTGATACGGACGTCCTGCCAGCCCGTGTCGAGATACTTCGCCTGGCGAGGTTCAACGCGCAGGTCGAGTGTGTACGGCATCGCGCCCGTCCCGGTGATGACCGACGTCGCGCCGATGACCTGCGCCTCCTTGTCCGCCAGCCTTCCGACCGACGTCGTGCCCCGCTTGACGTCGATGACGAGCACGTCGGTGTCCTTGTGCTCCCACGTGAAGACGCGATACGCGAGGCCGATGTCGCTGCCGTCGCTGACGAAGGTCTGAGCGACCTTCGTGACGCCCTTCGCCTGATGCGAGTCGGTACCCTTGGGGATCCCGATGCGGAGCATCCATGCCCCCGTTCGCGGGGTGACGACGGTGCCGCCGTTCAGGCCGGCGAAGACCGGGTACGTCGTGGAGTCGTCCTTCTGCAGCCGGACGGCGTTGCCCACGACGGCCTGAGAGACGAGCGACCAGGAGTCGGCAACGTACGCACTACTCCCCGGCGCCGTCTCGAAGCTGGGGTTCGCCACGCCGCCGTAGGCGGCCCGCGCCGTGTCCGCGCCTACGGCGCACAGCGCGCCGGCAAGCACGAGCACGGTAGCGAGGACGAGCAGGACCGAACCGACACGGACTGACGCGCGCATGGTACCCCCCGATCTTGAAGATGACCCCGTGACGCGCCGCGCGAGCGGCGGACGATGATTGCCGGCGGACTCCCGCGGGTGAAGGGTGTGCACGAGTGAGCTCCCGGCATGGGCGCGCCGGCCGGATGCCGTCGTCACGGCGACACCGATCCTCTGCTGCCCAGCGTGATGCGAAAGCCCCGGCGCAAACCTCCCCCTCCCACGGGTCGACCAGGTACTCACGTGCGAGCATATTCAGAGGAATGGCCGCCGGCCTCACCCGAATCGGGTGATATTGAGTCCGCAGGCGCTGTCAGATCGGGCAACGGCTCCGCGCCGCGGGGAACCCGGGCCGACGGAGGAGGAGGCGTTCCCGAAGCGCCGGGAGGACCGGCGAGGACTCGTGCCGGACCGGTGCGAAGCCCGCGCGGCGTCAGCCGCGCGGCTCGGCCGTGCCGTCCGGCCGGGCGCTCGGCAGCGGCCCGGCGGCCTCGCCGAGCACGAGCGGGCTCTGGTCGACGGCCTCGAAGGCCTTGTGCAGCGCCGAGACCAGGGCGCCCTGCGAGTGGCCGCGGTAGCGGTAGCGCACCAGCGCCTCGATCTCGCGTGCCGCTCGGTGAGCACGTTGCGGCCGAGCAGCAGGCGCTCGAAGAACTCGGTCGCGGCGACCATCATCAGCGTGGTGCTGCAGGCGACGACCGTGCCGGCCGCGTCGACCTCGATGACCACCCCGACGCGCTTGTACATCGCCTGGTGGCTCACGTCCTGCGGCAGGCGCGCGTAGCCGGAGAAGAGGAAGGTGGTCGGCTCGCTCATGCGCGCATGCTAGCACAGGCGCGTTCGCGCGCCGGAGGTCCGGGCGGCGGCGGTGCGGCTCTTGCGCCGCCGCCGCCCGCGTGCAAACATGGTGCCGCTGCCGCAAGGCCCGGGCCGGCGGCGTTCCCACCGGCCCCTCAGTCAGGCCCTGCTCCCCAGCTGAGACGTACCGTGCTCGCTGGGGTTTCCGCGTTAAGGGGCTCCCGGCGGACTGGAGAAGGGGGACGCAGGTGGCAGAGCACAACGGACTCGACGGCAAGCTGATGACCGTCGGCGAGGCCGTCGAGCGCTTCGTGCACGACGGCGACCAGGTCTGCGTCGGGGGCTTCACCATCAACCGCAACCCGATGGCCGTCGCCTACGAGATCGCCCGCCGGCGCGTCAAGGACCTGCACCTGGTGGCGCACTCCAACGGCCAGGCGCTCGACGTGCTGGTCGGCGCCGGCTGCGTGCGCCGCCTGGACATCGCCTACGGCGGCAACGGCCGCTTCGCGCCGACCTGCATCCGCTTCCGCAAGGCGGTCGAGCGCGGCGAGCTCCTCGTCGAGGACTACACCAACAACATGATGAGCCTGCGCTTTCTCGCCGGTGCGCTGGGCGTGCCGTTCATCCCCAGCAAGTCCGGGCTCGGCACCGACGTCGTCGAGAAGTCCGGCTTCCCGCCGGAGCTGCGCGGCGAAGACGGCATCCCGTGCGAGAAGGTGATCGTCATCGACGACCCGTTCGGGCACGCGGACGACGAAGTGGTGCTCCTCCCCGCGCTCACGCCCGACGTCTCGATCGTCCACGCGCAGCAGGTGAGCACCGACGGCACCGTGCGCATCAAGGGGCTCACCTTCGCCGACCTCGAGCAGTGCAAGGCGTCGACCGCCGTCATCGTCACCTGTGAGGAGATCGTCCCCGAGCACTACCTGCGGCTCGACCCCGACCAGAACGCGCTGCCGCCGTTCCTCGTCGACGCGGTGGTGCCGGTGCCCTACGGCGCCCACCCCACCGCCTGCCGCTACTTCTACGACTACGACCCGGCGCACCTGAACCACTACAAGGCGGTCGCCAGGGACGACGAGACCTGGGCCGCCTGGCTCGAGGAGTGGGTGTACGGCGTCGAGAGCTGGGACCACTACCTGGACAAGATCGGCGGCGCGCAGCTGGCGCGCATCCGGGCCAACACCGTCGCCGGCTACGCGCCCGGCCTGGACCGGAGGTGACGGAGATGACCGAGCCCACGCAGGCCCGCGAGGCCACCGCCGCGACGGCCGCGCCAGGCACGATGCCCGCGCCCGCCTACTCCCCGCGCGAGATGATGGCGATCGCCGCCGGCCGCTTCATCAAGGACGGCGACGTGCTCTTCGCCGGCACCGGCGTGGCGATGCTGGCCGCCACGGTGGCCAAGCGCATCCACGCCCCGCACGCGCACATCTTCTTCGAGACCGGCGGCATCGGGCCGCTGCTCGACGAGCTGCCGATGGCGGTGGCCGACCCGCGCGTCATGGCGTTCAGCAACCTGAACGCGGGTCTGGTCGAGGCCTTCAGCTACGTCGCCAACCGGCGCCTGCACACCATCGCCTTCCTCGGCGCCGCGCAGATCGACAGGTACGGCAACATGAACTCGACGGTGATCGGCGACTACCTGGCGCCCAAGGTCCGCTTCAGCGGCAGCGGCGGCGCCTGCGACGCCGGCTCGCTGGCCAGCGGCTACATCGTCTTCATGCAGCACGGCGTGCAGAAGTTCGTCGAGAGACTCGACTACCTCACCACGCCGGGCTGGCTCACCGGCGGCGACTCGCGCAAGCGGGCCGGCTACCGGCGCGGCGGCCCGATCGCCGTGGTGACCAACCTCTGCGTGCTCAAGTTCGAGGACGAGACCCACGAGATGTACCTCGCCGAGCGCTACGAGGGCGTGACGCCGGAGCAGGTACAGGAGCACACCGGCTTCCCGCTCGACGTCTCGCGCGCCACGGTGGCCGCGCCGCCGACCGCCGAGGAGCTGCGGATCCTGCGCGACGACGTCGATCCGCAGCGGCTGATCCTGGGCTGAGCGGGTCACGCGACGCCGCGACGCGGGCCGCGCACTCGCGGTGCTTGCGTGCGCCATCACAAGCTGTGAGAATCGCGCCAATCGGGCTAGACGGCTGGAGGGTATCCCTGTCGACGCCCGGCCAGAGTCTGGTGCACGGGCGCGGTTCGCCGACGTACTCCCTTGAGGGTTCCGAGCCTGGAGTGCCGGACACGTTCATAGGAGGATTTCGCATGGGCGAAATCAACACGGGCGACACTGCGTTCGTCCTCATCTGCGCTGCTCTGGTGGCGCTGATGACCCCAGGCCTCGCGTTCTTCTACGGAGGCCTGGTCCGCCGCAAGAACTTCCTGGCGATCATGATGCAGTCGTTCATCTCGATGGGCGTCGTCACCACGATCTGGGTGTTCTTCGGCTACTCGATCGCCTTCTCGGGCGACATCGGCGGCCTCTTCGGGAACTTCAACTGGGCGGCGCTGCACGAGCGTCGGCCAGCTGCCGGGGCCGTGGGCGCCGAACATCCCGGCCCAGGCGCACTTCGTGTACCAGGAGATGTTCGCCATCATCACCCCGGCGCTCATCACCGGCGCGTTCGCCGACAGGGTCAAGTTCAAGAGCTACCTGTGGTTCCTCGTGATCTGGAGCATCCTGGTCTACATCCCGTTCGTGCACTGGATCTGGGGCGGCGGCTGGCTGGCGCAGCAGGGCGTGCTCGACTTCGCCGGCGGCCTCGTGGTGCACGTGAGCGCCGGCTTCGCCGCGCTGGCCTCGGTGTTCGTGGTCGGCAGGCGCAAGTTCGCGCCCGGTGAGCGAGGGGTCGCCGCACAACATCGCCTTCGTGGCGCTCGGTACCGGGCTCCTGTGGTTCGGCTGGTTCGGCTTCAACGCGGGCTCGGCGCTCGCGGCCAACGGCATCGCCGCGCAGGCGTTCGTCAACACCGACATCTCCGGCTCCATCGCGATGTGCACGTGGCTGGCGATCACGTGGTGGAAGGACGGCAAGCCGAGTCTTGTCGGGGCCCTCACCGGCGCCGTGGCCGGCCTCGCCTGCATCACGCCGGCTGCGGGCTACGTCCCGACCTGGTCGGCCTTCATCTTCGGCCTCCTGGCCGGAGCGGGCTGCTACTTCGCCGTCGTCCTCAAGGAGAGGATGAAGTGGGACGACGCTCTCGACGTGTGGGCGTGTCACGGCGTCGGCGGCGTCATCGGCACGGTCCTGCTCGGCGTGTTCGCGCTCAAGACGGTCAACCCGGCCGGGGCCGACGGGCTCATCGCCGGCAACTGGAGCTTCTTCGGCTGGCAGGTGCTGGCGACAGTGGCCATCGCCGCGTACGCGTTCGGCGCCACCTTCCTCATCCTGAAGCTGATCAACGCGTTCGGTTCGATCCGTGTGCCCGACTCCGTCGAGCTGAAGGGGCTCGACGACGGCGAGTTCGGGGAGACGGCCTACAACCTGACCTGATCTCGGCGTGCGCCGCCGCCGCAGCGCGGCCGACGTCCGATCGCGAGCATCGACGCGCGAGCGGGGCCGGAAGGGAGCGGCCCCGCTCGCGCGTACGGGCCCGGTCGTCCGCGAGAGGACCGTCAGCCGCCGGCCGGGACCTCCAGCCGCGCGAGGCCGTCCTTCCACTCCGCCGGGTCGTCGATGAGGAATGCGTGCTCGGCCCCGTCGTCGAGGACGACGACGAGCCGGTGCCGGTGCGTGGCCGCGGCGTCGCGGCGGCGGTCCTCGACGCGCGCCGCGGAGACGCGCACCAGCGGCAGGCTCAACTGCTCGCCGGCGATGGGCAGAAAGACGAGGCGGCGGTCGGTGAGGCCGAGCACGCCGCGGCCCTTGCCGCGGACGTAGGGGTGACTCGCGCCCTGGTGCTCGGCGCCGCACAGGGGGACCACCCACTGCTCGCCGATTCGCTCCGCCTCGTCGCGCAGGTCGTCCGCGCGGCTCTCGGCGCGCGAGCCCACTCGCCGCAGCACGATACGGCGACGACGAGCGTCGCCGCCATGACCCCGGCGAGGATGAGGATCGCGATCAGTGCGCTGCTCACAGGCGCCGCCCCAGAGGCAGAAGGGGCGCCGCGGTCCTGAGGACCGCGGCGCCCCGCTGATGACTGGCTCCTCGGGTAGGACTCGAACCTACAACCCTTCGGTTAACAGCCGAATGCTCTACCATTGAGCTACCGAGGACCGCTTCCGGCCGACGGATTATAGGCCACCGGCCACGGCCGGACAAATGCGTGGGCGGCCGGCGGCGCGTCTCCCGGATCGCAGGCGGGGTCCTACTCGACGAAGTCGCGCAGGCTGCGCGCCTCCCGGTACGCGCGCAACTTGGCCAGCGTCTTGGCCTCGATCTGGCGGATGCGCTCGCGCGTGACGCCGAACTTGACGCCGACCTCCTCGAGCGTGTGCGGGCGGCCGTCGGTGAGGCCGTAGCGCATCTCGAGCACGCGCCGCTCGCGCGAGGTGAGCAGCTCGAGCACGCGCGCGAGGTCCTCGCCCTGCATGAGCTCGCCGACGGCGTCGCTCGGGGCGACCGACTGCTCGTCCTCGATGAAGTCGCCGAGCTGGGAGTCGCCCTCGTCGCCGACGGGGTTCTCGAGGCTCACCGGCTCCTGGCTGATCTTCTGGATCTCGCGCACCTTCTCGGGCGTGAGGCCCATGTCGGATGCGATCTCCTCCGGCGTGGGCTCGCGGCCCAGGTCCTGGAGCAGCTGGCGCTGCACGCGGATGAGCTTGTTGATGGTCTCGACCATGTGCACCGGGATGCGGATGGTGCGCGCCTGGTCGGCGAGCGCCCGGCTCACGGCCTGGCGGATCCACCAGGTGGCGTAGGTGCTGAACTTGAAGCCGCGCCGGTAGTCGAACTTCTCGACGGCGCGGATCAGGCCCAGGTTGCCCTCCTGGATGAGGTCGAGCAGCGTGAGCCCGCGGTTGGCGTACCGGCGCGCGATGGACACCACCAGACGCAGGTTGGCCTGGATGAGCTGGTTCTTGGCCGCCATGTCGCCGCGCTCGATGCGCTTGGCCAGGGAGACCTCCTGCTCGGCGGTGAGCAGGGGCACCTTGCCGATCTCGCGCAGGTACATGCGCACGGGATCGTTGCTCGCCGTCTTGATGGAGAGGTCGAGCTTGACCGGCTCGCCCTCGGCGTCCGGCTCCTGCTCGCCGGAGACGGCGGCGCGCGTCGCGTCGTGATGCACGCCGTCGCTGCCGACGACGTCGATGCCGAGGTCGTGGAAGACCACGTACACGTCGTCGATCTGCTCGGGCGTGAGGTCGACGTCGGCGAGCACCTCGAGGATGTGCTCGGCCGAGAGGTAGCCCTGCTCCTTGCCCTCATCGAGCAGGACGCGGACCTCCTCGACGGTCGAGAACAGCGCCTCGTCGGGCTGGCGGTCTGCGGGTGACTCTGTCACTGACTGGTTCAGCTCCTTGGTTGCAGCGGCGGCGGGAGCGGGTGGCGCTGCGCCGCCCCGCTCCCGGCATCGCGGTCGTGTCGCGTGTCGATCACGCGTCTTGGCTCAATCGAGGAAGTCGCGCAGCCGCTGCGAATCGCGGTACGCCTTGAGCTTGGCGAGGGTCTTGGCCTCGATCTGGCGGATGCGCTCGCGCGTGACGCCGAACTTCTGGCCTACCTCTTCAAGCGTCCTCGGGTGTTCTCCTTTGAGTCCGAAACGCAGCTCGATGACATTTCGTTCGCGGTGCGTGAGCGTGCCGAGCACCGCGTTGAGCTCCTCCTTCTGCATGATCTCGCTGACGGCCTCGACCGGCATGGTCGCGTCCTCGTCCTCGATGAAGTCGCCGAGCTGTGAATCCTCTTCCTCGCCGATGGGCGTCTCGAGGCTCACCGGCTCCTGGCTGATCTTGATGATCTCGCGCACCTTCAACGGAGTTGTACCCATCTCGTGGGCTATCTCCTCAGGCGTGGGCTCACGGCCCATGTCCTGGAGCAGCTGGCGCTGCACGCGGATGAGCTTGTTGATCGTCTCGACCATGTGCACCGGGATACGGATGGTGCGCGCCTGGTCGGCGATGGCGCGCGTGATCGCCTGACGGATCCACCAGGTGGCGTAGGTGCTGAACTTGTAGCCCTTGCGGTAGTCGAACTTCTCGACGGCGCGGATGAGGCCCAGGTTGCCCTCCTGGATGAGGTCGAGGAAGAGCATGCCCCGGCCGACATACCGCTTGGCGATCGACACCACGAGACGCAGGTTGGCCTCGATGAGCTTGCGCTTGGCATCCATGTCGCGGCGCTCGATGCGCCTCGCGAGAGAGACCTCCTCCTCGGCGGTGAGCAGCGGTACCTTGCCGATCTCCTTGAGGTACATGCGCACCGGGTCGTTGGTCGGCGTCTTGACGGAGAGGTCGAGCTTGGGGATGACCTCCTCCTCCGGCTTGGCGCCGGGCACGTCGTCGGTCGCGACGCCCTCTCCCTCGAGGATGTCGATGCCGTTGTCGGCGAAGAGGTTGTAGATGCCGTCGATCTGGTCCGGCGTGAGCTCGACGTCCCGCAGCGCGTCCGCGATGTGGTCGGTCGCGAGGTAGCCCTGCTCGCGACCCTCGTCGATGAGGACGCGGACCTCCTCGATGCCCAGCTCCGCGGTCTCGGGCGGCTGCTTGCGCTCTTCTGCGGCGTCTGTCACGTCAGTCGTCCTCACCGGTGTTCGGTGTCGTCGTCCACGGGGATGGCGCGAAGCGCGTCGCGCAGGCTGCGTCGTACCGACTCGAGCCTCGCCAGCTCCTCACCCTGCCTCCCGGTTTCGTCACTCTTCATCGTGACCTTGAGCCGCGCGATGAGACGGCCCACCTGCGCCTCCTGGAGACGCAGGAACAGCTCCTCGACGACGGTCGCGGTGAACCGCTCCCGTCCGGCCCGGACGATCACCTCGGCGAACGCCTCCGCGCCGTCGCCCGCGGGCCCTTGATCCTCCGCCGATTGCAGGGTATTCCCCGCCTCTTCGGCGGCCAACCTCGCCTTGACCCGGTGCAGCGCGGCGCGCGTCTCCGCGGTGGCGAAGAAGCCCTCGTCGACGCCCGCGAGCGCTTCGCGGCCGGGGCCGGGCTGCGCCAGACACCCGGCCAGGAACCTGACTTCGAGCTCGTGGGCGCCGCCCGAGGCGACCGCGGGTCCGCCGCGCGGCGAGAGTGCACCCGCGCCGCCGGCAGCGCCCCCAGCGGGGCTTCCGCTGCCGGAGAGCAGGTAGCGCACGCTCTCCGCCGAGAGCTGCAACTTGTCGGCGACGTAGCGCAGCTCGTCGTCGCGTTCCATCGGTGTCGCCGCCTCGGAGAGGACCTCCCTGAGTCGCGCGAACGCGCGTGCCCTTCCGTCGGGCCTGTCGAGGTCGTGAGTGGCGAGCGCCAAGCGGACGTGGAATTGTAGCAGCGTCTGCGCTTCGGCGGCAAGCGCGCGAAAGCCGTCTCCGCCGGCTCCGGCGAGCACGAAGTCGGCGGGATCCAGACCGTCCGGGATGCGCACCACGTGCAGCGAGAGGTTCATGCGGCGGCCGAGCGTGAGCGCCCGCTGCATGGCGCCGATGCCCGCCGCGTCGGCGTCGTAGCAGAGATACACGTTGCGGGTGAGGCGGGCCATGCGGCCGAGCTGCTGCTCCGTCAGGGCCGTCCCCATGCTCGCGACCACGTTGGCGACGCCCGCCTGGGCGAGGGCCATGACGTCGGTGTAGCCCTCGACCACGTACACGCGGTCCTCTTGCCGGGCGGCCGCCTTCGCCTTGTCCAGACCGAACAGGGCCTCGCTCTTGTGATAGAGCGGCGTCTCCGGCGAGTTGAGGTACTTGGGCTTCTCGTCGCCGAGGGTGCGGGCGCCGAAGCCGAGGGTGCGCCCGCGCTCGTCGCCGAGCGGGAACATGATGCGGCCACGGAAGCGGTCGTACGGGCGTCCGCTCTTGCCGGGGATGACGAGGCCGGCGTCCAGGAGGTCCTGCTCGCTGAACCCCTTGGCGAGGGCGGCCTCGCGCAGACGCTCCCAGCCGGGCAGGCTGTAGCCCAGACGGAAGGCGCCGCAGGTCTCGTCCGAGAGGCCGCGCCGCGCGAGGTACTCGCGGGCCGGCGCGGCCGCCTTGGCCTCGCGGTAGACGCGCTCGTAGTAGACGGTGGCCTGCTCCAGGAGCGCCCGCAGACGCTCCCGGCGCCGGCGCTCCGCATCGCCTTGAGCGTTCGACTCCTCGTACTCGAGCGCGATCCCGTACTTGTCGGCGAGGTACTCGACGGCCTCGGGGAAGTCCATGTTCTCCTTGGCCATGACGAAGCCGATGAGGTTGCCGCCGGCCCCGCAGCCGAAGCAGTAGTAGAGCTTCTCGGCAGGGTTGACCGAGAACGACGGCGTGCGCTCCTCGTGAAAGGGGCAGCGGCCGCTGAAGTTGGCGCCGGCCTTCTTGAGGTCGGTGTACTGGCCGACGACCTCGACCATATCCGCGGCGGCGACCACCTGCTCGATGCTGCCCTGGGCGATGAGGGCCACGTCAGTGCCCCCCGCCGTCACTCTGGGCCTCGCGCTCGCGCCGCCGCCGCGCCTCGCGCTCCTCGCGGCGACGCATCGCCTCGACCGTCGCCTGCTGCTCGGCGGCCACGGCCTGCATGGTCGCCCGCGTGCGCCGACGCTCCTTCTTGGCGGGGCGCGGCGACCGCTCAGGAGGCTGCCAGTTGTTGCCGAGGTGGTCGAACGACCACACGAGCAGCACCGTGAGCGCGGTCATCCATACCAGATAGAAGAGGGCGAAGAGCGCCCAGGCCTCCAGCGACGTCGTGTCCCTGGCCGGCGGAGCGCCCCAGGGCTGGATGACCGGCAGCGCCAGCCAGCCGAGACCGAAGGCGACGACGGCCGGCACGAAGGCGAGGACGAGCACGCCGACGGTGACGAGCACGATCAGCAGACGGCGGACGTCCACCGGGTCAGGCCTCTGGTGTGAGGGAACGAGCCATGAGCACCTCGTCATGATACTGGTCGCCGCGGCGGTACTGCGCGCGGCGCAGCCCTTCGCGCACGAAGCCGTGGCGCTCGTAGAAGGCGATGGCGCGGCCGTTATCCGGGAAGACGCCGAGGACGGCGCGCCGGTACCCCGCCGTCGCCGCCCACTCGAGCGCCGCCTCCAGGATGGCGCCGCCGACGCCCACGCCCCGGTAGTCGGCAGCCACCGACATGCCGAGCCAGGCGACGTGCGCCGAGGCCGGGTTGGCGTCGGGCCACAACCCGAGGTTACCCGCGATCGCGCCGCGGGACTCGGCGACGAGAAAGAGGCCGCGCGGCGACGCCGTGGCATCGGCGATGCGCCGTCGCCAGTCGCCCTGCTGAGCCTCGCCGGGCTGAAGGATCAGCGTCACCTGCGGCTCGCCGGCGACCGCGTCGAGCAGCTGCGTCACGGGGCGCGCGTCGCGCCTGCGTGCATCACGCACGCGCAGTTCGCGCCCGTCGGCGAGCGTCACCTCGATGTCTCTTCCCAGCTTGGCCACGGGGTGGCCTCCCTCGCCCGGTGAGCGAGAAGCGCCGGCCCGGGCCCGCCTCACGGCGGCCCGGACCGGCGCCCGTCGACTGCTGTGGCCTACTTCTCCAGCTGCAGGTCGCCGCTCTCCTCGATGGCGGCCTGGGCCGCGGCGAGGCGCGCCACCGGCAAGCGGAACGGCGAGCAGCTCACGTAGTCCATCTTGGCGCGGTGGCAGAACTTGACCGTCTCGGGGTCGCCGCCCTGCTCGCCGCAGATGCCGACCTTGAGCTGCGGCCGCGTGCTGCGGCCCTTCTCGATGCCGATCTCCACGAGCTGCCCGACGCCCTCCTGGTCGAGGGTCGCGAACGGGTCGGCCGGCCAGATCTCAAGCGCTTCGCTCGTGTACAGCGGCAGGAACTTACCGGCGTCGTCGCGGCTGACGCCGAGCGTCATCTGCGTGAGGTCATTGGTTCCGAAGCTGAAGAACTCGGCGACCTCGGCGATCTGGTCGGCGGTGAGCGCGGCGCGCGGGATCTCGATCATCGTGCCGACCAGGTAGTCGACGGTCACGCCCTGCTCGGCGAAGACCTTCTCCGCGACCTCGCGCACGACCGCCTCCTGGTGCTCGAGTTCCTTCTTCGTGCCGACCAGGGGGATCATGATCTCGGGGTGCACCGCCTGGCCTTCCTTCTGCACGAGGCAGGCGGCCTCGAGGATGGCGCGGACCTGCATCGCCGTGATCTCGGGGTAGGCGATGCCGAGCCGGCAGCCGCGGTGACCGAGCATCGGGTTGCTCTCGTGCAGGTCGTCGACCTTGGCCTTGACGACGTCCGCGGCGATGCCGAGGGCGGTCGCCGTCTCGCGGGTGTCGACGTCGTCGTGCGGCAGGAACTCGTGCAGCGGCGGGTCGAGCGTGCGCACCGTCACGGGGCGCTCGCCCATCACGCGGAAGATGCCGGCGAAGTCGTCGCGCTGCATCGGCAGCAGCTTGGCCAGCGCCGCCTCGCGCGCCGCGGCGTCGTCGGCGAGGATCATCTCGCGCACGGTCATGATGCGCTCGCCCTCGAAGAACATGTGCTCGGTGCGGCAGAGACCGATGCCCTCGGCGCCGAAGGCGATCGCGTCACTGCTCTGGTCGGGCTGGTCGGCGTTGGTGCGCACGCCGAGCGTGCGCGTCTTGTCGGCCCACTCCATGATCTCGGCGTAGTAGCGGTACGAGCCCGACTCCTCGGGCTTCATGGTCTTCTCGAGCAGGACCTGCAGCACCTCCGGCGGGCGCGTCTCGAGCTGGCCGAGGATGACCTCGCCGGTGAAGCCGTCGATGCTGATCCAGTCGCCTTCAGCGACGGTGGCGTCGTCGGCCTTGAAGCTGCGCGTCTTCATGTCGATGTCGAGCGCGCCGCAGCCGACGATGCAGACCTTGCCCATCTGGCGGGCGACGAGCGCCGCGTGGCTGGTCATGCCGCCCTGCGCCGTGAGGATGCCCTGGGCGGCGTCCATGCCGCGGATGTCCTTGGGGCTGGTGAAGTCGCGGACGAGCAGGACCTGCTCGCCGCGGGCAGCCCAGGCCTCGGCGTCCGCGGCGCTGAAGACGACGCGGCCGGAGGCGGCGCCGGGGCCGGCGGGCAGGCCCTTGGCCTTGACCCGGCCCTCCGCGACCGCGCGCGCCTTGTCGTCCGGGCCGAAGATCGGCCGCAGCAGCTGATTGAGCTGCTCGGGCTCGATGCGCATCAGCGCCTCGTCCGGGCTGATGAGGCCCTGGTCGCACAGGTCGACGGCGATGCGGATGGCGGCGAGCCCGGTGCGCTTGCCGTTCCGCGTCTGGAGCATGAAGAGGCGGCCCTTCTCGATGGTGAACTCGAAGTCCTGCATGTCGCGGAGCTCGGACTCGAGCGTCTGGCGGATCTCCATGAGCTGCGCGTAGACCTCGGGCCACACTTCCTGGAGCTCGACCGCCGGGCGCGGCGTGCGCACCCCGGCGACCACGTCTTCGCCCTGCGCGTTGACGAGGAACTCGCCGTAGAACTCATTCTCGCCGCTGGCGGGGTTACGCGTGAAGGCGACGCCGGTGCCACTCTCGTCGCCGGTGTTGCCGTAGACCATCGTCTGCACGTTGACCGCCGTGCCCCAGTCGTCGGGGATGCCGTACATGCGGCGGTAGGCGACGGCGCGGTCGTTGCCCCAGCTCCCGAACACGGCGCTGACGGCGCCCCAGAGCTGCGCGCGCGGGTCGTCGGGGAAGTCGCCGCCGGTGGTCTCCTTGACCGCCGCCTTGAACTCGGCGACGAGCTGCTTGAGGTCGTCGGCGGTGAGATCGGTGTCGAAGGCGGCGCCCTTGGCCTCCTTCATCGCCTCGAGGCGGTCCTCGAAGACGTCACCCTCGATGTCGCCGCCCTCGTTGCAGCCGAGCACGACGTCGCCGTACATGCTCACGAAGCGGCGGTAGCAGTCGTAGGCGAAGCGCGGGTTGCCGGTAGAGGCGATCACGCCCTGCACGGTCTCGTCGTTGAGGCCGAGGTTGAGGATCGTGTCCATCATGCCGGGCATCGAGGCGCGGGCGCCGGAGCGCACGCTGAGCAGCAGAGGATCGGTGGCGTCGCCGAAGGTCTTGCCGGTGTCCTTCTCGAGCGAGGCGAGCGCGGCCTCGAGCTGGGCGTCGACGCCGGCCGGGTAGTCGCCGTGATCGGAGAAGTAGTTGCACACCTCGGTGGTGATCGTGAAGCCGGGCGGCACGGGCAGCCCGATGCCGGTCATCTCGGCGAGGTTGGCGCCCTTGCCGCCGAGCAGCTCCTTCATGTTCTTGTTGCCTTCGCTGAACTGGTAGACGAACTTGTCGGACATTGGTAGTGCCTCCCCTGGGATCTGGATCCGTCGCGCCGACAAGGGCGCGTGCTGTGCGTTCTCTACGGTCGTCTAGGTCAAGCCTGCGTCAACGGCAGGCGGCTGAAGTCTCCGATGCGGCCGATGAGGCCGGTGACTGCGGCCAGCTGCGCCAGCCGGTTGGCGCGCACGGCCTCGTCGGGGTCCATGACGAGGACGTCGTCGAAGTAGCGGTCGACGGCCGGCCGCAGGCCGGCCGCGGCCTCGACGGCGCTCTCGAGCTCGAGGTTGCCGAGCGCGTCAAGGAGCGGCCCGCGCGCAGCTTCGAAGGCCGCCGCGAGCTCCCGTTCGGCGTCGTCGGAGAAGAGCGCCGGGTCGACGGCACGGGACCCGGCGTCCGGATCCTTGGCCGCCAGCGCAGAGCACCGGTTGTGGGCGGTGACGGCATCCTCGAACAGCTTGTGACCGGCCATGGCGGCGAAGGTGCGCGCCCGTGCCGCCAGCGCCGGCAGGTCGCCGGCCGGCGCCGCCATGGCCGCCTCCACGCTGGGGAAGGGCAGGCCTTCATCGAGCAGCAGCACCTGCAGGCGCTCGCGCACGAACGCCGCGGTCTCCTCGACGATCGCGGCGCGGCGTGCGTCGTCCAGGCCGTCGATGCCCTGCAGCTCGAACTGGTCGACGGCCGAGGCGAGCAGACCGGCGAGCGGGAAGCGAAGGCTGTACTCGAGGGCGATACGGACGATGCCCATGGCCGCGCGCCGCAGCCCGTAGGGGTCGCGCGAGCCGGAAGGCTTCTGGCCGGCGACCCAGGCGCCGGCGATGTTGTCGGCCTTGTCGGCGACGGCGAGAAGGGCGCCGGCGACGGTGCCCGGCAGCGGGGCCGTCGCCGAGAGCGGCCGGTAGTGCTCGCCGACCGCGCGGGCCACCGCGCCGCCGAGGCCGCCGGCCTCGGCGTACAGCCCGCCCATGACGCCCTGGAGCACGGGGAACTCGATGACCACCTGGCTGACGAGGTCGGCTTTGGCGAGGCGAGCGGCCGCTCGCAGGGTCTCGGCGAGCGTGCCGGACGAGCCGTTGCCTCCGGCGCCGGCCGAGGCGCCTGCGGCGCCCGGGCCGGCCGCCAGGCCGGCGACGAGGCCGCCGAGGCGATCCGCCTTGTCGGCGAGCGAACCGAGCTTCTCGTGGAAGACCACCGCGCCGAGCCGGTCGGCCATGGCCGACAAGCCCTCGGCGAGGTCGCGGTCGTAGGCGAACTCGGCGTCGTCGAGGCGGCCGTCGAGCACGCGCTCGTTGCCGCGCGTGACGAGCGGCGCCGCCGCCGGGTCGCCGTTGGAGACGTAGAGGAACGCCGCGAGCAGACCGCCGCCGGCGTCGCGCACGGGGAAGTAGCGCTGGTGGCTCTGCATGGCCGTCACGAGCACCTCGGCCGGCAGGCGCAGGTGCCGCTCCGCGAAGGCGCCGCGGGCCACGCTCGGCCACTCGGCGAGGTAGACGGCCTCGGCGAGCACGTCCCCCGGGTCCGACCACTCGCCGCCCAGCTCGGCGGCGCGGGCGTCCAGGCCATCGACGATGCGCCGGCGACGCTCGGTCTGCGAGACGACGACCTTCTGCTGCTCGAGAAGACGCTCGTAGTCGCCGGCGGCCGCGATGGTGACCGGAGCGCCGAGCACGCGGTGACCCCGCGAGACGTCGCCGAACGGCAGGCCGTAGAACGACCCGGTCAACGTCTCGTCGTCGAGCTTGGCCACCAGCCAGCGGATCGGGCGCGAGAAGCGCAGGTAGTCGCTCGCGCCCTCGGGCACGCCGCCCCAACGCATGCCGCGCGGGATCTGCAATCCGGTGATCAGGCGGGAGACGAGGCCGGGCACGACGTCGCGCGCCGCGCGGCGCTCGGCCTCGACCTTGACCAGCACGAACTCGGTGCCGTCGATCACCTCGCGCCGGATGTCCTCCGGCGCGGCGCCCTTCGAGCGCGCGAAGCCGGCGCCGGCCTTGGTCAGCGTGCCGTCGGCGGCGTAGGCGATCTCCGCTTTGGGGCCACGGAACTCCTGCACCTGCGCCAGCTGCTCGTCCGGCACGTGGTCGACCAGGACGGCGATGCGACGCGGCGACACCAGCACCCGAGCCGCAGCGTCCTCCTCCACAAGCCGCTCCTCGCCGAGCAGGCTCAGCGCCAGGCCGGGCTTCTGCGGCGTGCCCTCGAGCTGCCGGATGACCGACTCACAGACCCTGTACGGCAGCTCCTCGCAGCCGATCTCGATCAGCAGCGTGCTCATGCGCCTGTCTCGGCGCCGGAGGGGGCCTCACGCCCGTCACCGACGACCTCGAGGTACAGGCCGGCGACCTTGCGCGCGAGGTCGCGCACACGGGCGATGTGGGCGGTGCGGTCGGTGACGCTGATCACGCCGCGCGCGTCCAGCATGTTGAAGGCGTGGCTGCACTTGAGCACGTGGTCGTAGCCGGGCAGCGGCAGGCGGGCGTCGATGCAGCGCAGCGCCTCGGCCTCGTGCTCGCGGAAGTGCCGGTACAGCATCTCCGTGTCCGCCACCTCGAAGCCGTAGCGGCTGAACTCGCGCTCGTTCTCGAGGAAGACGTCGCCGTAGGTGACGACGCGCTCCTCGCCGTCCTCGTCCCAGCGGGACCAGACGAGGTCGTAGACGCTGTCCACGCCCTGCAGGTACATGGCGAGCCGCTCGAGGCCGTAGGTGATCTCGATGGTGATGGGGTCGAGGTCGAAGCCGCCCAGCTGCTGGAAGTACGTGAACTGGGTGGCCTCCATGCCGTCGACCCAGACCTCCCAGCCCTGGCCCCAGGCGCCGAGCGTGGGACCTTCCCAGTTGTCTTCGACGAAGCGGACGTCGTGGCGGGCGAGCTCGATGCCGAGCGCCTCGAGCGAGCGCAGGTAGACGTCCTGGATGTCGGGGGGCGACGGCTTGATCACGACCTGGTACTGGTAGTAGTGACCGAGCCGGTACGGGTTCTCGCCGTAGCGGCCGTCGGTGGGCCGCGTGGAGGGCTCGACGTAGGCGGCGCGCCACGGACGGGCGTCGAGGCAGCGCAGGAACGTGGCGGGGTTGAAGGTGCCGGCGCCGACCTCGGTGTGGTACGGCTGCACCACGACGCAGCCCTGACCCTCCCAGAAGGCCTGCAGGCGACCGATGATCTGCTGGAACGTGGGGGTCATGGGCGACGCGGCTGAAGTCTGGGCGTGCTCGGTCAACTGTCCTCTCCGTCGGAAGCGCGATTCTAACAGGAGCGACCAGAACTGAACAATCGCCCGGGGCGGGAGCGCCGTGCCCGCCGGCACGGCGCCCGGACGCGCGGCTCGGACGGATGTTCCATGGGTGACGCCGCCCGCCCCGGGTACATTCCGAGGTAGCCGGCCCACGCGCGCGAGCGGCGGACCGGTGAGGGCGGCGTGACGGCGACGCGAGCGCCTGCGGCAGCGAGCGCGACGGCGACGCGAGCGCCTGCCCGCCACAAAGGCGCCGGCCGCGTACGCTCGATCGCGGCCGGCGCCTCTGCTTGCAGGGGCGCCCGTCCGCAACGCACGGGCGCCCCTCCGGTCCTCCCGGCCGACCTCGTCGCCGGCATCAGCCTCCGCGCGCGATGCGGACGGCCCTGAGGTGCGACCCCGTGTGGTACGCGTACAGCTGGTGGACGTCGCGGAGCGCCTCGCCGGCGGCGTCGGAGGCGGGCTGCCGGCGCAGCTCCGCCAAGGGCAGCTCCACCGCGGCGAGCAGCGCCTCGATGGCCTGCGGCGTGATCGGCACGGCCTCGCCGGCGCAGTCCGCGCAGGTGAGCCCGCCGCGCGCCGCGGAGAAGCCGAGGGCGCGCTCCCCCGATCCGCAGGTCGCGCAGTGCTCCAGCACCGGCAGATAGCCCGCCTCGAAGAGCAGCTTGAGCAGCGCCCCGAGCACGAGCGGCGACTCCAGGGCGCGGCCGGAGAACCCCCGGTCGAGCTCGCGCAGCGTGTTGCGCAGGAGCGCGAACACGCGCTCCTCGGGCTCGCGCTCCGGGGTGAGGCCGGCGGCGGCCTCGCAGACGATCGCCGCCGCCGTCAGCGCCTCGCGGTCGGCGCGCAGCCGCGCGAACACGTCGACGAGCTGCGCCTGCGTGACTGTGAACAGGGACCTGCCCGGGTGGAGCACGAGATCGCACACGTTGAACGGCTCCAGCCGGCCGCCCCAGCGCGACGTCGTCTTGCGCACGCCCTTGACGACCGCATCGACGCGGCCGAGCTCGCGCGTGAAGAGCCGCACGATGCGGTCGGCCTCGCCCAGGGGGCGCGAACTCAGGACGACCGCGCGTGCCTTCTCGGCGCGCACGTCAGCCGCCTCCCCCGCGACGACGCGCGTACACGACGCGCGGGACGCCGCCGAGGTCGTTGCGCGCCTGCGGCGCCTCATAGGCGGCCGAGGCGGTGACGATCGCCGCGACGTCTCGCGCCTGGCCGAAGCCGACCTCCAGCGCGAGCGTGCCGCCCGGGCGCAGCAGCAGGGCGGCTCCGGGGATGAGGCGCCGGTAGACGTCCAGCCCGTCCTCGCCGCCGAAGAGCGCGAGCCGCGGTTCGAAGTCGCGCACGTTGGGCTCCAGCGCCTCGTACTCGGCGGCGGGGATGTACGGCGGGTTGGAGACGATCAGGTCGAACGGCCGCTCCCCGACGTCGGCGAACAGGTCGGAGAGGACGAACTCGACCCGGCGCTGGAGCTCGAGGCGCGCCGCGTTGCGGCGCGCCACCGCCAGCGCCTCCGGGTCCACGTCGCTCGCGACGACGCGCACGAACGGATCCTCGGCGGCCAGGGCCAGCGCGACGCAGCCTGAACCGGTGCCGACGTCGAGGGCGAGCGGCTCGCCCTCCGGCCCCGGGCCCGCGAGCGGGACCATGGCCAGCGCCTCCAGGGCGACGTCGACCAGCGTCTCGGTGTCCGCGCGCGGGATGAGGACGGCGGGCGTCACTTCGAGGTCGATGGTGCGAAAGGCCCGATGGCCGAGGATGTAGGCGACCGGCTCGCGCGCCTCGCGTCGTGCCAGCAGGCCCTCGAAGCGCGCGGCCTCGCCGGCGTCCAGCGCGCGACCGGGCTCGCGGAGGAGCTCGGCGCGCGGACAGCCCAGGGCGTTGGCGAGCAGGAGCTCCGCGTCCAGGCGCGGCGAACGCGAGCCGCTCTCGCGCAGCCGCCCTGCGGCCGACCGCAGCGATTCGCCGACGTTCAGCGGAAGCGTCATGCGCGCGCGCCGAGCGGGCAGCGACCGGAGATCACGAGAGGATCTTCACTCCGACCTTGCGGGCGGCCCGCCTGAGGGCGGTGTCGAGGGTGGCCAGCGGCAGCCCATGAGTCGCGGAGAGCTCGAGGTACGCGGCGTCGTAGACCGACAGCCCCGTCTCGTGGGCAAGCTGCAGGACCCCGTCCACAGAGACCAGCGTCGGAGGAGCATCCACGTCGATCGGCAGCTGGCCGAGGATCCCCAGAAAGCGCAACGCCTCCGCCCTGCTCACGCGCTTGCGGCGCTCCGCGACGACCAGGGCGTTGGCGACCTCGAGGGGCCAGATCGACGGCACGACGGCCGCGTCGGTATCGAGCCGGTCGCGCACGGAGGCGGCATGCGGATCATCCTCGTCATCGAAGACCCACGCCATGGTCACCGAGCAGTCGAGCACGAACACGTCAGTACCTGCGGCCTTCGTCGATCGCCGCGCGGATATCGAAGTCGCCGCGGCGGCGCCCACGAGCGAACTCCTTGAGAGCCGCCACCGCCACCGTGGGGTCGCGTCGAGGGTCGTCGCCCACGGGAACGAGCACGGCGACGGGCGTCCCGTGCCGGGCGATGGTGATGTGCTCGCCGCCCTCCACGCGCCTGAGCAGCTCAGGCAGGCGGGTCTTCGCTTCGTAGGCGCCCACAGTGGCCACGACCGCTCCCTTCAGACTGGTCTACGACTGGTCTGATGATACCCCGAACGACCGTCGGCGTCACTCGCCGCCGGCCGCCGCCAGCTGCTTGCGCCGGTCCTCGGCGGCGAGAGCCTCGGTGAACTCGTCGAGATCGCCCTCCATCACCTCGGCGAGGCGGTGGCTGGTGAGCCCGATGCGGTGGTCGCTCACCCGGTTCTGCTGGAAGTTGTAGGTACGGATCTTCTGCGAGCGGTCCCCGCTGCCGACCATGGTCCGCCGGGCAGCGCCGCGCTCCTGATCCTGTTTGGCCTGTTCCAGATCGAAGAGCCGGGCGCGCAGGATGCGCATGGCCTTCTCCTTGTTCTGCAGCTGGCTCTTCTCGTCCTGGCAGCTCACCGACACGCCGGTCGGCACATGGGTGATGCGCACCGCGGAGTCGGTGGTGTTGACGCTCTGGCCGCCGGGACCGCGGGCGCGGAAGATCTCGACGCGCAGGTCGCCGGCGTGGACGTCGACCTCGATGTCCTCGGCCTCGGGCAGGACGGCGACCGTGGCGGTGGAGGTGTGGATGCGGCCGGCCGCCTCGGTGACCGGCACGCGCTGCACGCGGTGCACCCCGCCCTCGTACTTGAGCATCGAGAAGGCGCCCTGGCCCTTGACCTCCAGCGTGACCTCCTTGTAGCCGCCGTCGTCGTTCTCGTTGGCGCTCAGGATCTCGACCTGGAAGTCCTTGGCCTGCGCATAGCGCGTGTACATGCGCGCGAGCTCGCCGGCGAAGATGCAGGCCTCGTTACCGCCGGTGCCGGCGCGGATCTCGATGATCACGTCCTTGCCGTCGCTCGGGTCGCGCGTGAGCATGCGCACGCGGATGTCCTCGCTGAGCGCGTCGATGCGGCGGCGCCCTGAGGTGAGCTCGTCCTGGGCGAACTCGCGCATCTCCGCGTCCGAGGAGTCGTCGCCGAGGAGGCCTTCGGCGTCGGCGACCGTGCGCTCCGCCTCGCGGTACTGCAGCGTGAGCTCGTACACCGCCGCGAGCTCGGAGTGGGCGCGCGCGGCGTCCGTGTAGCGCGCGCGGTCGCCGAGCACCTCGGGGTCGGCGAGCTGGGCGGTGAGCTCGTCGTAGGAGCGTTCGATCTCGGTGATGAGGTCGTCGATCGTGGCCATGCGGCTAGCTTACGCCATGACCTCCACGCCCTTCACCGGCGGGCGGTCCTGGGGCTCGAGCTCGATGATCTTCTCGAGCGCGGCGATGGCCACCTCGATCTGGGCGCTGTCCGGCGGCTTGGTGGTCATCCACTGCAGCGCCAGCCCGGGCGCCATGAGGACGCGGACGACTTTGCTGCTCTCGTGGCGCCCCGCGTAGCGGATGATCTCGTAGCTGATGCCGGCGATGAGCGGGACCAGGATGATGCGGCTGAGGACGAGCAGATACCAGACCGGCCGGCCGACGGCGGCGAACACGAAGATCGAGACGACGAGGACGATGAGCAGGAACGAGGTGCCGCAGCGCAGGTGGAGCGTCTTGTACTTCTCCACGTTCTCGACCGTGAGCTCCTCGCCGTGCTCGAGGGCGTGGATGCTCATGTGCTCCGCGCCGTGGTACTCGAACACGCGGCGCAGGTCCTTGATCTGGGTGACGATCGCGAGGTAGACGAGGAAGATGCCGACGCGCACGCAACCCTCGACGACCCAGAAGAGGTAGCCGCCGCCGAGCCACTGGTCCATCAGGCCGGTGAGAAAGAGCGGCGCGATGAAGAAGAGGCCGATGGCGAAGGCGAAGGCGATGATCAGCGTGACGCCGATCTCCTTCTTGCCGAGCTGCTCTTCTTCCTCGCCGAGCGACTCGTTGGCGGAGATGGTGAGGGCGCGCACGCCGATCGCCAGCGACTCGACGAGGGCGACGACGCCGCGCACGACCGGCGTCTTGAGGATCGGATAGCGCTTCATCCAGCTGACGAGCGGCCAGTGATGCAGGCCGATGGTGTCGTCCGGACGGCGCACGGCGAGCGACCACCAGTCCACGCCGCGCATCATGACGCCCTCGATCACGGCCTGGCCGCCGACCTGGGCGCGGCGTGCGGCCAGGGCGGGCAGGACGAGGGCGATGAGGGCGAGGCGTCGGGTCATGGGACTGGGCCTGCGGCGGCCGCGCGGCCGGAGCTCAGCCGCGCGCGGCGGCCGGGCCGTCGACGTCCTCGGGCTGGTACGGCCTGCCGCAGGTCATCTTGCCCTCCGGGCAGACGCCGTAGAGGCAGCCCGGGCCGCTGCCCTCGAAGAGGTTGGGGGCGAGGTCCTTGACCATGGCGCGCATCCGCCAGGCGAGGTCGCGGATCTCCCACTGCGCGCGGTTGCAGCAGCGCACCTGGAAGAAGTGGCGCAGCTCGCGCGCGTTCATCGTCACGACGATCTTGGTCTCGGCCGCGTTGGGCAGCACGAAGCGGGCGTCCTCCTGGACGCTCTCCCGCGTGCGCCCCTCGGCCAGGCCGAGCTCGACCAGCCTGTCGTAGGCCACGCGCGCGTCCTCCATCGCCCGGAGGAAGACCGCGCGGGCCTCGTCGTTGCCGGCCACGCTCGGCGGCACCACGAAGCTGTCGCCCTCGCCGAAGTTCACGTAGCGCTGCGACTGCTGGTTGTAGCTGGCGACGCGGTGACGGACCAGCTGGTGGGTGCAGGCGCGGCTGACGCCGTCGACGGCGAAGCTGAAGGTGGCGTGCTCGAGCGCCGAGTGGTGGCCGCTGCGCACGAGGATGCGCACCAGCTTGGCGACGTCCTCGTCGCTCATGTCGTGCTTGAGGTCGGCGGCGGACACCGGCGCATAACAGAGCCGACCCGCGATCGCGACGGCGCGATCCGGGTCGGGAGTGTGCTGGAGGAGACTGACGCGGAGCTCGGCGCTCATGCCAGGCCCGTCAGGACTCGGTCGTCTCGGCCTCGGCAGGTGCGGCCTCGGCGGCGACGGCCACGGGCTCGGGCTTCGGGGCCTCGGCGGCGACGGCCACGGGCTCGGGCTTCGGCGCCTTGGGCTTCGGCTGCTTCTTGGGAGCCGGCTCGGCCCGCTTCTCCATGCGCTTCTTGAAGCGGTCCACGCGGCCGCCCGAGTCCACGAGCTTCTGCTTGCCCGTGTAGAACGGGTGGCACTGGGAGCAGAGTTCGACGTGCAGCTCCTTCTTGGTGCTGCGCGTGGTGAACGTGTTGCCGCAGCTGCAGCGGACGGTCGCCTCTTCGTACTGCGGGTGGATGTCATTCTTCATCTGAACGGATCCCTTCTGGGAGCAAACCCGGTAGTGACGCGCGTTCGGCCCCGAAAGGCCGAAGCGGGATGATACCACGAACCGACGAGCCGCTTCGAATCGTTCCCGCGGCCAAACGCGGCGCGACGCTAGCGCGACGGCCCTGCTACCGCGAGTTCTTGATCAGCGCGCTGAGGAACTCGGCGTTGTTCTTGGTCTCCCGCGTCTTCTTGATGAGCAGCTCGATGGCCGCGGCGGGATCGAGGCTGTGCAGCACGGAGCGGAGCTTCCACACGGCGGCCGCCTCGGCGGGCTCCATGAGCAGCTCCTCCTTGCGCGTGCCGGTCATCTCGATGTCGATGGCCGGGAAGATGCGCTTGTCGGCGAGCTTGCGGTCGAGGCGGATCTCCATGTTGCCGGTGCCCTTGAACTCCTCGAAGATCACCTCGTCCATGCGCGAGCCGGTGTCGACGAGGGCCGTGGCGAGGATGGTCAGCGAGCCGCCCTCCTCGATGTTGCGGGCCGCGCCGAAGAACTTCTTCGGCGGGTAGAGCGCCGTGCTGTCGACGCCGCCGGAGAGGATGCGACCGCTGGCCGGCGTGTTGAGGTTGAAGGCGCGCGCCATGCGCGTGATCGAGTCGAGCAGCACGACGACGTCGCGGCCCATCTCGACGAGGCGCTTGACGCGGTCGAGGACGAGCTCGGTGACCTGGACGTGGTTCTCGCTCGGCTGGTCGAAGGTGCTGGCGACGACCGTGCCGATCACGGAGCGCTGCATGTCGGTGACTTCCTCGGGGCGCTCGTCGACGAGCAGCACGAAGAGGTCGATGTCGGGGTTGTTGACGGCGATCGAGTTGGCCAGCTTCTTGAGGATCGTGGTCTTGCCGGCCTTCGGCGGCGAGACGATGAGCCCGCGCTGGCCCTTGCCGATCGGGCAGAGCAGGTCCATGATGCGCGCCGCCGTGTCGTGCTCGTCGGTCTCGAGACGCAGGCGCTCCTCGGGGAACAGCGGCGTGAGCTTCTCGAACTGCGGACGCTGCCGGGCGGCGTCCGGATCCATGCCGTTGATGCCGTCGATCTTGAGGAGCGCGTTGTACTTCTCGTTGTCTTTGGGCTCGCGGACCTGGCCGGCGACCTCGTCGCCGCGGCGCAGGCCGAAGCGGCGGATCTGGCTGAGGCTCACGTACACGTCGCGGTCGCCCTGGGTGAAGCCGTTCGTGCGCAGGAAGCCGAAGCCGTCCGGGAGCACGTCGAGGATGCCGGTGCACGGGATCGTCGGACGGTCGTCGCGCGGCTCGTTGCGCTCGCCGCCGCCGCCGCCCTGGCGCTGCTTGTCGCGCCCGCGGCGGCCCTTGCCTTTGCCCTGGCGCTGCTGCTGCTGGCCCTGCTGCTGGCCGCCCTGCTGCTGTCCCTGCTGCTGCGGGCGGTCGCGATCGCGGTCGCCGTCGCCGGGGAAGACGTCTGCCCGCGGCTCGGGCGGAGCATCGGCCGGCGGAGTCGCAGGCGTCGCGTACGCCGCTGCGGGCGCCGGCACAGCGCCGGCAGGCGCGTCGGCGGCCGGCTTGTCCGCGGCGGGCGCGTCCGCGGCGGGCGCGTCCGCGGCCGGCTTGTCCGCGGCGGGCGCGTCGGCGGCCGGCTTCTCCGCGGCTTTGGCGGCGGGCTTGCGGGCGGCGGGCTTCGCACGCTTGGTCGCGGGGGCGTCTGCGGCCGGCGCAGCCGCGTCGGCGGGCTTGTCCGCGACCGGCGCGGTGGCGGTCTCCACGGCGGGTTCGCTCGGGACGGTCATCTGGTCTGTCTGTTCGTCAGTGCTCATGGGCTCCCGGGACTCCTGGCATCAGGCCTGCGAAGCGGTGCGCCTCAACGGGGAGATGCCGTACGAGTAGGTGGATGGTGCGATGGAAGACGGAGTCCGTGCGGGCTCCGGTGCAGAGTATGTCATACCGCGCAAGTGATTCCCAGTGCCCTCGTCTCCGGACGGTGAGGTCTGGCGCCTGGCTCCGCGTCGCCCGGCGCTCGTGAACCCGCTGACGACGGAGGGATCTCCCGGCCACAGGCGCCGACGCGCTGGCGACGGGCGGGCGAGTCGGGGGTGTGCCCAGTGTATCGGACGATGGTGGCGGAACTGAAGACCGGGCGGCAGACAGGCGCATCGGCCGCGGCCGCGGTCGGCGGGGCCGGAGGGATCAGGCCGAGGCCTGCTCGCCGGCCGCCAGGTCGTCGCCGCCCTCGTCCTCCACGCGCTGCAGGATCGTCCCCAGCACCGCGCTCAGGTTGTCGTCGAGGCTGGGGCCGTCGATGACGGGAACGCCCAGAGCCTGCGCCCGCCCCACCATGTACTTCTGGATGCGGCGGATGTCGGCGAAGTGCTCCATGTAGCGGCGCAGCGGGCGGATGCCTCCCGTCTCCCACTCACGCACGGTGAAGTTGCCGCGGTGCCGGTCCTTGTCGGCGATGGCGAGCATGAACTCGAGCACGATAGCGCGCCCCCAGTGCGAGCGGTCGAGGTAGCCGGGCACGAGGTGGACGCCCTCGACCACCATCCGCTGCGCCTCGTCGATGCCGCGCGCGATGAGCGCTTCGATCCCGACCGAGACGGCCTTGGTCTGCTCGATGAAGCCCATCTTGCTGAGGTCGGTCTCACGCGGCACGGGCACGCGCACCGCAGAGGCGGCGTCGAACGACGACGTGTGGATGGCCGGCATGAGCTCCGCGGCGAAGAAGGCGCGCATCGTCTGTCGGACCATGTCGGTGCCGATCACGCGGGTGATGCCGAGCCGGTGCGCGAGCTGCGTGGCCAGGGTGCTCTTGCCGACGCCGGTGGCGCCGCCGATGAGGATGATGAGCGGCGTCTCCACGCGGCGCAGCTTCTGCCACTGGCGGAACCGCGCGATGAGCACGTCGCCCTGCTCGCGGCCGAGCTGGTCGCGGGCGATCTCCTGCAGGTCGGCGAGGGTGAGGGCCGCCGGCCCGCGGCGCCGCAGGCGCCGCTCCACGGCGGCCGCCACGCCGTAGGCGCGCTCCGGCGCCAGCCCTGTGGACATGAGCGTCTGCGCCATCAGGCCCTTGCTGAAGGGCGCCGAGTCACCCTCGTCGATGAGCGGGATGTCGGTGTAGTCGACCACGGTCACTCCGAGGCCGCGGGCGTGGCGCCGGCCCGCGGCTCGTCGCCGGACGCAGGCGCTTCGCCGCCCGCCCCATCCCTGCGCGCGGCGAAGCGCTCGGCGGCCAGCGCCGCCAGGCGGTCGACGGTGGCGGCGAGGTCGCCGCCGAGCGCGACCGGTTCGTTGTCGCAGAAGACGAGCTCGCGGCCGGCGGCGGCCGCGCCCTCGGCGACGACGTCGACGGCCGCCGCCTTGATCTCGGTGAGAAAGACGTCGGCCTCGGCGGCGGCGCGCTCGACCGCGGCCGCGAGACGGCGGCGGTCGGCGAGGTCGCACGAGACCAGGACGACGTCGGCGCCGTGATCCTCCGCGAGCGACACGGCCAGCTGCGGCGCCGCGCCCTCCGGCGCGGTCGTGAAGAAGGCCACGCGGCGGCCGCGGATGGACTTCGCGGGCCGCGGCCGGAACACCGTGGGCACGACCTCGATGCCGGGCCGGACGGCCGTCGCCGCGGCGGTGAGCGCCTCGACGCCTCCGGGCTCCACGAACGGGAGCTCGCACTGCGTCAGGACCAGGGCGTCGCTGAGCAGCAGGCGATAGGTCCCGAGGTAGCCGGCGACGTAGTCGGCCGGCTGCCCGGCGCCGGCCACGCAGATGGTGGCGTCCGCCATCATCGGCGGCACCACGGCGCCGCTGCCCTCGATCACGGCGAGCGCGGCGGCGCACTCCTCGACGAGCGGGATGGCCTCACGGACGTTGTCGTCGAAGGGCGCCCCGGCGAGCCCGCCGCCGCAGCGGCGGCAGCCGATCGCGGTGACGCCGGCGAGCACCGCGTCCTCGTAGCAGTCGCTGGCGGCGTGGCGGCCGGCGCGGGAGGCGGCCAGCAGCTCGGCCGGCCCGAGCCCGTCGCCTCCCCGGATGAGCTCAGGCTCGGGCGGGCCGCCGCGGCCCATCGCCACGACCACGACGCCGCCGTCCGCCCGCAGGGCGGCGTCGAGCCGGCGCGCGAGCCAGCCGCTCACCGCCGTCTTGCCGACGCGCTTGCCGGTGCCGATCACGCCCAGGGACGGCGTGCCCGCGAGGCGTGCGAAGGCCTGTGGCCGCACCTCGGTGTCGGCGGCCACGTAGCCAGCGCCCTCCGCGAGCGCGGCGCTCATGAGCAGGAACCGCTCGCGGTAGCCGACGACCGGCTCGTCGGAGAGGTCGACGAGCACCTCGGCGCGCGCCGCGCGCAGCGCGGCGCGCACGCCCTCGAGCGTCTCGTGCGCCGACGCCGCCCGCGGCTCCACGGCGGCGAGCCACGGGAGCCCCACGTCGGCCGCAAGAGCGGCCAGGCCGGCGGCCGATCCTCTCTGGTCGGATGCCTGGCCGGGCGCGAGACCCGGCGCGGCGGCTCCGCCGCCGCGCAGCTTCTCGCGCCCGCCCGCGAAGATACCGCCCGCCACCGAGTACGCGCCGCCGAGCCCTGCGACCGCGGCGGCGACCACGGGCGGGTAGTGCTCGCCGTCGATGAGCACGACGGCGCGCGGCAGGCGGGCGCCTATCGTCCGCCCTCCTCGGGAACCGGGCAGATGTACTTGTCGAAGGACGCCGTCGACGGCGTGAAGTCGATGAGCGTCTCCTCGCCGTGGAAGGGGTACTTGCGGGCGACGTGCACGCGGTCGTCCTCGATGCGGATGAGGTTGAAGCACGCCTTGGTGTTGCCCCGCAGGCGCAGCGAGCTGCAGGTGCCGGCGTTGACCACGAACAGGTGCTCGAGGCGCCACGCGTACGGGACGTGCTTGTGTCCCGAGAGCACCAGATTGACGCCGCACTCCTGCAGCACCTCGAGCAGGTCGCCGGCGTCCAGGACCATGCTGCGCTCGCGACCAGTCCCCGGGATGGGCAGCAGGTGATGATGGAGCATGAAGATGCGAAACGCGGCCGGGCGCGCGAACTGCTCGCGGAGGAAGTCGTACTTGGCCCGGCCGATCTGCCCGTAGTCGAGGTCGGGCTCGGTGGAGTCGAGGGCGACCACGATGACGTCGTCGAGCATCAGCGAGTGCCATCGAGGCCCGATGAGCTCCTCGAAGTGGACGTAGCCGACGTTGCGCGAGTCATGGTTGCCGGGAATCACGACAAGCGGCGCCTCGATGCGCTCCAAGTACTCCTTCGCCGTCACGTAGTCCTGGCGGAACCCCATCTCGGTGAGGTCGCCGGTACACAGCACGATGTCCGGCTCGAGCTCGTTGAGCTCGACGACGACGCGGTCCATGAGGCTCGGCACGAAGTACGGGGAGCCGGCGTGGATGTCACTGATGTGGGCGATGGTGAGCTCGGTCATGGCGCGCGTCCCCCCGGTCGCTCAGTGCGTCGTCACTCTACCACCACTATGCGGCCGGGACCCTGCTTGTCGAGCACCGAGAAGCTGGTGTGCCCGCCCTGCCGGCGGAAGCGCAGGCGCATGGTCGTGCGGCCCACCCGCAGGTTGCTGAGCGTCACCTCTCCGAGCCATCGGGGAAGCACCGGGTTGTGCACGTAGACGATGTTCTCCTCTGCCTGAGCGTAGATCCCCAGCATCGACTGCAGGACCAGGAAGAGCGCGGCGGACGAGTTGGCGTCGGGCGAGCAGGCCATGGGGAACGAGACGGGCCGGTCGATCGACTGCCGCGTGAAGCCGCAGAACATCTCCGGCAGACGCGAGTACTCGTGCGCCGTCGCCGCTTCGACGAGACCCCACGCCAGACGGTTGGCCTCCTGCGCGTAGCCGTGCTTCATCAGGCCGTTGGCGATGAGCGCCGTGTCGAACGGCCACACGCTGCCGTTGTAGAAGCTCACCGGGTTGTAGAGCCCGGACAGCTTGCTGATCGTGCGCACGCCCCAGCCGGTGAACATGTCGGGAGCCATGAGGCGCTTCACGACCGCGGGCACGCGTTCCTCGGCGACGATGCGCGACCAGAGCGCGTGACCGATCGTCGAGGAGACGGGGCGGACCTGGCGCTTCTGACCGTCGAGCGCCATGGCGAAGAAGCCCTCGTCCTCCATCCAGAAGCGGTCGTTGAACGAGCGCTTGAGGCGCGTGGCGCTCTGCGACAGCCGCTCCGCGCGCTCCACGTCGCCGAGCTGCCCGTAGACCGCGGCGAGGCGGCGCTTCGCGTAGTACACGTAGCCCTGGGTCTCCGCCAGCGCGACGGGGCCCACGACGGGAGCGCCGTCGGCGTGCCGGACCGCGTCGGCGGAGTCGCGCCAGCCCTGATTGCGCAGACCGACGCGCGAGCGGCGTTCGTACTCGACGAACCCGTCGCCGTCGGGGTCGCCCGGGCCGTCGATCCACCCGAGGGCGGCGTCGACGGCCGCGGAGCGCATCTCGAACCCGTCCAGGTCGCCGGTCCAGACGGCGAGCTCGGCGACCAGCAGCAGCCAGAGCGCGGTCGCGTCGACGGAGCCGAAGTACGGGGTGTGGGGGACGGCGCGCAGGCCGGCCAACTCGCCGCGCCGCAGCTCGTGCATGATCTTGCCGGGCTGCTCCTCCCGGAACGCGTTGTCCAGGGTGCCCTGGCGGCGGGCGAGGAACGAGACCGCCGCCTGCGCCCAGCGCAGGTCGAGAAGAAGCGTCTCGAGGCCGACGAAGGTCATCTCCCGGCCGAACGGCGCGACGAACCAGGGCACGCCGGCCAGGGGGATGCGCTCGCCGTCGATGACCGTGGAGAGCGTGCGCAGGTCCTGCTGGCCGCGCCGCAGTGCGCGGTTGACCTGTTCGTTGTCGGTGAAGATGTCGGTGGCGTCCGACTCCCAGCGCTCGTGGTCGCGCCGCAGTGCGCCGATGCGGGCGTTGAACTCGCCGCCGATCTCGCCGGGCGCCTCGGGCCCGACGACCTGCACGTCGTAGCGGATCACGGCGCGCTCGCCCGGAGCGAGGCGCAGACGGAAGCGCGCCCGGCCCTGCTTGATCGACTCCGGGCGGTCGTGAAAGCGGATGATCGTCTTGCGGGTCACGTCGTCGAGACCCAGGTAGGAGAGCGTGAGCGTCCCGTCGCTCACCTGCGGCGCCAGGCGCGCCCCGCGCCGCCGGCGGCGGCTGCCGCGGACCTCGAAGAGGTCGGCGAAGTCGGCGTCCACGTGCACGTCGACGACGAGCTCGACCTGCCGGTCGTGGTGGTTGCGCACGCGCAGGAGCTCGTAGAGGCGGTCGGCGATGAAGCGCGTGCGGCGCAGGTGCACGCTGGCCTGCGGCAGGGTGTGGCCGTCGGCGGTGCGCGCCTCGAGGTTGGTCAGTTCGACCGTGGCCGCGTAGCCGCGGTCGGCGCTGGCGCTGAGCAGCACCGGCTGCCGGCCGGCGAGGGTCACCTCGTGCCGGCTCAGATACCGCGTGTCGCGGTAGTACAGGCCGAGGACCGAGTTCTCGGTGCCGGGCACCTGGCCGAGCTCGTTGGAGTAGAGGAAGAGGTCGCCTTCCTTGACGGCGAGACGGGACGCGCGACCGCCGCTCATCACGTAGCGCTCGGCGCTGGTGGTGACCACGGGCTCGTCCGCCGCGCGGTCCCGCGCGGCGGACGGACGCTCTGGTTGATCCTGGGACCGGCTCATCGCGGCCACGCCTCCCGGCTGGTGCCTTGCCGGCGTCCGCGGGAGCGGGACGCCGCCGGCGGGTTCTTACCCCGTCGCCTCGAGGAACAGCCGCATCAGCGCCGGCCCGTCGGGGACGAAGAGGCCGGTCATCGCCGCCTGTGACTCGCCGAAGGCCATCGCGCCGCCCCCGCCCTTGCCCGGCAGCGGCTCGCTGATCACGAAGGGCACGGGGCCGGGAGCGTGCGTGCGCGTGCGCAGCGGGGTGAGGTGGTCGGGGACCACCAGCACCGCCGGCCGCTCGTGGGCGGCGAGGATCGGCGCCAGTACTTCCGCGTCCACGCGCTCGATGGCGCGCACCTTCTCGGGCAGGTCGCCCATGTGGCCGGCCTCGTCCGGGGCCTCCACGTGCACCCAGACCAGGTCGTGGTCGGCGAGCGCCGCCACGGCCGCGCGCGCCTTGGCGCCGTAGTCGGTGTCGAGGTCGCCCGTCGCGCCGGGAACGTCGAGGACGTCGAACCCGGCGAGCATGCCGATGCCGCGCACGAGGTCGACGGCGCCGACGACGGCGCCGCTGAGGCCGTAAAGGTCCTTGTACCGCGGCATCGCCGGCGCCGTCCCCTCGCCCCAGAACCACGCGCTGGTGCCGGGGCGGACGGTCGCGAGCACCTCGTCGGCGCGCGCCTGGAGCTCGCGGAGGGTCGCCGCCGGCGAGCCCGCCGCGAGGTCGCCGGCGGCCACGCCGGGCCGAAAGCCGGCGACCGGCTGGTCGAGGATGTCGTGCGGCGGCGTGCAGGGCACGGTCGCGCCGCCGCGCCAGACGAAGAGGTGCCGGTAGCTCACGCCGGTGTGGAACTCGAACGGCCCGCCGCCCAGCTCGGCCTCGGAGGGCCTCGACGCAGCGGCGGGCCTCGTCGGTGCCGACGTGGCCGCCCGTGTTGTCCTTCATGATCCCATCGGCCACGGTCACGAGGTTCAGGCGATAGGAGACGTCTCCCGGCGAGAGCTCGACGCCGATGCTCGCCGCCTCGAGCGGGCTGCGCCCCGAGAAGACCCGGGTCGGGTCGTAGCCGAGCACCGCCAGGTTGGCGCAGTCGCTGCCCGGGGTCATGCCCTCGGGCACCGTGCGCACCAGGCCGACGACACCGCCACGGGCAAGGCCGTCCATGACGGGCGTGTGCGCCGCCTCCAGCGGCGTCCGCCCGCCGAGCGCGGCCTGCGGCTCGTCGGCCATGCCGTCGGGGACGAGGAGCACGCGCTTGCGCATCAGCCCCTCCTCCCCGGCCGGCCCGAAGACGCCGTGCGAGCGGCGTCGCTCACGCGGAGCCGCCGAGCACCATGAGCGGCAGGCCGGCGAGCCCGTCGTACTTGGGCCGGTACCGCTCGGTGTCGTAGCAGCGCGCCACGTCGACGACCTTCTTGGTCGAGACGACCTCGTCGATCGGCACCGAGCCGTACTCCCCGCCCCGCAGCGCGACCATGCGCCCGGTCTCGCCCTTGAGGATCAGGTCCACGGCCAGGTTGCCGTAGGCGGTCGGCACGATGCAGTCGATCGCGTCCGGCGCGCCGCTGCGCACCAGGTAGCCGAGGTTCATGCTGATCATGTCGATCTTCTTGCCGCCGTTGTAGGCGGGCGCGAGCTCCTTGATCTTGTTGCTCACGTTCTGGCCGATGCCACCGAGCTTGGCGTGCCCGAACATGTCCTTCTCGCCGGCCATGAAGACCATCTCCCCACCGGACGGCATGGCGCCCTCGCTGACGATGCAGACCGAGTAGCCCTCGGGCCGGCCGTTGCGGTCGGCGACGAGCAGCTCGGTGAGCTTGTCCATGTCGAACTCGGCCTCCGGGATCAGGCAGCGGTCGGCGGCGCCGGCGAAGGTCGGCAGCAGCGCCGTGAAGCCGGCGTAGCGGCCGAAGACCTCGAGCACGACGATGCGCTCGTGCGAGGTGGCCGAGCTCGTGACCTGGCGGGCCATCGCGATGGTGCGGTTGACGCAGGTGCCGAAGCCCATGCAGTAGTCGGTGCCGGGGACGTCGTTGTCCATCGTCTTGGGGATGGCGACGACCGGGAACCCGCGGCGGCCCAGCTCGACACCGTAGCTGAGCGTGTCGTCGCCGCCGGCAGGCACGAGGTAGTCGATGCCGAGGAACTCGAGGTTGGCGATCACCTCGTCGGTCAGGTCGTTCTTCTCCGCCGTGTACTTGTCCTTGAGGTGCGCGGGGACGTCCTTCGCCGGCACCGCGCTCGGGCGCGTGCGCGAGGAGTGCAGGAACGTGCCGCCGGAGTACGCATAGCGCTCCACCAGCTCGCGCGTGATCGGCAGCACCCACTGGCTGTTGTCGGCGCCGTCCTCACGGCTGAGCTCGACGAGGCCGGCCCAGCCGCGACGGATGCCGACGACCTCGAAGCCCTCGCTCAACGCCCGCAGCGTGACGCCGCGGATCGCCTGGTTGAGCCCGGGGATGTCGCCACCGCCGGTGAGGATGCCGATACGGCCCTTCTTGCTCGCACTCATCGTGTCTCCTCTCCTCTGAGCGCCGCTTACGACTCGCCTTCGACGCGGATGACGGCAGGGTCGCCGTGCACGTCGGGCAGCGCGCTGATCTGGTCGAGGGCGGCGAAGAACTGCGCCTCGCGGACGGGATGGAGCAGCAAGACGAGCTCGGCTTCGTCGCCGCCGCCCTCCTGCACCATGGAATGGATGCTGACGCCGTGGTCGCCGAAGAGCGCGCTCACCTTGGCGAGTACGCCCGGCTGGTCGCTGACCCTCAACCTGAGGTAGAACCTGGAGACCATATCGGCGTCGGGGAAGGCCGGCACCTCCTTGTAGCACAGGCAGTTCTGCACGAAGCTGCCCTTCACCGTGTTGACCACGGAGATGATGTCCCCGATCACCGCGGATGCGGTCGGGACACTGCCCGCGCCCGGGCCGGACAGCATGATCTGGTCGAAGGCGTCGCTCGTGAGGAAGACGGCGTTGTAGGCGCCGGCGACGCCGGCCAGCGGGTGCGCCCTGGGGAGGAAGGCCGGGTACACGCGCACGTTCATGCGCCCGTCGATGAGCTTGGCGACGCCGAGGAGCTTGGCGGCCAGACCGAGCCTGGCGCCGTGAGCGATGTCCGCCGCCGTGACCTTGGTGATGCCCTCGTAGGGGACGTCGTCGAGACTCGTGCGGCTGTGGAAGGCGATGGAGCTGAGGATCGCCATCTTGGCGGCGGCGTCCTTGCCGCCCACGTCCTCCGTCGGGTCCGCCTCGGCGTACCCCAGACGCTGGGCCTCCTGCAGCACGTCGTCGTAGTCCGCCCCGGTCTCGGCCATCGCGCTCAGCATGTAGTTGGTCGTGCCGTTGACGATGCCGAAGACCGTGTCGACCTCGGCGGCCACCAGCGACTCGCGCAGGACCTTGATGACCGGGACGGCGCCGACGGCGCTCGCCTCGAAGCGGAGGTGCACGCCGCTCTCCTCCGCCGCCGCGAAGAGCTCGGCGCCGTGCTGCGCCAGGAGCTGCTTGTTGGCGGTCACCACGTTCTTGCCGGCCTTGAGCGCGCGGAGCTGGAAGTCGAGCGCCGCGCCCACCCCGCCGATGAGCTCCACCACGATCTGGATCCCGGCGTCCTCGAGGATGTCCTCGAAGCGCGTCGTGACGAGCCCGGGGTCGAGGTCCGCGTGCGTGAAGTCGGGATCTCTCTCGAGGACCCGTCTCAGGACGATCTCCTTGCCGGTCGCCAGCGTGATGTCGTCAGCGTTCTTCTTGAGCAGCTTGCCTACCCCTGACCCGACGGTGCCGTAGCCGAGGAGCCCGATCCCTATCTTGTCCACCGTGTCGCCCTCCTCGGTCGTCGGCTGGTCACTGGGCGAGCGGTCGCTGCAGGCGCAGCACGTCGTCCCAGGTCTCTCGCTCGATGATGACACGCGCCCGGCCGTCCCCGACCAGCACGACGGCCGGGCGCGGCTGCGCGTTGTAGTTGTTGGCCATCGCGTAGCCGTAGGCGCCGGTGCCCGGCGTGACGAGGATGTCGCCGGGCTCGGGCGGGGCGATGTGTACGTCGCGCACGAGGACGTCGCCCGACTCGCAGTGCTTGCCGGCGATGGTGACCACGTCCGTCGCCGGCGTCTCCGCCTTGTTGGCCAGCATGGCCTCGTACTTGGAGTCGTAGAGCATCGGCCGAAGATTGTCGCTCATGCCGCCGTCGACGGCCACGTAGGTGCGCACGCCCGGGATGACCTTGACGGTGCCGACCGTGTACGCGGTCACCGCCGCCTTGCCGGCGATGCTGCGCCCCGGCTCCACGAAGAGCTTCGGCATCTCCATGCCGTGGCGCTCGGCGCCCTCGAGGACGGCGCTCACGCCGACCTCGGCGAACTCGGCGATCGAGCTGGGCTGGTCGGCCTCCGTGTAGCGGATGCCGAGGCCCCCGCCGATGTTGAAGATGCAGCAGTCGAAACCGAAGTCGCGGCGCCACTCATCGAGGGCGATGAAGAGCACCTCGACCTCGCGGCGGTACGAGTCGAGCGCGAAGATCTGCGAGCCGATGTGCGCGTGCACGCCGACGAGCCTCAGGTGACGCGCGTGCCGGAGGCGGCGCACCGCCTCCCGCGCGAGCCCGTCGGCCAGCCCGAAGCCGAACTTGCTGTCCTGCTGGCCGGTCTGGACGAAGTCGTGCGTGTTGGGGCGCACGCCGGGCGTGACGCGCACGAGCACGTCCTGGACGCGCTCCCGCGCCGCGGCCGCTGCCTCGAGCCGCTCGATCTCCTCGAAGGAGTCGACGACGAAGTGGCCGATGCCGGCGTCGAGGCCGGCCTCGATCTCGGCCTCCGACTTGTTGTTGCCGTGGAAGTAGATGCGCTGCGGCGGGAAGCCGGCGGCGCGGGCGGCAGCCAGTTCGCCGCCGGTGGCGACGTCGAGCGAGAGGTCCTCCTGCGCGACCAGCTCCGCCATCGCACGGCAGCTGAACGCCTTGCTCGCGTACACGATCTCGTACAGGTCGGTGCGCGCCCCGAACGCCGCGTGGTAGGCGCGGCACTGGTCGCGCAGCGTCTGCTCGTCGTAGATGAACAGCGGCGTGCCGAACTCGCGCGTCAGGTCGACGACGTCGCAGCCGCCGATCTCGAGTCGTCCGGCGGCGTTGTGGACGGTCGTGTGCGGGTAGATCAGCGTGTGCGTCACGCGCGCGTCTCCCTCAGAACTCGATGCCCGGACGCGCCTGCACGCCGGCGTCGTAGTAGTGCTTGAGCGGCCGCATCTCGGTGACCAGATCGGCCGCCTCGATCAGCTCGTCGGACGCGCGCCGGCCGGTGATCACCAGCTCGACGGCGGCCGGTTTGCCGGCGATGAGGTCGAGCACCCGGCTCACCGGCACGAGCTCGAAGAAGACCGCGGTCACGAGCTCATCGAGCACCACGAGGTCGTAGTCGCCGCCCTCGACCAGGGCCTTGGCCCTGTCGAACCCGGCGGCCGCGGCGGCGAGGTCCTCTTCCGAGGCCTCGCCCTTGATCACCCAGTGGTCCAGCCCGCACTGCTGCACCGGCACGCCGAGTCCGGTGAGCGTCACGATCTCGCCCCACGTGGGGTCGGACTTCATGAACTGGAGCACGGCCGGCCGCAGGCCCTGGCCGAGCGCTCGCAAGACGAGACCGAGGGCGGCCGTCGTCTTGCCCTTGCCGTCGCCCGTGTAGAGCTGGACGTAGCCTCGCTCGAGGGGATTCACGGCCGCGTCACTTCCCGTAATCGTAGAACCCTGCGCCGCTCTTGCGGCCGAGCCTGCCCGCGGCGAGCAGCTCCTTGAGCGCCGGGCTCGGCGCGTACTTGGGATCGCCGAGCTCGCGCTCCAGCGACTCGATGATGGCCGTCGTCGTGTCGATGCCCACGAGGTCGGCGAGCGCGAGCGGGCCCATGGGCCAGTTGGCGCCGAGCTTCATGCCCGTGTCGATGTCCTCGGCGCTGGCCACGCCCTCGGCGTAGGCGTTGGCGGCTTCGTTGATCATCGGGAACAGGATGCGGTTGGCGACGAAGCCCGGTGAGTCCTTGACCATGATCGGCGTCTTGCCCACCGCCTCGGCGAAGGCCTTGGCGACGGCGAGGGTCGCGTCGCTGGTCTGCGCGCCGCGCACGACCTCGACGAGCGCCATCATCGGCACCGGGTTGAAGAAGTGGATGCCGACGAAGCGCTCGGGCGCGGTCACGAAGGCGGCGAGCGCGCTGACCGAGAGGCTCGACGTGTTGGTCGCGATGACGGCGTCGGGACGCAGCGTCGCGGCGGCCTTCTCGAAGAGACCCTGCTTGAGCTCCATCGACTCCGGCGCCGCCTCGATGAACAGATCGGCGCCGGCGCCGGCGGCCATGTCGGTGCTGGTCGTGATCCGCGCCAGGGCCGCGTCGCGTGCCGAGGCCTCCATGCGGCCCCTGTCGACCAGCCTGCCGAGACCCTTCTCGATGCCGGCCATGCCGCGCGCGATGAACTCGTCGGCGACATCGATCATGACCACGTCGATCCCGGCCGCGGCCGAGACCTGGACGATGCCGGCGCCCATCTGGCCGGCGCCGGCGACGAGCAGCTTGTTGACGCTCACGAGATCCTCCTCATGCTCCAGCGTGCGAGCCCGTCAGGGGGCCGCGACGCGACGATGTGACCCAACACAGCGAGATGACCATGCTACCGCAGGCGGCGTGAGCGCGTACACGCGAGGCCGCGGGCGCGCGAGGCGCCGGCGCGTGACCGCAGCAGCGACAGGACCGGTATGGTCCTGTTACAATGCGGCCATGACTCCCGCGCCCAAGATCGTCAGCTGTGAAGTGCTCCGCAACGAGATCGAGTGCGTGCTCGAGCGCGACGGGCGCGACCTCGAGATCGAGTTCGTCGACGGGGCGCTGCACGACTACCCGGACAGGCTGCGCAGCGCCCTGCAGGAGCGCATCGACGGCACGCCGGGAGAGGGCGACATCCTCCTGTGCTGCGCGCGCTGCAGCAACGGCACGGTGGGACTCGAGGCGCGGGAGCACCGCCTCGTGGTGCCGGCCGCGGACGACTGCATCTCGCTGCTGCTCGGCTCCCGCGCCCGGTATCTCGAAGAGCACGGCGCCCAGCCCGGCACGTACTACTACACCCGCGGCTGGGTGGACTTCATCGAGGACCCGTACAAGGAGTACCTCAAGATCATCCCCAAGTACGGTGAGGAGAAGTCCGCTCGCGTGGCCCGCCTGATCATGGAGCACTACACGCGCGTCGCGGTGATCGAGACGCCGGGCGTGAAGGACCTCGCGGACAAGCAGGAGTACCTCGAGACGGTGAGCGCGTTCTACGAGCTGCCGCTCGAGCGCCTCACCGGGTCGCTGCGCTTCCTCGAGAAGCTGGTGGCCGGGCCGCACGACGGGGAGTTCATCGTCGTCGAGCCCGGCGAGGTTCTGGACGAGTCCCTCTTCTGGGCGCTCGCCGGCGCCTGACGCCGGCGGAGCGGTGCGCCTCCGGCGCCCCCCTCGTCAGCTCGCCTGCGGAGGCTGATCAGCCGTCGCCGGCCGGCTTCTTCTTCGCCGCCGGCTTCTTCTTGACCGCCGGCTTCTTCTTCGGCGCGGGCTCCTCCGTCTCCGCCGGCTCCTTCTTCTCCGCGGGCTTCCTCTTGGGCGCGGGCTTCCTCTTCTCCGCGATCTTCTCCGCGGGCTCGCCCCCAGCCGCCGCATCGGCAGCGGCGGACGGCTCGGCGGCCTCCTCCGCGGCAGCCGCCTGCTCGGCGTTGGCGAGCTGCACCGCGTGTGCGAAGGCAAGCTGCATCTGCGCCAGGGTGTCGCGGATCCCACTCGCGCGCTCGTCGCCTTCCTCGCGCTCGATGACCTCGAGCAGCGCCCGCAGCAGCTCGATCGACACGCGGGCGTCCGACAGGTCGCGCACCGGCCGCGTCTCGTCGGCCAGTCCCATCTTCTGGTAGCCGAAGCTCACGAGGCCCACCATCATCTCGTAGGCGAGGTCGAACGCGTGCACACTCTTGAGCTGCTCCAGGACTGCCCGGGCGCGCTCCTCGTCGGAGACGGCCCGGCCCTGACCGGACGTGTCGCTCATGCCTGATCTCCCTGCACATCTGCGGTTTGCGCGATCGAACTGCGGTGCGCCTCGGCGACGGTCCGCGCGTACACCTCTCGCAGGCTTGCCCCCTCGGCGTGCGCCCGGGACTGCCGCTGGGCGCCGTTGCCGTCGCGCAGGATGCGCTCCACATCGGCGAGGTGCGGGCTGAGACCGATGTCGTCGGCATACGGAGCCGCCAGCTCGACCAGGTGGCGCACGGCGTCCGTCGCCTGCAGCTCCTCCCCCATCACCCAGTCCACCAACTTGCCGTCAAGGCCGAAACGGATCGCGCGCCACAGGTTCTCCTCGATGTAGCGCGTCTCGAGGATCGGCAGCGGCATGCCCTCGTCGTAGACGCGGCCAAGATGGGCGATCAGCCCGACCGTGAGCGACGAGATCGCGAGACTCTGCCACGCTTCGGTCTGGGCGTCGCAGATGCGCACCTCGACCGTGCCGAAGCGGTGGTGCGGCCGCACCGACCACCAGACCTGCGTGAACTCCTGGATGCAGTTGGTGTCGATGAGCTCCTCGTAGAAGCCCCGGTGCGCCGCCCAGGTACCGAACACGTCGGGGATGCCGCAGCGCGGGAACATGCGCACGAAGGTCTGCGTGCGCACCGAGTGCAGCTGCGTCCAGACGTCCTCGATGAAGGGGGAGTTCGCCGAGAGGGCGAGCAGGTGCGGCAGGTAGGTCCGCAGCGCGTCGCAGACGGCCACCGCCCGGTCGCAGCCGCGGACGCCGACGTGCACGTGTGCCGCCCACGTGTTGTTGCGCCACGCCACGTACTTGAGCCGGTCCTCCACGAGGCGATAGTGCGGGGTGTCGATGATCTGCTGGTCCTTCCAGCCCGAGAAGGGGTGCGTGCCGGTGGACCCGAGCGCGTAGCCCTGGGCATCCGCGTGCGCGAAGAGTTCCTCGCGGTTGAGCAGGAGCTGCTTCGCCGCCTGCCCGAAGTGCAGCGTGCGCGGCGTGGAGACCTCGATCTCCGAGGTGAGCAGCTCGCCGGCGATGCGCTCGCGCAGGCGTGGCGGCGCGGAGTCGCGCAGCGGCTCGAAGCCGGGCGTGAGCGCGAGGGTCTGGCGGTCGAGGACCTGGAACTCCTCCTCGAGACCGAGGTCGAGGTCGTGGGCGTTCTCGAACCTGGCCTCGACCTCTTCGAAGTATGCGTCGTGATCGGCGGTCATCGGAGTGCACTCTACCGAATACCGCGCGGGTTCACACTCGGCTCCGCGGGCCCTCACCACATGCCGCCGCGGCACCGCGAGACGGCCGCGCGCCTCAGATGCCACCGGCCGGGCTCGCTCAGCGAGCCCGGCCGGCCGATGTCATCCTCCTGCGCGAGCGTCGCGCGCGCCTGAGAGACTCTTACTGCGCCACGGGCGGAGTGGAAGGCTCCGGCGTCGGCTCCACGTCGGGCGTGCGGTCGAGGTACTTGATGCTCGTGACCGTGTAGAACTTCGAGCCGTCCTCGGCCTTGGCGATCGTGCCCTTGAGCTTGACCTTGTCACCGGCGGCAAGCTTGTCCAGGGAACTCTCGACCTTGCCGTCCTCGGTGAGTCGCCAGACCTTGGCGCCGTCAGCCACGGCGAACGCGGTCTTGGTGCCCTTGAGGCCCTTGATATGGCTGCCGGCCTTCACCTCGACAGTGATGGCTGCTGCGACCAGCGCCTCGGGGTTCGTCGTGTCGGCGAGTGTGACGGCGGTCACCGTTCCGACGAGGTTGAACTTGGCCTTGCCGTGCTTCCAGCCCCCACCGCCGTCCCCGCCGGCGATGGCCAGCGGTACGAGCGTCAGCGCGAGGGCAGCGACGACGACGATCAGGAGCGCTTTCTTCACTGTGACGACCTCCTTCGATCCTGTGGGTCATGAGCCACTCGAGTGGCTCCTGCCACGCCTATCGGTCGAAGGGGCACGGTCCTTGCGTTCTCGGGCGGACGCGCCGTCTTCCCGCTAGACAACAAAGGCGCCGCCTTCGCACCGGGCGGGCGAGCTCTCCGCGCCGCAAGAGCGACCGCTCCGAGGGGTTGCGCGCCGTCGCAATACGTATACGATTACGCGCGGCACAGGGCAGGTAGGGGGAAAGGAAGCCGCGTGAAACTCAGCCTGGTTCCCAAGGACCACGACTACTTCCGGCTGTTCTCCGAGTTGGCGGCCAACCTCGACGCAGCCGCGCAGCTGCTCCTCAAGTTCATGAGCGACGACGATCGCAAGGGCATCGCCGCGGCGATCCTGGAGCACGAGCACGTCGGCGACAAGATCGTCCACGATATCGTCCGCCGCCTCAACAAGTCGTTCATCACGCCGATCGACCGCGAGGACATCTACGACCTGGTCGCCACGACCGACGAGGTCCTCGACAGCGTCGAAGAGGCCGCCGACATGATCATGCTCTACCGCGTCGACGAGATCTCGCCATTCGCCCTTCGCCAGGCCGAAGTGATCGCCAAGGCGACACCGCTCCTCAAGGAGTGCATGGACAATCTCGAGAAGCCCAAGGGCCTCGACGAGCGCATCATCGCCGTCAACAGCCTCGAGAACGATGGCGACCGCATCGAGCGAGAGGCCATTGCCAGTCTCTTCAACGGAGACATGCCGTGCACGGACATCATCAAGTGGAAAGCCATCTTCGAGACTCTCGAGAACGCCATGGACGAGTGCGAGCACGTCGCCAACGTCATCGAGAGCATCGTCCTCAAGCACAACTGACCTGAGAACAGGCCGTGGCTCTCCTCATCGCGATCGTCGCTCTGGCGATCGTCTTCGACTACACCAACGGCTTCCACGACACCGCCAACGCGATCGCCACCTCGGTGTCGACGCGCGCGCTCTCGCCGCGCGTCGCCATCCTCATGGCGGCCGGGCTGAACCTGCTCGGCGCGCTGGTCTCCACCAGCGTCGCCAAGACCGTGGGCGAAGGGATCGTCAACACCGACCTCGTCACCCTGCCGGTCGTCTCCGCTGCCCTCGTCGGCGCCGTCGCGTGGAACCTCACTACGTGGCGCTTCGGCATCCCGTCCAGCTCTTCCCACGCGCTCTTCGGCGGCCTCATCGGCGCCATGATCGCCAGTGCCGGCGTCAGCGGCGTCATCTGGAGCGGAGTGTTCGACAAGATCATCCTGCCCATGATCTTCTCTCCGCTCTTCGGGTTCGTCGGCGCGTGGCTGCTGATGACGGGCCTGATCTGGCTGGTGCGCAAGCGCGCGCAGGGACCCGTCAACACGTGGTTCCGCCGCCTGCAGCCCATCTCGGCGGGGTTCATGGCCTTCTCCCACGGCGCCAACGACGCGCAGAAGACGATGGGCATCATCGCGCTCGCCCTCTTCGCGAGCGGCCAGATCGACACGTTCTACATCCCGACATGGGTCAAGATCGTCTGCGCGATCGCCATGGCGCTCGGCACCTACTCCGGCGGCTGGCGCATCATCCACACCCTCGGGTCCAAGGTCATCAAGCTGGACCCCATCCACGGGTTCGCCGCCGAGACCACGGCCGCCAGCGTCATCCAGCTCGCGACGCACTTCGGCGTCCCCGTCTCGACCACGCACACGATCACAGCCTCGATCATGGGCGTGGGTTCCACCCAGCGCCTCTCCGCCGTCCGCTGGGGCGTCGCCGGCAACATCGTCACCGCCTGGATCCTCACGCTGCCGGCGGCCGGACTCGTCGGCGCCGCCGTCTACCTCGCCGGCCAGGCGATCAGAGCGCTCTTCTAGTCGCCGGCCCTACGGCGCGTCGGCCGGCCGCAGTCCGCGGTGCGGTATGCTGTCCCTGGATGAAGTGCTTCCGCGCGCGACCCCCGAAGGCCCACTCCCCGTTTCAAGGAGCGTCATGAAGATCCGCCTCATCGAGCCCGAGCCGCCCGGCATGCACGTGTGGGCGAAGGTCCTGCTCCCCCGCCTGGGGCTGCCGATCATCGCCGCCGCGCTCAAAGAGAAGGGGCACGACGTGCTCGTCTACAACCCGACGATGGCGCCCATCGACTGGGACGACGTCAACGGCTCCGATCTCGTCGGTCTCTCGAGCACGACTTCGACGGCGTCCACAGCCTATGCGTTCGCCGGCGACCTCCGCGGCCGCGGCATCCCCGTCATCATCGGGGGGTCGCACGTCACCTTCATGGCCGACGAGGCACTCGAGTACGTCGACTACGTCGCCCGCGGCGAGGGCGGCGAGCAGCTCATGCTGGAGCTCGTCGAGGCGCTCGCCGGCGACCGCGAGCTCGACACCATCGCCGGCCTCTCGTTCAAGCGCGACGGCGTCGCCGTGCACAACCCGGCGCGCGAGGCGCTCGCCGACCTCGACGAGCTCCCGTTCCCGGACCTCCGCCTGCTCGTGGGCGGCGACAAGCTCACCACCATGCCGATCATGACCAGCTGGGGCTGCCCGTTCGACTGCACCTTCTGCTCCGTGACCGCCATGTTCGGCAAGAAGTACCGCTTCCGCAGCGCGGAGAGCGTGATCGCGGAGCTCAAGGACAAGCAGCCGGAGCGCATCTTCTTCTACGACGACAACATGGCGGCCAACCGCAAGCGGCTCAAGAGGCTGCTGCAGATGATGATCGACGAGGACCTCGTGATCCCGTGGTCGGCGCAGGTCCGCACCGACGTCGTGAAGGACCCCGAGCTGCTCGACCTCATGCGCCGCTCGGGGTGCAAGATCGTCTACCTCGGCCTGGAGTCCGTCAACCAGGAGACGCTGGACCGGTTCGAGAAGTCGCAGACGGTGGCCGACATCGAGAACGCCATCAAGGTCCTGCACGACTACGACATCAAGAGCCACGGCATGTTCGTGCTCGGCGCCGACGACGACGACGTCCAGACCGTCCGCGACACGGTCACCTTCGCGATCGAGAACAAGATCGACACGGTGATGCTCAACATCCTCACGCCGCTGCCCGGGACGCTGCAGTTCCGGGAGTTCGACGAGGCGGGCCGCATCTTCGACAAGCGCTGGGAGCTGTACGACGCCCACCACGTCGTCTTCGAGCCGGCGCGCATGACGCCCTACGAGCTGCAGATCGAGGTGCTCCGCGGCTACATGCGTTTCTACTCGCTGCGCACGTGGCTGGGCTACATCTTCACCTTCCAGTTCACCAAGCAGCTGCTGTTCCACGGCTGGGGCATGGTGATCATCCGCAACTGGCGCAGGGACGCGCGCAACCAGGCGTTCATCAAGGCGCTCAAGCGCAAGTGGCCGCGTCCGACGCCCCGTGGCACGGTGCGCCGCGCCGCGGGCGCCGATTGAGCAGCGCAGCCGGGTCAACGAGCGGAGCGCCGCCGTCAGGCACACCGCCGACTCGGGCCGCCGCCGGACGGGCCGCAGCGGTTGTCAGCGAAGCCCCCGGATGTTAAGGTCTCGTACTTGAGTTCGGTGAGTCTGACGCCCGCCGGTGCGGAGCGGCAGAACCAGAGTGAAGCTCCAAGGGCTCACCTCAACGAGGACGTGTCGCACAGGGCGACGCGCCCAGAGGAGGCGATGCAGTGAACGGCACACGACGGATCGCTACGCTCTCAGTGCTTCTCGGCACCCTCCTCCTCTCTCTCACCCTCGTTTCCGCCTCCCTCGCCTCTCCCGTCAGCAGCAAGAAAGCACAGCTGCGCGAGGTCCAGGCCAAGCTCCAGACCGTCTACCACAAGGTCGACATGGCGGTCGAGAAGTACAACCAGGCATCCACGCAGCTGAGCGCCGTCACGTCGCAGATCAAGGAGAACGAGCGTCTCCTCAAGGTCGCCGAGTACAACCTCGGCGTGGCCAACGAGCAGCTCTCCACGCGCGCCGAGAGCATCTACAAGTCGCGCGACGTCGGCGTGGTCGACGTCCTCTTCGCCGCCAACAGCTTCGACGACCTGGTGACCCAGCTCAACCTCATGGAGCGGCTGGGCAACAGCGACGTCGACACCGTCAAGAGCATCGCCGCCTACCAGCGGGACATCAAGGACCGGCGCGTCAAGCTGGACGCCGACAAGAAGGCGGCCGCCAAGCTGGTCGACGAGGCTGCCGCGCAGAAGGCCGAGGTCGTCGGCCTCGAGAGCAGACTCGAGCAGATGACCGCCGGCATCAAGGCCGACATCCAGCGCATCCAGGCGCAGCAGGCCGCGGCGGCCAAGGCCGCCGCGGACGCAGCAGCGGCGCAGAACGCGGGCGGCGGGACCAGCACCGGAGGCGGCGGAGGCGGCACCGTGGTCGACCCCGGCGGCTCCGGCCACTCGAGCGTCGTCGGCATCGCCCAGCGCTATCTCGGCGTGCCCTACGTGTACGGCGGCGCCAGCCCGAGCGGCTTCGACTGCTCCGGCCTCACCATGTACTGCTACGCGCAGATCGGCATCGGCCTCGCGCACGGCGCCACTGCTCAGCAGCAGTCCAGTACCCCGGTGCCGCTGAGCGCCCTGCAGCCGGGCGACCTCGTGTTCTTCGGCGGCGCCAGCTACAGCTACCACGTCGGCATCTACGTCGGCGGCGGCAGCATGATCCACGCCCCGCACACCGGCGCAGTCGTCAGCTACGGCTCCATCGGCGGCGCCTGGATCGGCGGCCGGCCCTGATCTTCCGCGAGCCTGAGGGCGCGTTCCTTGCGTTCGCGTAGGGAACGCGCCCTCAGGCTCGAATAGGTGCACACCGCGAACCACGGCAACGCATCGCGCGTCACCGCTCGCGTGACGCCAGAGGATCTGATCGAGTGACACACCGCAGCCCATTCGTCCGCGCCGCCCTCGTCGCCACCTTAGGACTCGTGGCGCTCATGCTCGTGGCGGCGCCGCCGGCGCCGGCGGGCAAGGTCGCCGAGGCCAAGGCGCGCCTGAAGGCCGTCGAGGCGCGCCTCAGCGAGGTCTCCATGCAGTCGGAGGTCGCGGTCGAGAAGTACAACCAGGCGTCGAGCCAGCTCGCGACCGTCAAGGCGCAGATCGACGAGAACCAGCGCCAGCTGGAGACGGCGCGCAGGAACCTGGAGCGCGCGAACGAGCAGCTCATGGTGCGCGCGGAGAACATCTACAAGGCGCGCGACGTCGGCGTCGTCGACGTCATCTTCCAGGCGGACAGCTTCGACGACCTCATCACCCAGATGGACATGATGGAGCGCCTCGGCGACAGCGACGTCGACACCGTCCACGCCATCGCCGCCTACAAGCGCGACATCAAGGACCGCCGGATCAAGCTCGAAGTCGACGAGAAGACCGCCGCCCGGCTCGTCGCCGAGCGAGAGCAGCACAAGAACGAGCTCATCGCACTCGAGGGCAAGCTCGGCGACCTGACGACGGACATCAAGAAGCAGATCAAGAAGCTCAAGGCGCAGGCGCGCCTGCGCGCCCAACTCGCCCTCACCGGCTTCTCGGGCACCGTCCCGACGGTCGACCCCAACAGCCCCGGCCACCCCGAGATCGTGGCCATCGCGCAGCGCTACTTCGGCGTCCCCTACGTGTGGGGCGGCGCCAGCCCGAGCGGATTCGACTGCTCCGGCCTCACCATGTACTGCTACGCGCAGATCGGCATCGGCATGTCGCACGGCGCGACCGACCAGCAGCGCTCGAGCTCGGCGGTCGCGCTCACCGACCTGCGCCCCGGCGACCTCATCTTCTTCGGCAACGCCAGCTTCAGCCACCACGTGGCGATCTTCGTCGGAGGCACCACCTGCATCGAGGCGCCGCACACCGGCGACGTCGTGCGCTACGGCACGTTCACGGGGCGCGACGCCTGGATCGGCGGGCGTTTCTAGGCGCTCCCTCGCACTGCATCGGATGCGCACGAAGGGCCCGGCAGCGGTACGGCCGCCGGGCCCTTCGTGCGTCCCCACAGCCTCCGCACGCGTCGATTCATGCGCCGGTGACGCTGCGGAGGTAAGCTTTTGCGCAGTTGTGCCGAACTAGGAGACGGAGAGAGAAGCCGAGTGAACGGGGCTGCACCATGAAACCGATCGATGATCTGCTCAGCGAGATGATGGCGCGCAACGCGTCGGACCTGCACATCAAGGCGGGGAGCCCACCGGTGCTCCGCGTCGACGGCGAGCTGGCGCTCATGGACGAGCCCGCCCTCACGCCGGAAGACACCAAGGACGTCGCGGCGTCGATCATGACCGACAAGCAGATCCGCCGCTTCAGCGAGCACAACGAGATCGACTTCGCCTATTCGTCGCCCAACCTCGGCCGCTTCCGCGTCAACGTGTTCCGCCAGCGCGGCAGCATCAGCGTCGCCATGCGCCAGGTCACGACCAAGATCCCGAGCTTCGAGGAACTGCACCTCCCCGAGATCATCAAGCGCCTCTCGCTGGAGCCCCGCGGCCTCGTGCTCGTCACCGGCACCACCGGCTCCGGCAAGACGACCACGCTGGCGGCGATGATCGACCACATCAACAACACCCTGCGCCGCCACATCGTGACCGTCGAGGACCCCATCGAGGTGCTGCACAAGGACAAGAAGGCGATCATCAACCAGCGGGAGATCGGCCTCGACACCGACAGCTACGCGACGGCGCTCAAGTACGTGCTCCGCCAGGACCCCGACGACATCCTCATCGGCGAGATGCGCGACCCGGAGACCGTCTCGGCGGCCCTCACCGCCGCCCAGACCGGCCACTTCGTGATGAGCACGCTGCACACCATCGACGCGACCGAGACGATCAACCGGATCATCGACTTCTTCCCGCTCCACCAGCAGAAGCAGATCCGCATCATGCTCGCCGGCACGCTCAAGGGCATCATCAGCCAGCGTCTCCTCGTGCGCGCCGACGGCGAGGGCCGCGTACCGGCGATCGAGGTCATGGTGTGCACCAACCGGATCCGCGACTTCATCCTCGACCCCGACCAGGCCATGCTCGTCGCCGACGCCATCAAGGAAGGCGACTTCTACGGCATGCAGACGTTCGACCAGGCGCTGCTGAACCTCTACGAGGAGGGCCTCATCACGCTCTCCGACGCGGCCCAGGTGGCGAGCAACCCGCACGACTTCAAGCTGCTCGTGCAGCAGCAGGGCCACGATGTGAGCCTCATGACGTTCTGAGCGCGGCCTTCTCGGCCGCAAGGGCGCGAACGAGACGGGCGGGGCGGCCTCACGGCCGCCCCGCCCGTTTCGCTGGTCCGGCGTCGCGGCTGCTCCGCCGCACCGCGCTCTGACGTTCAGGTGCGGACGCTCAGGTGGGGACGCGCCGCCCCTCGAGATGCAGGTCCACCTTGCGCTTGATGCGCTGCAGGGCGTTGTCCACGGTCTTGCAGTCGCAGCCGAGCTCGCCGGCGATACGCTCGTAGCTGAGGCCCTGCAGGTACAGCCGCAGGACCTTGCCCTCGAGTTCCGAGAGCATGCGGGTGAGGCAGCTGGTGAGGCTGTCCACTTCTTCGGAGCTGATCACCTGGTTGACCGGGTCGTGCGTGGTGGGGCCCGGCAGCACGTCGGCCAGCGAGCAGTCGCCGTCGTCCGACGAGTCGCTCGGCGACTGACTGAATGAGAGGTAGCCGTTGAGCGGCACGTGCTTCTGGCGGGTCGCGGTCTTGATCGCCGTGATGATCTGGCGCGTGATGCAGAGCTCGGCGAAGCTGCGGAAGCTGGCCAGGCGGTCGTCACGGTAGTCGCGGACCGCCTTGTACAGGCCGAGCAGGCCCTCCTGGATCAGATCCTCGGCGTCCCCGCCGGCGAGGAAGTACGAGCTGGCCTTGAGGCGCACGAACTGGTGGTAGCGCGCCATGAGCGCGTCAAGCGCCGCCCTGTTGCCGCGGCGATACGCCTGTACGAGTGCGTAGTCGGCACTCTCACTGAATGGTTGAGGGTTGTGAGCCGGTCCCGAGCCGCGGCTGCGGTCAGCCTGGCGAGCCATTCGTGTCCCCCACCTCCGCTCGTTTACCCCTGCACATCCCGGGAATCAGCCACTCCAGGAGGTCTACTGCGGCTTGCGGCGCATCTCCTCGAGCCTTCGCAAAGTCTCAGGGTCAACTTTATCCTCAAGCCGTGAGGGCATTCTAGTGGAGTCTGGGGCAGAGTCAAGAGCCTGCCCGAGCCGATCGTCGTCGCCGAGCTCCCGGGCCAGTTCCGGAGGCGTCATGCGCAGCACGCCGGCGCGGGAGGCGGTACGCTGCACCTCCTGGTCGGCGGACACGACGACCACCTGGACGTCGGCGGGCTGCTCGGCGATGCGGCGCGCGATCAGGGTGTCGGCGGTGAAGCGCCCGCCGGCGAACGCCACCTCGACCGGGGCTCCCCTGACAGGCTCGCTGCTGGTGCTGCGCGGGCCGCCGCCGTCGAAGACCAGCACGGCCCGCGCCCCGCGGAGCGCGGCGAAACCGGCCAGCCGGTCGGCGAGCCAGTCGCGGCGCGCGAAGATCTCCTCCTTGTCCGCGCCGCGGAACAGTGCGTGGAGCACGTTGTAGCCGTCGACGATGTAGACGGTGTCGCTCACCTGACGTCTCCCGGAGACGCGCCGGCGGCCGCCTCGCGCTGCCGCCGCGCCTCGTAGAGGAGCAGCGCGGCGGCTACGCTCACGTTGAGGCTCTCGACCGGCGGCTCCATCGGGATCGAGACGAGCGCGTCGCAGGTCCGCGCCACGAGCGACCGCAGGCCGCGACCCTCAGCGCCTGCGACGATGACGACGCGCCCGGTGAGGTCGGTGTCGACGTAGGAGACCGCGGACTCCCCCGCGGCCCCGTAGACCCAGAACCCGGCGTCCTTGGCGCGGCGCAGGAAGGCCACGACGTTCGTCACCTGCGCAACGGGCAGGATCTCGAGGGTGCCCGCCGACGCCTTCACGGCCGCCGGCGTCACCCGGGCCGAGCGGTGCTTCGGCACCACAAGGCCGGCGGCGCCGGCGGCGAGAGCGCTGCGGGCCACGGCGCCGAGGTTGTGCGGGTCGGTGACCTCGTCGAGCGCGATGAGGACGTCGGCGCCGAGGAGCCGGTCGGGGTCGGCGTAGGGATACGCGTCGACCTGCAGCGCCACCCCCTGGTGCTCGTGCGTCCCGATGAGCTCGTCGAGCGCGGCGCCGCTCACCGTGTCGACCGGCAGCTCCTCAGGGACGAATCCGGCGACGGCTTCGAGGGCCGGCGCGGTCGCGGCGAGCCGGTAGGCTCGCCGCCGCGCGCCGGCCCCGAGCGCCATCTTGACCACGTTGCGACCGTACAGCCACTCCACGGCGTCAGCTCCCCTCCGGTGCGTGCCGCCGGTACACTGGCGGCATGCCCATCGACATCACTCCCGGCTCCTTCGCGGCCGTCACCATCACCACGCTGTTCTGGTGGACCGTGCTCTCCCCGGTCGGCCTGCTCGCGGTCGCGGTGCTCTGCGCCCGGCGGCCGCGGCTGCGCGGGGCGCTGACGCTCATCGTCCTCGCCCCGCCGCTGATCACGCTGCTGCCCGTCGCCGTGATGAGCGACGGGCTCACGCGCGTCGCCGCGGCCGGCGCGGTCGTGCTGCTCGGCGCGGCGATCGCGCTGGACGTCTCGAGCCTGGTCCACACCCGGAGCCGTCCCGAACGCGCCGAGCGACACGCGACGGCGGCGCTCCTGCTCGGGGTCGCGGGCGGTATGCTCGGCTCCGGAGCGCTGGTCGGGGCCCTGCTCTTCAGCTGATCCACCCGTCTGGCCCGCACGCCCGCGGGACCTTCTCGGCTCACGCCCGTTTGACCACCTGGGTGCCCTGCGGCGTGTCGCGCACGTCGAACCCGGCGGCCTGCATCTCGTCGCGCAGCCGGTCGGCGTCGGCCCACTGCTTCTCGGCGCGGAAGTGGTCGCGCAGGACGCAGGCGTAGGACGCGTCGTCGCAGCCGAGCCTGTCGGCGTACACCAGGGCCACATCGTCCCAGCGGCCATCCTCCGCGAGCCGCGCGGCCGGCAGCAGGGCGACCGCCCCGGTGACGCAGGACGCGGCGTCCGCGCCGGCGACGCTGCCGACCCCCGTGAGGTCCGCCCCCTGCCCCGGCACGGGGATCAGGAGCACCGCGAGCGACGCGCGCAGGACCTCGCCCACGGCGGCGAGCGACTCCGTGTCGAGCGGGGACTCGCCGCGGTCCACCTCGGTGAGGTACCGGTGCATCTCGCCGACCAGGGCGAAGAGCTCCCCGAGCGCGCCGGCGGTGTTGAGGTCGTCGTCCATGCGCTCGCCGAAGGCGACGCGCGCCGTCTCCGCGCGGAGCGTGAGGTCGGGGCACTCGCCCCGCGACTCGGCGCGCGCGGCGTTGGCGATGCGGAAGTCGATGTCGCCGAGCGCGGCGGCGAAGCGCCCGTAGGCCGCCTTCGCCTCGTCCAGCTTCTCGGTGCTGAACTCGAGCGGGCTGCGATAGTGAGTCGTCAGGAAGTAGGTGAGCACCACCGCGGGGTCGTAGCGATCGAGCACCTCGCGAAGCAGGAAGATGTTGCCGACGCTCTTGGCCATCTTCTCCCCGTCACTGCGGATCATGCCGTTGTGCATCCAGACCTTGGCGAACGGCAGGCCCGCCGCTTCGCTCTGGGCGATCTCGTTCTCGTGGTGCGGAAAGATGAGGTCGCGGCCGCCGCCGTGCACGTCGAACCCGGCGCCGAGGTACCGCAGGCCCATCGCCGAGCACTCGATGTGCCATCCGGGGCGCCCGCGTCCCCACGGGCTCTCCCAGGCCGGTTCGCCCGGCTTGGCGGCCTTCCACACGGCGAAGTCGAGGGGGTCGGCCTTGCCGGGCTCGGTGTCGACGCGCACGCCCTCCTCCAGCTCGTCGATGCGCTGCTTGCTGAGCTTGCCGTACTCGTCGAAGCTGCGCACCTTGAAGTAGACGCTGCCGTCGGCCTCGTAGGCGTGCCCGCCGGAGACGAGCTGGCACACCAGGTCGATGATCTCGGCGATGGTCTCGGTGGCCCTGGGCTCCACGTCCGGACGGGGGATGCCGAGCCGCCCGGTGTCCTCGACGTAGGCGGCGGTGTACTCCTCGGCCACCTCGACGGAGTCGCGTCCCTCCGCGTTCGCCTTGGTGATGATCTTGTCGTCCACGTCGGTGATGTTGGTCACCAGCGTCACGTCCAGGCCGCGATGAACGAGCCAGGAGCGCAGGACGGCGAACGTGACGTAGGGCCGGGCGTTGCCGATGTGGACGAGGTTGTAGACCGTGGGACCGCAGCAGTAGACGCCGGCCTTGCCCGGGTCGCGAGGCTCGAAGGGTTCCTTCTGCTGGGTCAGCGAGTTGAAGAGGCGGATCACGGTGCGTCTCCCGGAGTCGTCGTGGGCTCACCGGCGGCGGTCCCGGTGAGGATGAGGTCGAGCCGCGCGAGCGTCGCGCGGCGGTCGAGCGCGGCGAGCACGAACGGCAGCTCGGGGCCGTGCTCGGCCGAGGTGAGGGCGATGCGCAGGGGCATGAGCAGGTCGCGGGCGCCGACGCCGCGCTCCTTGCCCCACGCGCGGTAGGCGGCGAGGAGGTCGCGGGCGCCGGCGGGCGCGAGCCACTCCGGCTCCTCCCCGCGCAGCGCCCGGGCGTACGTCAGTTGCGGCGCCGCGGCGAGCGCCGCGGCGCGCAGCTCCGCGGTCGGGGCCGGCGGGGCGAGAACCTCCGCCGCGAGGGCCGGCGCGTCGCCGTAGCGCACCAGGGACGGCTGGAAGGCGGCCGCCAGAGCCGCCGCCGCCTGCGGCGGCGTGCCGTGCGGCAGCCGCTCCGCGAAGCGGCGCTCGTGCTCCTCCGGCGCGAGCGCCATGATGCGCTCGTGGTCGAGCCAGCCGAGCTTGGCGAGGTCGAAGACCGCCGAGCTCGACGAGAGCTTCTCGAGCGCGAACTCGCGCACCAGGCGGTCGAGCTCGAGCAGCTCGTCCTCCCCGTGCGACCAGCCGAGCAGCGCCAGGTAGTTGACGATCGCCTCGGGCAGGTAGCCGAGCTCGCGGTAGTCGCCGACCGCGGTCGCGCCGTGCCGTTTGCTCAGCTTGCCGCCGTCCGGGCCGAGCACCATGGAGTGGTGCGCGAACCGCGGCACGGGGCCGCCGAGGGCCTCGAAGAGCAGCTGCTGGCGAGCGCTGTTGGTGAGATGGTCGTCGCCGCGGATCACGTGCGTGACGCCCATCTCGCGGTCGTCGACGACGGATGCGAAGTTGTACCCGGCCACGCCGTCGGAGCGCACGATGATCGGATCGCTGAGGGCGTCGGAGCCGATGGTGACGGGCCCGCGGATCAGGTCGTCGACGACCACCTCCCCCGCGGGCACCAGGAAGCGCACGGCCGCCGGCTCGCCGGCCTCGAGACGCCGCCGCACCTCCTCCGGCGCCAGCGCGAGGCAGCGGCGGTCGTAGCGCGGCGTCCGCCCCGCCGCCAGCGCCTCGCGGCGCAGCTCCTCGAGGCGCTCCTCCGGGCAGAAGCAGCGGTAGGCGAGGCCGGCCTCGAGCAGCTGCCCGGCCGCGGCGCGATGCCGTTCCAGGCGCTCGCTCTGCCGGTAGGGCCCGGCGGGCCCGCCGATGTCCGGGCCCTCGTCCCAGGCGAGGCCGAGCCAGCGCAGGTCGTCCATGATGCTCGCCTCGAGCGCCGGGTCCGAGCGCGCGGCGTCGGTGTCGTCGACGCGCAGGATGAAACGGCCGCCCGCGTGCCGGGCGAACAGGAAGTTGTAGAGCGCGGTGCGCGCCGAGCCGATGTGCAAGGTACCGGTCGGGCTCGGGGCGAAGCGGACTCTCACTGTGGGGTCGAGGGTTATCGTCGCTCCTCGAACATCGTCGTTTCCCCTGCAAACAGGTCGAGTCTATCACCCCGCCTTGGTATGCTTGCGGACGCCATCCGGCGGACCGCCCGGCCCGCCCCAGCCATCGGAGGAGCGAGTGCCCCACGACCAGCGGGAGACGCCCTATCTCGACGCCGCACTGCGCTACCGCGAGACAGGCTACACGCCCTTCCACACGCCGGGTCACAAGCTGGGCAAGGGCGCCCCGGCCGGCATGCGCGAGTTCATGGGCGACGCCGGGCTCTCCGCGGACCTCGCCATGGCCGGCGCCGTGGAGGACACGCGCGAGTCCACGCACCTCATCCGCCTCGCCGAGGACTACGCCGCCGAGGCCTGGGGCTCCGAGCGCACCTGGTTCCTCGTGAACGGCTCCACCAGCGGCATCCACGCGCTCGTGCTCGCCCTGTGCTCGCCCGGCGACACCGTGATCGTGCCGCGCAACGCGCACAAGTCCATGCTCGCCGGGCTCATCTTCTCGGGCGCGATGCCGCTGTACATGGAGCCGGCGATCGATCCGCTCTGGGGCATCCCGCTCAACGTGCGCGCCACCGACGCCCTCGCCGCCCTCGGCCAGGCGCCGGACGCGCGGGCGCTCTTCGTCACGTCGCCGACCTACAACGGCCTCGGGGCCGACCTGCCGGCGATCGCCACGCTCGCCCACGAGGCGGGCGTCCCCTTCGTCACCGACCAGGCCTGGGGCCCGCACGTGCGTTTCTGCCCCGAGCTGCCCGTGGACGCGATGACCGCTGGGGCCGACGCCGCCGTCGTCAGCACGCACAAGCTCATCAGCGGGCTCACGCAGTCGTCGGTCCTCATGGCCAATGGGGAGCGGATCAACCTCGCCCGCCTCGACGGCATGGTCCACCTCACGCAGAGCACGAGCCCGCAGGTGCTCATGTACGTGAGCATCGACGCGGCGCGCCAGCAGATGGCGCTCGACGGCGCCGAGCTCTGGCGCGGCGCCATCGAGCTGGCGGAGTGGGCGCGAGGCCAGATCGTGACGCTCCCCGGCCTGCGCTGCCTGGGCGCGGAGGTGCTGGGCCGCGACGGCGTCACCGAGTTCGACCCCACGCGGCTCACCGTCTCCGCGAGTGACCTGGGCCTCTCCGGCTACGAGCTCGAGACCCTGCTTCGCGACGACTACCGCATCGCCGTCGAGGCGGCCGACCCGCTCAACGTGGTGCTCAACGTGACCTTCGGCGACGACCGCGAGGACGTGGAGCTGCTCGTGCGCTCCCTGCGCGACCTGGCGGCGCGATATCGGGACGCCGGCGGCAGCGGCTCCGCCGCGACCTCCGGCCTGCTCGCCCACACGCCCGCGTTCACGCGCCAGGTCCTCTCTCCGCGCGAGGCCTTCTTCGCTCCTGCGGTCGCCTTGCCGCTCGCCGAGTGCGCCGGCCGCGTGAGCGCGGAGATGGTCACGCCGTACCCGCCCGGCATCCCGGTGCTCGGCCCCGGCGAGGAGGTCTCTGCCGAGATCGTCGCCTACCTGCAGGAGGCGGCGGCGACCGGACTCAAGGTGCACGGCCCCGAGGACCGGGGCCTGGGCTCGCTGCGCGTCATCGTCTGAGGCCGCCGGTCGCGCCCGGCGGCGGCCTTCTTCCCGCTACTCCGGCTTCTTGACGCCCAGCGACGTGAGCGTGAAGAGGGGATCGAACGCGAGGCCCTTGCCCTCGATCTGCTCGCGGCCGCCCTCTTCGCGGTCGACGACGCAGATGAGCGTGCTCACCTCGAGTCCGGCCTCGCGCAGCTTGTCGGCGGCCATGAGCGCGGCGCCACCGGATGTCACGACGTCCTCGACCATGACGACCTTCTGGCCGGGCTCGGCCTTGCCCTCCATGGCCTTGTCCGTGCCGTAGCCCTTGGCGCCCTTGCGCACGATCACGAACGGCTTGCCGCTGGCCAGAGAGACCGCGGCGACGATGGCCACGGCGCCGAGCTCGGGGCCGGCGAGCAGGTCGAACGGCTCGTAGGCCGGCAGCTTCTCCGCGATGCCGGCGGCGATGTCGCGCAGCAGGTCCGGCCGCGTGGAGAACAGGTACTTGTCGAGGTAGAACTTGCTGCGCCGGCCGGAGCGGAGGACGAAGTCGCCCTCCAGGTAGCTGGCGTCGAGCAGGCGCTGGCCGAGATCGCGCACGGGGCTCCCTTCGGTCGTCTCCAGGTCACCGGCACGCCGGGCGCGCCGCTACGGACAGACTGTATAGCGGGTGTGCCTGCGGCGCACCCGCAGTTGACTCCCACTGCGTCGGTCAATAGCGGGTGTGCCTGCGGCGCACCCGCAGTTGACTCCCACTGCGTCGGTCAATAGCGGGTGCGGCTGCGGTGCACCCGCAGTTGACTCCGACTGCGTCGGTCGATCAGGTGCCGCCGATGGCCATCCCGTCGATGACGACCGACGGCGTGTAGATGCTGCCGCCGGGGATCCAGCGGGCGTCGTCGCCGAGCGCGCGGATGCCGGTGAGCATCCCCACGATGTCGCCGGCCAACGTGACCTCGTGCACCGGGGTCGTGAACTCGCCGCCCTCGATGAGGACGCCGCTGATGCCCACGGAGAACTCGCCGGAGATCGGATTGGCGCCGGAGTGGATGCCGACGGCGTCCGTGACGAGGACGCCGCGCTCCATGCCGGCGACGATCTCGTCCAGCGGCGTCGCCGGCCCCGCGACCACCAGGTTGGTGGGACGCACGCCGGGCAGGCCGGAGTACCCGCCGCGCAGGCCGTTGCCGGTGCTGGCGCGGCCGGCCTTGCGGGCCGTGTAGGTGTCGTAGAGGAAGCCCTGGAGCACGCCGCCGGTGATGAGCGGCGTACGCCCGGAGGGCACGCCCTCGCCGTCGAACGGGGCGCTCTCGAGGCCGTCGGCGAGCGTGCCGTCGTCGACGAGCTCGAGGAGCTCGCCGGCCACGCGCTCGCCCTCACGGCCGGCGAACAGCGACCGGTTCTTCTGCACCGCATCGGCGGTGAGCGCCGAGCTGAGCACGCCGAAGAACGCCGCCGAGACGAACGGGTCGAGGATCACCGGCGCCTTCATCGACGGGCACTTGCGGGCGCCGAGGAGCCGCGTCGCCCGCTCCGTCGCCTCGGTACCGACGGCGGCCGGATCGAGTTCCTCGAGTGCGCGGCCGACGCTGTAGGCGTAGCCGGTCTCGACCTGGCCATCCTGCTCGGCGAGCACGTAGGCGAACGCGTAGCACTGGCCGGCGCGGTAGGTGCCGCGCACGCCGGCCGTGCTGGCGATGAACACCTCGCCGTCGCCGTCGACGTACATCGTGTCCTCGACGGTCTTGACGCGCGGGTCGGCGGCGAGGGCCGTCGCCTCGACCTCGAGGGCGATGGCGATGCGCTGCGCGTCCGTCGCCGCGACGAGCCGCGGGTCGAAGGGGTCGACGTCGGCCGGCTCGCCGGCGGGCGCCGGAAGAACGGCGAACTCGTCCGGGTCGCTGACGGCGGCGTTGTCGATGGCGCGCTGCACGACGTCGTCGAGCGCGCCGTCGCTCAGGTCCGAGGTGTAGGCATGACCCACGGCGCCGGCGCTGAAGACGCGCACGCCCACGCCGCGACGCTGCGCGGCGGTGAGCTGCTCGACCTCCTGGCGGTACACCTTGATGCGGTGCGAGGTGGACTGCTCTCCGTAGGCTTCCACGTCCGTAGCGCCGCGAGCCGCGGCGCGCTCCAGCACGGCGTCGATCACGTCGAACATCAGCCCGTCCCTCCCACCGTCATCTCGGCGATGCGCAGCGTGGACTGGCCGGTGCCGACCGGCACGCCCTGGCCGTCCTTGCCGCAGACGCCGGTCTTCACGTCGAAGTCCGCGGCGATCATGTCGATCTTCATGAGGATGTCGATGCCGTTGCCGACGAGGGTGGCCCCGCGCAGCGGCGTCGTGATCCTGCCGTCCTCGATGAGGTAGCCCTCGGCGACGCCGAAGACGAAGTTGCCGCTGGCCGGCTCGACCTGCCCGCCGGCCAGGCTCTTGGCGTAGAAGCCCTTGGGGGTCGCGGCGATGATGTCCTCGGCCGTGACGTCGCCGGGCGCGATGTACGTGGTGGTCATGCGCGGGATCGGCACGTGGCGGAACGACTGGCGCCTGCCGTTGCCGGTGGGCGGAGCGCCGGCCTCGCGCGCCCGCAGCCTGTCGTAGAGGTAGCCGGTGAGCCGGCCCTCCTCGATGACCATCGTCTTCTGCGTGGGCACGCCCTCGTCGTCGAAGGCCTGCGACCCCCAGCCGTTGGGGATGGAGCCGTCGTCGTAGGCGCTCACGATAGACGCCGCCACCACCTCGCCCATCTTGCCGTCGTAGATGCTGGCGCCCTTGGCGATCGCGTCGGCCTCGAGGCCGTGGCCGCAGGCCTCGTGGAACAGCGTGCCGCCGAAGCCGTTGGCGAGCACCACCGGCATGGCGCCGACCGGCGCGGGCTTGCTGCCGAGCATGATCGTCGCCTTCTCGGCGGCGGTCCGCGCCACGCGGCGCGCGATCTCCTCGTCGACCAGCTCGAACCCGGCGCTGCCGCCGACGGTCTCGTGGCCGGTCTGGATGACCTCGCCGCGGCGGGCCACCACCTGGGCGATGAAGCGCGTGCGCGTGCGGTCGTCGAAGACGAGGTCGCCGAGCGAGTTGGCGACGAGCACCCGCTGCCGGGTGTCGCCATAGCCGATGGTCGCCTGGACGATCTCGGACGACGCCGCGCGCGCGGCCTCGTCGCCGGCGCGGACGAGCTCGGCCTTGCGCGCGATCGCGACGTCACCGGGCGGCGAAAGCACCGGGTTCTTGCCGGCGTCGGCGCGGACCGCCCCGAGGTCCAGGACTTCGGGTCCCGCCGCGCCGGCGCTCACCGCCGCGGCGACGGCGTCGGCGGCGGCCGTGAGGCCGGCCTCGTCGGCGGCGTCGCTGTAGGCGTAGTAGGTGCGCTCGCCGGAGAGGAGCCGCACGGCGGCGCCGACCTCGCGGCCGCCGCTGGTCTGCTCGATGCGTCCGTCCTCGAGGCGCAGCCCGAGGCTGTCACGATCCTCGACGAAGACCTCGGCGAAGTCGCCGCCTCTGCGGAGCGCCCTGGCGATGGTCGCCTGCAACAGGCCGGGGTCGAACGTTGCGACGTCCATCAGGTCCCTCCGGTGAGTGAGTCGCGGACGCCGTCCGCCAGCGCTTCGAGCTCGGCGCGCGCCGGGTCGTCCTGGTCGAGCGTGCGCACGGAGCCGTCGGCCAGGCCGATCTGGACGCTCGGCTGCGGCTGTTCGGCGGCGCGGCGGCGCCACCAGACGAGGCCGGCGACGGCGCCGGCGAGAGCCGCGAGCAGGGCGACGCGCCGGGCCCTCATTGCGCACCTTCTTCTGCGGCGAAGGCGTCGCCCAGGCAGGTGCGCAGGTCGAAGAGCAGCAGCGCAACGGCGGGCTTGGGACCGGTGACCGCCGCCGCGCGGCGGCCGTGAGCCGAGACGAGCGCGACGGCTCCGCCGCTCACGGGCACGACGACGTGCTCGAGGCCCGAGTCGCCGGACCCGCCGGCGTGCCGGCCGGCGGCGTCCCACAGGCGCGCGATCGCCGCGGCGGCATCGGCCCCGGCGGCTCCGGGGCCGGCGGCTACCAAGGCGCCGGCTTCGTCGACCACAGCCACCGACCTGAGGTCGGTGGACACGTCGAGCAGATCACGGATGGCTTCGTCGATGGTCAGGAGATCCTCCCTCTCGTCCGAGTGCGCCCGTACAGTATTGCCGGGCGGCGCGGTTCTCTCACCCGTCCCCGGACGAGAACGAGCACAGCAGCTCGCAGCGCTCGCCGCCGCAGCTGATGCGACAGTCGTCCGGGGCGATCGCGAGACGCCCCAGTCCCGCGGTGATCACCTGGAGCACGCCCTCGAGGAAGGCGCGATGCATGCCGCACACGAGGTCCGGGTCGGCGCCCGAGAGTTCGCGGAAGCTGCAGTTGTTGACGGTCACGCGGAGGGAGCCGTCCGTCCATGCGACGTTGGGAAGCAGGCCCTGCTCCTCCGCGATCGCCGCCACCAGGGCAGCGACGGCGGCCCGGTCGCGCGGGGCCTCGGCGGCGCCGGCAAGCGCCCGGTGCCCCTCGGCAGCGCCGGCCTCGAGGCACACGCGCAGCGCGTCATCGCGCGTGCCTCCGGCCGCGAGCGCGTTCAGGGCGAGGCGCGAGAGCACTTCGTAGCGGCGCGGCGGGAACCCGAACGTGACCACCAGATCGCTCAGCCGGTACAGCTTCGCCGGCCGGCCACCGCCGGCGTCCCGCCTGAAGCCGGTGGTCAGGAAGCCCGCCAGTTCGAGCTTCGAGAGGTGCATGCGGGCGACGTTGGGGTGCAGGCCGAACTCACCTGCGACGTCGGCCACCGTGACGTCCGTGCCCGGCTGCTCGGCGATCCAGCGGTAGATGTGATAGCGGGTGTCGTCGGCAAGGACGGCCGACAGTTCGTGATCGCGGTCCACGCACCTTCTCCTCTGGAGTGGTCGGCCCGATAGTATCGCCGGGCCCATCTCCTGTAAACACGGTGCGTGTAGTGCGAATCCGCGGTCACCGTTCGATGACGTACCCCGAGGTGATCGGCAGCGACGGGCGCAGCGTCGCCTCGACGGAGCAGTACCGCTCCTCGGAGAGCGCGATGGCGCGCTCCACCTTGCGCTCGTCGAGGTCGCCCTTGAAGTGGTAGACGATCTCGAGCGACGTGAACCGCTTGGGGTGCTCCTCAGCTCGCTCCCCGCTCACCTCGACGCTGAAGGCCTCGAGCGGCTGGCGCATCTTGACGAGGATCGAGGCCACGTCCATGGCGGTGCAGCCGCCCAGCGACGCGGCCAGCATCTCCATCGGCGTGACCCCGTTGCCGGGCTCGTCGAGGCCGGACGCGAGGTCGACGCTCCCGTGAGCGGTCGCCGCCTCGAAGAGCAGCCCCTCGTGTTTCCAGCTCACGGTCACCGGTTTGCTTCTCGCCATGGCACCATCACCTCACCCGCGCGGACCCGGGTCCGCGGTCGCCTGCGGTCACCACTCAGGTATACCGTGCGCTAAACTCCTCTGCGGCAGCGCCCCGGCGACCGCGACGCGAGACAAGGGACTTCATGACGATCGTGCAGGCCATCATCCTCGGCATCGTCCAGGGGCTCACGGAGTTCCTGCCCATCTCGAGCTCCGGGCACCTCCTGCTCGTGCCCTGGCTGTTCAACTGGCACTTCCTCCTCGAGAACCCGGACCTGAACAAGACCTTCGACGTCGCCCTCCACCTCGGCACCTTCGTCGCCGTCGTCCTGTACTTCTGGCGGGAGATCGGGCGGCTCCTGGGCGCCTGGGTGCGCAGCATCGCCAGGCGCAGCCTCGCCGAGCCGGAGGCGCGCCTCGCGTGGCTGCTCATCGTGAGCACGATCCCTGCGGCCATCGTCGGCGTCCTCCTCGAGGACTTCATCACCAACACGCTGGGCAAGCCCTGGATGATCGGCGTCGCGATGATCGTCTTCGCCGGCTTCATGTATCTGGTCGACCACGTCGCCAAGCTCGACCGCGGCCTCGAGTCGCTCACCTGGGTCGACGCGGTCCTCATCGGCGCCGCCCAGGCGCTCGCCCTCCTCCCCGGCGTCTCGCGCTCCGGCATCACGATGATGACGGGGCTCCTCGTGCGCCTCGACCGCGAATCGGCCGCGCGGTACTCGTTCCTGATGAGCATCCCGGTGATCGGCGGCGCCGCCGCCTTCAAGGGCCTGGAGGTCGCCAGGGATGGCCTGCCCTCCGGGACCGCGGTGCCCTTCGCCGTCGGCATGATCTCCGCGGCGCTCAGCGGTATCGCCGCCATCTGGTTCGTGCTCGCCTACCTCAAGCGGCACAACTTCAACCTCTTCGTCGTGTACCGGATCGCGGTGGGCGTGGGCGTGCTCATCCTCGTGGTCGCGGGCGTGCGCTCGGGGATGGGCATCTGACTCGTATAGAATCCAGGGCCCAACGGTCCACGGCCACTCGACCAGGAGCCCTCGGTGCGTGACCTCTCCCGCGGCGACCGCGGCAAGGAAGTCCTCGACGTCCAGACCCGTCTTCGCGGGCAGGGCGTCGAGCTGGGCTGGGAGGGCGTGGACGGCTTCTTCGGTCCGCACACCGAGAACGCCGTCCTCGCGTTCCAGCAGGAGCGCGGCCTGCTGGCCGACGCGCGCGTCGGCGCGAACACCTGGCGGGAGCTCGTCGAGGCCGGCTACGCGCTCGGCGACCGCCTCCTCTACCTCCGCGAGCCGCCGTTCCGCGGCGACGACGTGCTGCAGCTCCAGGTCAAGCTGAACCTGCTGGGCTTCAACGCCGGCGCCGAGCGCGGCGTGCTCGACGACGAGGTCGAGCGCGCCGTCCTCGACTTCCAGCGCAACGCCGGCGTCCCCGTGGATGGGATCGTCGGCGAGAGCACCCTCAGCAAGCTCGAGGCGGTGCGCAAGGCCGAGTCCGGGCGCGAGGGCAAGAAGATCCCCGAGCGCGACCGCGGCTTCGTGGCCGCCCGCGGCCTGACCGGTCAGTCCGTCACGATCGACCCGGGCCACGGCGGCAGCGACCCCGGGTGCGTGTCGCCGGGCGGCGTCGCCGAGAAGGACGTGACGCTCGTCCTCGGCCGCCGCGTGGCGGAGCTGCTGCGCGCCGAGGGCTGCCGCGTGCACCTCACGCGGGAGCGGGACGAGCGCGTGCCCCTGTACGCGCGCTCCGAGGCGGCGAACGCCGCCGGCTCCACGTACTTCGTCTCGCTGCACTGCAACGCGCATGATTCGCCGGCGGCTCGCGGCGGCGCCGGCTACTACTTCCAGCGCAGTCACTACTACTCGGAGCACGGGCGCCGGCTGGCCGGCTACGTCGGCGCCCGCATGGAGGCCGCCGGCGTGCCGTGGCTGGGGGGGTTCGGGCGTAACTTCGGCGTCCTGCGTGAGACCCGCGGCATCGCCATCGTGGTCGAGCCGCTCTTCCTGACCTGCCCCAGCGACGAAGCGCTGGCGCGACGGCCGGAGCACGTGGAGAAGCTGGCGCGCGCGCTGGTCGGCGGATTCGCCGACTACCTCGCGCGCGCCCCCCTCGAGGACGAGGCGCCGTGACCCCGAACGAAGCCGGTGCGCCCGGCGCCCGTCTGACGGCGACCCAGTCGCAGCGGCTGCGCGAGCTCGGCGCCGACCCGAAGCTGCTGGACGAGGTCTTCGCCGACGCAAGCGCGCGCGACGCGACCTTCAAGCGGCGCGAGAACGACCTCGTGACCGACGGCCGCAGGCATCTCCGCGAGCTTCGCGACGGCCGGCGCGTCCCGCAACTGGTGGAGCTGGAGAACGATCTCAGCACGGCCCTCACCGGCGCCGGCTTCGTGCGCGTGGTCACGCCGCTCATCATCACCTCGGATTCGCTGCGCAAGATGGGCATCGAGCACGGCCATCCGCTGCGCGAGCAGGTGTTCTGGCTGGACGACGGCCGCTGCCTGCGGCCGATGCTGGCGCCCAACCTCTACGCCTTGCTGCGCCGCCTCGGCAGGATCTGGACCAAGCCGTTCGGCATCTTCGAGATCGGCCCGTGCTTCCGCCGGGACAGCAAGGGGGCCAGCCACCTGAACGAGTTCACGATGCTGAACCTCGTCGAGCTGGGCCGGCCGGCGGAGGAGGGCCGCGCCCGGTTGGAGGAGCTCGCCGGCCTCGTCATGGACGCCGCCGGGATCGCCGCCTACGAGCTCGAAGTCACCGACTCGGAGGTATACGGGGCCATGATCGACGTCCTCGTCGGTGGAGCCGAGGTGTGCTCCGCCGGCCTCGGCCCCCACCCGCTCGACGGCAACTGGGGCATCGTGGACCCCTGGGTCGGCCTCGGCTTCGGTCTCGAGCGCCTGGTCATGTCGCGCGAGGGCTACCCCAACATCGAGCGCGGCGGGCGCAGCCTCAGCTACGTCGACGGCGTGCGGCTCAACATCTGAGCCGGCCGGTCAGGACGCGCAGCGGGCGATCAGGCGCGCTTGACCGCCTGCGCCGCCCACTTGACGTCCGTCCACGCCGAGCCGTCGGGCTCGGCCACGTGGGCGAGGAGCCGCCGTACCTCCGCCGCCGCCTCGCCGGCGCACCCCGTCGCGGACAGCCAGTCGTCCATCACATGCCGCCTGGGGAAGCGCGCCTCGGCCAGCACCTCGAGCCCGGCGGCGTCGAGCATCGCGACGAACTCGTCGCGCGTGTAGTGCGAAACGTGCGTCGCGTCGCGCAGCTCCTCCGCCCGCTGCACCGACTCGTCGACGTACAGGGTGTCCTCCAACACGACCAGCCGACGCGTGACGCGCGCCATCTCGCGGATCGCGCGAGCCGGGTCGGTGAAGTGGTGCGCCGCGACGCGGCAGACGACGACGTCGAAGGAGTGGTCCGCGAACGCGAGGTCCTCGGCCGGGCAGACCACGTCCGGCTCCATGCCGGCGGCGGCGTCGCAGGTGGTGACCACGCAGCCGCGCTCACGCAGGCGGCGCCCCACGTGGCCGCCGCCGGTGGCCACGTCCAGCGCCGTCACGCCGGGCCCCGGCTCACACCAGGCGACGACCTGATCCAGGTCGTCGCCCTCCGCGTGAGCCGGGCTGTCGCGGTAGTACTCGAATCTCTCGTCCCACTCGTTCATCACACCATCGTACAGCGCCGGACGCAGGGCCCCGACGTCGGCATCCCCGATGCGGCGTTCGCCTCCGGACGCGCCGCCCCCCGTACGCGCGAGGGGCGGGCCATCCGGCCCGCCCCTCGGGGACTTCTCCGGCTGTGCGGCGGCCCTTACTTGCCGAGCAGCGCGTCGATCTTCTTGACGCCGTCGTTGGCGTCCTCGGCGTAGGCGTCGGCGCCGATCTGGTCGGCCCAGCGCTGCGTGCAGGGGGCGCCGCCGACCACGGTCTTGTAGGGCAGGCCCTCTTCCTTGATGCGCTTGATGACCTTCTTCTGCTCTTCCATGGTGGTGGTCAGCAGGGCGCTCATGCCGATGACGTCGGCGTTCAGCTCTTTGGCCTTCTCGACGAAGGTGTCGGCGGAGACGTCGCGCCCCAGGTCGGTGACCTCGTAGCCGTTGGCCTTCAGGTAGGCGATCACGATCGCCTTGCCGATGTCGTGCACGTCGCCCTGCACGGTGCCGATGACCATGACGCCCTTGGCCTCGGCGGCCTCGCCCTCGAGGGCGGCGTTGGTGACCTCGGTGGCGCCGGCCATGGCGTCGGCGCTCATCATCAGCTCGGGGAGGAAGACCTCGCCGCTCTCGAACAGCTCGCCGACCTCCTGGATGCCCTTGACGAAGCCGTTCTGCATGATGTCCGCCGGGGCGATGCCGGAGTCGAGCGCGCGCTGCGCGACCTCCTCGGCGCCGGCCCGATCGGCGTGCACGATAGTCTCGGCTGCTTCTGCGTAGATGTCTGCCATGACCCTGGACTCCTCCCGACTTTGCTCACAACTGTTTACCGCGCAACTAGGTATGGCGCGTGCGTGAGAAGCGGGCGATGACACCGCAAGCCGGAGGCGAAATCGAGCCGGACCATCTCCGGCCGGACGCTCCCCGGACGCCCTCCCTCAGCACGGGGGGGAGTATATCAGCCGCTTGAACCGCGGGCCACAAGCGAGGGGCCGCCGCCGTGGCCGGCGGCACCGGTCGGCAGGGCGCGCGGCCGTGCGGCCCATGCTAGCATCGGGACCGTGAGGTACCACGGCGCCGTCATCCGTCCCCCAAGCGAGGCCGACAGCCTGATCGTGCAGGTCACGTACGGCTGCTCGAACAACACCTGCGACTTCTGCGGCACGTATCTGGACAAGCCGTTCGCAGTGCGGCCCTTCGACGAGGTCGTCGAGGACGTCACGGGTCTGCCCGCGAGCGTGCGCCAGCGCGTCAGGCGGGTCTTCCTCGCCGACGGTGACGCCATGGCGCTCAGTCCACGCAAGCTCGACGCCATCCTCGACCTGCTGCACCGCGCCCTGCCCAACCTCGAGCGAGTGAGCAGCTACGCGAACGCAAGGAACCTCCTCGCCAAGTCGGTGGAGGAGCTTGCGGGGCTGCAGGCGCGCGGCATCGAGCTCCTGTACCTCGGCCTCGAGTCGGGCGACGACGAGACCCTCGCGGCCATCCACAAGGGCATGACCGTCGCCGAACAGATCGAGGGGTGCCGGCGCGCGTCGGACGCCGGCGTGCAGCTCTCCGTCACCGCGATCCTCGGGCTGGCCGGCCGCGAGCGTTCGCTGGTCCACGCCGCGGCCACCGGCGACGCACTCTCGTCGATAGACCCCGAGTACATCGGGCTCCTCACGCTCATGCTCACGCCGGGGACGGCGATGGAGCGCAAGGTGGCGACCAGCGAGGTCGTGCTGCCGGATTCCGTCGGGATGCTGCGCGAGCTGCGCGAGATCGTCGCGCACCTCGACGTCTCCGATTGCCTGTTCCGCTGCAACCACGCCTCGAACTACCTGCCGATCGGGGGCCGCCTGCCCGGCGACAAGGCGGCCATCCTCGAGCAGCTGGACAGGGTGCTGGGCGCGCCGGAGTCGGTGCAGCTGCGGCCGGAGAGCTGGCGCCTGCTCTAGCGCCGGCGGCGGCTCACAGGTCGCGCAGGTGCGAGCCGTACCCGCGCTTGAAGTGGGTCGACGCGTACTTCTGCAGCTTCCAATCGGGGATGCGGCACTGGGGACACGCCTCCGCGTACCACTTGTTGCGCAGCCAGCGGGCGGCGCGGCTCGTCTTGGAGTCGTGCACCACCATGTGCTTGTCGCAGTGCGTCACGACGACCGCGTAGGAGCCGCGCTCCTCGAACTGCTTGATCCCGTGGAGGATGCCTCTGCGGGAGGGCCACAGCTTCAGCTTCTCGACGAGGCGGAAGAGCGGGACCTGCTTGCGGTAGTAGCGCGCCTTGTTGGGGTCGGTGGGCATCGGGGCGCACAGTCTACCACGGCGGGCAGGACCGCCCGGCGCGCGCGTCGAAGGTTCCGTCCCGACCCATCGAACCGAGGTGCCCGATGACCCGTCGCGTCGCAGCAGGCTTCGGCCGTCTGCTCCCGCTCCTTCTGATCGCCGCGGCGGTCCTCGTCGTCGCCGGCGCCGCCCTGGTCGCCGCCTGCGGCGGCTCGTCCGGCGGCGAGTCCCCGCAGCCCACCGCCACGGTCACGGTGACGGAGAGCCCGTCGGCCGAGCCGACAGCGCCCGAGTCTCCCACCTCATCGCCGTCCGCCTCCCCCTCGCCCGGCACGACGAGCCTGCGGGTGTACTTCCTGCGAGGAGAAGAACTCGGCGTCGCCGAGCGCCGGGTGCCGCAGACGACCATGCCGGCCACAGCGGCCGTCAAGGCTCTACTGGCCGGCCCCACCGCGGAGGACAAGGCCGCCGGTCTGGGAACCGCGGTGCCCAGAGGCACGCGGCTGCTGGGCCTCACCATCGACGGGACGACGGCGCGCGTGGACCTGTCCGGGCGGTTCGCCTCGGGGGGCGGCGCCCTCTCCATGACCGCCCGGGTCGCGCAGGTCGTGTACACGCTGACCCAGTTCCGAACTGTACGGTCCGTCGAGTTCCTTCTCGACGGCAGCCCGGTCGAGGCGCTTGGCGGCGAGGGGATCGTCCTCACGGGAGGCCAGCGTCGCACCGACTGGAGCAGCTTCGAGCCCGCCATCTTCGTCGAGTCGCCCGGCGCCGGCGCCGTGATCTCGAGCCCGTTCAAGCTCTCCGGGACGGCGAGCGTCTTCGAGGGCTCGTTCCAGGCGAGGCTGATCGATTCAAGCGGCCGCCGCGTCGTCAACGTGGTCGTGCAGGCTTCGCGCGGCGCCCCTGGACGCGGCCGCTTCGCCCGGGAGATCGCCTACTCGACGTCGGCCGCGAGAGGCACGCTCATCGTCTTCAGCCAGTCGATGGAGGACGGGTCGCGCCAGAACGAGGTGCGCATCCCGGTGACCTTCGCGACGGACTGACGAGGCGCCGCCGGGACGACGGCTGCGGCGGCGCGGACTCGCGCGTCCTCACGTCGAGGGAAGACGCTGGCGGGGAGTGCGGGAGTCACACCCGCCTACGTGGGTTTAGAGCCCACGCTGATCCTTCCGATCGACCCCCCGCGCCCCGCGATTGTACAACGCCCGCCGCCCGGCCGGCGTCAGAGCAGCGCGCGCGCCGCCATGACGGCCACACCGATGGCGAGCGGCTCGTGGATGTGGCGCGGACCCAGTGCCTCCTGAGCCGCCGTCGTGAAGGCCGAGGGCAGGCCGGGGACGGCGGCGATCGTCTCCGGTCCCACGTCGCCGGCGTCGATGATGCCCTCCGCCGTCGAAGCGTCGAAGATCAGGTCGCAGCGCTCCAGTCCTTCCGCAAGATCGACGGGTTCGATCTTCAGGCCGACCTCGAGCGCCGCCGCGACGCGCTCCTCGTCGGGTTCGGCGACCAGCACCTTCGCCCCGCGACTGACGAGCCTCCGGGCGGCGGCGCGACCGACGGGGCCGAGCCCGAGCAGCAGCACGCTACGGTCGACGAGCCCGCGCGCCGCCGCGTCCAGCGCAGTCACGTACCCGTCGGCGGTCGCGGGATCGTCGTCCACCGAGCAACCCTTCACGACGTTGAGCGCGATGAAGCGACGGTCGTCGGCGAGAAAGAGGAGCGTGGCGCCGGCGGACACGGCCGCCTGCACGCCGCGCACGTCGGGCTGCGTGGTCACCCAGGCGTCGCAGCCCAGATGGGCGAGGATCGTCTCGATGCACTTGGAGAAGCCGGGAATGAAGCCCTGCCCCGACGACATCGGGACGGCGGCGACTCGCGCGCCGCGCAGTTGCACGCAACGGGCCTCCTCGGTAGCCGTGCGCAGGGCGACGTCGCGCAAGTCCAGCCCTGTCGCCTCGACCAGACGGGCCTCGAACGCCTCCAGGTTGCGCGTCAGTGTGGTGACGTCGTCCTCAGTCAGTCGTGTCATCGGGGACCTCCCTCATCGGCAGGTGGCATCGTTGCTTCGGGTACAGACTGGAGGTTCTCGCAGCCTGCCAGCTCTCTGACCGTCTCCCCGGCGCGGCGGCGCGCCTCAGCGGCGGTCGGCGCCGCGACGATCAGCGTGGCCGCCCACTCCCGGCGTCCGGGAGCGTAGTCGGTGAGCGCCTCGTCGGCGCCGAAGAACCCCGGGACCAGACTCAGGGGGCCGGCGCTCCCCATCACATGCTCGCCGAGCACCTCGAGCAAACCTCGGGAGGCGCGCACGTGCTGGTAGACGACCGCGCGCCGCGCCTTTCGGTCGACCGCCGGAGGCGCTCCCGCGCGCACCGTCTCGGCGAGCAGCTCGACGATGTTGAGGCCGCTGGACCAGTACACGGCGGTCGGGGTCTGACTGGGGAGACGCGCGTCGATCTCGAGGACCTTCGGCTCCGGGCCGCTCACCATCACTTCCACGTCCATGAGGCCGTTCAGCCCGAGACCCTCGGCGATGCGGAGGCCGGCGGCATCGAACGCGTCGAGGACGCCGGCGGGGACGGCCGCGTCCCAGTCGCAGGCGCCGTCGCGGCCGGCGGCCGCAGGCCATCCGGCCCCGGCCTCGCCCACCGGCGCGACCACGCGCTTGCAGTCGTAAGCGCCGTCGAACTCGAGGCCGGTGACCTGCAGCGGCACGGCCCGCCCGCCCCACGCCAGCACCTCGAGCGAGAGCGAGGGCCCGGCCACGTATTCCTCGATGACCACGTCGTGCCCGGCGGCCTCCAGCTCACGCCGTGCCGCGTCCAGCTCCGCGTCGTCGCGCGCGACCACGACCCCCTCGCTGCCGCTGGCGGTGCTCGGCTTGACCACCACCGGGAACCCGCATGCCGGCCACTCCCCCGGCCGCGGCACCTCGAGGTCGGCGAAGAGCCGCCGTGACGCCAGCTTCGACGCCGACACGCGGTAGGCCTCGAGGTCGAAGAGGAACGGTACGCCCCAGCCGAGGACGTGCTCGGCCAGCCACGCCAGGGTGGGCGCGTCCTCGCAGGCGGGCAGGACGGCGTCGCAGGAGGCCACGAGGCTGCGCGTGCGCGCCTCATCGGCCGTGACGTCGGCGATCACGTGCACATCGGCCAGGCCCGCAGCGGGGACGGCCTCACGCCTGTCGACGAGCACCGTCTCCCACCCCGCCTTGGCCGCCAGGTAGGCGGCCTCCGTACCCTGCAGCTTGCCGCCGACGATCAGGAGGCGCATCGGCTCACCGCGGAGAAGCGGAGCGGACCGCCGCCATCCGCTCGCGATACTCGTCGACGCCCGCCGCGCGCAGCCCGAGACGGGCGAGGTGCGGCAGGACGCCGTGAACGGTGCGGTGGCCCTCGTCGATGTCCAGTTCAGCCTGGGAGACCCCGGCGAGCCCCACCGTCGGCGGCACGATCGACGTGACCACGTTCGCGCCCGCCTCGAGGCGTCGCTCCAGCCCGGCGATCCCGTCGACGTCCAGCGAGGCCGGGATGAAGCGGTCGGGCATGGCCAGCCGCATCGCGGCGATGGTGAGCAGCTCATCCGCGTCCCCCGCCGGGCGCACATCCTCGAGCGGCGTGCCCGCCTGGGGGACGAAGGTCATGACGCGTACCTGTTCCCATCCCGCCTCGCGCATGGCGACGATGGAGCGCGCACGGTCCGCGGCCGAATCCCCGATGCCGGTGAGGAGGCCGTCCTCGACGAGCAGGCCGGCGCGACGGGCCGCGCCGCGCGCGGCGGCTCGCGCCTCGAACGGTTGGCCAACGCGGAGGCGGTCGTACAGCGCCCTCGTGTGCGTCTCCTGATACAGCGCGTACCAGTCGGCGCCGGCAGCCCTGATCGCGCCCAGCGTGGCCTCCGGGAGGACGCCGGGCGACACCATGACCGGCAGCCCGGCGCCGTCCGCGACGGCGGCGACGAGCTCGACGAGCGCGGCCTGGCCGGGCTCGTCGTGCAAGGCGGGGTCCTCGCCCATCGTGAGGTCGAGCAGGACGACGCCGGATCCCGCGAGGTCGCGGCAGATGGCGACGACCTCGTCCGTGGTCTTGCGGTAGCGCGGGCTCTCGGCGTTGCCCGCACGGTAGAAGCAGAAGACGCACTCGTTGCGGCAGTAGGTCGAGAAGTACACGAACCCGTAGAGGTAGACCGCGTCGCCCGAGTGGCGCGCGCGCTGCTCGCGGGCGGCGGCGAACACGAGCGGCGCCTCGTCGCCGGCGTGCAGCAGCGCCTCGAGGTCGCGCGCATCCGGGACGACTCCGTCCAGGATGCGCTCGCAGAGGCTGCCGATCGACGCGCCGGGGTGGTTCACAGGACGTTCCTCCCGTTCACTGTGGCCGCTGGGGAGTACCGGGCGGCTCCGGGGCGCCGCGTCCGGCGAGTGTACCGAGGACCGGGACGCACCGGCAAGCGCACCGGCAGGTTCATCTGAACTCGAGGACGTCCTCGACCGGGCGGCGCTGAGAGGGCCGCGGAGGAGAGAGCGGCACACCGATCGGGACGACCGCGACCAGCTTCGCGGGAGCCTCCACTCCGAGCAGCTCCTCGATCGCCGATGCGGCCAGGACCGGCGCGGTCATCCAGCACGAGCCGTAGCCCATCGCGTGCGCCGCGGTGCAGAGCAGCTGCACGGCCGCGCCGATGCTCTGCAGGTCCGGGCGGGCGCGGAGCCGGTCGCGTTCTTCCCCGGGGGTCCCGTGCTCGTCCAGCAAGCGGTCGGCGATCGAGCCGTAGGGCAGGCCGAAGACGGCCATCACGAGCGGCGCCTCGGCGAAGAAGGTCGCGTAGGCGCGGTACGCCTTCAGCTCTTTCTCCATGCCCTCGGCCTCCGGCCACGCGGCCATGACGTCGAGGGCCGCGTCGACGGCGGCCTTCATCGCCGCGCGCAGCCCGGCGTCCTCCACGGCCACGAAGCGCCACATCTGGGCGTTGCCGGCGTTGGCCGCGCGGACGGCCACGCCGGTCATCGCGGCGACGTGCTCCCGCGGCACGGGATCCGGCGCATAGCGGCGCACGCTCGCCCGGCCGTGCACGGCGTCGGCGAGCCCCGTCAGCTCGAGCCTGGATCTGTGGCCGCGGTCTTCCATGCGTCAAGTGTACCAACGAGGACGGGGCGGGCGCTCCTCACGAGCCCCCGCCCCGTCCTCAGTTCCCGCTTGCGGCGGCCCGGCCTCCGGTCAGCCGCCCGAGATGGGCGGCACGATGCGGAGGACGTCGCCGTCCTTGAGCTCGGCCTCGAGGCCGCCGGCGAGCTTGATGTTGCGGCCGCCGACGAAGACGCCCGCATACATGCGCCCGTCGTCGCGATACACCCGCGGCCGGATGCTCGCCTCGACGGCGATCGCCTTGTCGATGGCCTCGCCGGCGGTGGCCGCCTCGACCGCGACCTCGGAGAGGCCGCTGGCGGTGACCGCGCCGGCGGGGAGCTTGACCGTGACCTTTGCCATGCTCAGGCCTTCGCCAGCTCCCGGTCCATCTTGTCGACCTTGAGGTCGACGGCGAGCACGTACTTGTTCTGGCAGAAGGCGATGCACTGCGGCTCGCCGCCGCAGAGGTCGCACTTGAAGGCGACGTGGCGGTCCGGGTGCTCGTGGATGACGTCCGTGGGGCACACCTCGTAGCACTCACCGCAGTTGGTGCACTTGTCTTCATCGACGATGAGCACGTAGCCCTCCACGGAGTCGCCGACCTTCTCCTTGCCGTCGAAGACGCCCTTGGGGGTGACGGTGATCTTCTTGGTCACGATCGCGTCCTGGGGGCACGCCTCCTGGCACTTGGCGCAACCGGTCTGCAGGCAGGTGTGACCCTTGATCTCGGCGGTCGTGGGATTGCACTCCGAGTAGAGGCGCGCGACCGACGGCCGGTAGGCGCCTTCGTGGTGAGCCGAGCACGCCAGCTCGCACATGTGGCACCCGGTGCACTTCTTCCTGCTGATCATCACGTGGGGCATCGGATTCCCTTTCTAGAGGCGGACGTCGACGCCGAGTTCGGCGAGTTTGGCTTCGGTGGGCACGCCGTTCTCGTCCCAGCCGCGGAGCTTGTAGTACTCGAGGGTCTTCTCGGCAAAGGTGTCGGCGCCGATGGTGCGGCCGGCGGAGGGACCCTTCTTGTGCGGCCTGGTGAGGAGCAGCTCGGGCAGGTAGTCGTCGGCGGCCGTCATGCCCTCGCGCAGGTTGAACAGGCGGCCGAGGTTCCAGACGCGCTCGCCGGCCAGGGCGAGCTCCTCTTCGGTCACGTCGCGCTTCCAGACGTGCTTGAGGAGCTGGCTCATCTGATTGAGGTCGATGGCCCAGAAGTCGCACCAGATGCCCAGGTACTTCATCGAGGAGAAGTTCTGGCCGTTCAGGTTGTAGGCGGCCTTGCCCTCCATGGTGTCTGCGGGCTCGTCGCCGGTGATGATCTCGTCGCCAACCGGGTAGGAGCGCATGTGGCAGCCGCCGCGGTCGGAGGTGGAGTACGAGAGGCTCATGCCGAACGTGCCGCGCGGGTCGTAGCCCGGCAGCTCGAGGTTCTTGACCTCCATGGCCATCTCGGACACGCCGTACTTCTCGGCGAGGTGCTTCGAGCCGAGCGCGAGCTCCTCGCCGATGCCCGTGCGCGTCGCCATGAGCTCGGGCGCCTTGAGGTAGCTCTCGACGTCGCCGAAGCGCACGCCGAAGTCCTTGATGCCCTTCTCGGTCATGTCCATGGCCAGGCCGAGGACCGAGCCCGACGAGATGGTGTCCATGCCCCACTCGTCGCAGAGCTCGTTGAACTTGACCAGCGCGGCGATGTCGCCGATGCCGCAGTTGGAGCCGCAGAGGGCGATGGTCTCGTACTCGGGGCCCTCGCCCTGGACCATCACGCCGCCCTGCTCCACGGCGTGGAAGTTGCGGCAGGCGATGGCGCACTGGTAGCAGGCGCGCTTCTTGGTGCGGATCTTCTGGAACGACTCCGAGTTGATGTTGCCCGCGTCCTCGAACTCGCCCTCGGACCAGTTGCGCGTGGGCAGCGCGCCGGCGCCGTTGACGAGGTCGACGAGGATCGGCGTGCCCTCTTCGTGGACCCAGTAGTTGTCGTCGGTGAGGACGTACTCATCGTGGATGCGCCAGAGGTCGGCGAGGAACGCCTTGGCGTCGCCGACGGTCACCGAGCCGGTGCCGCGGATGGCGATCGCCTTGAGGTTCTTGTCGCCCATGAGGGCGCCGTGACCGCCGCGTCCGGCCTTGTGGTACTGGTCGGTCGAGACGCACGCCCAGGGGAGCTTCTTCTCGCCGGCCGGGCCGATGGAGAGGGTCTTGGCGTGCGGGTCGAAGTCGTCGCGCATCGCCTGCTCGATCTCGGAGGTCTTCATGCCCCAGTACTTGGGCTCGGCCGGCCGGAACTCGACCACGTCGTCCATGACCGTGATGACGGTCGGCTGCGCGGCACGGCCCTTCACGATGATCATGTCGTAGCCGGCGAACTTCAGCTCGGGCGCGAACGAGCCGCCGACGTAGCTGTCGTTGAGCACGCCCGTCACCGGGCTCTTGCAGCCGACGATGAGCCGCGACGAGGTGCTGACGTTGGTGCCGGCGAACGGACCCGTGACGATGAACACGGGGTTGTCCTCGGACCAGGGGTCGAGACCCGGCGGGATCTCCTCCCACATGTAACGCAGGAGCAGACCCTTGCCGCCGATGTACTTCTCAGCCCACTCCATGTTGAGCGGCTCGACGGCGGAGGTGCCCGCGCTCAGGTCGATCCTGAGCACTTTGCCTTGGTAGAAGTCCAATGCGTCCTCCTGAAGACGTGCGACGAAATCGCCAACGCCCCGCGCGCCGGCATGCGAGCCCCGGCCAGAACGGGAACGGTGGGAGTACAGGCCCGGCTATTCTAGCCAACCCGGGGCGGCGCGGCAATGAGGGGAAACGCGCCGCTTGCAGGGCAAAACGGAGCCGAAAGCCGGCGGCGCTTGGCCATTCTGGCAAGCGGACGAGGCTCGCGGCCTCACTCCGGCGCGTCGTGCCCGGGGGCCTCCGGCAGGTTCTTGATGTTCTCCGCCTGGAGCCACTTGCTGTAGTTGTCGCTCATGGCGTCGAGGAGTTCCTTCATGAAGCGCGGCGAGAGGTTGACGCGGCTCACGACGACGCCGGTCATCTCGCCGGGCTCCTCGCTCTCGTGGTCGAGCCGCACGAACGTGACCGAGAACTCGTAGTCCGAGTGGCTGACGTTGGCGAAGTTCGCGTACACCCCCGCCATCATCTCGGGCGTGGCGTGCAGGTTGATGTGGCGTTCCTCTTCTTCCATGCGGTGCCTCCTCTCGGGCCGGCGGCGCGGCGGCGCGGGCGCCGCCGCCGGACCGGCCGTCAGCCGGCGATCCGGCGAGCGATGGCGGCGGCCATGCCGGACGTGCCGGCCGAGCCGCCGAGGTCGTAGGTCACGTCCTTGCCCTCGGCGATGACGGCGGCGATCGCGTCCTCCATCGTGCGCGCCGCCGCGTCCTCTCCGAGGTGCTCGAGCAGCAGCACGCCGGAGCGCAGCAGCGCTGTGGGATTCACCTTGTCGAGGCCGGCGTACTTGGGCGCGCTGCCGTGCACCGGCTCGAACACCGCCGCGTCGGCGCCGATGTTGGCGCCCGGCGCCACGCCGAGGCCGCCGATGAGGCCGGCGCACAGGTCGCTGACGATGTCGCCGTACAGGTTCGGCATCACCAGCACGTCGTACAGCTCGGGCTTCTGTACCAGCTGCATGCACATGTTGTCGACGATGCGGTCCTCGAACTCGATGTCCGGGTACGCCTGGGCGACGTCGCGGGCGACCGAGAGGAAGAGCCCGTCGGTGCACTTCATGATGTTGGCCTTGTGCACGGCGGTCACCTTGCCCCTGCCGTGCCGGCGCGCGTAGTCGAAGGCGAAGCGCACGATACGCTCGCTGCCCTTGCGGGTGATGATCTTGATGCTCTCGGCGGCGTCGTCCGTGACCATGTGCTCGATGCCCGCGTAGAGGTCCTCGGTGTTCTCGCGCACGACGACGAGGTCGATGTCCTCGAATCGGGTGCGCACGCCCTTCATCGTCTTGGAGGGACGCAGGCAGGCGTACAGGTCGAGCTCCTTGCGCAGCGCGACGTTGACGCTGCGAAAACCCTTGCCGACCGGCGTCGTGATCGGTCCCTTGATGGCCACCCTGGTCCGGCGGATGGAGTCGATGACGTGCTGGGGCAGCGGCGTCCCGTACTCCTCCATCACGTCGAGGCCGGCGTCGTGGACCTCCCAGAGGATGGGGACGCCGGTGGCGGCGATCACGGTCTCCAGTGCGGCGGCCAGCTCGGGCCCGGTGCCGTCGCCGGGGATGAGGGTCACGGTATAGGTCATGCTGTTCCTCCGGGCAGCGCGAAGCCGCCGTGCTTCTTGACGTGGGCGACGAGGCCGCCGTCGTTCAGGATGGTGACCATCACCGGCGGCAGCGGCACGAACGCGGCGACCGTGCCGGTGGTGAGGTCGCGGACCTCGCCGGCGGCCAGGTCGACCTCGAGCTCGTCGTGCTCGCCGATGCCCGACGTGTCGCACTGCAGCACCGGCAGGCCGACGTTGATCGCGTTGCGGAAGAAGATGCGCGCGAAGCTCTGGGCGAGCACCGCGCCGACGCCGGCCATCTTGATGATGCGCGGCGCGTGCTCGCGGCTCGAGCCCAGGCCGAAGTTGCGCCCGCCCACGACGAAGTCGCCTGGGCGCATCTCGCCGGCGAACTCCGGCCGCGCGTCCTCGAGCACGTGTTTGGCGAGCTCGGGCAGGTCGGTGCGCAGGTGGAACAGTCGGCCGGGCGCGATGTGGTCGGTGCTGATGTCGTCGCCGAACAGCCACGCCCGGCCGAGCAGGAGCTCGTGGTTCACGTCACCCACTCCTCCTCGCGGATGGTCACGGAGTTCATGGCCACGCCGGGCTCCCTGGCGCGCATGGGGTCGCGCTCGGGGATCGCGTCGACGACGTCCATCCCCTCGATCACGCGCCCGAAGACGGTGTGCTTGCCGTCGAGGTGGGGCGTCGCCGTGTAGGTGATGAAGAACTGCGAGCCGTTGGTCCCGGGCCCGGCGTTGGCCATCGAGAGGATGCCGGGCTCGTCGTGCTTCAGCGACGGGTGGAACTCGTCCGCGAAGCGGTAGCCGGGGCCGCCGCTGCCGCTGCCCGTGGGGTCACCGCCCTGCGCCATGAAGCCCTTGATGACGCGGTGGAAGGTCACGCCGTCGTAGTAGCCGTCTCGCGCGAGGAAGACGAAGTTGTTGACGGTGACCGGGGCCTTGTCGGCGAACAGCTCGATGACGATGTCGCCGCCGTCCGTGGCGAGCGTCGCGATGTAGCGCTTGCTGGGGTCGATGACCATCTGCGGGGGTCCGCTGTACTGCTTGGCCATAACGCCCTCCCTTCTAGAGGAGCTCTCGTGGATCGGTGATCTCGCCGGCCACGGCCGTGGCGGCCGCGGTCGCCGGCGAGCCCAGGTAGATGAAGGCCTCAGGATTGCCCATGCGGCCGTGGAAGTTGCGGTTGGCCGTGCTCAGACACACCTCGCCGTCGGCGAGGATGCCCTCGTGGATGCCCACGCAGGCGCCGCAACCGGGGTTGGTGACCACGGCGCCGGCGTCCCAGAAGACGTCGAGCAGGCCTTCGGCGGCCGCGGCGCGCGCCGTCGCCTGTGATGCCGGCGTGACGATGAGGCGCGTGCCCGGGGCGCGGCGGCGCCCGCGCAGGATGCGCGCCGCCGAGCGGAGGTCCTCGAGGCGGCCGTTGGTGCAGGTGCCGATGAGCACCTGGTCGACCTTGGTACCGGCGAGCTCCGCCACGGTCGCCGTGTTGTCCACGGTGTGCGGCCGCGCGACCGTGGGCACGATGGCGGCGGCGTCGAGCTCGACCACGCGCTCGTAGGCGGCGCCGGCGTCGGCCGCGAGCGGCCGCCAGTCCTCTTCGCGGCCCTGCGCCGCCAGGTAGGCGCGCGTCGCCTGGTCGCTCGGCATGAGGCCGCACTTGGCGCCCGCCTCGACCGCCATGTTGCTGAGCGTGAAGCGGCCGGGCATGGGCAGCGCGTCGACGCCCGGCCCGCCGAACTCCAGCGCCTTGTACGTGGCGCCGTCGGCGCCGAGCTAGCCGATGAGCGTCAGCATCAGGTCCTTGGCCTCGACGCCGTCGGCTGAAGGCGCCCTGGACCTCGATACGGAACGTCTCGGGCACGCGCAGCCACGTCTTGCCGCTGGCCATACCGACGGCGACGTCGGTGCTGCCCATGCCGGTGGCGAAAGCGCCCAGGGCGCCGGCCATGCAGGTGTGCGAGTCGGCGCCGATCACCAGGTCACCAGGCTTGGCGAAGCTCTCGGCAACGCGCTGGTGGCAGACGCCCATCTCGACGTCGCTGAGCGTCGCGCCGGAGGACGCGCAGAAGGCTCTGATCGTCTTCTGCGCGTTGGCCAGCTCGCTGCGCGGCGCCGGAGCTGCGTGGTCGATGAAGAAGACGCACGTCGGCGCCTGCACGGCCGTGGCGCCGAGCGCCTCGATCTGCTGGATGGCGAGCGGCCCGGTGCCGTCCTGGGCGATGGCGACGTCGACGTCGCAGACGACGATCTGCCCGGGGACGACGGCGTCCAGCCCGGCGTGCGCGGCGAGCAGCTTCTCGGCGAGCGTCGCCGCCTTCACGTCTCGGCCCCGGGCGCGGAGGTGGCGGCGGGGTCCGCGGATCCGGCTGCCTCCGCGCCCCTCCCCATCGGCACGGCTTCGCCGAGGCGCCCCAGGTAGTCCTGGTAGATGTACATGAGTTCCTTGTCGAACAGGGCCCGCTTCAGCTCGACCGCCGTCTTGCGCACCAGCGCGAGCACACCGTCGCAGTCCTCCTGGGTGAGCTCGAGCCCGAACTCCTGGAACTTGCGGTAGATGGTGCGCGAGCCGGAGTGCTTGCCGACGACGATCTGCCGCTCGAGACCGACATCCTCCGGCGCGAAGGCCTCGTAGTTGAGCGGGTTCTTGATGACGCCGTCGGCGTGGATGCCGCTCTCGTGGGCGAACACGTTGGTGCCCACGATGCTCTTCCACGCCGGGATGGTCCGCGCCGAGGCGGCGGCGACGTACTCGCTGAGCTCGCGGAAGCGGCTCGTGTTCAGGCCGACGTCGACCTTGCCCAGGTACTTGAGCGCCATAACGACCTCCTCGAGGGCGGCGTTGCCGGCGCGCTCGCCGAGGCCGTTGACGGTCGTGTTGACGTAAGTGGCGCCGGCCTTGATGCCGGCCAGCGCGTTGGCCGTTGCCATGCCGAAGTCGTCGTGCGTGTGCATCTCGATGTCGAGGCCACCCTCCTTCTTGAGGAACGAGATGACGTTGTACGTGTCGAACGGGTCGAGGATGCCGAGCGTGTCGCAGAAGCGCAGGCGGTCGGCGCCCTCTTCCTTCGCCGCCTGGCCGAAGCGCAGCAGGAACTCGAGGTCGGCGCGCGAGGCGTCCTCGGCGTTGACCGAGACGTAGAGGTTCTGGTCCTTGGCGAAGGCGACGCACTCGCGGATCTGGTCGAGGACCCACTGGCGCGACTTGGCGAGCTTGTGCTCGATGTGGATGTCGCTGGCCGACATGCTGATCGCCACCGCGTCGACGCCGCAGTCGACGGAGTGCCTCACGTCGGCGACCACGGCCCTGTTCCAGGCGAGGATCGAGGTGTCCAGGCCGAGCTCGACGATCTCCTTGATCGTGGCCTTCTCGTCGCCGCCCATCGCCGGGATGCCGACCTCGATCTGGTGCACGCCGACCTCGTCGAGGAGCTTGGCGATGCGTATCTTCTCGTGGTTGCTGAACACGACGCCGGCGGTCTGCTCGCCGTCGCGGAGCGTGGTGTCGTCGATGCGGACCGCCGGCTCGGCCGGCTTGGCCCTGGCGATGACGAAGCTCGAGAGATCGCTGGTCATGGTCACCTACCTCGATGGACGGACGTGGTGGTCACGGATACGGGGGTCACGCGTCGAGCGCGCGCCGGAGCAGGTCGTTCACGACCTGCGGATTGGCGCGCCCACCGCTGGCCTTCATCACCTGGCCGACGAAGAAGCCGATCACCTGCTGCTTGCCGCCGCGATACTGCTCGGCCTGGGCCGGGTTGGCGGCCACGACCTCGGCGACGATCGCCTCGAGCTCCGACGCGTCGCTGATCTGGCCGAGGCCGTGCTGCTCGACGATCGCCTCGGGCTCGGCGCGCTCCTCGATCATGAGCGCGAAGACCTCCTTACCGGCGCTCGTCGAGACGGTGCCGTCCTCGATGAGCCGCACGAGCTTGGCGAGACGCTCGGCGGTGACGTGGCCGTGGCCGGCCTCGAGGCCGGCGGCGTTGAGATGGGCGAGGTACTCGCCCATCGTCCAGTTGGCCGCCGGCTTGGCGCCGGCCCCGGCGGCGACGACCTCTTCGTAGAACCGGGCGAGCGCGCCGGACGAGCCCAGCTGCGTGGCGTCGGCGCGCGAGAGGCCGTACACGGTCGTGAAGCGGTCGACGCGCGCCGCCGGCAGTTCCGGCTGCGTCGCGCGCAGCTCCTCCACCCACGCCGGGTCGATCTCGAGGGGCACGAGGTCCGGCTCGGGAAAGTAGCGGTAGTCGTGCGCCTCTTCCTTGCTGCGCAGCGGCGTCGTCGTCCCCGTGTCGGGGTCGAAGTGCAGTGTCTCCAGGTCGATGGTCCCGCCGGCCTCGAGCACCTCGACCTGCCGGGGGATCTCGGCGTCGAGCGCCTGCTGCAGGTAGCGGAAGCTGTTCATGTTCTTGAGCTCGGTGCGCGTGCCGAGCTCATCGCTCCCTTCAGGGCGCACGCTGATGTTGGCGTCCCAGCGAATCTGCCCCTCCTCCATGTTGCACTCACTGACGCCCAGCTCGATGACGAGGTCGCGCAGCTGCTGGAGGAACTCTCGGGCCGCCTCGGGCGACGGGATGTCCGGCTCGGTGACGATCTCGATGAGCGGCGTGCCGCCGCGGTTGAAGTCGACCATCGAGGAGTCCGAGCCGGCGATGCGGCCCGCTTCGCCGCCGGCATGGATGAGCTTCGCGGCGTCCTCCTCCATGTGCACGCGGTTGATGCGGCAGCGGAGCTTCTCGCCGTCCACCCAGTACTCGAACCAGCCGCCGCTCGCGAGCGGCTCGTCGTACTGGCTGATCTGGTACGCCTTGGGGAGGTCCGGATAGAAGTAGTTCTTGCGGTGGAAGATGTTGCGCGGCTGCACGGTGCAGTTGAGCGCCAGCGCGATGCGCGCGGCGTATTCGACGGCGCGCCGGTTCACCACCGGCAGCGCGCCGGGGTGCGCCAGGCAGACCGGACAGGTGTGGAGATTGGGGCCGTCGCCCTTGGTGACGGCGCAGCCGCAGAACATCTTGGTCTGCGTGTCGAGCTCGACGTGCATCTCGAGGCCGATGACCGGCTCCCAGCCGCGGAGCGGCGCCCCTCCGGCGGGCCGCTCGACGGCTCCTCCGCCGTGGCCGCTCACGACCGCACCTCCGCGCCGGCCGTGGCGCCGGAGTCGGCGAAGGTCGGCGCCGTGTCGAACCCGATGGCGCCCTCGAGCGCGTGCGCGGCCTCGAGCATGCGGTTCTCGCTGAACGCCGGCCCGATGAGCTGGAACCCCACCGGCAAGCCGTCGCTGAGGCCGCAGGGGATGCTGATCGCCGGCAGACCGGCGAGGTTGGCCGGGATGGTGCAGATGTCGCTCACGTACATGGCCAAGGGATCAGCGGTTCGCGAGCCGGCTTTGAAGGCGACGGTCGGCGTGGTCGGCGAGGCAATCAGGTCCACGCCGCCAAAGGCGCGGTCGAAGTCGCGGCGCACCATGGTGCGCACTCTCTGGGCGCGTCCGTAGTAGGCGTCGTAGTACCCGGCCGACAGCGCGTAGGTGCCGATCATGATGCGCCGCTTGACCTCGGGGCCGAAGCCCTCGCCGCGCGTGCGCTCGTACAGGTCGAGGAGGTCCGCCGGGTCGGCACAGCGATAGCCGTAGCGGACGCCGTCGAAGCGGGCGAGGTTCGCGCTCGCCTCGGCCGGCGCGATGATGTAGTACGCCGGCAGCGCGTAGTCCGTGTGCGGCAGGCTGATCGGGACGCAGGTGCCGCCGAGCTCCTCGACGCGCGCGAGCGTCTCGTCGAAGCGCGCGCGAACGCCGGGCTCGATGCCGGCGGCGAGGTACTCCGCCGGCACGCCGACGCGCAGCCCGTCGAGCCGCTCGGCCGAAGGCAACGCCACCGGCTCGGGAAGCTCGACGCTGGTCGCGTCCCGCGGGTCGTGCCCGGTGATGTGTTGCAGCAGGAGCGCGCAGTCGTAGACGGAGCGCGTGAGCGGGCCGATCTGGTCGAGCGAGCTGGCGAAGGCGATGAGCCCGTAGCGGCTCACGGCGCCGTAGGTGGGCTTCATGCCGACGATGCCGCACAGGGCGGCCGGCTGGCGGATGGAGCCGCCCGTGTCGCTGCCGAGCGCCCACAGCGCCTCGCCGGCGGCCACGGCGGCGGCGGAGCCGCCGCTGCTGCCGCCGGGCACGGTGGCGAGGTCCCACGGATTGGCCGTGACCTGGTAGGACGAGTTCTCGGTGCTCGAGCCCATGGCGAACTCGTCGAGGTTCGTCTTGCCGAGCATGACCACGTGGTCTTCCCACACCTGGCGCACGGCCGTGGCCGTGTAGACCGGCTGGTAGTTGTGGAGGATCTTCGAGGCGCAGGTGGTGGTGACGCCCTCCGTGACCATGTTGTCCTTGACGGCGATGGGAAGGCCCGCGAGCGGGCCGCGCATCGCCTGCATCTCCCGGTCGACCTTGGTCGAGTACTTGGCGGCGTTGTCGGCGGTCACGAGGATGTAGGCGCGCACCCGGGACTCGACCGCGGCGATCTGGTCCAGGTACACCTTGGTGAGCTCAGCGGAGGAGATCTCGCCGTCCACGAGCAGACGCTTGGCGTGGCGCGCCGTGAGACGCAGAGGATCGAGCGCCGTCACGTCAGCCCATCCTCGGCACGCGGAAGCACTCGTCGGCCACGGCGGGAGCATTGCGGAGCGCGTCGTCGCGCGAGAGGCCGGGACGCTCCCGATCCTCCCGCGTGACGTTCACGACGTCGAGAACGTGCGCCGTCGGCGGCACGTCGTCCAGGTCGAGCTCGCTCATCTTGTCGATGTGCGCGAGGATCCTGGCCAGCTCACCGGTCATGCGCGTCGCCTCATCCTGTTCGATACGGAGACGGGCGAGTTTCGCGACGTAGCGGACGTCGTCTTCGGAGATCATGGCGCCTTCCTCCTGCTGCGGGCCGCCGAAACGGGACGGCTATCCTACTCCAGCCTCGGAGGCCCTACAAGAAAAGGGGGCCCGCCGGCGAGACCGCCGGCGGACCCCATTCAGCGCACCTTGGCGAGCTAGACGATCGGCCTCACCGTCGAGGCTTGCAGGCCCTTGTCGCCCTGGGTGACCTCGAACTCGACACTCTGGCCCTGGACCAGCGTCTTGTAGCCGTCCATGGTGATCTCGGAGTAGTGCACGAACAGGTCGTCACCGTCTTCCCGCTCGATGAAGCCGTACCCCTTCTCGTTGCTGAACCACTTCACGGTCCCCTGCGCCAAGATCATTCCCTCCTACGAAGAGCCCTGTGCCGGCCGTCAGGCCCGCGGGACCCCCCATGCGGTCCCGCAACACGCCGCGAGCCTACAACACGGTCTGGGCGCTGTAAACGAGCCCGAAGGCGCCACAGGGAGACGACCCAGAGCCGAGCTCCGACCGGGTCCGAGAGCCTGCGCGACGGCCTCAGCCGGAGGTGGAGAGCAGCGCCTCGCGGAGCATGCTCTCCCACAGCGCGAAGAGCGGCTCGAGGTCGACGCCGTCGGGGTCGAGCAGCTTCTGCACGGCGAGACCGTCGGTCACGGCGACCATCAGCGAGGCGAACCGACGCAGCCGCTCCTCCTCGACAGCGGTGGCGTCGCCGAGGCCCTCGACGTAGAGGTCGCGGTACCACTCGTAGAGCGCCGCGACCCGCTCGCGCAGTTCGGGATCGAGCACCACGTGAGGGAGGATGGCGAAGAAGTCGCGGAAGGCGGCGCGATCGTCCACGAGGCGGCGGTCGCCGGCCACGAGCTCGTGCACCCGCTCGTCGCCGCCCCGGACGGTCTGCGTCTCCGCGACCGCGCTCAGGCTCTGGTCGTGGCTCAGCGAATCGACCACGGCGGCGACGAAGGCCGCCTTGCTCCCGAAGTAGTAGCGCACAGAGTCGCGGTAAGCCCCGGCCTCCGCCGCCACGGCCTCCACCGTGAGCGCCTCGTACCCGCCGCGCGCGAGGAGCCGACGCGCGGCGGCCACCAGCTTCCGCGCCGTCGGCGACAGCTGGGCGGTCGGATCCTCTGTCAGTCTCTCGCTGCGGCTCATGCTCCCTCGTGCGCCACACCCTACCACCCGCGTGGCGCCGGCAGACCCCGCGGCGTTCGGCGTTGCGCCACCGCGCGCAACGCGGTACATTGGTGGCGAAGTTCGGTCGGTTGACCGAACTATACTGCAAATCAGGGGATTCCATTGCACGCCTACTCTGGACTGGGGGAACGAATGCAGGACGCGACGAGGCGAGAGGCATTGCGAGAATCGCGCAAGGCACTGGATCTGATGGCGAAATCCGTGCTCAGCGCCGGAGAACAGCAGGAGGTCGTCACCGACTGCGTGGCCAACTTCGACCTCTACGTCAATCCAGGCATCCTCGAGTACCGCAAGTCGGTGTCGACGGACTACACGTCGGTCGAGTGGCGCGACGAAGGCTCGGTGTTCTACGACATCCACGGCAAGGAGTACATCGACTGCCTCGGCGGGTTCGGGATCTACATGCTCGGGCACCGGCACCCCACCGTGGTCAAGGCCGTCCGTGATCAACTCGAGCATCAGGCGCTGCACTCGCAGGAACTCCTGGACCCCATGCGCGGCTACCTCAGTCACCTGCTCGCCATGGTCACTCCCGGCGACCTGCGGTACTCCTTCTTCTGCAACTCGGGTACCGAGGCCAACGAGGGCGCGATGAAGCTCGCCAAGCTGTGGGCGCGGCGCAAGAAGCCGAACCACTCGCTCGGCATGATCTCCACGACGCGGGGCTTTCACGGCAAGTCGTTCGGCTCACTGAGCGTCAGCGGCAAGGGCGAGTTCCGCGAGCCCTTCAATCCCTTGATGTCGGGGGTGCGGTTCGTCCCGTTTGGCGACGCCGACGCGCTCGACAAGCAGCTCGGCATCTGCGACGCGGTGGGCTTCGACATCGCGGCCTTCATCGTGGAGCCGGTCCAGGGTGAGGCCGGCGCCATCATCCCTCCGGCCGACTACTTCCCCAAGGTTCGCGAGATCTGCGACAAGTGGGGCATCCTGCTCATCGCCGACGAGGTGCAGACCGGCATGGGCCGCACGGGCAAGCTCTGGGGGATGGAGCACTCGGGAGTCGCCCCGGACATCATGACCATGGGCAAGGCCCTCGGCGGCGCCGTCATCCCGATCGGCAACTTCATCGCCACAGAAGACGTCTTCTCGACGATGTACGAGAACCCGTACATCCACACGACGACCTTCGGCGGCAACCCGATGGCCACGGCCGCCGCCATCGGCGCCCTGCACGCCACCCTCGAGGAGGACATCCCCGGCCAGGCGGCGGAGAAGGGCGCCTGGCTCAAGGGCAAGCTGACCGAGCTCGCCGGCCGGTACCCGGACCTCTTCGAGGAGGTCCGCGGCGTGGGGGTCCTCATCGGCATGCAGTTCAGGGACTCCGATGTCGGTTACGCCGTGAGCCAGGGGCTCTTCTCGCGCGGCGTGCTCATCGGCGGCACGCTCTTCAACTCGCTGACGCTGCGCGTGCAGCCGCCGGCGATCATCACCTACGAACAGATGGGCCTGGTGCTGGAGCGCCTCGAGGCGACGCTCGCCGACGTGCGCCGCCTCGCCGTGCAGGGAGAGCTGGCCGCGCACTAGCTGCGGGCCGGACCGTCGCGGCCGGGGCATCGGGCCGCGGCGGGCAACGCAGAGAGAGGGCCGGGGCGCCAGCGGCGCCCCGGCCCTCTCGTCGTCACACCGTCCGGCGTCCGCCCCCGAGGGCGGGCCGGCGCGGGATCACCAGTCGGAGAACCCGGTGTTGTACCAGATCTTCTTGGTGCCCTTCTTGGCGCGCTTCTCCCACTTCGCGTCTTGGGCTCCCGGTCGATGCGCGCGCGGACGTCGTCGGCCACCTGCTTGATCTTGGCCTTCTGCTCGTCGCTGAGTGCGTCCACGCCGTCGACGTGGTCCTTGACCCGGTCGAGGTTGGTGGTCGCGGTGTACCAGAACCCCCAGTCGTCGCCGAGACGCTTGGAGATGTAGGCGACGTTGACCTTCTTGGTGTCGTCCTCGCCGAAGTCGGCGACGGTGAACAGGTACTCGATGTCCTTGAGGTCCTTGTCGTTGATCTCCCAGATCTGCAGCTTCTGCAGGAGGATATCGGCGAGGGACACGCTCCAGGGGTCGAGCTCGAGACGCCCGTCGTAGTTGATCTCGTGGCAGTAGTCGAGCTTGTCGAAGAAGATGTCGATCATGGGGACCTTGCCGCCGAAGTAGATCTGGCGGGTCTGGCCCGTCGTCGCCATGGTCTGGAGGTCGTTCTCGTAGCCGAGCGACGCCATCAGCTTCCCGATGCCCTTGCGACCCTTGCCGTAGACCGCGTAGTCGATGTCGGTGAAGTAGCGGTCACCGAGGCGCTCGAGCTTGGCGTACAGGTCGACCTGGTCCGGGAAGTAGTAGTGCAGCGCCAGCGGGCCCATGACGCGCATGATGATGCCCTGCTGCTGCGCTGCCTCCGTGATCCGCTTGCCCTCCTCGAGGAAGACCTCGGGCTTGGGATAGCGGTCGAGCGGAATGTCCTTCGGCAGGATGAACTGTCCCATAAGTACCTATCGCCCCCTTCCGGGTTCGGCGTCGTGTTGAAGAGAAGAGTCTACGCGCCGCTCACCCGGAGGTGAAGACGTAGTCCTTGATCTTCTTCTTGTCGAGCATGATGATGACGCCCTTGAGGATACCCTCGGAGTACTCGCTGCCCGGGTTGATGAGCAGCGTGCGGCCGGCCTTCTGCGCGCCGCGCGACTCGTGGATGTGGCCGTGGAGGCCCAGAAGCGGTTGGTACTCCTCGATGACCGCCTTGGCGCCCAGGCTGCCGGCGTGGATCTTCTCGTCGGCGGCCATGGTGAGGTTCTCGTCGAGCTTGGGGCACAGGTCGAGCGAGTAGCCGTACGGCGGGACGTGGAAGTTGTAGATCGCCGTGCTCTGGTTCTTGACCTTGACGCAAAGCTCGCGCAGGTGCTTCTCGAGATCTTCTTCGCTCATCTCGCGCGGCGTCAGCCAGGGTGTGGGGTTGGACGCCGACGAGGTGATCATCTCGTGATTGTCGATCTCGACGACGCGCTTGTCGCACGGGTGCACGAGCTTGGCGTTGTCGATCATGTCGTCGATGACGAACCAGTCGTCGTTGCCCGGCGCCATGTACATCTGGTACGGCTTGCCCTCGAGACGCTCGTCGGCGAGGTCGAGCCACTCCTGCACGCGCGCGAAGACGAGACTCTTGAACAGCGCGTCGATCTTGGCGGGATCGTCGCGCGTGTCGTTGAACTCCTCGCGCGTCTGGTGGACCCAGTAGTAGCCCGCGTTCTCGATGATCTTCTTGATGTCCGCGAGCTCTTCTTGCCCGTTGACCTCGCGATACTGCCCCATGAGGGTGCATTCCCACTGATCCCCGCCCTTGTCGACGAGCGGCACGAGGACCTTGCCGGTGAGGTCACCGAGGAGGACGGCCACGTCGGCGCCGTAGATCGGAAGCGCGTTCAGGAACTTCCGGTAGCACACGTTCGAGCCGTGGATATCGGTGACGAAAAACAGTTTCAGCATCTACACGCTCCATTGGCCGGTGAGGGGGCGGGAGCGGATGCTCCCGCCCCCTCACGGTACTGCCGAATCACTCAGGCGGCAACTCCCCGTAGGTCATCGACACGTCGACGCCCACGCTCTTGCTGCGCTGCTTCCAGAAGAAGTACCAGAGGATGCCCGCGGTCCACGTCACGACGATGAGGATGGCCGTGTTGGTCGTGAATCCTTCGAGACGCTTGTCCGGGTCGGGAAGGAAGAAGAAGAAGTACGCCAGGATGCTCAGGTAGATGATGTCGACGATGGCGCCGATCGTCACCACCGGGATGCCGGCGATCTTCCAGGTCTTGTACGGAGACGCGTCCCAGATGCCCCTGGCCCGCTTGACGTAGGGGAAGATCAGGGCCGCGATGGCGGTGACGCCGAACACCGAGAAGATCTCGAGCGCGGTCACCGCGAGTCCCTGCATCGCCTCGTTCTGCCAGAAGACGTAGACGGCGATCATGATCTGGCCGAGCACGAAGCACAGGACGTGGTTCTTGACCGGGCTGGCGAACCGCGGGTTGATGTCCGTGAACCACTTGGGGCCCATGCGGTCCATGCCCCACGCGAAGATGATGCGCGGGAACGCCAGGTAGCTCAGCGCGATCCACCACAGGTTGAACGCGAGGAACGACAGCACCGAGATGAACATGATGACCTTGTTGGTGGTGCACATGCCGAGGATGCCGAGGAAGTTGGTGCTCCACGGCACGGTGTACGCTCCGCCCAGGTCGCTGCCGGCATTGTCGACGAACTGCGTCGCCGAGAAGAAGTCGAACTTGACCAGGCCGTACAGCGCGAAGGCAGCCCAGAGCATGAACACGCCGGGGACGATGATCGCGAAGAGGTTCGACAGGATGATGGTCTTGTCGGGACGCTTGACCTCGCCGGCGATGAACGTGATGCAGTAGCTGTAGGCGAAGAGCCACGAGCCGGCGACCATGACGCCGAAGGTGTCGAACCAGTTCCAGGTGCGTCGGCATGGCATCTGGCCGGCCTCGGCGCCGGCCGCCTTGAGGAAGCCCTCGTAGTCGATCGAGCCGTAGGTCGCGGCAGTGGCGTTCCAGCTGTCGACGAACCCGGTCTGACCGATCTTGATGGCGTAGTAGCTGATCGCCGCGAGCAGCACCGCGCAGCCGCCGATGCCGAAGATCATGACGACCTTCTGGATGCGGGCGAACCACTTGATGCCGAAGACCACGAACAGGAAGGCGATGATGTTCGCGACGGTGGCGATGACGAAGCAGCCCCACGTGTAGCTGAGGCCGCCGAAGAAGGTCTCGTGGCGGAGTTGTACAGCCATGGCCAGTCCATGAACTGGGCCATCATCACCATGCCGGGATCGGCCGTCCAGGGCGCCAGCACGTAGATCCACATGATCCACACGAAGGCGTTGCCGAACGACTCGCCGATACCCACGATGGGGTGGATGATGCGGGAGTTGTAGATGTACTCGCCGCCCGAGCGAGGCATGGAGCCGCCGAGCACGCCCCACACGATCGGGAACCCGATGCCGGCGAGGACCATCGAGATGAGCGTCGCCCAGATGAGGTTCCCGCCGAGGTACACGCCGACGCCGAGGCTGGTCATGACCCAGATGGACGGCGTGAGGCCCTGGTTCATGAAGCCGACGCCGAAGGCGTCCCACATGGAGAGGCCGCGGACGAGGCCGCTGGCCTTG
>CAWEHE010000023.1:0-33943 GCA_963808735.1 uncultured Thermoleophilia bacterium | reverse complement strand
AGCTGCGCAAGCAGTACGATCCCCCCAAAGGCGTCCTCGCCGTCGACGGCGTGAGCTTCGACATGCGCGCCGGCGAGATCTTCAGCCTCCTGGGCCCCAACGGCGCCGGCAAGAGCACCACCATCTCCATGCTCAGCTGCCTGCTGCGCCCCAGCGGCGGCGACGCGACGGTGGCGGGCCACTCCGTCGTCGACGACCCACAGGCGGTCAAGGAGACCATCGGCGTGGTTCCCCAGGACATCGCGCTGTACCCGGACATGAGCGCGCGCGAGAACCTCGTCTTCTGGGGGCGGATGTACGGGCTCTCGGGGGACGCGCTCAAGAAGCGCGTCGACGAGGTGCTCGAGCTCATCAGCCTCGTCGACCGCCAGAAGGACCGCATCGACAAGTTCAGCGGCGGCATGAAGCGGCGCGTCAACATCGGCGTCGCGCTGCTGCACAAGCCCAAGGTGCTGTATCTGGACGAGCCGACGGTCGGGATCGACCCGCAGAGCCGGCGGTCGATCCTCGACGGCATCCTGGCGCTTCGCGACCAGGGGATGACGATCCTCTACACCACGCACTACATGGCCGAGGCGCAGGAGCTCAGCGACCGCATCGGCATCGTCGACCACGGCAAGATGATCGCGCTCGGTTCCCACGAGGAGCTGGTCCGGATCGTCGGCCAGAGCTCTCGCGTCACGGCCCGCGTGGACCACTTCCTCGAGGGCATGGCCGAGCGCTGGCGCGAGCTGCCCGGGGTGGAGAAGGTCACCGTCGAGGAGGACGAGGCGATCCTGCTCACGGAGGACGCCAACGAGGTGCTGCCGCGGTTGTTCGAGGCGGCCGCCTCGGCAGGCTCGCGCATCACGGAGATCAACGTCACCGAGCCGAACCTCGAGATGGTCTTCCTCCACCTCACCGGCCGGGCGCTCAGAGAATAGTCGGCGCATCGTGACCAAGATCCTCGCCATCGCCTGGAAGGACCTGCGCAGCACGGCGCGCAACGTGCCCGCGCTGATGATGATGCTGGCCGCGCCGCTCGCGCTCGCCGCCCTGCTCGGCTTCGCCTTCGGCGACGGCGGCGGGTTCGACATCGCCGCGACCAAGGTCGTGGTCGCGAACCTGGACGCCGGCGGAGCGCCTTCGGGCGGCAACGCCGGCGCAGCCGTCCAGAGCGTCCTCACGAGCAAGGACCTCGCGGATGTGCTCGAGACCACGACGAGGAGCTCGGAGGCCGCCGCCCGGCAGGCCGTCGACGACGGCAAGGCGGCGGTGGCCGTCATCATCCCCGAGGACTTCAGCACCGTGACCTACGGGATCGGCGACGCGGCGAGGACGCAGATCGAGCTGTACGAGAACCCGACCAGCGAGATCGGCGGTTCCATCGTCGAGGGTGTGGTGGGACAGGTGCTGGCGGACTTCAACGGCGCGCGCGCGGCCGCCGCCGGGGCCGCCGCCCTCGCTGCGCAGGGTGACGACCCCCTCGATCCGCAGGTGGTCGCCGCCCGCGCCGCCGAGCAGTTCAGCCACTCCGGCGGCGTGTCCGCCGGCCTCCAGGTCAGCCAGCGTTCGCCACGGGCCGCGGGGACGGAGAAGGAGGTCGCGGTCACCGGCCTCATTCTCGCCGGCATGATGGTCTTCTTCATGTTCTTCGGCGCGGCGAACGTGGCTCGGACGATCCTCACCGAGGACCGCGATGGGACCCTGCCGCGCCTCTTCACGACGCCGACCAGGCACGGCGTCATCATCGGCGGCAAGTTCGTCTCGGTCTTCGTGACCGTGCTGGCGCAGGCGGTGGTGCTGCTCGTCGCCGGCCGCCTGATCTTCGGCATCGAGTGGGGCCGCCTCGACGCCGTCGTCCTGCTCACGCTGGTCGGCGCCGGCGTGGCCGGCGGCCTCGCCCTGCTCGTCATCGCGTTCACGAAGACGCCGGCGCAGGCCGGCGCCATCGGCGCCGGCGTCTACCTCGTCCTCGCCCTGCTCGGGGGCAACTTCACCGGCACCGCCCAGAGCAGCGGGACGTACGCGATCGTCCAGAGGTTCACGCCGAACGGCTGGCTGCTGTCCGGCTGGGACACGGCGATGCGCGGCGGTGGCGCCGCCGACATCCGTTGGCAGGTGATGGTCCCGCTCGGCTTCGCCGTCGCCTTCTTCTTTTTCGCCGTGCTGCGCATGCGGGGGCGGTTCTCGTGAGGCGGTCGCAGTGAGGCTGGCCGCCGTCCTCGCGCGCAAGGACCTCCTGGAGACCGCGCGGGACAGGCTGTCGTTCATCTTCATCCTGGTGATGCCGCTGGCGTTCACGCTGTTCTTCGGGCTGCTCTTCGGCGGCGGCAGCGAGATGGAGAAGCTGCCGCTGGCGGTGTGGGACGCTGACGGGGGCGCGGCCGCCAGGCAGCTCGTCGCCGCCCTCGACGAGACGAGCGTCGTCCGCGTCGTGGTCAAGCAGGGGGACGAGCTTGAGACGTGGATGGCCGACGAGCGCGCCGCGGCCGGCCTGATCATCCCCGACGGCTACAGCGCCGCGGTGGCCGCCGGGGAGAAGGCCGCTCTCACGATCGTGTCCACCCAGGGCTCGAGCGGCGCCGCGACCGCAGCCAGTGAGGTCCGTACTCTCGCCGGGGAGCAGGTGACCGTCGAGTTGGCCTCACGCGCCGCCGCTGAGGCGGTCTGGTCCACCAGGAGCATGCCGCAGGGCGCGCAGGATGGGGTGGTCGCGAGCACCGCCGCGGAGGCCCGGCCCGTCGTGGCCGCGGCTCTCGCTTCTCCGGCCGCGAGCACCAAGGTCGTGGAGGCCGGCGCAGCCGCCGGCCAGACGCCCAGCGGCTTCGTCCTCAGCTCTCCCGGCATGATGGTGAACTTCATCATGTTCAGTCTCCTCACCGCCGGCATCGCGCTGATCGTCGAACGGCAGAACGGAACGCTGCAACGATTGATGACCACGCGGTTGCGGCGCCGGCAGCTCATCGGCGGCAAGACGGCGGGGATGTTCGCGCTGACGTTCGCGCAGCAGGTCCTGCTCATCACCGTCGCCCAGCTCTTCTTCGGCGTGGACTACCTGCGCGACCCCGCCGCGCTTCTGGTGATGATGGTCTCGCTGTCACTGGTCGCGAGCACGCTGGGCCTGCTGCTGGCTTCGGTGCTCAAGAGCGAGCAGGCGCTGATCGCCACGACGATCCTCGTGTCGATGGCCATCTCCGCGCTCTCGGGCGCCTGGTTCCCGCTGGAGATCACCGGGCAGACGTTCCAGACCGTCGGCCACCTGCTGCCGACGTCGTGGATCCTCGAGGGTCTGCGCGGCATCGTGGTGCGCGGGTTCGACGTCGCCGACGTGCTGCCGGCGTTCTGGTTCTCGCTTGTCTGGGCGGCCGCGCTCTTCGCGCTCGCCGTCTGGCGCTTCCGGCTGAGCGACTAGTAGGGGTGGCCGGACTATCGTCGCGTGCTCCGCGAGGTGCACCCGCCAGTGACCGCCTCAGTCCTTGGACGGCTTGATGCTTGCGTCCTTCGGCAGCGCCAGCCCGGCCGCGACCTCGATCGCCTTGAGGATCCCGCTCGGGACGGGGCACGCCGGGTGCACGAGGTGCTCGGCGGCGAGCTTCAGCGTGACCGGGCCCTCGCCGCGGTAGCTGATCTCACGGTACGGGTCGACCTCGGTGAGCGCATCGGCGAGCTGCTCGACGTAGCCGCAGTCCGTCTCGAACTCGACGCGCACGGTGCGGCCCTCCGCGGTCGTCTTCACCGTGGTGCAGAACCCGCAGATCCCGCTCTCGATCTCGGCTGAAGCCATCGGTCCTCCTCGCAGCTGCTCGATCCGTGGAGCAATCGTACCCCGGAGGGTCCGGCCCACACCTTCGGCTGCTGCGTCGCGAAGCTCCGGCGACTACGGCCAGGGCAGCGTCGAGACGGCGTGCTCCACCAGCCGCAGCAGCGGCGTCGGATACACGCCGAAGACGAGCAGGAACGCGGCCAGCGCGGCCAGGACGGCGATCGCCGCGCGGCTGCGGCTTCCCGCACCGGTCGCCGCGGCCTCTTCCGGCCGCCGCACGTACATCGCCACGATCAGGCGCGTGTAGTAGTAGAGGCCGATGGTGCTGCTCACCACGAGGACGATGACCAGCGCCCACAGCGCCGACCCGGCGCCGGCGGTGACGATCGTGAACTTGCCGATGAAGCCCATCGTGAGCGGCATGCCGGCGAGCGAGAAGAGGGCCACGGCGAAGATGGCGGCCAGCCACGGCCGCCGCGCGCCGAGGCCGCGGTAGTCGGCGACCTGGTCGGCGTCGCGGTCTGCCGGCGAGAGCACGGTGACGACGCCGAAGGCCGCCAGCGTGGTCGCGAAGTAGGCGACCAGATAGAAGCAGACGGCGACGCCGGCGCGCTCGCCGCTGGCGAGGAAGGCGACCAGCAGGTAGCCGAGGTTGGCGATCGAGGAGTACGCCAGCAGGCGCTTGACGTTGTCCTGGCGCAGCGCCAGCAGGTTGCCGGCGAGCATCGAGGCGATCGCCACGGCGGTCAGCGCGAGGAAGAGCGTAGAGCTCTGGTCGTCGCTCAGCGGCAGCAGGTAGCGAAGGAGCAGGGCGAAGACGGCGCCCTTGGAGACCGTCGCCACGTAGGCGCCGACGGGCGCCGGCGCCCCCTGATACACGTCCGGCGTCCACATGTGGAAGGGCACGACGGCCAGCTTGAAGCCCACGCCCACGAGCAGCATCACCATGCCGACGGTGACGACGAGCTCGTCCCGGCCGAGGCCGGCCTCGACGAGGCGGGCGACGCCGGCCGAAGTCATCGTCCCGGACTCGGCGTAGACGAGCGCCATGCCGAAGACGAGGAACGCGGACGTGGCTCCGGCGAGCACGAGGTACTTGACCGCCGCTTCGACCACGTCCGGCCGGTGGATCGGGTAGACGATCAGCGCGTACAGCGACACGCTGAGGATCTCGATGCCGAGGAAGAGCGACGCGAACTGCGTGCTGGCGACGAGCACGGCGCTGCCCAGCGTGGCCGTGAGCAGCAGCACGTAGTACTCCTCGGGGTGCACGCGCAGCCGCGGCAGGTAGCCCCAGGAGAGGAGCGCGACGACGGCGGTGGCGACGGTGATCAGGCCGATGAAGAAGAGCGCGTAGCCGTCCATGTCGATGAGCGGCGTGACCACGCGCTCCGTGCGCGAGGCGGAGACGAAGAGCAGGCCGAAGGTCGTCGCCAGGCCGCAGAGCGTGATCCAGAACGCCGGTGCGTGCGCGCGCCAGATCGCGGCGACGAGCATGACGACCACCGGCGCCAGCGTGAGCGCGATGAGCGGCGAGATGGTGAGGAGGTCGCCGGCCTTCACTGCTGCGCTCCGGTCTCGGCGACGCCGTCGGTAGAACCATCGGCGGGCTGCGCGGCGGCGGCCTCCGCGGCGGCGGCCGGGCCGCCGGTCTCCGCCGCGTCCTGCGGCTGGGCGAGGGTGCTCGCCGCCGTCATCTCCTGCAGGCCCGTGACCGTCTGCCGCGCGGTGACGATCAGCGGCTGCGGCCAGAAGCCGAGGACGACGAGCGCGGCGATCATGGCGCCGAACATGCCGACCTCGCGCTTCGTGAGGTCGGCGAACGACCAGCCGTGCGTCTCCTCACCCTGGAAGGCGCGCTGCATCATCCACAGGGAGTAGACCGTCGCGAACACGAGGCCCACCGCGCCGAGCACCGCCGCCCAGTGGCTCACCTGCCAGACGCCGACGAGGATCAGGAACTCGGCGACGAAGTTGCCGAGCCCCGGCAGGCCGAGCGAGGCCATGGCGAAGAACATGGCCGTGCCGCCCATCCGGGGCGCCACCTGCCAGAGGCCGCCCATCCTGTCCATGTCGCGCGTGTGGATGCGGTCCTGCAGGCCGCCGACCATGATGAAGAGGGCGCCCGTGGAGAGGGCGTGACACACGAGCTGCAGGATCACGCCCTGCAGCGCCCACGTGTTCCAGGCGAAGACCCCGAGGAGGACGAAGCCCATGTGGCTGACGCTCGTGTAGGCGACCAGCCGCTTCATGTCCTTCTGGCCGTAGGCCATGATCGCGCCGTAGATGATGCCGATCACCGCGAGGATCAGCGCCACCGTGCGGAAGTCGCGCACGGCGTCGGGGAAGAGCGGCACCATGAAGCGCAGCATGCCGTAGGCGCCGATCTTGATGAGCACGCCGGCCAGCAGCACGGAGCCGGCGGTCGGCGCCTCGGTGTGCGCGTCCGGCAGCCAGGTGTGCAGCGGCCACGCCGGCAGCTTGACGGCGAAGGCGAAGAAGAAGCCGAGCATCAGCACGAACGCCGTCCCCGAGGCCATCTTCGTGCCCAGCAGCTGCGTGAAGTCGAAGGTGTAGTCGCCGGTCTCGCGGCCATGGATGAAGACCAGCGCGACGATCGCGACCAGCATCAGGAGGCCGCTCACCTGGGTGAAGATGAAGAACTTGATCGCCGCGTACACGCGCTTCTCGTGACCCCAGACGGCGATCAGGAAGTACATCGGGATCAGCATCATCTCGAAGAAGAAGTAGAACAGGAACAGGTCGAGCGAGAGGAACACGCCGGCAAGCCCCGCCACGGTCCAGAGGATCATCAGGTGGAAGACGCCGACGTGCCTGGTGATGCCGCGCCACGAGGCGAGCACGGCGAGGAGGCCGATCGCGAACGTGAGCAGCAGCATGATGAGCGTGAGGCCGTCGGCGGCGAGGAAGAAGCTGATGCCGAAGGACTCGATCCAGGGGACCTTGAAGTGGGCGATCCAGGAGCCTTCGAGGATGCCGGCCGGGCCGGGCCCCTTGGCGGCGAAGGCGGCCTGCAGGCTGCTCGCGTCGGCCGCCCACTGCCCGGCCAGAAGCACGAGCGGGGCTGCGGTCCCGACCATCGCCGTCCAGCGGGCGAGCTCGGGACGCGAGCGCCCGAGCAGCCAGGCGATCGGCGCCGCCACGGCGGGGATGACGATGTACCAGAGGAGGATCACGGCGTCACCTCAGCACCACGACGGCGAGGACGAGGGCGATGCCGAAGCCGGCCACGGCCAGGTAGGCGCGCAGGCGCCCCGTCTGGCCGGCGCTCAGCGTGCGCCAGGCCCAGACGTTGAGCCAGGCGATGCCGCCCACGGCCGGTTCGACGAGGTCGTCGCGGGCGACGCGGGCGAACCACTTGACCGGCCGCACGAAGATGCGCTCGTAGACCCAGTCGAAGCCCCAGCCGCCCAGCCAGAAGGCGGCGATCGGGCGGATCTCCGGTGACGCGGCGAAGCGTGCGGTCCCGGCGCGCCACGGCATCCAGCACCCGTAGGCGAGGGCGATGCCGGCGAGGACGATGGCGATGGTGATGAGCGCCGCGCCGGTGCTCTCGGCGAAGTGCGCGTACTGCCCGGTCCACTCGATCGGCGGCAGCGCCGAGTCCAGGAAGTCCTCGAGCGGGTGGAACCCGCCCAGCCAGCCCGGCATCCAGACGAAGCCGGCAGTGACCGAGAACGCGGCGAGCACCCAGAGCGGCAGCAGCTGCCGCCAGCGCGGCCGGCGGCTCACCTCGGTGTGCCGCTCCCCGAAGAAGACGAGGAAGACGAGGCGGAACGAGTACAGCGCCGTCATGAAGGCGCCGATCAGCGAGCCCACGTAGAACCACACGCTGCCGTCCACCGAGCCGAGGCTCGTGGCGATGATGAGGTCCTTGCTGTAGAAGCCGTCGGTGACGAACGGAAGCGCCGCAAGGGCGGCGGCGCCGATGGTGAAGGTCCAGAACACGGAGGGCAAGCGCGCGGCGCAGCCCGCCCATCTTGAAGATGTCGTGCTCGTCGGCGAGCGCCTCGATGATCACGCCGGCGCCGAGGAAGAGCAGCGCCTTGAAGAAGGCGTGCGTCATGAAGTGGAACACCGCCGCCTCCCAGCCGGCCACGCCGAGCGCCAGGAACATGTAGCCGATCTGGCTGATCGTGGAGTATGCCAGCGCGCGCTTGAGGTCGTGCTGGACGAGCGCGCTGAAGCCGGCGATCAGCAGGGTGACCGTGCCGACGATGGCCACGGTGAGGCGGGCGTCCGGCGCGAGCGTGAACAGGACGTTGGTGCGCGCGATGAGGTACACGCCGGCCGTGACCATGGTGGCGGCGTGGATGAGCGCGCTGACCGGCGAGGGGCCGGCCATCGCGTCCGGGAGCCACGTCTGCAGCGGCACCTGGGCGGACTTGCCCACGGCGCCGCCCAGCAGGAGAAGGGCGGCGGCGACGGCGACGCCGGACCCCGTCGTCCAGTCCTTCTCGGCGGCCGCCATCAGCGGCTGGATCTGCAGCGTGTGCAGCTGCGTGAACAGCAGGAAGAGGCCGGCGATCATCGCCGTGTCGCCGACGCGCGTGACGATGAACGCCTTGCGGCCGCAGTACACGTTCTGCAGGTCCTTGTGCCAGAACGAGATGAGCAGGTAGCTGCACAGCCCGACGCCCTCCCATCCCAGGTACAGGAGCAGCAGGTTGTCGGCCAGCACCAGGATCAGCATCGAGGCGACGAACAGGTTCAGGTACATGAAGAAGCGGGTGAAGCCCTCGTCGTGCTCCATGTGCTCGGTGGAGTACAGGTGGATGAGGAAGCCGACGAAGGTGATGACCAGCACCCAGGTGACGCTGACGGCGTCGAGGTAGAAGCCGATGGTCGGCGCGAAGCCGGCGACGTCGAACCAGGTCCACAGGACCTGGTGGTACGCGTCGCCGGCCGGCGGCGAGACGATGAAGCTGCCGCAGACCAGCAGCGCGACCAGCGCCGCGAGCCCCGAGGACCCGGCGCCGATCCAGGCCGCGGAGCGGCGCGTGAGGCGCCGGTCGAGCAGCACCAGCGCGACGAAGCCGGCGGCGGGGAGCGCGGGGATCAGCCAGAGGAGCGAGAGCATCCGGTCAGCCCTTCATCTCGTCGGCGTCGTCGACGTCGAGGCTCTTCAACGTCTGGCGGAAGCGGATGGCGATGGCGAGGCCGACGGCGACCTCTGCGGCGGCCATCGCCAGCACGAAGAGGAACATGACCTGGCCGTCGGCCTGGCCCCAGCGGGCGCCGGCCACCACGAAGGCGAGGCCGGCGGCGTTCAGCATGATCTCGATGCAGGCCAGCACGACGATCAGGTTGCGCCGCGCCAGGAGGCCACCGAAGCCGATGGCGAAGAGGATGGCCGCCAGGATGAGCCCGTGGTCGAGGGAGACGGCGGCCATCAGGCTTCGTCCCCTTCGGCGTCGCGGTCGCCGTCACGCGCGGCCACGTGCCGCGCGCCGATGAGCGCCGCCAGCAGCAGCATCGAGGCGAGTTCCACGCCGAGCACGTAGGGACCGTACAGCGCCTCGCTGACCGCGACCGGGCCGACCGTCTTGCCGGCGAGCGGCGGGCTCGTCAGGACGAGGCCGTAGATCACCTCGGCCAGCAGCACGGCGGCGAGGATCGCCGGCCCGATCCAGGCCGTCGGCGGCACGCGCAGCGGCGAGTCGGCGCTCACGTTGAGCAGCATCACGGCGAAGATGAAGAGCATCATGATCGCGCCGGCGTAGACGATCACCTCGAGCGCGGCCACGAACGGCGCGCCCAGCGTGTAGAAGACCACGGCCACCGCGAACAGCGAGATCACGAGGTACAGCAGCGCGTGCACGAGGTTGGTGCGCGTCACGACCATGAACGTCGAGAGCACGGCGACCACCGCGGCGATGTAGAAAAGTGCGGTCATGTGAGCGCCCCCATCACGGCAGCAGTCCCCTGACATCGACGGGTGGCGCCTCGTTCTCGGCCTCGCCCTTGCCCTTGCCGCCGATGGCGAGGCCGGCGACCCGGTAGAAGTCGTGCTCGTGGTACTTGCCCGGGCCGGCGATCAGCAGGTCGTCCTTCTCGTACACCATGTTGGGGCGCTCGTACTCGCACATCTCCACGTCGGGCGTGAGCTGGATGGCGTAGGTGGGGCACGCGTCTTCGCAGAAGCCGCAGAAGATGCAGCGCGAGAAGTTGATGCGGAACCACGCCGGGTAGCGGCGTCCGGTCTCGTCGGTGGTCGCCTGCAGGGCGATGCAGTCCACGGGGCAGGCGACGGAGCAGAGGTAGCAGGCGACGCAGCGCTCGTCGCCGGCGGGATCGCGGGAGAGGATGATGCGCCCCCGGTACCGCGGCGGCAGGTACACCATCTCCTCGGGGTACTGGATGGTGTCGCGGCTGCGCCAGGCGTGGCTGATGACGATGCCGATGCCGACCAGCGTCGACCACGCGGTGCGGCCGATGCGAGGCACCAGGCGCTGGCCGCGACGCGCGAGGCCGCCGGTCACGACGACGTCGGTGGTGAGCGGCGGGTGCGTGTGGTCGTCCACCGTCACCTCCTCACCCCGCCCTCGCCACGACGATCGCGCCGGTCACGAGCAGGTTGACAAGGCTGAGCGGCAGCATCGCCTTCCAGCCGAGCGCCATGAGCTGGTCGTAGCGCGGCCGCGGGAACGTGCCGCGCACGATGATGAAGAGCGTGATGAAGACGCCGGTCTTGATGAGGAACCAGACGAGCCCCGGCAGCCACGGCCCCAGCCAGCCGCCGAAGAAGAGCGTGACGATGAGCGCCGAGATCAGGGTGACGGCGACGTACTCGCCGACCATGAAGAGGCCGAACTTCATGCCCGAGTACTCGGTGTGGTAGCCGGCCACGAGCTCGCTCTCCGCCTCGACGAGGTCGAACGGGATGCGCCGCGTCTCGGCGAAGCCGGCGACGAGGAAGACGACGAAGCCGATGAACTGCGGGAAGACGTAGTAGACGCTGCGCTGCTGCGCCTCGACGATGTCGCCCAGGTCGAACGACCCGGCCATGGTCACCACGCCGACCAGGGACAGCCCCATGAAGACCTCGTAGCTCACCATCTGCGCGGCGGCGCGCAGGCCGCCGACCAGCGAGTACTTGCTGTGCGACGACCAGCCGGCCAGCACGACGCTGTACACGGCCAGCGACGACATGGCGAGGACGAAGAGGAGCCCCACGTCGAGGTCGGCGACGACGATGCCGTCCGCGACCGGCACGACGATGAAGGAGAGCAGCGCCGTCACCAGCACCAGGGACGGCGCGACCACGAAGACGCGCTTGTCCGAGAACGGCGGGACCCAGTCCTCCTTGAAGAGGATCTTGAAGGTGTCGGCCAGCACCTGGCCCAGGCCGAAGGGGCCCACGCGGTTGGGGCCGTAGCGGTCCTGGACGAGGCTGAGGAGCCGCCGCTCGTACCAGATCAGGCCGGCGGCGATGGTGAGCACGGCGATCAGCACGAGCAGGACGATGAGCAGCTGCCAGTACCAGCTCATTCCGGCTCCTCCGCGCGCGCGAGCCGGGCGCGTGCCGGCAGCGAGATGTACGGCAGGCCGGGGAGGCCGGCGGGGATCCCGGCCGTGCCCGTCACGAGCGACGGCACCAGCGCGCAGCGCGCGCGCGTGTCCATCCAGGGCAGCCAGAGCTCGAGCCAGTCGCCCTCGCGGGCGCCCAGGCGGTCGGCGTCCTCCTCGTTCAGGCCGATGAAGGCGCCGGGCGCGCGCTGCGCGATGCCCGGCGCGTACATGCTGAGGTCCTCGGAGCCGAAGATGTGATGCAGGGCGACGAGCGTGAACTCGCCGTCCGCGGTCGCGGATGGCGGCGGCGGCGACACCGGCGCCAGCTCGCCGCCGTGCATCGGATCGTCCAGGAGCCGGACGCCCAGCGACTCGGCGGGGCGCACGGCCTCGAGCTCCTGCTCGAACTTGTGCAGGCCGCTGACGGAGTTCCAGCCCGGCGACCAGACACGGGTGCGCAGGGCGGCCGGCGACTCCGCCGGCTGCAAGCCCTCGAGCGAGTAGGCCAGCGCCGAGTCCGGGTCGGGCGCCGGCGCCGGCTCGCGGACGGTACGGCCGGCGTCGAGCGCCGTGCGTCCGCTGGCGCGCTGCGGCTGGCGCGCGACCTTGCGGCCGTCGTGGCGCCAGCCGGCCGGCGGCGCGGCCGCGGTCACGCCGTGGAACGTCGGGAGCTCCGCCTCGAGGTCGGCGAGCACGTCGTCCTGCGTGCGCCAGCCGTGCGCCTCCCGGCGGCCGAGCCGCTGCATGAGGTCGCGCGCCCAGCGCCACGCGGGGCGCGCCTCGCCGGCGGGCGGGAGCACGGAGAAGAAGCGCTGCGCCCGGCCCTCGTGGCTGACGAAGGTGCCGGTGGACTCGGCCCAGGTCGCCGTCGGCAGGACGACGTCCGCCTGCGCCGTGAGCCGGTCCTCGAGCGTGGCGAGGGCGATTGCCGGCACGCCCCGGCGCAGGAAGTCGTCGACGAGGAGGGCCGGGGCGCGACGGTCGAGGTCGTTGTCGAGGACCACGACCGCGTCCGCCTCGCCGCGCGCGAGGGCGGCGAGGCCCTGGACGAGCGTGCCGCCGCCGAGCATGCGCAGGCCGACGCTGTCCGGCTCCGGGACGGTGAGGACCAGCGCCGCCCGATCCTCGCCGCGGCGCAGGGCGAGCGTGAGGTGGGCGGCGGCGCGGACCAGGTCCGGTGAGCCGCTCGAGCAGCCGGCGACGACGAGCGGCGCGGCCGCGCCGGCGAAGGCCGCGGCCCAGCGCCGCGCCAGCTCGAGCTCGGCGTCGCTCAGCCCGGGCACGGCCGGCGCCTGGCCGTCGGCCTCGTGCGCGATCGCGAGCGCCAGGCGCACGAGGTCGTCCGGTGTCGCCCGGTGGACCTCGGCGGCGACCGGGTCGAGCTTGGTCGCGTGCGTCGTCGCGACCCAGAGCGCGCTCGGCTCGCGCCGCTTGATGCGCGTGATGCCCGCGTCGTTCCAGCGGCGGATGTGGTTGCGCTCCTCCACCTCGTTGGGGCGCAGGTGCAGCCACGTGCGGATGGTCAGGTCGAGCATCGGCGCGGTGTTGGTGAGGTCCTCGCCGAGCACCAGGACGGCGTCGGCGGACGAGACGTCGGCGAGCGAGCCGAGGCGCAGGCGCTCGTCGGCGGCCACGTCCAGCACGGCGCCGACCAGCCGGTCGTCGGCGTCCGACATGCCGCGGTAGAAGCGCCCGGGGCCGACCAGCGCGCGCAGCGCGTGGTTGTCCTCGAGCGAGGCCCGCGGCGAGCCGATGCCGATGGCGCGGCCGCCGCGCAGCAGCGCGGCCGCGGCGTCGAGCGCCCGGTCCACGACGGACGCCGCCTCCACGGGGTCGCCGGGCGGCGTCTCCGCGATCACGTCCGGCGCCTCGGGGGCGTTCTCGGGCGGCGCGTCCACGATGGGCGGCGGGTCCGCGACGGCCTCCGCCGCCACCCGCGCCGCCCGCACCCGCTCGGGCGCGTTGACGAACTCGTAGCCGTAGCGCCCGCGGTCGCAGAGGAACATCTTGTTGACGTCGCGGTTGAACCGGCCCTGCACGCGGCGCAGCTCGCCGCCTCGCGCCGACGGCGTGGTGCTGCAGCCGAGGCCGCAGTGCGGGCACACCGACGGCGCCGTCTGCAGGTCCCACTTGCGCGCGTACCGGGCCGCGAAGGGCTTGTCGTCGAAGACGCCGGTCGGGCAGACCTCGATGAGGTTGCCGCTGAACTCGCTCTCCAGCGTGCCGCTCTCGGCGCGCCCGAAGTAGACCCGGTTGCGCAGCCCGAAGACGCCGAAGTCGCGGCCCCCGGCGTAGTCGTTGTAGAAGCGCGAGCAGCGGTAGCAGGTGATGCAGCGGTTGAGCTCGTGGGTGACGAAGGGGCCGAGGTCCTGGTTCTCGAAGGTCCGCTTGAGCCCGCGGTAGCGGCGGTAGCTGTGGCCGGTCATCACCGTCATGTCCTGGAGGTGGCACTCGCCGCCCTCGTCGCAGACCGGGCAGTCGTGCGGGTGGCTGAGCATCATCAGCTCGATCATCTCGGCGCGGAAGCGGATCGCCTCCTCGTCGTCGATGTCCATCCGCGTGCCCTCTCGCGCCTCGGTCATGCAGGCCATGGCGATCTCGCTCTTCTCGTTGCCCTCGCGGTCGGTCCAGTAGCTGCGCACGGCGCACTGGCGACAGGCGCCGATGGAGCCCATGATCGGGTGCCAGCAGAAGAACGGGAGGTCGAAGCCCAGGGAGAGGGCGACGTCGAGCATGTTGCGGCCCTCTTCGGCCTGGTACTCGGCGCCGTCGATGATGACGGTGACGAGCTTGGGCGGGGCTGCTGCGCGGCCGCCGCTCACGAGGCCGTCCCTTTCGTCGCCGGCGCGTCCGCGCCGGGCCGCCGGAAGCTGCAGACGCCGTCCGCGATGTGGCGCTCGAAGTCGCCGCGGAAGAGCCGCAGCGCGGCCTCGAGCGGCTGCATCGCGCCCGGCGCCAGGTCGCAGAAGCACTTGTCCGAGGCCATGAACCAGACCTGCTCGGCGAGGACGTCCAGGTCGGCGGGGCGGCCGCGGCCGTGCTCGATGTCGTCGAGCAGCGTCGCGGCCCACTGCAGTCCCTCCCGGCACGGCGTGCACCAGCCGCACGACTCCTGGGCGAAGAACCGCATCATGTTGAGCGTCATGCCGACCGGGCAGGTCTGGTCGTCGAGCACCACCATCGTGCCGGTCCCCAGGCGGCTGTGCACCGCGCCCATGGTGCTGAAGCCGAGGGGCACGTCGAGGTCCGCCGCGGCGACGAAGGCGGTGGAGGCGCCGCCCGGGCTGACGGCGCGGAGCGCGTACCCGGGCAGCATGCCGCCGGCGTGCACCTCGATGAGCTGCCGCATCGGCGTCCCCATGGGCAGCTCGTAGCAGCCGGGACGGGCGACGCGGCCGGCGACGCCGCAGATCTTGGTGCCGCCCTCGTCGGTCACGGAGAGGCTCTTCCACCAGTCCGGGCCGTGCGCCACGATCGACGGCACGGCCATGTAGGTCTCGACGTTGTTGACCACGGTGGGCCGGGAGAACAGCCCGGCGCCGGTCATGTGCGGCGGGCGCGCGCGCGGGTTGGGGCGCTGGCTCTCGAGGGCGTTCAGCATCGCCGACGCCTCTCCGCAGATGTAGCGCCCGATGCTCTCGTGCGTCTCGATGTCGAAGGAGAAGCGCGAGCCGAGCACGCGCTCGCCGAGGTAGCCGCGCTCGCGGGCTTCGCCGAGCGCGCGCCCGAGCGCGGCGAGCGACGCGTCGTACTGGGCGCGCACGAAGATGTAGCCGGCGTCGGCCTCGGTGGCGAAGCCGGCCAGCAGCATGCCCTCGATGAGCAGGTGCGGGTTCCGCTCCATGAGGAAGCGGTCCTTGAAGCTGCCCGGCTCCATCTCGTCGGCGTTGCAGACGATGTACTTGGGTCGCGGCGCGTCCGCGCCGAGCGGCATGGTGCTCCACTTGCGCCCGGTCGAGTAGCCGGCGCCGCCCCGGCCGCGCAGCCCCGACTCTGTGACCATCGTCGTGACCTCGGGGGCCTTGAGGTCGTCGAGCGCCCGGCGCAGGCCCTCGTAGCCGCCGGCGGCCACGTAGTCGTCCAGGGTCGCCGGCCGGCCGTCGGCGCGCATCGCGCGCGTGAACGGCCGGTCCACGGCGCCGCGGTAGGTCGTGCCGCCGGAGGCTCCGGTCGCGCCGCTCACGCGTAGCCTCCGAGGATCTCGGGCACCTGCCGCGGCTCCACCGGCCCGTGCAGCTCGTCGTCCACCATCAGCGCCGGGCCGCGGTCGCAGGCGCCGAGGCAGACGATGGGCAGCAGCGTGAAACGCCCGTCTTCCGTCGTCTGCCCCATGCCGACGCCCAGCTCCGCCTCGACGGCGGCGCGCAGCTGGTCGTATCCGAGGCTCCAGCAGGCGAAGCTGTCGCAGAGCAGCACGACGTGACGGCCGACGGGCTTGCGGAAGATCATGTTGCCGAAGGTCGCGATGCCGTCGAGCTCCGCGACCGTCACCCCGAGGTACTCCCCGAGGTCGGCGAGCGCCTGGTCCGAGAGCCAGCGCCGCCGCGCCTGCACGATGCGCATGGCGGTCGCGGCGGCCGCCCGCCGGTCCGGGTAGTGCCCGAGGATGCCGTCGAGCTGGCGGATCTCGTCGTCGCTGAGGCTCATGACGCCCACTCTTCCGGCGGATGCGAGCGGGACACCGAAGGCATTGACCCGCGTAGCCGAGTCAACTGGCGGTGCGCCGGAGGTACACCGGATATATCGCTCATCGGTCCACGTCCGCCATGACGAAGTCGATGCTGCCGAGGATGGTCACGAGGTCGGCGATCTCGTAACCGGTGCAGAGCAGCGGCAGCGCCTGCAGGTGGGGGTAGGACGGCGTGCGGATCTTGACCCGGTACGCCGAGTTGGCGCCGTCGCTGATCGCGTAGTAGCTGTACTGGCCCTTGGTGCCCTCCGTGTGGACGCTGGCCTCTCCGGGCGGCACGACCGGTCCCCAGCTCACGCCGAGGAAGTGCGTGATCAGCGACTCGATGTCGTGCATCGTGTGCGGCTCTTTCATCGGCGGCGTCGCCAGGGGGTGGAAGGCCTTGTACGGGCCGTCCGGCATCAGCTCGACGCACTGGCGGATGATGCGCAGGCTCTGGCGCATCTCCTCGACGTGGACGGCGGCACGGTCGTAGCAGTCGCCGGTGGTGCCGATGGGCACGTCGAAGTCGAACCAGTCGTAGTGGCTGTACGGGCGCTGCTTGCGCCAGTCCCACGGGAGGCCGGCGGCGCGCAGCATCGGGCCGGTGAGCCCCCAGGCGACGGCGTCGTCCACCGAGATCGGCGAGACGCCGACGGTGCGCGCCTTCATGATGCGGTTGTCCATCACCAGCTTGTCGTACTCGTCCAGGCGCGACGGCAGGTAGTCGGCGTAGTCGAGCACGCGCTGCTCCCAGCCCTTGGGCAGATCCTCGGCGACGCCGCCGATGCGGAACCAGTTGGGGTGCATGCGGCCGCCCGTGATCGGCTCGATCACGTCGTCGAACAGCCGCTCGCGATCCTCGAACATGTAGAAGACCGGGGAGAGGGCGCCGATGTCCTGGGCGAAGGTCCCGTAGAAGACGAGGTGGCTGGCGATGCGGTAGCACTCGCAGAGCAGCACCCGGATGATCTGCGCGCGGTCCGGGACCTCGATGCCGCAGAGCTTCTCGACGGAGAGGACCCAGGGCAGGTTGTTGGTGACCCCGCCGAGGTAATCCACGCGATCGGTGTACGGGATGTAGGTGTGCCAGCTCTGGCGCTCGGCCATCTTCTCGGCGCCGCGGTGGTGGTAGCCGATGTCGGGGATCAGATGGACGATCTCCTCGTTGCGCAGGCCGACGATCACCCGGAAGGGCCCGTGGGTGGCGCCGTGCTGCGGGCCGATGTTGAGGTACATCAGCGTCGGGTCGTCGTCGGTGGTCGGCAGGCCCCAGTCCTCGGGCCTGAAGCGGAGCTGCTCCTGCATCTCGTCGACGAGCTGGTCCGGCAGCTCGAACGGGCCGTACTCGGTGCCCCGGGACGGGTGCTCCTTGCGCAGCGGGTGGCCCTCCCACCAGGGCGGCATGAGGAGGCGCTTGAGATCGGGGTGGCCGGCGAACTCGATGCCGAGCATGTCCCAGGCCTCGCGCTCGTACCAGGCGGCGGCGGGCCACACGCGGGCGACGGAGTCGACCCGCGGCGCGCCCGCCTCCAGCGCGACCTTGACGCGCACGTCGGCGTTCCGCTCGTAGGAGACGAGGTGGTAGAAGACGCTGAAGCCGGCGGCGGGCAGGCCCTCGCGGTGTTGCCGCGAGCGCTCGTCGACGCCGCCCAGGTCGTAGAGCATGGCGAAGGGCTTGGGCGCCGCCGCGCCGAGGTAGGCGAGCACCTCGGCGGCGCTCTCCGCCGGCACCCAGACGGTCGGGATGCCGTCGGCGGTCGTCTGCGGCGTCAGCGGCACGTCCGGGAACCGCTCGCGGATCTCCTCGAGCACGGCCGGCGGCGGGGCTGCGCCTCCGCCGGCCTCCCGCGGCGGCCACTGGCTCGGCTGGGCCGCGGCGGGCGCGGCCGCCGTCGCGGCGCTCGTCTCGGGGCGCTCGTCGCTCACGTCACATACCGTCCGGGGGGTCGAGCCTGTCGGTCTCCGCGAGCCGCGGGTGGCGCAGGTCGCGCATCGAGATGCCGTGCGGCTTGACCACGCCCTGGTCGCCGACCGTCCAGCTGAGCGGCCGGCGCTCGATCGAGATCTGGGCCTGCAGGAGCAGCAGGCCCTCCATCAGCGCCGTGGGCGCCGGCGGGCATCCCTGGACGTAGACGTCGACGGGCAGGAACGAGTCGACGCCCTGCACGACGCTGTAGGTGTCGTACATCCCACCCGAGTTGGCGCAGGAGCCCATCGAGATCACCCAGCGCGGTTCCATCATCTGCTGGTGCAGCTGGACGACGATCGGCGCCATCTTCTTGAACACCGTTCCGGCGACGATCATGACGTCCGCCTCGCGCGGCGAGATGCGCAGCACCTCGGCGCCGTAGCGGGCGATGTCGTAGCGCGCCGTGAGGCTGGTGGCCATCTCGACGAAGCAGCAGCTGAGGCCGAAGCCGAAGGGCCAGAGCGAGTTCTTGCGGCCCCAGGCGACCAGCCGCTCGAGGCTCGAGGTGACGACCGGCACGTCGGCGCCGAGCGTCGGCGCGCCCTCGGTGTCGAGCAGCCGTCCGAGCGCCTCGGCCGTGCGCGAGGGCTCGGGTCCGCGGCGCGGCTTCACGGTGCGCCTCCGGAGGAGTCGGCAGGCTCGGCCGCGCCGCCCTGCGCGGCGCCGGAAGCCGCTCGCGCGGGCACGGCGTGCGCTGCCGCCCGCGCCGCCCGGCGCCGCCGCCCGGCGGCTCCCCAGTCGAGTCCTCCGACAAGCCAGAGGTACACGAGGCCGGCGAAGAGCAGCAGGACGAAGACCAGGAGCTCGAGATAGCCGGACCAGCCGAGCCGTCGCGCGGCGACCGCCCAGGAGAAGATGAACACGGCCTCCAGGTCGAAGATCACGAAGAAGAGGGCGACCTGGTAGAACTCGACGGAGAGCCGGCGCGGCATCGGCCCCGCCGGCTTGATGCCGGACTCGTACTGCTCGGTGTCGGGCGCGTGGCGCTGCCGCTCACCCAGCAGGTGGGACACGAGCAGGATGAGCCCCGCGAGCAGCAGGACCAGGGCGGCGTAGAGCGCCGCCGGCCACACCGCCACACCCACGAGAGAACCGCTCAATCCGCCCCCGTCATCCGTCGCTTCCCGGCCGACGCCGTCCTTTACGCCGGAACCCATGCATGGTAGAGAACTATCAGTATCAAGCCCGAAGGCTCGTGTCTACGCGCACGACGCTGTTTTTTCGCCCGGCGAGCGAGGGCGACGCGGGCGATGGAGGCCGACGATGGGGGTCAGGGAGTGAGCCGAGCGCACGTGCAGTCCGCGGCGGGGAGCGATCGCGAGTCCGGGTCGCGGACCCGGCGCGTGGCGATCGCCTGCGCCCTGGCGCTGCTCGTGCTCGCCGGCCCGGCGGCGGCCGTCTCGGCCGCCGCGTCGCCGGCCCCGGACGTCGCCGCGCCCGAGGGCTCCGGGTCGTTCACCCCGGCGCCCAGTCCCGCCTCCCCGGCGCCTGCCTCCACGCTCCCGCCGGGCTCCGGCGCCCGGGTGTACGCGGAGAACTGCTCCGGCTGCCACGGGCCGAAGGGTGAGGGCTACGTCGGCCCGCCGCTCGCTCCGGCCGGGTTCGCCGGCCTCGTCGCACCGATGGTCGAGCAGGGAGGCATCAACATGCCCCCGTTCGGCGGCGTCCTCAGCGAGAGCGACATCGCCGCCGTCGCCGACTACGTCTCCCAGGAGCTCGCCGACCCCTCCTCACGCGAGGCCGAGGTCAGCCCGGGCGGCGACCTCTACCGGCTCTACTGCGCCGGATGTCACAGCGCCACCGGGCGCGGCGGGGCGCTCACGCGAGGCAACAACGCCCCCAACATCTCCGTGTACCCGGCCGCGGAGGCGCTCGCAGCCATGATCCTCGGCCGCGGCAACATGCCGGCGTTCGCCGGCAACACGCTCGACGTGAAGCAGCAGACGTCGGTCGCGCTCTACGTGAACGACGTCGTGGTCCATCCCGAGTCGCCGGGCGGGAACGGGCTCTGGTACCTCGGCCCCGTGCCTGAGGGCGCCGTGGGGGCCGTCGCGCTGCTGCTGCTCATCCTGCTGGCCGTCTGGCTGGCGTGGCCGTCGCGCAAGGCGGCCCCATGACGGCTCAGCCGGAGAGGCCTCCGCGCCGGCCCGCCGGGCCGCCCACGTGGCCGGTGACGCTCGGTCTGGTGGCGACCATCGTGGGGGCGATCGGCTTCGCCGTCGCCTTCTGGCAGGACGCCGGCAACGGCTGGCTCGGCGGCTGCCTCGCGCTGGCGCTGCTCGGCCTCGGACTCGCGCTCGCCTTCTGGGGACGCGACCTGGCCGGCGACGAAGTCATCTCCGGCCGCTACCCGGTGCCGCCCGACGACACCGACGGCCAGGCCGCGCTCGCGACGCAGCTCGACGACCACGCCTCGGTGATCACGCGCCGGGGCTTCCTGACCAAGCTCCTGGTCTTCGCCGTGGCCGTGTTCGCGCTCAGCCAGGTCGTCCTGCTGGGCGCCCTTGGTCCGTGGCCGGGCAACAGCCTCTTCGTCACCGGCTGGCGCAAGGGACGCCGCCTGGTCACGGTCGACGGGGAGCCGGTCACGCGCGACGTGCTCGCCACCGGCGGCTTCCTCGTCGCCTTCCCCGAGGGCGGGGAGGACGACGCCAACTCGCAGGTCGTCCTCCTCCACTTCGTGAACGGCGAGTTCAAGCCGCAGAGCGGCCGCGAGACCTGGAGCCCCGAGGGCTTCGTCGCCTACTCCCGCGTGTGCACGCACGCCGGCTGCGCCGTCGCCCAGTACGAGGACGTCGCCCAGGTGCTGGTCTGCCCGTGCCACCAGTCGACCTTCGACGCGTTGAACGGGGCGGAGCCGGTGGCCGGCCCCGCCGGTCGTCCGCTGCCCCAGCTCCCCCTCGCCATCGACGCCGACGGCTACCTCGTCGCGCAGAGCGACTTCACCGTGTCCGTCGGCCCCGGCTTCTGGGATGCCACATGAGCAACGACCACGACCTCAAGAGAGGGCTCGGCAAGGCGTTCGGCGTGCGCCGCTCGCCGGCGCGGCCGGCGGCGCGTTGGCTCGACACGAACCTGGGCGGCAGCGGCCTGCTGCGCGAGGAGCTCCGCCACATCTTCCCGGACAGCTGGGCGTTCTTCCTCGGCGAGATCGCGCTCTACTGCTTCATCGTCCTCGTCGCGACCGGCGTGTTCCTGGCCCTGTTCTTCGAGCCGTCCGAGGCGCCGGTCGTCTACGACGGCTCCTACGCGCCGCTGGCCGGCGCGGAGATCTCGGCCGCCTACGACTCCGCGCTCGGCCTCAGCCTCGACGTGCCCGCGGGCCTGCTCGTGCGCCAGGTGCACCACTGGGCCGCGCTCGTCTTCGTCGCGGCGCTCATCATCCATCTGATCCGTATGTTCGTCACGGCCGCCTATCGCCGGCCGAGGCGCATCAACTGGCTCATCGGCCTCGGCCTCCTGTTCCTCGTCGGCTTCAACGGCCTGATGGGCTACTCGCTGCCCGACGACTTGCTCTCCGGCACCGGGCTGCGCATCTCCTACGCCATCACCGAGTCGATCCCGTTCGTCGGGCCCAGCATGGCCTCGCTGCTGTTCGGTGGCGAGTTCCCGACCTTCGGCATCATCGCGCGCATCTACCCGGTGCACATCTTCCTGCTCCCGGCGGCGATCGCCGGGCTGCTCGGGGCGCACCTCGGCCTGCTCTGGCTGCAGCGCCACACGCAGTTCCCGGGGCCGGGGCGGAGCGACAAGACCATCGTCGGCACGCCGATGGTCCCGGCGTACGCCCTGCGCACCACCGGCTACTTCATGCTCTGCGCCGGAGTCCTGACCGCCTTCGGCGCCTTCCTGCAGATCAACCCCGTCTGGCTCTACGGGCCTTACCGGGCGTGGGATGCCACCACCGCCGCGCAGCCAGACTGGTACATGGGCTGGCTCGAAGGCGCCGTGCGCATGTTCCCGGCCTGGGACATCCAGATCGGCGGCTTTCTGCTGCCGGCCGTGTTCTGGCCGGCGGTCGTCCTGCCGGGACTCATCTTCACGCCGCTGTTCCTCGTGCCCTGGCTCGATTGGGTCGCGACGCAGGACGGCGCCTTCCACAACGTGCTCCAGCTGCCCGGCCAGCATCCGATCCGCGTGGCCCTGGCCGCCGGCTTCGTCACCTTCCTCAGCGTGCTCCTCGTGGCCGGCGCCAACGACGTCTTCGCGGTGCTCCTCAGCTGGTCCCAGCCGACGCTGCTCCTCGCGCTGCAGGTCCTCGTGGTCGTGCTGCCGCCGATAGTCGCCTTGCTGACGTACTCGATCGTGCGCGCGAGGGCGCGCCGATGGGCGTCGACCGTGCGCTGAGCGCCGGCGTGCCCGGGGCCGACGGCCGCTCAGAGCAGCGTGTCGGCGACGGCCGCCGCGAGCACGAGCGCGAGGCACGGCCCGGTGACCTTGAAGAGCGCCCAGGCGGCGGCAGCCGACGGGCGCAGCAGGAGGCGCGCGGTGAAGGCCCAGAGCAGCACAGCCGCGAGGGTCATGCCGGCCGCGTAGACGCCGCCGAAGAGGCCGGCGCCGAGCGGCGCCGCCAGAACGAGCGTCAGGACAAGGACGAAGGCAGCGATGAGGCGTCGCGTCGCCTCGTCGCCGTAGGTCGCCGGAGGGGTGGGGATGCCGGAGGCGCGGTAGTCGTCGCCGAGCGCGAGGGTGAGCGCCCAGGAGTGCGGCGGCGACCAGACCGGGATCAGCACGCAGAGGAACAGGATGGCGCCGGACCACGGCGCGCCCGTCGCCGCCCAGCCGATGAGCGCGGGGAACACGCCGGCCACCCCGCCCGGCACGGCGCTGAGCGCGGTGTGCGGCTTGAGCAGCAGCGTGTAGACCAGCACGTAATACGCAGCGCCGAGCAGCGCGAAGAGCGCGGCGAGGCCGCCGGCGACGGCCCAGAGGGCCGCGGCCCCGGCGGCCACGGCGAGCAGGCCGGCGAGCGCCGCCCGCGCCGGCGCGATGCGGCCGGAGGCCGTGGGGCGCCGGCGCGTGCGCTCCATCACCCGGTCCGCGTCGCGCTCGATGACGTTGTTGAGCAGCGCCGCGCCGCCGACGGTGAGCGCGGTCGCGGCGAGCACGACCAGCACGCGCCACGCCGCCGGGCTGCCGCAGAGCAGCATGGCGGCGAGCACGGTGACGAGGAACAGCGCGACGATGCGCGGCTGGGCGGCCCTGACGTAGTCCATCGCCGCCATTCTACTGTGGGGTGTGCCTGGTCTTCGACATCCGAGCCGGTTCCCCAGCTCGTTGGCGTCCCGCCGGTCGACCCGGCGACGGCGGTCAATGCCGCATCGCCGCCGATTCGTGTGATGATACGCGTGCCGGCGCGCGACGCCGCCGGCGCCGGACGAGGGGGAGGCGTGTTCGGACCGTTCGCCAAGCGTTCTCACGGGCCGCGGCCGCGGGGAGTCGCCGCGGCGCTCGCCGCGACGGCGGTCGCCGCTGCCGCGCTCGTGCTCGCCGGCTGCGAGTCTCCCAGCATCCTCCGTGCCGAGGGCTCGGCCGGCAACGAGATCGTCACGCTGGCGATCTGGATCTTCTCCATCCTCGCCGTCGTGCTGCTCACCGTGTGGGGGCTGCTCGTCTATGTCATCGTGCGCGGCCGCAGGCGTCCCGAGTCCAAAGCGTCCCAGACGAAGGGGAACCTCGCCATCGAGATCGTCTGGACGGCGATCCCCGCGGTGATCGTGACCGTCCTCCTCGTCCTCACGATCTACACCACCGAGCAGATCGGTCTGCCGGACCGCGGCGCCCAGTTCACGGCCGTCGGCCGCCAGTGGTGGTGGGACTTCCAGTTCAAGGAGCTCGGCTTCAAGGCGCCCAACGAGGTGTACGTGGCGCGGGGACGCACCACGTCGATCGACGTGGAGTCGGCCGACGTCATCCACTCCTTCTGGGTGCCGCAGATGGGCGGCAAGGTGGACATGATCCCCGGGCACGTCAATCACATCCACTTCGTGCCGCTCACGGACGGCACGTACCTGGGCGAGTGCTCCGAGTTCTGCGGCGCGCAGCACGGCAAGATGCGCTTTCTCTTCGTCGTCGTGCCGCCCGCTGAGTACTCGGCCTGGGTCAAGCGCCAGCAGCAGCCGGCGGCGCAGCCCACCGGCGCCGACGCGGTGGCCGGCCAGAAGGTCATCGCCAGCGTCGGCTGCGGCAGCTGCCACGCCATCCGCGGCACCGGCCTCAAGGGCACCTTCGGGCCGGATCTCACGCACTTCGGCAGCCGCGGCGGCATCGCCGCCTACACGCTGCGCAACACGCCGGAGAACCTGCTGCGCTGGATCCAGGACCCGCAGGCGGTCAAGCCCGAGTGCAACATGCCCAACGTCCCGCTGCCGCTGCAGCAGCAGAAGGAACTCGTCGCCTACCTCGAGGAGCTGAAGTGACGGTGGACTCCGCGACTGTGGCCGACAGCCCGGCGCCGCGCGGCGGCCTGGGCGCCTGGCTCACCACCACCGACCACAAGAAGATCGGCCTCCTGTACATCGGCACGGCGCTGGTCTTCTTCGTGATCGCCGTCGGCTTCGCGATGCTCATGCGCATCCAGCTCATCCGCCCCGGCATGGGGCTGCTCTCGCCGCAGCAGTACGACGAGATCTTCTCGATGCACGGCACGACGATGGTGTTCCTCTTCGGCATGCCGATCCTCATCGGGCTCGCCAACTACATCGTGCCGCTCCAGATCGGCGCGCGCGACATGGCGTTCCCGCGCGCCAACGCGCTCAGCTACTGGCTGCTGCTGTTCGGCGGGCTGCTGCTCTACAGCAGCTTCCTCTTCGGCGGCGCGCTCGACACCGGCTGGTTCAGCTACGCGCCGCTCACGCTCAACAAGTACTCACCTCACGCACGGCGTCACCTTCTGGATCGTCTCGCTGGTGCTGCTCGGCGGCTCGTCGATCCTCGGCGCGATCAACTTCATCGTCACCTGCCTGCGCTTCCGGGCGAAGGGCATGGGGCTGTGGCAGATGCCCATCTTCTCGGTGGCGACCTTCATCAACTCGTTCCTCATCCTCTTCGCCTTCCCGAGCCTGAGCGCCGCCATCGCGATGCTCTACTTCGACCGCGAGTTCGGCGCCGCCTTCTTCGACCCGACCCGCGGCGGCGACCCGATCGTCTGGCAGCACCTCTTCTGGTTCTTCGGGCATCCGGAGGTGTACATCCTGATCCTGCCGGCGTTCGGCATCATCAGCGAGGTCGTGCCGGTGTTCTCGCGCAAGCCGCTCTTCGGCCGCGAGTCGATGATCGTGATGCTCGGCGTGATCGGCCTCCTCGGCTTCCTCGTGTGGGCGCACCACATGTTCGCCGCCGGGCTGCCGAGCCTGTTCAACACCATCATGGCCGGCACCAGCATGCTCATCGCGATCCCCACCGGCGTGAAGATCTTCAACTGGCTGGCGACGATGTGGGGCGGGTCGCTGCGCTTCAAGACGCCGCTGCTCTACGCCTGCGGCCTGATCGCCCTGTTCACCGTCGGCGGCATCACCGGCGTCACGCTGGCCGTCGTGCCGTGGGACTGGCAGGTGACCGACACCTACTACGTCGTCGCCCACTTCCACAACGTGCTGCTGGCCGGTACCGTGTTCGCCGCCTTCGCCGGCGTGTACTACTGGTTCCCGAAGATGACGGGCCGGTACTTGAGCGAGCGCATCGGCAAGGTGCAGTTCTGGCTCACCGCCGTCGGCTTCGCGCTCACCTTCTTCCCGATGTACGCGCTCGGGATCCTGGGCATGCCGCGGCGCGTCTACACCTACGCGCCGGACCTCGGCTGGAACACCCTCAACCTGGTCGCGTCGATCGGCGGCTTCGTCCTCGCCACCGGGTTCCTGCTGCTCGTCTACAACATCCTCAAGAGCCTGCGCTCCGGCGAGGTGGCCGGGGACAACCCCTGGCGCGCCTGGACACTGGAGTGGGCGGCCGCCTCGCCGCCGCCGCACGGCAACTTCGTCCGGCTGCCGCAGATCCGCAGCGACCGTCCGTTGTGGGATGTCGAGCACGGGTACAAGGAGGACGGGCGAACGGAGCAGATCGAGTGGGAGGACCTGCCGCACGAGCCCGAGCAGCGGACCATCACGCCGTTCTGGGTGGCCTTCGGCATCCTCGTCATCGGCGTGGGCCTGCTCGGCGCGCCCGTCGTGTTCATCGTCGGCGCGCTCCTGATCCTGTATCACGCTCGCCGTCTGGATGAACGGGCGCTGGACGGAGCTGGAGCCGACCCCGACCCCGGACGTGACCCACCGCTTCTCGTTCATCGGCGCCGGGACGCTGGCCTTCATCGGGTCCGAGGCCGTGTTCTTCGCCTCGCTCATCGCCGCGGCGATCCACCTGCGCATCCACAACTCGGAGTTCGGCGGCGGCTCCGGCGTCGAGATCACCATCCCGCTGATCAACACCGCCATCCTCTTCACCAGCGGCGTGACCGCCCACTTCGCCCAGACCGCCTACCGCGCCCGGCGTCGCGGGCGCTTCTTCACCCTGCTGGTGCTCACCGTCGTGCTGGGCGTGGCCTTCCTCGGCATCCAGGCGTGGGAGTACTCCCACACGGGCTTCGGCGTGTCCGACTCGACTCATCGCTTCGTCGTTCTACCTGCTCACGGGGTTCCACGGCTTCCACGTCGCCTGCGGCATCGCTGGCGCTCGTCTACCTCTTGTTCCGGGCGCGCCGCGAGCTGCGCCTGCAGCCGGGCGAGCGGCGGCTCCCGGAGCCTTCGCCCGGCACGTCGGGCATGGTCGACGGCGCCACCTACTACTGGCACTTCGTCGACGCCGTCTGGGTGTTCGTGTTCGTCGTCGTCTACCTGCTCTGACCTGATGCCGCTGCGACGGTACGCGATCGCGCTGGCCGCGGCGGCGCTGCTGCTCGCCGCCGCCGCCTGCGCGGCGGCGTTCCCCGCCGCCGCCGCCGCGCACGCGGCGCTCGAGAGCTCGGACCCCGCCGCGGACTCGTCGGTCGCGACCTCGCCGGAGCACATCGTGCTCACCTTCTCCGAGGAGCCGGACGTCGGCCTCTCGCTGGTGCGCGTGCTCGACGCGAGCGGCGCCACCGTGCCCGGCATCGTGAGCCGGAAGCCGTGCCCGGCGAGCCGCACGCGCTGCGGGTGACGCCGTCGGAGGCGCTCGGGGACGGCGTCTACACGGTCAACTGGCGCGCCGTCTCGGCGGTCGACGGCCACGTCGAGTCCGGCGCCTTCGCCTTCGGCGTCGGCGAGACGCCGGCGCCGGGCAGCGCGGTGGTCGTCGAGCTGCTGCACACGTCGCCCTGGGCCGGCGCCCTCGCCCGCGATGGCCGCTGGCTGCTGTACGTCGCCCTCGTCCTGCTGATCGGGGCAGCCTCGACGAGCCTCTTCGTGTACGGCGGCAGGCTGCCCGCCGGCGGCGTGGCCGTGCTGCGGCTCGCCGTCGTCGCGGCCGTCGTCGCGCTCGCCCTCGTGGTCTGGGCGGAGAAGGCGCTCGTCGGCGCGCCCAGCCTCCTGCCGCTGTTCCTCACCAGGCAGGGCCAGCTGCTGCTCGCGCTCGGCGTCGCCCTGCTCTTCTGCATCGGCGCCGTGGTCGCCGTCGACCTCTGGCCCGCCCGCTGGAGCCTGTGGCTGCTCGGCGCGGCCGGGTCCTCGCGGTCCTCGTGCACGTGCTCGCCGGCCACGCCGCGTCGCCGTCGTCGCGCCGCTGAACATCGCCGCCCAGTGGGTGCACATGACGGCGGTCGGCGTCTGGGTCGGCGGCCTCTTCTGGCTGCTGCTCGGCCTGCGCGGAAGCGACCAGGCGCAGCGCGCCACGGCGGTCGGCCGGTTCACGAGGGTCGCCACGGTCACCCTCGTCGTCGTGCTGGCGACGGGGCTGGCGCGGGCGCTCTCCGAGGCGGGCTCGATCGGCGCCCTGCTCGACACCGGCTACGGCGTCACGCTCCTGGTCAAGATCGGCTCTGGTCGCCCTCCTGTGGCCCTCGGCTCGCTCAACCACTTCTTCTGGGTGCCGGCGGTGCGCCGCGGCGACGAGCAGGGGCCGCGGCGCTTCGCGCTCAACTCGCGCGGCGAGCTGGCGATCGCGCTGGGCGTGCTGGCGGCCACGGCCGTGCTCAGCGGGCTGGCGCCCGGCATCACGGCCGCGGCCTCGAGCGCGGCGAGCGTGCCGCCTGGCGTCACGCGCGGACGGCCAGGACTACGCGACCACGGTGCGCGTGTCGCTCACGGTGACGCCGGGCCGCGCCGGCCCCAACGACTACGTGGCGCGTGTCGAGGACTACGACAGCGGGGCACCGGCGGCAGGGGTGACCGCCGTGAAGCTCGATTGCACGGTGCCGGCGCGTCCCCGTCTCCGTTGCGCTGACGATCGACCTCAGCGCTGTCCGGCGGCAACTGGCGCGGCCGCGGGCTCGAGTTCTCCATCGCCGGCAGCTGGCAGGTCGACGTCCTCGTCGTGCGGGCCTCCGGTGGCGTGACCGTCCCGTTGTCGCTGGATATCGGGCCGGCCTCGCCCTGACCGGTGGTGACGCCTGACGTCGTGCAGGCCATCGGGATCGCCAGAGCTGCGTTCGCCCTGATCCGCGATCGACGACCATTGCGGGAAGCTCATGTGAACGCGGCCTGACCACCCGCGACGGCCGAGAGCGGCTACACTACCTGCTGCCGATGCCGAGCAGGCATCGGTCGTCCGTGAGGACGACAGGAGGCAAGAGTCAGCGTCGCGGATGGGCGGCGCGACGTTCGCGGTCCCCTCAGGCCTATCGCGGACCGCGACGGCATCGAGAGGCGGGAGCATGACGAACGATATGGGCCGCGTGCTTGTCACCGGCGCGACCGGCTTTGTCGGCCTCGAGGTGGCTCGCCAGCTCTGCAAGGAGGGCCTACGCCCCAGGCTCCTCGTGCGCCGGCCACTGCGCGGTGCGCTCCTCGCGTCGCTCGGGGCGGAGCTCGTGCAGGGAGACCTGGAAAGCCCGGAGAGCCTGGCGCGCGCCGTCCAGGGCATCGACACCGTCATCCACCTGGGCGCCAGGGCGATCTTCGAGGAGTACGACCTGGTGCGCCCGACGATCGTCGACGGCTCTGTCGCGCTGATGCGCGCCTGCGCTGCCGCCGGAGTGCGGCGCTTCGTGTACGCGAGCAGCCTGCTCGTGTATCAGGGCCAGGCGGCCGCCGTCGATCAGCACACCCCTGCCTTCACCCGGCATGGCTACGGGAGGGCGAAGATCGAGGCCGAGCGCGCGCTGTCCCAGATCGCTGACCAGACCGGTATCGATCTCGCGGTCCTGCGCCTCCCGCACGTCTACGGAGTCCGTGACCTGATGTTCGCCCAGGTCAGGCGGGGCAGGGTCTTCTTCCCCGGGAACGGCCGTAATCTCTTCGCCCACATGCACGTCGACGACGCCGCCCGGCTGCTCGTCGCCACGGCGGAGACGGGCTGGACGGGTATCAGCCCAGTCGCCGACGACCTGCCGGTGAACTGGAACGACTTCTTCGCCGAGATCAAGAGGTACTACCCACGGTTCCGCAGCATCGGCACTCCCGAGTCGCTGGCCCTGCTGGGGACCTCGATGCTGACCCCGATCCGCCGGCTGAGTCGTTACCCGTCGCTGTACACTCCCGATGCCGTCCGAGGATGGAACGTGAGCGTGATGGTCAAGATGAGACTCGTGTGGGACGACCTCGGGATGGAGCCGAAGTACCCGTCGGTCTACCAGGGGATCCCCGCGGTCATCGACGACTGCATCGAGTTCCACTGGGTGCACCCCGTGGCCGATCGCGTGGGCTAGTTCGGCGACGTCGACGGGCCTCGACGAGCCTCCTCGCGTGCGGTGGCCGGCTGCCGTCCGGCGGCGTGACCGTCGAGCTCGAGCTTCCGATCAAGCAGCCGCTGCCGTAGCCGGACTCACGGCGTCCGGCGCGGCCGCCCGGGAGGCGGCGCGCCGTTTCGCCTCTTTGCCGCGCGGGCAATCTGGGCCCGACCCGTCCTGGAGCACGGGCCAACACAAGGAGGGACGATGCGACGTTCTCTGACGGCGGCCCTGACAGCCGCCATCCTTTTCGCGGCACTCGCCGTTCTCGCCGTGCCGGCTATGGCGCACGAGACGGCCAAAGCGGGTGACCTTGCGCTCGAAGTGGGATGGGGTACGGAACCGGCCTATGTGGGCCAGCTGAACAGCGTGCAGCTGATCGTCACGCACGCCGCGGACGGCGATCCCATCAACGATCCGGGTGCGCAGCTCACCGCCGCCGTGAGCTACGGCGACACAGTCCCAGGAGTTCCCGCTGGCGCCGACCTACGACGCCGAGGCCGGCACCGGGACGCCCGGTGAGTACGCCGCCCTGGTCATCCCGACGGCGCCCGGCGACTACACGTTCCACATCACCGGGACCGTCGAGGGCGTCAAGGTCGACGTGGAGGTCGCGAGCTCGCCCAAGACGTTCTCCCCTGTAGAGGAAGCCTCAGCGGCGCAGTTCCCGGTGAAGGTGCCGGGGACGGAGCAGGTCGCGCAGAAGCTGGACGCGGAACTGGCGCGCGTGGCCACCACCGACGACGTGAGCGCCGAGGTGTCGAGCGCGAAGACGCTGGGCTACGTGGGCATCGCCGTCGGCGCCGTGGGCGTCGTGCTGGCCGTCGTCGCTCTGCTGCGCCGGCGCGCCTGACTGGGCAGGTGACGCTCCGCCCGGCGGCGCGCCGGAGGGCGAGCGCTCAGATCGTGGTGTCCGAGCCGCCGCCCAGCTCGATCACGACCTTCCCGTCTCTGCCGTAGCCGGTGAGCCGGTAGGCGCCGCCGCCGGCGCCGGGCGTGTAGCGGAAGTTGCCGGCGCCGCCGCCGTCGGCCATCGGCAGGTCGGTGTACGGGTTCGTCGGCCACATCGACAGGTAGCCGCCCAGACCGACCGCGTTCACCTCGCCGGCCGCGGGGTACGTCCCGTTGTGCTCCGCCGCGTAGCTCTCGATGCCGAGCTGGATGGTCCGCACGCCGTCGCGCACCGCGGCGTCGTTGCTGAGCGTCTCGGTGGCGCGGACGACGACCATGGGGACGACGATGGCCATCACGATGCTCAGCACCACGAAGGCGGCGCCCAGGACGATGAGGACGATGGCCCACGCCGGGAGCCCGCGGCGGCTCCTGGCAGCCGCGCCGCCGACCGACCCAGCGCCGGCGTACGAAGCGGTCCGGCCGGGCGAGGCAGCCTGCCCCCCGGCCTCCCACCGAGCCACGGATGCGACCCAGGCGCGGAGCTCGGGCGAGGCCCAGACGAGCTGCCCGAGCCGGTCGTAGTCGAGCACGCCGGCGGCGGGCACGGCGCCGTGGCCGACGAGGATGAACCGGTCCACGTCCCAGATGATCTCCCGGCCCTGCCAGCCCGTGGTCGGGCCGAACGTCGCGACGAGCATGCCGCCTCCCCAAGGTCGCCGCCGCGAGCGTAGCACGGGGAGCGGCGGCCGAGGAGCCCGGACAGCGGAGCCGCCCGGAGCCGGACGGCCGAAACGGACCCGTGCCTCGTCCCTCGGTCAACGGTCCGGGATCGCGACCGGCCGTATACTCCGAGAGCCGACCGTGAACGGCAGACACAGGCAGCGGAGGAGGAGGGGGTCCGTCATCATGAGGCTTCGCGGCAGATTCACAGTTCGCAGAGGGTCACTGCTCGTCGTCACCGCCTTGACGGCCTGCCTTCTCTTCGCCGGCGCCGCGTTCGCGAAGAGCGGCCCGAACGGCACCACGCCGACACTGAGCCCCGACGAGAAGCTCCTCGTGAGCAAGCTCGACGACGCCTACGCCTGGCAGATCATGCTCAACCAGGTCTACGGCTGGGACGTGCCCAACTACACGCCGTGGTTCAACGAGACCGTCGGCGGCACCGAGGCCTCGCACTCGACCATCGACGGCCTCGCGGCCGAGATGGAGCGACTCGGCCTCGAGCCCGGCGCCGCCAACGGCACCTACGTCGAGGACTTCCCCATCGACGGCTGGGAGGACCTGGGATCGTCCGCCACAGTGGTCAGCCCCTTCACGCGCGTCATCACGCCGACGAAGCAGGCGTACAAGGGCGCGGGGACAGGCCCGGAGGGCATCACCGCGCCCCTCGTCGACGTCGGCTACGGCCGCTACGAGGACTTCGAGAAGGCCGGCGACATCAGCGGCAGGATCGTCCTCGTCCACCGCGCCGATCCGATGTTCTACGGCGGGCCGTCGCTCGCTGAGGCCAAGGAACGCGGCGCCGTCGGCGCGCTCATGGACTACCCGCTCACCGATCCCGAGATCCTCAAGACCGACGAGATCGCCGAGTTCATCCCCACGCTGTACATCCGCCAGATCGAGTGGAACCAGCTGGCGGCCGACCTCGCCGCCGGCAAGGAGATCGAGGTCAAGCTGGTGGTCAACAACGAGGTCGGCGACTACCCCATGGCGCACAACGTGGTCGGGCAGATCACCGGCTCCGTGTACCCCGACGAGTACGTCTACCTGGGCTGCCACTTCGACCACTGGATGACGTCCGCCGCCGACGATGGCGCCGGCGTCGGCTCCATGTTCGCCATCGCCAAGGCCGTCAAGGAGATGCAGGCCGAGGGCTGGCAGCCGCAGCGCACGCTCGTCTTCATCGCCTTCGACTCCGAGGAGCTCGGCGGGCCGCCCGACACCTGGTACGACTGGTGCCTCGGCTCCTTCTCGCACATCGTCGGCCAGCTCCCGGGCGGCTCCAACCCGGCCTTCACCGACACCTACAAGGTCTGGGACGACCACGACCTCCTTCCGGCGCTGCGCGGCGAGCGCCCCGGCAAGATCGTCGCCATGCTCAACATGGACGTGATCGGCGTGAAGAACGCGACCGTCTACGTGGAGAGCACGCCCGATGTGACCGCCTTCTTCAAGCAGTGCGCCAAGGACTCCGGCCTCGTCAACGTGGCCAAGACCTGGGTCTACTGGCCGCCCTCGAGCTACGACGACTGGCAGTTCTTCATGGCCGGCGTCCCCTGCATGGAGATCGCCTTCTGGGGCCCCGTCTACGACAAGCTCTACCACACGACCGGGGACGTGCCCGAGGTGCTCGACCCGGTCGCCATCCGCGCCAACATGAAGTTCAACGGCCTCGCCCTGCTGCGCTTCGACAGGTCGGGCGTGGTCAAGTACGACCTCGCCGAGAACCTCGCCGTCGCGAACGTCGGCATCGCCAACATCCTGCAGGCCGACCGGAGGGTGTTCGACGCCGGTCACGCCGACATGAGCGCCTTGCGCGCCGGGCTGGACGACTACAGCGCCGCGCTCGAGGCCAAGGCCGGCGTGCTGGCTGGAGGCGCGAGTGGACCTGAGGCGGCGCGCATCAACCGCATCCAGCTCGAGGCGGAGCGGGAGCTGCTCCCGCACCTCTTCGACTGGGATTCGAGCGGCATCCCGGGCTGGACGGGGATCTTCGTGTTCGACACCTACGCCAGCGACCTCAAGGCCATGAACCAGGCGATCGCCCGTCTGGAGGTCGGCAACGCCAAGGGCTGCGCCGGCTACCTCGAGGGCGTGACCACGATGGGCTGGGGTCGGTACGTGGGTCGTGACGCCTACGACCTCGTGCTCGAGCACATCGCCTACAACCCGCACCTGCTCTGGGGCTACGGGTTCATCCCGCGGCTCACGGACGTGCACGACGAGTATGCGAGCCTCGTGGGACGCGCCGGCGGAGACATGTCCGACGCCGAGGTGCTGCAGAGCCTGCGCGCGAAGCGCGATGCGATCTACGGCTCCGTGACCGCCGCCTCCGAGGAAGCCGGCGCGGCGTTCAGCCGGTCCGCGGAGGTGCTGCAGGAGCTGTGACAACGCGGATGCAGGGCGGATGGGGAGTGGGCCGCCGTCAAGCGGCCCCTCCCTCGAGGAGGAGAGATGTCGAACAGTAGCGGGAACGCCGCGGGAGCCGGTGCCGGGGCCGTCTACGGACTCGGTTTCATCGGCGCGCTGGTCTACTACATCGGCAGCGCGACGTCGTTCTGGGACGGCCTCTACGGCGTCTTCCAGTCGATCGTCTGGCCGGCGTACTTCGTC
>CAWEHE010000022.1:0-179465 GCA_963808735.1 uncultured Thermoleophilia bacterium | reverse complement strand
CGCGGGTACGGGAGCCGCTCGAGTCTGCGAAAGGACGGGGGACGGCTTCCGGTGCTTGCTCTCGGCCTCCGGCATACCCACTCTCGCCCCGCCGGAGACAGGACGTGCGTCTATGGTACCCGATTCGCCGGATGACGCGACCCGGCGCGGCCGGCGCCCCGGGGTCCTCGATGCGCCCCCGAGGCAGGTATGATGGCGCCCGGGGCGCGGATCGCGCCGCACGACGACAGGAGACCTCGCCATGCGCCGCATCATCACCTGGTCCGTCCGCGGGAAGAACCCGTGGATCGTCATCGCCGTCTGGGTGATCGTCGCCGGGGCCCTCTCGATGGGCCCCAAGCTGCAGAGCGTGACCAGCAACGACGCCTCCAGGTCGCTGGCGACGACCATCGAGAGCAAGCGCGCCGACGCGCTGCAGCAGGCATCCTTCCCGGACGCCAAGGGCACGCCGGTGATCGTCGTCTACAGCTCTGACGAGCCGCTCACCGCCGCCGACAAGGCGGCGATCGGCGCCGGCGAGGATTGGCTGAGGAGCGGCGCCGAGCCCGTCAACAGCACCCGCGTGGAGTTCTCCGACGACGGCAAGGGCGCCCTCGTCTTCGCGAGCCTGGACGGCAACCCGGGCGACGAGTCGTTCCGCGACTCCGTGCAGGCGATCCGCGACCACTTCGGCGAGACCGTGGAGGGCATGCAGGTGCGCGTCACCGGCCCCGGCGGCCTCATCACCGACGTCTACAAGATCTTCCTCAACGCCGACATCAAGCTGCTCGTGGGCACCGTGCTCCTCGTGCTGGTGCTGCTCCTGCTCATCTACCGCTCGCCGGTGCTGCCGTTCGTGCCGCTCATCGCCGTCGGCTTCGGCTACTTCGTCGCCGGCGGCATCCTCGCGCTGGCCGCGAACGCGCTGGACGTCACGCTCTCCGGGCAGGCGACCTCGCTGATGGTGATCCTGCTGTTCGGCGCCGGCACCGACTACGGCCTGCTGCTCATCTCGCGCTACCGCGAGGACCTGCGCCGGGAGAGCGACGCCCGCACCGCCCTCGCCACCGCGCTCGGCGAGACGTGGGAGGCGATCGCCGCCAGCGGTCTCACCGTGACGCTGGCGGTGCTCACGCTGCTCTTCGCCCAGTACGGCGACTACCGTTCCTTCGCGCCGGTGCTCGGCGTCGGCGTGTTCGTCACCCTCATCGCCGGGCTCACGCTCATGCCGGCGCTCCTCGCCCTGCTCGGCCGCCGCGCCTTCTGGCCGCGCCAGCCCAAGGAAGGCGACGAGACGCGGCACCGCACGTGGGAACGCGTCGCGGGCTGGGTGGCCGCGGGGCCGAGGCGGGCCGCCCTGCTGGTCACCGCGGTCCTCGTCCTCCTCGCCATGGGCTGCTTCTTCTACAGCCCGCGCTTCAGCTTCACCGAGGACTTCCTCACGAGCATGCCCTCCAGCGAGGGCTACGCGCTGCTCGAGCAGCACTTCCCCAAGGGAGCGCTGGCGCCGACGACGGTGCTGCATGCAGGCTGCACGGCAAGCTCGATCCCACCTTCGTCGACCAGGGCATACCCGCGCCAGCTCATGGGCGTCCCTGGCGTCGCCGCGGCCTTCCCCACCGGTCAGTCGGAGGACGGCTGGCTGCGCTACCAGGTCATCCTCGAGGACGATCCTTACTCCAAGGAGTCCCTGCAGCAGGTCCGCGAGGTGCGGCAGGCGATGAGGAAGACGGCGGGCGGACTTCGCCGGCACTGCCCTGGTGGGCGGCCCCACCGCCATCCAGGCGGACACCTGGGCGCAGAGCAACCGCGACACGCTCGTCGTCGCGGTCGCCGCCCTGGTCGTGGTGGGCGCGATCCTCATGATCCTGCTGCGCGCCCTGATCGCGCCCCTCTACCTCCTGGCGACGAACATGCTCTCGTACCTCGCCGCGCTGGGAGCGACCATCGTCATCACCGAGAAGATCCTCGGCTGGGACCGCATCAGCTACCGCATCCCGCTGTACATGTTCATCTTCCTGGTGGCTCTGGGCAGCGACTACAACATCTTCATCACGACGCGCATCCGCAGCGAGGCGCTGGCGCGCGGCCTCCGGGACGGCACCGTGAAGGCGCTGTCGGCCACCGGCGGCGTGCTCACCAGCGCCGGTATCATCCTCGCCGGCACCTTCCTGATCCTGCTGTCGCAGCCGGTCAAGGACCTCGCCGAGATCAGCATCGGGGTGGCGATCGGCGTGCTCCTCGACACCTTCCTGGTGCGCACCGCGCTGGTGCCGGGACTCACGCTCTGGATCGGGCCGAAGGCCGGCTGGCCGGGGCCGCTGTGGACGAAGAAGGGCGCTGCGGGTCCAGAGGAAGCGCGGCCGACGGCCGTCTCGGGTGAGCCTGTGGGTGACGAAGCCTAGCGGAAGAGCGGGCGGCCGCGCCTGACGGCGCGGCCCGGCGTCAGTCCTGGCTGCGCAGCGCCGGGAAGAGGATCACGTCGCGGATGCTGGGCGCGCCGGTGAGGATCATCACGACCCGGTCGATGCCCATGCCGAGGCCGCCGGTGGGCGGCATGCCGTGCTCCATGGCCTCGAGGAAGTCCTCGTCGAGCCGGTGCGCGGTCTCGTCGCCGTCGGCGAGGTCCTGCATCTGCTGCATGAAGCGCTCGCGCTGGTCGTCGGGGTCGTTGAGCTCGCTGAAGGCGTTGCTCAGCTCCATGCCGGCGATGAAGCCCTCGAAACGCTCGACGAAGCGCGGGTCGTGCGGCGTCTTCTTGGCGAACGGGCTGGTCTCGAGCGGGTGCTCCGTGATGAACACCGGCTGGATCAGCTTGGGCTCGACGCACTCGCTGAACAGGTCGTCGACCTGGGCGCCCCAGGCCGGCGCCAGCGGCACGACCTCGTCGAGGCCCTTCTCCCTGATCTTCGCCTGCAGGTCGCCGACGGTGCGCGCGTCCTCGGCGCCGATGTCGATGCCGGTCTCGTCCTCGATGGCCTTGCGCATGGTGAGGCGCGGCCAGGGAGGCGTGAGGTCGATCTCGTGCTCGCGGAAGGTGACCTGGAGGCCGCCGACGGCGCGAGCCGCCTCGGCGGTCATCTCTTCGACCATCGTCATGACGTGGTTGTAGTCGACGTAGGCCTCGTAGGTCTCGAGCATCGTGAACTCGGGGTTGTGCTTGAAGCTCACGCCCTCGTTGCGGAAGTCCTTGCCCATCTCGTAGACCCGGTCGATGCCGCCGATGATGCAGCGCTTGAGGTACAGCTCGGTGGCGATGCGCAGGAAGAGGTCGCGGTCGAGCTCGTTGTGATGGGTGACGAACGGCTTGGCCAGGGCGCCGCCGTAGAGCGGCTGCAGCACCGGCGTCTCCACCTCGATGAAGCCGCGATCGTCCAGGAACCTGCGGATCGCGGCGATGATCCGCGCGCGCTTGATGAACACCTCGCGGGAGTCGTCGTTGGCGGCGAGGTCGAGGTAGCGCTTGCGGTACCGGGTCTCGACGTCGGTGAGGCCGTGGTACTTCTCGGGCAGCGGGCGCAGCGACTTGCTGAGCAGCTCCCACGAGGAGATGCGCAGGCTGAGCTCTCCGCGCCGGGTGCGCATCATCGTGCCCTCGGCGCCGACGAAGTCGCCGAGGTCGACGTGCTCGAGCGCCGTGTACCGCTGCTCTCCGAGGGCGTCGACCTGGCAGAACAGCTGGAGCTCGCCGCTCAGGTCCTTGAGGACGACGAAGGTGAGCTTGCCGTGCACGCGGCGCGCGACGACGCGGCCGGCGACGCGGCGCACGTCCGGAGAGTCCTGCCCTGACTCGAGCGACTCGTAGGCGACCTGCAGCGACGCGATCTCGTCGCGCGGCTGGTACTGCGTGGGGTAGACCGCGCCGGCCTCACGCCAGGCGGCGAGCTTGTCACGCCGCTCGGCGAAGACGTCGCCGTGCTCGGCGTGCTGCTCGTCCACGGGGTGCGTCAGGCCTTGTCGATGGCCAGGACCTTGAACTTCTTCGAGCCCTGGGGAACGGCGACGGTGACCTTGTCGCCCGGCTTGTGACCGATGATGGCCCGGCCGACGGGCGACTCGTTGGACAGCTTGTGCGCGCTGGGATCGGCCTCGGACGATCCGACGATGGCGTACTGGACCACGTCGCCGCGCTGCATGTCCTGCAGCGTGACCTTGGTGCCCACGCCGACGGCGTCGGTGGTCACGGAGTCCGAGTCGATGACGATGGCGCTGCGCAGGCGCTCTTCGAGCGAGTAGATGCGCGCCTCGAGCATGGCCTGTTCGTTCTTGGCGTCGTCGTACTCGGAGTTCTCCGAGATATCGCCGAAGTCGCGGGCGGCGCGGATGCGCTCGGCGACCTCGTCGCGCTTGACGGACGAGAGATACTCGACCTCTTCCTTGAGGCGCTGGAAGCCCTCAGGCGTGAGGATGATCTCGCGGTCGATCACTGATGCCTCCTCTTCAACGCGGCAACGCGGCCCCGAGCGGAGCCGCGCGCCGAAGTGGCGAGCAAGTATAGGGCATGCCCCGCGGTTGCGCAAACGCGGGCCGCGCGGGCGGCTCAGACGCCGAGCAGGGCGCGGATCCGAGCCTCCTCCCGTGCCTGCATCAGCTCCAGCGACAGCGGCTTGTCGATGGCGCCGTGCCGGCGGAACTTGGGCCAGAACTGGCGCAGGTGGCCGACGGCGCGCGCGCCGAGCTCGGCGAGCGCCTCTGCCGCGAAGCGGCGGACCTCGGCGAGCTTCTCCTCGGGCGCCGGCTCGGCCCCGCCGAGCACCCGGCCGAACAGCCACGGCGCGCCGATCGCGTGCCGGGCGAGCATGACGGCGGCCGCGCCCCCGTCGAGCAGGCCGAGCGCCGCCGCGCGGCCGTCCACGTCGCCGGAGGCGATCACGGGGACGGGGAGCTCGGCGGCGAGGGCGAACGTCACCGCGTGGTCGGCGCGCCCGCGGTACAGCTGCGCCGCCGTGCGCGGGTGGATGCACACGGCGGCTGCGCCGGCCGCGACGAGCTCGGGCGCCGTCCGGCGCCCGAGCTCGTCGCCGGCGCGCAGCCCAGCACGGATCTTGACGGTCACCGGCACTTCGCGCCCCGGGGCGGCGCTCTGCACGGCGGCAACGACCGCGGTCACGATCGCGGCGGCGCGATCCGGCTCCGCCAGCAGCGCCGCGCCGGCGCCGGTCTTGACGACCTTGCGCACGGGGCATGCCATGTTGAGGTCCACGAGGTCGGCGCCGGCGGCCACGGCGCGCCCGGCGGCGTCGGCGAGCACGTCGGCGTCGGCGCCGAAGAGCTGGAAGCCGAGCGGGTGCTCGTCCTCGCCGTGGGCGAAGTAGTCGAGCGTGCGCCGGTTGTCGTAGTGCACGCCGTAGGCCGAGATCATCTCGGTGAAGACGAGGCCGGCGCCCCACCTGCGCACGCTGCGCCGAAGCGCCGGCGTCGTGAGCCCGGCCATCGGCGCCATGAAGAGGCGCCGGTCCAGGCTCAGTCCGCCGATCTCCATGGGACGGAGCAGCGGGTCGAGAGAGGGCGCCGCGGATCCGGGAGCAGAAGGCGGCGGGCCGGGCGCAGCCACGCCCGCGGCCTCAGGCCCGCTGCTGGCGCCGCATCACGATCTCGATGCCGCGCAGCGTGAGGAGCGGGTCGACGGTCTCGATGACGTCGGTGTGGCGGGCGATCATCTCGGCGAGGCCGCCGGTGGCGATCACCGGGCACTTCACGCCCAGCTCGGCCCAGATAGCGTGGACCACGCCCTCGACCTCGCCGGCGAACCCGTAGACGGCGCCGGACTGCAGCGCCTCGGTGGTCGACTTGCCGATGGCGTGCTCGGGCTCGATGAGCTCGACCTTGATGAGCTTGGCCGCGCGCGACGTGAGCGCCTCCAGCGATACCTCGATGCCGGGCGCGATGGCGCCTCCGAGGTAGTCACCCTCGGCGGAGATGACGTCGAACGTGGTGGCCGTGCCGTAGTCGGCGACGATGCACGGCCCGCCGTACATCTCGTAGGCGGCCACGGCGTTCACGATGCGGTCGGCGCCGACCTCCTGCGGGTTTCTCGTGGCGATGCGCATGCCGGTGCGCGCCCCGGGACCTACCACGAACGCCCCGATGCCCAGGTGCTTCTCGCACATCTCGACCCACTGCTGCGTGAGGCGAGGCACGACGGATGCGACGCCGACCTCGTCGATGGCGTCGAGCACGTGCGTGCGCTTGAGCGAGAAGAGACCCTGCAGCATCCCGGCGATCTCGTCGCTGGTGCGGTGCCGCACCGTGGCCATGCGCCACTCCTCGAGCACGGCGCCGCCGTCCATCAGTCCGATGTGGGTCTGCGTGTTCCCGACGTCGACGACCAGCAGCACCGTCAGACCTCCAGGTCGAGGGCCAAGTCGATCCACGGCGCACGCGTCGTGAGGGCGCCGGCGGAGATGATGTCGGCGCCGGCCTCGGCGAGTTCGCGCACGCGCTCGAGCCGCACGCCGCCGGAGACTTCGATCACGGCCCGGCCGGCGACACGCAAGGCGGCCTGCCGGATCGTCGCCGTGTCCATGTTGTCGAGCAGCACGATGGTCGCGCCGCCGGCGAGCGCCTCGTCCAGCTGCTCGAGCGTGTCGACTTCGACCTCGAGCGCGTGCAGGTGCGCCGCCCCGGCGCGCACGCGCGCCATGGCGGCGGCGACGCCGCCGGCCGCCGCTACGTGGTTGTCCTTGATCATCGCGCCGTCGAAGAGGCCGAAGCGGTGCGGCGTGCCGCCGCCGTGCACGACGGCCTCCTTCTCGAGGGCGCGCAGCCCGGGCGTGGTCTTGCGCGTCGCGGCGATGCGCGCGCCGGTTCCGGCGGTCTGGGCGACGTACTGCGCCGTCAGCGTCGCCACGCCGCTCAGCCGGCAGAGGAAGTTGAGCGCCGTGCGCTCGGCGGCCAGGATCGCGGCGAGAGGACCGCGCAGCCCGGCGATCGTGTCGCCGGAGGCGAAGCGCTCGCCGTCGTGGACGAGGACCTCCACGGCGAGCGCCGGGTCCACGAGCCGCGCCGTCTCCTCGAGCGCCGCCGCGCCGGAGAGCACGCCGGCCTCGCGGGCCACGATGCACGCCGCGCCGTCGCCGGCGAACACCGACCCGGTGAGGTCGCCGTAGCCGGCGAGATCCTCGCGAAGAGCGCGCCGGGCCGCCGTCCTCGCCGCCGCGCGGTAGCTGCGCTCGCTCATCCGCGACCTCTCCGGCTCACGCCGCCGTCCTCCCGGTCGCGCGCCGGGAGCCGCAGCGTGACGTGCCGGCGCCAGCGCTCGTCGTCCAGCGCCGGGAAGTCGTCACGCAGGTGGACCCCGCGGGACTCCTCGCGCAGCAGCGCGCACTTGGCGACCTGCGTGCCCAGCGTGAGCAGGTTGAGCAGCTCGTACTCGGCCACGCCCATGTGGTCGAAGCGCAGCTCCGAGGTGAGCTCGCCGAGCTGCACGAGCGCCGCCTGGAGGTCGGCCTCGCGGCGCAATACGCCGACTTGGCGCTGCATGACGTCGGTGAGGTGCCTGCGGGCGCTTGCCGTGTCGCTGCCGCCGCCGGGCGGCCCCGCCTCCGGGATGTCGAAGCTCAGGCGGCGCACGTCCTCCCCGAGACGGCCGATGTACCGGTCGAGGTCGCGGACCACCCGGTCGGAGAACACGAGACCCTCGAGCAGGGAGTTGCTGGCGAGGCGGTTGGCCCCGTGGACGCCGGTGCTCGCCACCTCGCCGCTGGCGTACAGCCCGGGCACGGTGCTGCGGCCCCAGACGTCGGTGACCACGCCGCCGATGAAGTAGTGGCACACCGGCGCGACCGGGATGAGCTGGGTCGCGAGGTCGAGACCGTGCTCGCGCAGACCGGCCGTCACCCGCGGGAACCGTTCCTGGAGCCAGACGGCGTCGAGGTGGGTCGCGTCCAGGTACACGTGGTCGCTGCCCTCCTCACGCATCTCGGCGACCATGCCGCGCACGACGACGTCGCGCGAGGCGAGCTCGCCGCGGGAGTCGTAGGCGGCCATGAAGCGGTCGCCGGCGGCGTTGCGCAGGTAGGCTCCCTCTCCGCGCAGCGCCTCGGTGATGAGCTGCACGGTCTGCTGGCCGGGGATCGCGAGCCCCGTGGGGTGGAACTGCACGAACTCGAGGTCGCGGATCGCGGCGCCGGCGCGGTACGCCATGGCGACGCCGTCGCCGGTCGCGACCAGCGGGTTGGTCGTGCGCCCGTAGACCTGCCCGGCGCCGCCGGTGGCGAGCACCGTCACCATGGCCATGTTGAGCGTGAGCCCGCCGTCGGCGAGGTTGAGCGTGAGCGCCCCGACGCAGCGGCCCTCCACCGTGAGCAGGTCGATGACGAACTCGTCCTCGTAGAGCTGGACGCGGCTGCCGACGCGGGCGGCCTCGGCGAGCGCGCTCGAGACCTCGCTGCCGGTGGCGTCGCCGCCCGCGTGCACGATGCGCGGCAGCGAGTGCGCGCCCTCGCGGCCCAGCACGATCTGCCCGTCGACCTTGTCGAACCGCGGGCAGATCTCCATGAGCTCGCGCACGCGCTCGGGCCCCTCGTGCACCAGGACGCGCACGGCCTCCTCGTCGCAGAGCCCGGCACCAGCCTGCACGGTGTCGGTCAGGTGCAGATCGGGAGAGTCGCTGGGGCCGATCGCCGCGGCGATACCGCCCTGTGCGAGAAACGTCGTTGTGTCGTCGAAAGTCGACTTGGTGAGCAGGCCGACCCGCCAGCGCCGGGCGGCGCCGATGGCGGCGGTGAGGCCGGCGATGCCGCCGCCGAGCACGAGGACGTCGAACGTCCGCCGGTGAAGCTGCTCACCGCTGCGGCTTGCGACGTAGGGACGGGTCATGACCCTGCCCTCAGCGCCGGCTCGTCATCCGTCACCGCTCACCCTTCCGTGGCGTCGAACAGCTTCACCCGCTGGGTACGGGAAGTGGCCCGCGCCAGCCCGGCGACGTCGATGTCCGGCATGCCCTTGGCGTGTTCCCACACCTCCGCCAGAGGCACGAGCACGAACGCGCGCTTGACCATACGCGGGTGCGGGAGCGTGAGCTCGGGGTCGTCGGACTCGGCGTCCTGGATGAGCAGTATATCGATATCGAGCGTGCGCGGGCCAAAGCGCACCGCGCGCACGCGGCCGTGATCGAGCTCGATGCGCTGGCACTGTCTGAGAAGGTCCAGGGGTTCCAGCCCGGTCTCGAGGCACACCACCTCGTTGAGGAAGGCGTCCTGGTCGGGAAGGTCCTGGGGAGCGGTCTCGTAGGTGCGGGACACGGCCACGACGGCGGTCGCGGGCAGCGCCGCAAGCGCCTCGCAGGCGGCGCGCAGGTACGCGGCGCGATCGCCCTGGTTGGACCCGAGCGACACGAAGACGCGCCTGTTCACGAGGTGCGGACCACCTCGACGCGGGCGGCGGCCACGGGGATCGAGACCGGCGGCGACGGCTTGGTCACGGCCACCTCGAGCAAGGTGGGCTCGAACACGTCCCAGACGCCCTCCGCGATCACCGTCGCGAGGCGCTCCAGCAGGTGGAACTCACCGCCCTCGACGATGGCGCGGACCAGCTCGACGACGCGGCCGTAGTCGACGGTGTCGTCGAGGTCGTCCGTCGCCCCGGCGACACGGCGGCCTGGCTCGAGACGCACATCGACGACGAGCCGCTGACCGACCGCTCGCTCTTCCGGCGTGACGCCGCAGCGTCCCCTGAGCTCGATGCCCTCGAGGGTGATGGACAGGCTTTGCGTCATGGTGGTGCCTCCCGGAGGTCCGCGGACCGGCGTCCGCTCACAGCGGAGGGGAGCCCTCGCGCACGGCGAGCGCGACCCGCAGCGCCTCGAAGTTGGGCTTCACGTCGTGGACGCGGAACACGTGCGCGCCCGCCAGAAAGCCGATGACGGTCGTCGCGACGGTGCCGATGACCCTCTCCCCCGGCTCCGCCCCGAGGATCGCGCCGAGAAAGCGCTTGCGCGATGCGCCGAGCAGGACGGGACGGCCCAGCGCGGTGAACCGCGAGAGGCCGTCAAGGAGGGCCAGGTTGTGCGCGACCGTCTTGCCGAAGCCGATGCCGGGGTCGACCATGACCTGCTCCTCGCGCACGCCGCGGCCGGCCAAGTAGGCGAGGCGCTCCTCGAGGAAGCGCAGGACCTCGCCGACCACGTCGTCGTACCGCGGGTCCTCCTGCATCGTCTTCGGCATGCCCTGCATGTGCATGATGCACACCGGGCAGCCCGTGCCGGCGACCACGTCGACCATGGCGTCGTCGTAGCGGAGGGCGCTGACGTCGTTGATGATCGTCGCCCCGGCGGCCAGAGCGCGACGGGCGACGTCCGCCTTCATCGTGTCCACCGAGATGGGGACGCCGACGCTGCCGGCGAGCGCCTCGATCACGGGGAGGACGCGGCGGAGCTCCTCGTCCGCAGAAACGGGCTCGGAGCCGGGCCGCGTCGACTCGCCGCCGATATCCACGATCGAGGCGCCCTCACGCACCAGCGTGAGGGCCTGCTCGAGCGCGGCGTCGGCGGCGAGGAACCTGCCGCCGTCGGAGAACGAGTCGGGCGTGACGTTGACCACGCCCATGATGCTGGGGAACGTCAGGTCGAGGCTGAACATCGGCGCGGCCGGCAGCATGGCCGTGCGGTCAGTGCGGCGCGTTGATGAGCGTGAACACCTCGGCGCGTGTGGCTTCGCTGGTCTGGATGAGCCCGCGCACGGCGCTGGTGACGGTCTTGGCACCGGGCGTGCGCACGCCGCGCATGCTCATGCACAGGTGCTCGGCCTCGATGAGCACGAGCGCGCCGGTCGGCTGCAGCGACGTCTCGATCGCGTCGGCGACCTCGCTGGTGATGCGCTCCTGCAGCTGCGGCCGCGCCGCGACCTGGCGGACCACCCGGGCGAGCTTGCTCAGCCCGGCGATGTGACCGTGCTCGCTCGGGATGTAGGCGACGTGCGCGAGCCCGTGGAAGGGCAGCAGGTGGTGCTCGCAGATGGAGTAGAAGTCGATGTCCTTGATGAGGACCATCTCGCGGTGGTGGTCGCCCGGGATGGCCGTCAGCATCTCCGCCGGGTCGGGGGCGCCGATGCCGGAGAAGAGGTCGGCGTACATGTCCGCCACCCGCTTCGGGGTCCTCACCAGTCCCGGACGGTCGGGATCCTCACCGATGCCCTCCAGGATGAGGCGCACGCCGGTCTCTATCTTCTCGCGGTCCACGGTGTGGTCTGGGGCCCCTCGCCGGAGGCTCAGGTGGCCTCGGGATTGACGGGATTCACGTGGGCCGGCTTGGGGACCGGCGGCTGCTTGGCGCGCGGCTGCTTCTCGGGCTCGGCCAGCTGCGCCTGGCGCCGAGCCTCCTTCTCGTCGCGCTCGCGGAACACCTCGTCCTCCGGGACCCCGTCGACCAGCGCCTGGAACTCCGACGCCTCGATGGTCTCGCGCACGATCAGGATCCTGCTGATGCCGTCGAGCAGGTCGCGCTTGCCGGCCAGCAGGTCCGTGGCGCGCTGGTGGGCCTCCTCGATGATGCGCCGGATCTCGTCGTCGATCTGCTTCGCGATCTCCTCGGAGTAGTCGGCCTGCTGCTGGAACTCACGGCCCAGGAACGGCATCGACTGGTCGTGACCCAGCGTGCGGGGACCGAGCTCCTCGCTCATCCCGTAGCGCATGATCATCTGTTTGGCGGTAGCCGTGGCCTTCTCGAGGTCGTTGGCGGCGCCGGTGGTGATCTCGCCGAAGACGACTTCTTCCGCGGCGCGGCCGCCGAGCGTCATCGACAGTGTGTCCATCAGCTCCTGCTTGGTCGTCAGGAACTTGTCCTCGGTGGGCAGCGAGATGGTGTAGCCCAGCGCCTGGCCGCGGCTCACGACCGAGATCTTGTGCACAGGGTCGGTGAATTCGAGGAAGTGGCCGACGAGCGCGTGTCCCATCTCGTGGTACGCGGTGATCGCCTTCTCCTTCTCGCTGATGATACGCGTCTTCTTCTCCGGGCCGGCGAGGACCCGCATGATGCCTTCCTCGAGCTCGGTCATGCCGATGAGCTTCTTGCCGTGGCGCGCCGCCAGCAGCGCCGCCTCGTTGACCAGGTTGGCCAGGTCGGCGCCGGTGAAGCCGGGCGTCTGCGCGGCGAGAGCGTCGATGTCGATGTCCTTGTCGATCGGCTTGCCGCGCGAGTGGACGTCGAGGATCTGCTTGCGGCCCGGGCGGTCCGGGCGGTCCACCACGATCTGCCGGTCGAAACGACCCGGGCGCAACAGGGCCGGGTCGAGGATGTCGGGGCGGTTGGTGGCGGCGATGAGGATGATGTTGTCCTTCATCTCGAAGCCGTCCATCTCGACGAGCAGCTGGTTGAGCGTCTGCTCGCGCTCGTCGTGGCCGCCGCCCATGCCGGCGCCGCGGTGGCGGCCGACGGCGTCGATCTCGTCGACGAAGATGATGCAGGGCGCGTTCTGCTTGGCCTGCTCGAACAGGTCACGCACGCGCGAGGCGCCGACGCCGACGAACATCTCGACGAAGTCGGAACCGCTGATGCTGAAGAAGGGGACGCCCGCCTCGCCGGCGACGGCACGCGCGAGCAGCGTCTTGCCGGTGCCGGGCGGGCCGTAGAGCAGCACGCCCTTGGGGATGCGCGCGCCGAGCTGCTGGAACTTCTTGGGGTTCTCGAGGAACTCCTTGATCTCGTGCAGCTCCTCGACCGCCTCCTCGCAGCCGGCGACGTCCTTGAACGTGACCTTCGGCGAGTCGACGCTGACGCGCTTCGCCTTGCTCTTGCCGAAGCTCATGACCTTGGAGCCGCCGCCCTGCATCTGATTCATCATGAAGAACCACAGGCCGAGGATGATGAGGATCGGGAGGATCGTGAAGAGCGCGCTCGTCCACCACGGCGACTTCGGGCTCGTGGCGTCGTAGGGCACGTTGTACTGGTCGAGGAACGCCGTGGTCGCGGCGGGGTCGGTATAGGCGACGGTGTACTGCGCCTGCTTGCCCTCCGCGTCCTCCTTGAGCGTGACCGCCATCGTCTGGTCCTTGACGTTCATCACCACGTTGGCGACCTGGCCGTTGATGACGTCGTTGGTGAAGCTAGGCTGGACGTCCTTCTCCGCCGGCGGGTCGACCGTCCCGGTGGACACGTTCACCTCGGGGGCGCTGGCCTCGATGGCGTCAGGCTGCAGCGACGGCGCGGTGATGCCCGTCACGTAGTACTGCTGGCCGCCGGTCTGCGTGACCTTCGCCTTCGAGGGATCGCCGGTGTCGAAGATCACCGTCTTGACGATGTCGTTCTGAAGGTCGCTGGTCAGCACCTCCTGAGAGGCGACGAACGGCGCGGCGTAGATGGCCTTGGGCGTGCCGTTCTCATTGCGGCCCGAGATGGCCCACTCGATGAACATCGCCACGATGATGACGATAAGGATGGGAAACAGCGCGCTGCGGATGAATCTGCTCAAGGTGACCCTTCTCGACGGGTGCGGACCACGGGGACGACGACACGGCTCGATGTGCCTGCAAATCGCCAGTCTGGTGACGGTAGCATACCCTTCCTGCTACAGCAAAGAACCCGCCTGGTCGACGATCTCGGCAGCGGATTCGGGGGTGAGGACACCGATGAAATCCAGCGTCCGGAAGTGGTCGGCGAGGTCCAGCCCGTAGCCGACGACGAACTTGTCGGGGATCTCGAACCCCACGTAGCGGCACGGGATCTCCGTACGCCGCCGTGAGGGCTTGGTGAGGAGGGCGCAGATCTCGAGTGAGGCGGGCTTGCGGCTGCGCAGGTTCTTGAGCAGGTAGCTCAGGGTGAGGCCGGAGTCGATGATGTCCTCGACGATGAGGACGTCGCGACCGGCGATCTCGAGGTCGAGGTCCTTGAGGATGCGGACGACGCCCGACGAATCGGTGGACGAGCCGTAGCTGGAGACCGCCATGAAGTCGAGCGCCACCGGGACCTCGATACGCCGCGCGAGGTCGGCCATGAAGAACACGGCGCCCTTGAGCACGCCCACGAGGAGGATCTCCTTGCCCTCGTAGTCGCGCGTGATCTGGGCGGCCAGCTGGTCGACCCGGGCCGCCAGGGTCTCTCGGTCGACGAGTATCTCAGCGATCGGCACGTTCACGTTGCCTCCCGGATGACGTGCAGGGTCAGGACACTACTCTGGGCCACCCGGTAGCCTTGCGCAACCCTGCCGGGCGCGGGCGCGAGCCCGGCCGCGAGGCCCGCGGCGACGTGACCGACCCAGGCGGCGTGGGCGTCGACGTCGAGGACCGGCACGAGCGGCCGCAGATCAGTCGGGACGCGCGCCGCCGCGAGGTAGCGCGCCACCGTGGTCTCGCGGCCGAGCCCCAGCGGCGCGAAGCGCTCGCCGCGGCGCGGGTGGCGCAGCGTCACGCGCCGCGGCGACCCCCCGAGTCCGGCGAAGGCCTCGCCGGCCAGGGCGGCCCGGCGGTCGAAGGCCGCCCCGGGCAGCAGGCGCAGCCGCCAGGCGTGGCCGCAGAACGTGATGCCGACGCCGGAGTCGCCGGCGTCGGCCAGGGCCGCGCCGGTGACAGCTGCCGGCGCGCAAGCGTGCACGGGCCCGACCGGGCGGATGCGCAGCAGCCCCGCGCCGCGGACCGCCTCCAGCCCGCGTCCCAGGCTCACCCGGCCGGCGTCGTCGGTACGCGTCGCCAGCCGCTGCAGCGCCTCGACCAGCCGCCGTTCGACGAGCGCGTCGCCGCCCATCGCCTCACGCAGGAGCTCGTGCAGGACGAGCGCCCTCAGGGCCGGCGGCTCGGCGGCGAGGGCGGCGAGATCGAGCGCCGCGAGCTCGCCCGGCGACGCCGGCCGGGTCACCCGTCCCCGCGACTCGGCGGCGGCCGCGGCCAGCACCTCGGCCTCCGCGGCCGCCTGTTCCGCCCCGGCCGCAAGCGTCTCCGCCACTCGCGGGTTCAGCGCTTCCAGCCGCGGCAGCACCTCGAGACGCAGCACGTTGCGCGCGTACAGCGGCGCCGTGTTGGTGACGTCCTCGCCGTACTCGATCCCGGCGGCGCGGCAGCAGTCCCTGATCTCGCCGGAGCCCAGGCAGAGCAGAGGCCGCGCCACGTCACCGTCACGCGGCCGCATGCCGGCCAGGCCACGCGGGGAGGCGTACTTGGCGAGCCGGTAGAGGATGGTCTCCGCCTGGTCGTCGCGGTTGTGGGCGGTCAGCAGGACGTCGTAGCCGTGCTCGGCGGCGAGCTCGCGGGCGCGGCCGTAGCGCAGGTCGCGGGCGCGCGCCTGGAAGTCGCCGCCGGAGAGCCGCCCGCGCACGCGCTCGACGTGCAGAGGTACGCCCGCGTGGGCACAGGCGCGCTCGACGATGCGGCGGTCGCGGTCGGAGTCGGCGCCGCGAAGCCCGTAGTCGACGTGCAGCGCCGCCAGCCTCAGCTCGAGGCCCAGGCGGCGGTCCACGCCGGGCAGCAGCGCGAGCAACGCCATCGAATCGGCGCCGCCCGAGAGAAGAAGCAGGGCGCGCTCGCCGGGGCGCAGCGCCGCGGTCCGCGAGGTGAACTCGGCGGCGCGGCGCTGGAGCCGAAGGCACGCGGCGGGCAGGCGCGCCACCGCGCCCTCAGAACGAGACGACGCGGTCGCTGCGCACGGTGGCCGCGGCGAGGTCGTGGATGGTGGCGACGCGGACCGTCGGGACGAGAGCGTCCTCAGGGATCCCGCGCGTGGCGCAGCAGGTGCCGCAGCAGTTCACGTCGACGCCCAGCTCGAGCAGGCCGGCCAGCATCTGCTCGAGCGACGCGTGCGCGCCGCGCGGGTCCTGACCGGCGCGCGCCGCGGCGACGGCGTCGCCCATGAGAAAGACCTCGACGTGCTCGTCGCGGACCGCCAGGGCCTCGGCGAGGCGGAAGGCGTGGTACGGCCCCTCGCTGCCGTACGGCGCCGTGTTGACGACCAGCAGGACCGACATGGAGGCCTCCTTCGCGCGTCCGGCGCGCCCGCGCCGTGGGATGCGGCGAGCATAGCAGAGGGCGGCGGTCCGGCCGCGTTCGCCGCCGGACCGCCGCCGTCAAGCAAGGGCGCAGCCGGGCTCTACTCCGTATCCTCGCCCGGCCCGGCGACCTTGTCGCGCTCGGAGGCGGGCTCCTCGAGCAGGTAGCGGTAGAGGAGGCCGCCGACCACGCCGCCGACGATGGGGAAGATGATGAAGACCCAGAGCTGTGCGAGCGCCCAGCCGCCGACGAAGAGCGCCGGGGCGAGCGAGCGGGCGGGGTTCACCGACGTGTTGTCCACCGGGATGCTGATCAGGTGGATGAGCGTCAGCGTCAGGCCGATGGCCAGCGGCGCGAGGCCCACGGGGGCGCGGCGATCGGTGACCCCGTGGATCACGAGCACGAAGGCGAGCGTGAGCAGCAGCTCGATGACGATCGCGGCGGCCAGCGAGTACCCCGCCGGGGAATGGTCGCCGTAGCCGTTCGCGGCGAAGCCGTCCGAGAGACTGAAGCCCGCCTTGCCCGAGGCGACCACGTAGAGCACGGCGCTGGCGCAGATGGCGCCGATCACCTGGGCGACGACGTAGACGATCACCTTGCCGCCGGGGAAGCGCCCCCCGGCCCACAAGCCGAGGGTGATGGCCGGGTTGAAATGCCCGCCGGAGATGTGCCCGACGGCGTAGGCCATGGTGACCACGGTGAGGCCGAAGGCCAGCGCCACGCCCAGCCAGCCGATGCCGTTGTCGCCGACCGAGGCGGCCAGGACTGCGGCGCCGGTGCCGCCGAACACGAGCCAGAAGGTGCCGAAGAACTCGGCGATAGCGGCCTTACCTGTGTTCATCTTCACACCACCACGTCAGGGGTTGAGGAGCATCCCCGCGGGACATACCCACGTGGCGCCCATCCCTCACCCTCAGACGATGAGCCAACAAGAAAGGCGCCCGAACGGGCGCCCAGGAAGGCGATGGTAGCGGGGGCAGGATTCGAACCTGCGACCTTCGGGTTATGAGCCCGACGAGCTACCGGACTGCTCCACCCCGCGACGTTGGACTTGGGATTGTACACGCCCAAACGGCGGATTGTAAAGTTCGCCGGAGGGACTTTCCGCACGCGTGACGTAAAGGGCAGGCGAGATGTTCCGATACACTCTGGCGGAGATGGCGCGTTCTGGGGCGACAGGCAGGCGGTACGGCGTACTCGCAGCGGCACTCGCCGTGGGCGTCCTGCTCTGCGCGCTCGCGGGAGTCCTCCTCCCCCGCGTCGCCTGCGCCGCTCCCGGCGACTCCGTCGCCGACCTGCAGGCGCAGGCGCGCAGCGTGCGCCGCGAGGTCGAGCGCCTGGACCACCGCGCCGCGGTCCTCACCGAGAAGTACAACCTCGCGCGGGCGGAGCTGGACGCGCTCAACGTCCGCCTGCAGGAGGCGCGCCAGGATCTGGAGCGCACACGCGCCGAGTTCGACGCCGCCCAGGCGTTGCGCGGCGAGCGGCTCGCCGCCATGTACAAGACCGACAGCTTCACGGTCCTCGACGTGCTCTTCAGCCTCAACGACCTCGGCGAGGCGGGCACGCAGTTCGGCTACTTCCGCGCCATCGACCAGGCGGATCAGCAGACGGTCGACCGCATCGCGGCGATCGAACTGCAGATGGAGTCGCTGTCGCAGCAGATCGACGAGGACAGGGCGGACGCCCTGGACCGCGAGATGGGCCTGCGTGAGCAGCAGGCCGCCATCGAGGACGAGCTGGCCGTGCGCGAGACGCTCCTCGCCGACCTGGACGTGCGCGTCAAGAGCCTGATCGCTCAGCAGGCCCGCCTCGACGCGGCGGCGTCCGAACGCCTGGCCAGGTCCGCCGGCGTCGACCTGGCCACCATCTCCGGGACGCCGGCGCAGATCGCCGTCGTCAAGGAGACGATGAAGTACCTCGGCATCCCCTACGTCTGGGCCGGCGCCACGCCTTCGGGCGGATTCGACTGCTCCGGCCTCGTCCTCTACGTGTACGCCAAGTTCGGCGTCGCCTTCCCGCACGGGGCGACGATGCAGGCGCACATGGGCGATCCGGTCTCCCTGTCGCAGGCGCAGCCGGCAGACCTCGTGTTCTTCGGCTATCCGGCCTTCTACCACCACGTGGGCATCTACATCGGCGACGGCCTCTTCATCGAGGCGCCGCACACGGGCGACGTGGTCAAGGTCAGCCGGCTGGCCGGGCGCGGCTGCGCGCTCATCTGCCGGTATCCCATCAGGCTGCCCTGAGTCCTACCGCCGAGGGCCGCCGGGCGCGGGCGCACTGTCGCCGTCCGGCGCGACGCGATACACTGCCGTCATGCCGTGGTACGCACTCCTCATCGTCGCTCTCGCCAGCCTGGCCGTCGTCGTCGGCGCGCTGGTCTCCGTAGGCCTCAAGGGGTGGCGGCTCGCGAAGCACGGCGCGGCCGTGTCGAAGCACATCGCGCCGCTGGCCGACGGCCTGAGCCGCAGGGCCGACGAGCTCGCGGCCGCCGCCGAGCGCCTTTCGGCGGACGGCGAGCAGGTTGCCGCGAACCTGGTCCGGCTGCAGACCCCGATGGCGAGGCTGCAGGTGGTCGCCGACGCCGTCAACGAATCGCTGGAGCCCTTCCTCCTCCTCACGGGGTGGCTGTCGGGCGAACGCGGCTACAACGACTGGCGTCGCTGGAGCCGCGCGCACCCTCACTGAGCGGCCACATGCTCGGAACGCGGACGGGCCCGGGATCCCCGCTTCCGAGGATCCCGGGCCCGTCCGCGTCTACCACCCGACTCAGCTCTCCAGCGGCGGCAACTCCCCCCAGCCGCGGATGGTGTAGTAGTCCTGGAGCATGGAGACCATCTCGTCCTGCGGGAACGTGAGCCCCTCCTCGTCCTCCATGGGCTTCTCGGTGACCCAGTCCGGCAGCTTCTCCGACTCCCGCCCGATGCCGCGCGCCGCGTTGAAGTCGTGCGTCATCGTGGTGATGCGGTTGGCGATGCGGTGCAGGTCCTCCTCGGTGTAGTCGGTGCCGATCACGGCGTTGACGACGGCCGTGATGTACGGCCACTGCACCAGGTCGCGGTAGAAGCGACAGTAGACGAGCGTGTCCATGATCGTCAGCCGGTCTTCCCAGTCGCAGTAGATCGCCGCCTTGCCCTCGATCTCGCCATAGGGGGTGACGCCGAGGAGCTCCGGCTTGTACATGGTGGCGCGCAGGTGGCAGGCGCCGCGTGCCGTGGTCGCGAACCCGAGGCCCATGCCCTTCATCTTGCGCGGCTCGTAGCCGGGAGGCGCCATGCCCTTGGCGTGCACGACCACGTCTTCGAGACCGTACTCCTCGGCCACGGCGAGGAGGCCTTCGGCCCAGAGGTCGCCGATGCCCTCGCGCAGGCAGAGCTTCTCGAGGAACGCGCCGACCCCGTCGGGGTCGTTCCAGCCGAGCTTCTCGTCGATGAGGCCGCGCTGGCTGCACTCGATGGCCAGCGCGCACAGGTTGCCCGCGTCCATGGTGTCCACGCCCAGACGGTCGCAGACGTCGTTGAGCCACATGATCTCGGCGAAGTCGTCGATCTCGCACAGCCCGCCGAAGACGTAGGCGGTCTCGTACTCGGGGCCTTCGACCACGAGGCCCTCGTGCCGCCCCTTGAACACGGTGTTGCGCTTGACGCACTTGAAGACGCACGGCGGGCACGTCTGATTGACGGTGCCGTGCTCCGCCAGCATGGTCTCGACGGTGATGCGCTCGAAGTTCTCGAGCGTGCCCTTGCGCCAGTAGCGCGTGGGGAACGCGTTCACGCCGTTCATGATGCGCACCATGTTCAGGGTGCCGCCACGCTGATACGCCGCCACCCCGGGGTCGTCCTTGGTGCGCTCGATGAGGTCCCTGACGACGGCCTTGTAGTCGTCCGGGCGCGCGACCTCGACCTTCTTCTCGCCGTGCCAGACGACGCCCTTGAGGTTCTTGGAGCCGAACACCGCCCCGGGTCCGCCGCGGCCCAGCTGGTGCCAGTAGTTGTTGTTGACGCACGCGAACCGAACGAGCTTCTCGCCGGCTTGGCCGATCACGCAGGCCTGCGCCTTCTTGTGCGGCGTGCGCGCGAGGATCTCGTCCTCGGCCTTGAAGGCGTCCAGGCCCCAGAGGTCGGAGGCGTCGTGGAAGGCGACGCCCTCCTCGCTGACCTCGAGGTACAGCGGCGCGTCGGCCTTGCCCTCGACGATCACGATGCGGTAGCCGGTGCGCGCGAACTGGGGCGTCAGGTTGCCGCCCGAATAGCACTCGCCGTAGCCGTCGGTGAGCGGCGAGGCGAAGTAGAGGGCGTAGCGATTGCTCCCGAGCATCTGGGTGCCGCCCATCGGCCCCACGACGAAGATGAGCTTGTTGCCCGGGCTCAGGGGGTCGACCTCGGGGCCGACCTCCTCGCACAGGTAGTGGGTGCCGATGCCCTTGGCCCCGATGAGCTCTCTGGTGAGCTGCTCGGGGATGGTTTCTTCGGATGACGTGCGGGTGGTGAGGTCGATGCGAAGAAGGTCGCCCATGCATGCTCCTTTGTGCCGTGAAAGCAGCGTCCCCGGCGCCCCTCCCGCGCCCAGTCGCTCGCGGCGCTCCGAACGGAAGGAGCCGCGTTCGGACGTGCGTCCGAACGCGGCTCCATTCAATCAGCTACATCCCGCTGCGGCCAGTGGCCGCTGCGGAGCCGAATGCTGGTTCAGGCGAGCACTTTGTCCAGCGGCGTGTACTTCATCTTGTGGGCCTCGGCCACCGACGGGATGGTGAGCTTGCCACGGTACACGTTGACGCCGAGGGCGAGGGCCGCGTCGTCCTTGACGGCCTGCTCGAAGCCCTTGTTGGCGATCGCCAGGCCGTAGGGCAGCGTCGCGCCGGCCAGGGCCATCGTCGAGGTGCGGGCCACGGCGCCCGGCATGTTGGCGACGCAGTAGTGGATCACGCCGTCGACCACGTAGGTCGGGTCGGTGTGCGTGGTGGGCTTGGAGGTCTCGAAGCAGCCGCCCTGGTCGATGGCGACGTCGACGAGCACCGAGCCGGGCTGCATCTTCTTGAGCTGGCTCTTCTTGATGAGGTGCGGAGCCTGCGCGCCGCCGGGGAGAAGCACGCCGCCGACGACGATGTCGGCGTCGACGATCTCCTGCTCGATGGCGGCGGCGGTGGAGAGGACGGTCTCGACGGCGCCGCCGAAGACGTCATCGAGGTAGGTGAGGCGCGGAGCGTAGCTGTCCATCATGACGGTGCGCGCGCCCATGCCGACCGCTACCTTGGCCGCGTTGGTGCCCACGGCGCCGCCGCCAATGATGACGACCTTGGCCTTGGGGACGCCGGTGACGCCGCCGAGCAGGACGCCGCGGCCGCCGTTGTTCTTCTGGAGGTGCGTGGCGCCGGCCTGGATGGCCAGCTTGCCGGCGACCTCGCTCATCGGGAAGAGGAGCGGGTGGGCGCCGTTCGGCAGCTCCACCGTCTCGAAGGCGATGCCGCGGATGTCGGCCTTGAGCATGCCCTTGGTGAGGTCCTTGGCGTAGGCCGCGGCGAGGTGCAGATAGGTGTAGAGGATCTGGCCCGGCTTGAACATCGGCCACTCCTGCGGGAGCGGCTCTTTGACCTTGTAGATCATGTCCGACTTGGCGAAGACGTCCTTGACCGGCGCAAGGGTGGCGCCAGCGGCCTTGTACTCCTTGTCGCTGAAGCCGGAGCCCACGCCGCCGCCGGCTTCGACGAACACCGTGTGGCCGGCGCTCACGAAGTCCTTGACGCCGTTGGGCGTCATACCGATGCGGTACTCCTCGTTCTTGATCTCCTTGGGGCAACCGACGATCATGTGACTCCTCCTCGCTGCAGATCCCGTGGTTGGGTTCAAGACACGGTCTTGCGCGCACTTCTGTGCACGATTTGGCAGTGTACCAACTGAGAAGCGCGCAGAAAAGCCCAAAACACAAAAAAACTGACCACTACTGAACGGCCGAACCCCGATCTCTGGCCCATACCAGCGACGCTCGTATATCGTTGGCACAGGCCACCAGAAGGGGGAGTGAGCGCATGGCCGACGCGAGGGGCGTCCACGAAAGCGTTGCCGCGATCGCCGCCGAGCTGGGCGGCACCGTCGGGGTCGCCGCCCGCAATCTCGCCAGCGGCGCGGAGACGCACATCGCCGCCGACGAGCTCTTCCCCATGGCGAGCTGCTTCAAGATCCCCGTCATGGTCGAGGTCATGCGGCGCGTCGACGCGGGTGAGTTGCGGCTCGACGACCGGCTCACGCTCACCGAGGCGGACAAGAGTCCCGGGAGCACGCTCATCCACTGCCAGGAGGGCTTGCGTCCGAGCGTGCGTGACCTCCTCTATCTGATGATCACCCTCAGCGACAACACCGCCACCGACATGCTCTGGCGGCTCGTCGGCCTCGGCTCCGTCAATGAGACCATGCGCTCACTCGGCTTGCGGACCATCGACTGCTCCCTGCCCAACCGCGAGTACTTCCTCTTCGAGTCGGGCGCCGGCGACGAGTGGTCGGGCCTGACCGGTCCGGAGATCGTCGCCCGCTGGCGGGAGATCGAGGCGCGCGGGGAGCGCGAGGACGCGCTGCGGCGCGTCCTCGAGGACAACGCGCGCCTCAGTGGCGCCGGCTTCCTGCACCTGTACGAGCGTCGCTGGGGCCGGGACGAGTCGCTCGGCTACGAGGACTCGTTCGTCGTCGACCAGGCGCTGGACAACAGGTGCTCGCCTCGCGACATGGCCGAGCTCCTCGCGATGATCGCCCAGGACCACTGCGCCTCGACGCCGTCCTGCCGGCTCATGGTCGAGGTCATGAGCCGGCAGGAGTGGCGCGAGAAGATCCCGGCCGGCCTCCCCGAGGGCCTCCTGGTGGCCAACAAGACCGGCGGCGTGAGCGGCACCAGCAACGACGCCGCGATCGCCTACACGCCGGGCGGGGTGCCGCTGGTGATGGTCGTCTTCTGGAAGGGCCTCACCCGCGAGGCCAAGGGCCGCGCCGACGCAGCCATCGCCGCCATCGCCGCCGTGGTCTACGAGCATCTCGGAGAGCCGGCGTGAACGTCGCCGGCGCCCGCATCCTGGTCGTCGGCGGCGTGCACCGGCTCGGGCGCGCCCTGGCGCTGGACCTCGCCGGCCACGGATCCGCTTTGGCCGCGTCCTCGCGCACGCAGGGAGATGCGGCCGGCGCCCAGGTCGCCGCGCTGCGCGCGGCGGGCGCGCCGGTCGCGGTGGCGATCGCCGGCGACGCACGCCTGCCCGCCGGCGCGGCGCGCCTGGTCGCCGACGCACGGGAGGCGCTCGGTGGCCTCGACGCCCTCGTGTACGCGGCCAGCGGCCCGTTCGTGCCCACGCCCCCGCAGGCGATCGACGAAGTCTCGTGGGACGCGTCGCTGGACACGATCGCCAAGGGTTTCTTCTTCACCGCCTGCGCCGCCCACGAGCGGCTCTCCCCGGGCGGCGCCATCGTCGCCATCACCGACTACCTCGGCGTGCAGCCGTGGGCGTCCTTCGCCGCCCACGGCGCGGCCAAGGCCGCCCAGATCCACCTCGTCAAGGAGCTGGCCCGGGCCTGGGCGCCGGACGGTATCCGCGTCTGCGGCGTGGCGCCCGGGCCGGTGGACCTCGAGGACGACGAGCACAGGGCGGCCACCCTCCGCGCCGCCGCCAAGGTGGCGGCAGAGCGACTGGTCACGCCGGCCGACATCGGCGCGGCCGTACGCTTCTGTCTCGAGACCGAGGGCGTGACGGGGGTCAACGTCGCCGTCGACAACGGCTCGCTGGTGATGTCCTAGCGCCGTCGCCGGCAAGGCGCCGCGCGGGCCGGCGGGCGAAGCGGCGCCGGCCGGCAAGCCTCAGGACTGGGCGGGCTTGCCCCTCTTGGACTGGTCGATGAGCTCCTTGGCCTTGAGGGCCAGCCAGAACTCCATGCGGTCCTGCGACTGGTCGAGGTCGCGGCCGGTGATCTCCTCGACGCGCTTCATGCGGTAGCGCAGGGTGTGCCGGTGCACGTAGAGCTTCTCGGCCGCGTCGCCCCAGTGGCCGTTGGCCTCGAGGAAGCAGGCGAGGCTGTTGACCAGGTCGCTCGAGTTCTGCTCGTCGTACTCCTGGAGCTTGCCGAGCACGCTGTCGTAGAAGACCTCCAGCGACAGCGTGTCCTGCAGGCCGAGCAGCAGGCCGTACGAGCCGAGGTCGGCGAAGCTGGCGATCACGCCGGGCTCGCCCTTGAGCCTGCGGATCTTGATCGCGTAGCTCGCCTCGTAGTAGCTCTGACGCAGGTCGATGAGCTGGCGGTGTGGGCGGCCGATGCCGACCGAGACGGAGACCTCGGGCACCATCTCCGCGATCACCGCCTGGAGCTCGCCGGCCAGGCCGATGACCTCCTCGGCGTCCATCTTGCCGGGCTGCACGAGGACGACCACCGAGTCGCTGCGTGAGGCGCTGATGCCGAGCACGTCGCGCCGGGCCATGAACTCGTCGACCGTCCAGTGCAGCCGCTCCTTGACGTCCAGGGCGGCGGCGTCCGTGCGCTCACCGCCGGCGGCTTCGCCGTCGGCGTCGTCGCTGTCGATGAGGACGATCAGGTGCGGCGACTGCGGGTCGAGGCCGAAGAACGCGAGGCGCCGGGCGATCTCCTCCTCGTAGAGATCGCTGGCGATCAGCTCGTCGAAGAAGTCGCCGGCGAGGCGCTTCTCGGTCTCGGCGACGGCCTTCTTCTTGACCAGCTCCAGCGCCGTGACCGTGACCACGTTGTGCAGGATGATGCGGTCGTACTCGCTGAAGTCGCCGCTGTCCTTGACCACGGCGAGGAACGCGCCGATGCGGTGCGAGGCGACCACCGGGTAGACCTGCACGCCGGAACCGACGCCGTCCATGCTGAGGGCGAAGTTCTGCCGGTCGGCGCGACGGTCGCCGATGAGCCGCCACAGATCGGCGACGAGCTCGGCGCCCAGCTTGCGCCGGTACGCCGCCTCGCAGAGCACGACGCCGTGGAAGTCGAAGAGCACGGCGGAGCAGCCCACCAGGGCCGAGAGCGTGGACAGGATGGCCTCGAGGCCCTTCTCCTCCAGCACGATCTTGGTGAGCTTCTCGTGCACGGCGAGGCTGCGCTGCAGCAGCGAGTACTGCTCGTTGACGATCTTCGAGGCGACCGCCTCGGTGATGGCGATGAACGGCACGTGATACGGCACCTCGAAGAGCGGGAACCCGTAGTCCTCGGCGACCCTGACGAGCGCCGGCGGGACCTTGTCGAAGCTGAAGCCGGTGCCGAACCCGAGCCCCGAGATGTTGTGGTCGATCAGGCGCTTGATCTGCGCGACCTGCTGCTCCTCGTCGCCGACGAAGCCGTAGCCCGTGGTGAGCAGCAGCTCGCCGCCCTTGAGCCACCTGGTGGGATCGGGGACCTCGGTGATGTGCACCCAGCGGACCGGGTTGCTCGTCGACTTGGCGCCGGCCAGCAGCCGCAGGTCGAGTTCGGAGATCTCGAGGATGTCCTGGACCGTGATCATGGCCCTGCGATTCTACACGCTGTCCAAGGACAGCGCGAGGGGTCGAAGCGGCAACGCCGCTGCGCCCTTGTACGTTCTGGCAGCGGCCCGCCTGATCGGCGGGCGTCGCCGCGGTCAGGTACGCCGCAGCACGCGCCCCGGAAGCTCGCCGGTGTGCGCCCCGTCGGCGAGGACGGGCACGCCGTTGACGACGACCCAGTCGATGCCCTCCGGCGCCGCGTGCGGGATGTTATCGAAGGGAAACGAGTGCGGGTAGAGGTTCGTCGCCCGGTCCCGCACCGCGTCGAGGTCGAGCACGACGAGGTCGGCGCGCAGACCGGGACGCAGGGCGCCGCGGTCGAAGAGGCGGAAACGCTGCGCCGGGAAGGAGGTCATCTTGCGGATGGCCTCCTCGAGGCGCAGCACCGGCTCGTCGCGCACGTAGCGCTCGAGAATGCCCGGGTACTCGCCGTAGCTGCACGGCCAGTAGAGCGCCGGGTCGTCCAGCTGGTCGGCCGGCGCCATGACCAGCCCATCCGAGGAGATCATCGCGATCGGGCTCTGCAGCAGAGCGCGGATGTCGCCCTCCTCGATGTAGTCGAACAGGCCGACGAGGTCGTCGTCCTCCTCGACGATGAGGTCGAGGAAGGTGTCGAAGCCGTCCGCGCCGCGTTCGGCGGCGATGTCCGCGACCGAGCGGCCACGCAGCTCCGGGTGGCGGCCGGCGTAGTACACGATCACCCGGTCGAAGCGGCCGTGCCGCACCAGGCCGGCGTAGCCGGCGCCGGGCAGGGCGTCCTCGAGGACCTCGCGGCGCAGCGCCGCGCGGGCATCGGGGTCCGAGAGCAGCGCGATCAGCGCGTCGTGGCCGAGATCGAGCACCGGCTGCGGCAGCGCCCGGGAGAACCGCGGCGCGAGCTCGGTGTGGACGTCGTTGTCGGTGGTCGCATCCAGGCCGTCCCGCCGGGCCTGCTCGATGAGCGCGAGATTGGCCGACGCGTCTTCGGGGGCGCCCCACTTGGGGGCGTTGTGCGAGACCTCGACGGGGACGCCGGCCGCGCGCCCGAGCGCGAGCGCCTCGGAGACCGCCTCGAGGATCGTCTCCCGCTCGCCGCGGACGTGCGTCGTGTAGATGCCCTGGTGGCGGGCGACGACCCGGCACAGGCGGAGGAGCTCCTCCGTGCTCGCGAAGCAGCCGGGCGGGTACACGAGGCCGCTCGACATGCCGTGCGCGCCCGCACGCAGGGCGGCGTCGAGCAGCCGCTCCATGCGCGCGAGCTCACGCTCGGTGACGGCTCGCTCGGCGAAGCCCACGGCGGCGAGCCGCAGGGCGCCGTGACCGACGAGGGGCGCGATGTTGATCGCGTGGCCGGAGCGGCTCAGCGTCCCGAGGTACTGGCCGAAGGTGCGCCAGTCCCAGACGACGCCCTCGAGGCCCCAGCCGTAGTGCTCCCAGTTCTGGATGGCGGCGTCGCGGTGCGCGCTGCTCAGCGGCGCCGCCGACATGCCACAGTTGCCGGTGACGTGGGTGGTGACGCCCTGGCGGACGGCCGACTCGGCCTGCGGGTGCAGAAGAACGGAGAGGTCGGAATGCGTGTGCGGGTCGATGAAGCCGGGGGTCACGTAGCGGTCGGCGGCGTCGATCACGCGCCGGCCGCGTAGCGTCCCCGGCGCCGCGATCGCCGCGATCCGGTCGCCGCGGACGGCGACGTCGCCGCGGTACCACGGGTTGCCGCAGCCGTCGACGACGCGACCCCCCGCGATCACCAGGTCGTAGGTGGTCACGCGCCGTCCATCTCGAAGACCGCGTAGTCGTTCTCGCACGGCGGCCCCGCGCACGCGTACAGGCGGCGCTCGTCCAGGTCGCAGATGAGGCTGCCCACGGTCATGCCCTGGTCGGCGAGCGGCTCGTCCTCGTTCGGGTGGCCGCAGATGGCCTCGTGTGGCGACGGGTCGTGACAGCGAAGGACGCAGGCGACGAGGTCGACAGGGTCGTCACCGCGTTCCATCCCCTCCTGCAGCTGCCGCTCGGCGATGGACAGGCGCCGGGCCGACTCCTCGTGCATCTCGCCCTCGAACGGCTTCATCGCAGGCGAGACGTAGTGGTTGGTGTGCGCCATGTACCCCGCCGCCGTGTGGTCCATGAAGGCGTGCGCCGACGCCGAGCTCTCGACGTCCCAGAGCCGCCCCGACGTGTCGGCGAAGAACTGGTTGGTGCCGCGGGCGCGGGCGGCGATCAGGCCGCGCTCCCGCGCCTCCTCGAGGGTGCGCGCCTCCAGGGTCGCGCGGCGCACGAACACGTTGGGCACGCCGATCCGGTTGTCGTTGGAGGCCACGGAGTTGCTCACGTTGCCCACGCCGTGCGAGTTCAAGCCCAGCATGAGCAGGTACGGCGCGCCGGCGAGGCCCATGACGCGCGTGCCGTCCGGGCCGGTGAGGTCGAAGAAGACGTTGTTGACGGCGTCGATGACGTACCAGTCCATGTTGTGCCCCACCACGTGGCGCCCGCCGGCGACGACGGCGACGGCGGTGCAGTGGTCGCCGGACCGCGGCGACCCCGGCGCGAGCGGGCGGCCGCCTTCCACGGGCTCGCTGGACGTGAACTCCTCGCCGCAGTTGAGGACGAGCAGGCGCGCGAACGGCAGACCGGCGCCCTCGGCCAGGCCCTCGAGTTCCTCCACGAAGCCGGGTAGCCAGCGGCGCGCCTGGTCGCCGTAGGCGACCGCCTGACGCTCCGCCTCGGCGAAGGTGAGGCGGCCGCCCGTCATGGACGGGAAGTTCTCGCGGAAGAAGTCCACGGAGGCGAGTACCTGCTCGCGCGCCGCCTCGCCGACGGCACGCCCAAGCTCGCGGTAGGAGCCTCTCGCCTGGACGTGCACGAACGGGATACCCATGGCGGCCATTCTACAGGCCGAGAAGACGGCGCGGGTCCGGGTGGGCGGTGATGCCGAGGTCGGCGGCGCACCGGTCGATGAGCGCGATGAGGTCGTCCAGAACGTCGGGGGAAGCCCGACCGGCTCGCGGTCGCCGAGCTCGGCGGCCCTGTCCGACGCCAGGTCGACGAGCCCCGTGCGCCCGGAGGCCAGCCAGTCGCCGAGCCCGCCACGATAGCTGAGCAGCGGGCTGACGAACTCGCTGCGGATGTAGCGGCGCGTGTGCTTGGCGCCGAGGAAGCCGCGCCCGGAGACCGCGCCCTCGACCATGGCGTCGATGTCGAGGGCGTCGACGTCCCACGGACGCGGCGCCAGCGCGTAGAGCACGTTGTTCAGGACCTCGTCGTCGATGACGAGCACTTCGAGGCAGCTCGCCGCGCCCGCCTGGATCTCGCCGATGCCGGAGAGCAGGCGCGGCCGGGGCGCCAGGCCGAGCAGGGCGTTGACGGCGCGCTCGTAGCCGAACTGCGCGTCGACCACCTTGCTGTCGCTGCAGGGGCCGTAGCAGTCGCAGGCGAGGCCGCAGCGGCGGGCCAGGAGCACGGCCGCCGCGGAGGCGACGCCCGTCTCCGGCGTGCCGCTGACGACGACGCCGCTGCGCGGGTCGACGGCGCTGAGGCGCGGCCCGTAGTACACGGGCGTGCCCGGCGCGGCCGCCTGCGTGAGCACGACGCCGGCGAGGACCTCGGCGTGCTGCTGCGCGATCGCCGCAGAGAGCGCGCCAGGAGCGGTGGTGGCCGCCGCCGGGCAGGGCAGGATCTCGACCGCCACCCCGCCGCGGCGGACCTGCGAGATGAGCGCGTCGGTGACGTCGCCGCCGAGGATCAGCGGACTCACCGGCGAGAAGGCGAGGTCGATCGGGTACACCCCGCCGGTCCCGTCCGCGCCGGTGACCGCCGACGCCATCTCCTTGAGGTACAGCGCCTGGAACGGATGCGAGATGCCCGGGCCGCCGATGGCCTTGTCGGTCTCGCAGGCGAGCACGAGGTACGAGTACAGCGGCTCGAGCGGGTCGGGCACGTCCTCGGGCTGCCACAGCGATGTGACCTGCTGCTGGTGGACGAGGTTGTGCATGATGCGGGTCGCGAGGACCTGGTCGTCCATCGTCGCCCGGCGCCCCGCGCCGCTGCGCGGGTCGATCACGTCGCGCGCGCCGCCGAGGTTGTGTACGTAGGTCACGCCTGGGTCCGGATCCATCTCGAGCGACCGCTCGGGGTCGCGCGCGGCGAGCACGTACTCGCGCGGGCACGCGGCGAGCGCCTCGTCCACCGCCTCGCGGGGGACGGACAGGCGGTCGTCGCCGAGCGGCTCGCAGCCGGCCGCGAGCAGGAGCTCCCGCGCCGCCGGCGACTCCACGCGCACGCCGGCCCGCTCGAGCAGGGCGAGCGCCGCGAGGTGCATCGCCTCGATCGCTTCGTCGGGCCAGAGCGCCGGAGGTTCAGTCATGCGCCGCCTTCCTCTCTCGGGCGCAACGGGTCGTGGGCGACGGCGCCGGGGTGGTCACGCGTCCTCCACCGCTCTGGGCCGCCGGCGTAGGAGAACGAACGCGACGGCCGCCGCGGCCACGGCGGCGGCGGCGACCACCCACACCCACGCCGCCGACCCGCCGGCCGGCGGCCGCGCCGCCGGCGCCGGCTGCAGGCCGATGTACGTCGTGCGCATGAAGTTCCAGAACGGGGCCCCGTCGCCGGCGGGAGCCATGGCGTAGCCGCTCCAGGCGTCCGTGCGGAACGCCTGCAGGTTCAGGTTGTACCAGAGGACGATGTAGGGGTTGTCGCGGTACAGGATCTTCTGCATCTCGTCGGTGATCGCCTTGCGCTTCGACGTGTCGCCCGGATCGGACGGGTCGAACGCCTGCGCCTGGCGCACGTACAGCCGGTCGTATTCCGGGTTGGAGTACTGGCTGTCGCCCCAGTTGAGGATCTGCGTGGTCGTGAAGGTGCTCAGCATGAACCCCGGGTCGATGTCCCCTCCCCAGCTCCAGATGAAGAGGTCGTAGTCGGCGTTGTCGTAGACCTCGTCACCGAACGCCCCCTCGTCCTTCTGGTCGAGCTCGAGCTCGATGCCGATGTCGCGGCACCAGCTCACGATCATCTTGGCGGCGGCCTGGTCCTCCGGATACTCGTTGAGCGCGACGAGACGGAACTTCAGTTCGTCGCCGGCGGCGTTCTCGCGGACGCCGTCGCCATCGCCGTCGGCGTACCCGGCGTCCTCGAGGATCTGCTTGGCGCGCAAGGGGTCGTAGCGATACTGGCCGGCCTCCGGCACCTCCCAGTGCCAGTCTCCCTGGGCGGTCGAGATGAGCGACGTCGCGGGTGTGGCCAGGCCGGCCATCGACGTCGCGACGATCTTCTCCTTGTCGATGGCCCAGTGGACCGCCTGGCGGATCGCCGGGTCGCGCAGGAGCGGGTTGCCCTTGCTCTTGGGGCTCTCCCAGCAGTTGAACGCCAGCTCGTGGAAGCCGACCGCGGGTGCGGCGACCGTCGTCGTGCCGGGCACGGTCGCGAGGACCTTCTCGTAGGTGGCCGGGAAGTCGACGACGGCGTCGAGACTGCCGGCCTTGTAGTCCTCGAGCATCGAGTCGGTGTTCTGGCTGATGACGTAGTACACCTCAGTGACGGTGGGGGGGCCCCCCAGCTCCGCGGGGTAGGCCGGGTTGGCCTCCAGCTTGACCCACTTGCTCTTCTCCAGCTCCGCGACGCGGAACGGCCCGGACCCGACGAAGGGCATGTTCCTGAACGTCTCCAGGCGGTCCGGGTCCACCTTCTTCCAGATGTGCTCCGGCAGGATCGGGATGTAGAGGGCGAGCATGCCCGCGTTGGGCCTGCGCGTGGTGATGACCACGGTGGCGTCGTCGGGGGCGGTCACGCTGGTCACGCCGGTCAGGTACTGGATGTAGGCCCAGTGCTGGGTGTCCAGGATGAGGTTGTAGGTGAACGCCACGTCGCGCGCCGTCAGCGGTACGCCGTCGTGCCACTTCATGCCCTCGCGGATGTTGAAGGTCCAGGTCTTGCCGTCGGCCGACGTCTCCCAGCTGGTGGCGACGTCGGGGACCGGTTCGTAGTCGGCGTCGTACCAGGTGAGGAAGTCGTAGCCGAGCCGGAAACTCTCCCAGGAGATGCTGCTCCACGAGACGAAGGGGTTCATGCCGTCGTAGTCCTGGCCGATGCCGATCCGGTAGGTCGTCGCACTCGGGCCCGGCGACGGCGTCGCCGTCGCCGCGCGGGCCGAGACGGCGACCGTCGCAGCCAGCGCCAGTACGGCGGCGGCCAGCGCCGCCAGCTTGGCGATGCGTCTCATGAGTCGCTCCTTCGCACGTTCGGCGCGGACCGGCCGGGGCGGTGAGCGCCTTGCGGCCCCACCGCCCCGGCCGATCCCCTCGCTAGATCCTGAGGCAGGCGGCGTAGTGGTCGCCGCGGATGTGCACGTCCTCGGGGTCCGTCTCCTTGCAGGCGTCGATCGCCTCCGGGCAGCGGGGGTGGAAGCGGCAGCCCGACGGGATGTCGACCGGGTTCGGCGTCTCGCCCTTGAGGATCACGTGCTCGCGCTTGGACAGCGGATCGGGCACGGGGATGACGCTGATGAGCGCCTTGGTGTAGGGGTGCTTCGGGTTGGCGACGACCTCCTCGGTCTCGCCGATCTCGACGATGCGCCCCAGGTACATCACCGCGATGCGGTCGCTGATCACCCAGGCCAGCGAGAGGTCGTGAGTGATGAAGATGTACGTGACCCCGAGCTTCTCCTTCTCCTCGACCATGAGCTTGAGGATGTCGTTGCGGATGGAGACGTCGAGGGAGGCGACCGGCTCGTCGGCGACGATCACGTCGGGGTCGAGGACCGTCGCCCCGGCGATGCAGACGCGCTGCCGCTGGCCGCCCGAGAGCTCGTGGGGGTAGCGGTAGAGGTACTCCGTCGCCGGGCGCAGTCCGGCCTCGCTGATCGCCTCGATGACCTTGTCTTCCTTCTCGCGCTCGCTCGAGCACACGTTGTTGACCTCGAGCGGCTCGGCGACGATGTCGTAGATGGTCTGCTTGGGGTTGATGGAGTTGTAGGGGTCCTGGAAGATGATCTGCGCCTTGCGCCGGTAGTCGCGCAGCGTCCGGGAGCCGAACTTCTCCACCGGCAGGCCCTTGTAGAGGATGTGGCCGCCGGTGGGCTCCTCGAGGCGCAGGAGGGTGCGGCCGGTCGTCGTCTTGCCGCACCCCGACTCCCCCACGAGGGCGAGGATCTCGCCCTGCATGACCTTGAAGCTGATGTGGTCGACCGCCTTCACGAACTTCTTCTCGGTCGCCACCATGCTCTTGAAGAAGGTCTGGCTGATCGGGAAGTAGACCTCGAGGTCCTGGACGTCGAAGAGCACGCCGTCGGTCGTCGTGGCCGAGGCCAGATCGACGCTCTCGACGCTTCCCTTGACGTACGTGTCGCGGGGCTCGGCGCTGGTCTCCGGACCGGTGGCCATCGTCACACCCCCTTCCTTGCGTGGACGCAGCGCACGAAGTGGCCGCGCTCGACCTCGATGAGGTCGGGATGGTCGGTCTCGCAGCCGGCGATCTTCTCGTCGCAGCGGGGACAGAACCCGCAGCCCAACGGCGGGTTGACGAGGTTGGGAGGGTCGCCCCTGATGGAGCTGATCATCTCCCGCTTCTCGTGGATGTTGGGGAACGCCTTGATGAGCTGCCGCGTGTACGGATGCGTGGCGTTGTTGAAGATGTCCGCGGTGGTGCCGCTCTCCACCACCTCGCCGGCGTACATGACGACGCCCTTGTCGCAGGTCTCGGCCATGACCGAGAGGTCGTGGCTGATGAGGATGAACGACAGGTCGAGCTCGGTGCGCAGGCGGTGGATGAGCTCGAGGATCTGCGCCTGCACCATGACGTCGAGCGCCGTCGTCGGCTCGTCGCCGATGACGAGCTTGGGGTTGCACGCCAGCGCCATCGCGATCATGGCGCGCTGGCGCATGCCCCCCGACAGCTGATGCGGGAAGTCGTCGATGCGCTTGGGGTTGATGCCCACCAGGTCGAAGAGCTCCCTGGCGCGGACCATCGCCTGCTTCTCGCTCAAGCCCTCGTGCAGCTGGATCGGCTCGGCGATCTGCTTGCCCGTCTCCCTGACGGGGTTCAGCGCGTTCATCGCCCCCTGGAAGATGATGCTGATCTCCTTCCAGCGGATCTTGCTCATGCCGTACTCGGTGCGCTTGGCCAGGTTCTTGCCGTCGAAGAGGACGTCGCCGCCGACGATGCGGCCGTTCTCCGGCAGCAGCTTCAGGATCGACAGCGCCGCCGTCGTCTTGCCGCAGCCCGACTCCCCGGCGAGGCCGAGGCTCTCGCCGGGCTTGAGCGTGAAGCTCACGTCGCGCACCGCCTTGACGTCGCCGACGCCCAGCTTGAAGTAGGTGGTGAGCCCGCGGACGTCGAGCAGACCCTCGTGCTCGATGCGCTCGATGGGCTGCTTCGAGGGGGCGGCCTTGGCTTTGGTGGCCGGCTTGCTCATCACTTCCCCTCCTTCTCGTCGTCGGCTATGTGGCCGCCGACCCAACCGCCGCCTTCAGGGCGGTTGATGGTGCCGCCGGCCGACTGGTTGAAGTCGGGCATGGCGTCGTCCGTCTGCTGGCCGGGCGTGTACATGCCGCCGCCGCCGCCCATGACCGGGGCCACGACCGGCTCGCCGCGAGCTGTGAACCGGCTCTCGCCGGTGCTGTCCTCCCGCTTGCGCAGCTTGGGATCGAGCACCTCGTCGTAGGCCGTGCCGATGAAGGTGAACGCCAGCACCACCAGGATGATGGCGATGCCCGGCGGGAGCAGGTACCACCACGCGGGCAGGCCCGCGGCCCCGTTGACCCAGGCGTAGTGGAGCATGGTGCCCCAGCTGAAGTTGAGCGGGTCGCCGAGGCCGAGGAACGACAGCGTGGTCTCGGAGAGGATCGCGATAGCGACCACGAGGACCAGGTTGGCGAAGATGAGCGGCATGACGTTGGGCAGTACGTGCTTCCTCATGATGTGCCGGTTGCTGGACCCGATCGCGCGAGCACGCTCGATGAAGTTCAGCTCGCGCACGCGCAGCACGTCGGAGCGCACCATGCGCGCCGTGCCGGGCCAGCTGGTGATGCCGATGATCAGGATGATCATCCAGTAGTTCTGGCCCCAGGCGGCCGCGAGGACCATGGCCAGCGGCAGCCAGGGGATGACCAGGAACGCGTCTGTTAACCGCATCCACCCCTCGCCCTGCCAGCCTCCGTAGAAGCCGGCCGCGATGCCGATGCCGGCGCCGAGGACGGTGGACATGAACGCGGCGAGCAGACCGACCATCAGCGAGATGCGCGCGCTCCAGATGAACTGGGCGAGCACGCTCTGCCCCACCTGGTCGGTCCCGAACCAGTTGTAGTAATAGAGGGTCGGCGGGTGATACGGGCCGTAGAGCTCGCCCGTGGCCGGATCCTTGATCTGCGCGTTGGGGTCGAGGAGCGCGTGGTCGGCGAGGAACGGGGCCAGCAGCGCCATCGCCAGGAACACGATGAGGATGCCGAGGCCGACCATGCCCTGCCAGTTGCCGCGGTAGAGGGTCCAGACTGCGTGGGTGTTCCAGGTGGTGAGCTCGGCGCGCTCCGGGTTGGTGAGGGCCCAGAGCCATACGCACACCCCTCCCAACACCACGGCGACGAGCTGGAACAGCCAGGTGTAGTACCCCGACTGCCCCGACAACTCGAAGACCCGGTCGCCGTTGAAGACACCACCGGCGGAGAGCATCCAGATGAAGAACGTCAGGCCGAGGACTGCGATGCCGACCGGCAACCGAACGCTGTCCTTCAGGGTGCTGGGCTTCTTGGCTCTCGTCCCATCCCACAAGGCGATGCACAGGGCCGCCAGGAGAATGGCCGCGGCCTGAAACGCCCACGTCCATTGATCGACCAGAGCGGCGACGGCCCAGGCGTACGTGACCAGCGACAGCGCGATCAGCGACAGACCGAGGCGGCGCCTGCTGCCGGCGGCGGCACTCGATCCGCCCCCGGCGTCACGCCTGACCTCGAAGGTCAGGATGACCACGAACGCGATGTCGAAGGCCAGGTCGTACCACTTGAACTCGACACGGGTGCGCCACGCAAAGACGGCGCCGGCGGCCGTGAGCACCGCCAGGGGAGCCCAGAGCAGCATGCGGACGCGCGTACCCCGGACCAGCCAGCGCACAGCCTCGGCAAAGGAGATGAGGGCCAGAGCGCTGAGGAACCCCGGGAAGAAGTCCCCGACGGACGATGCGAACAGGCCGCTCAATCCGTGGGCGAGCCCGTCTGAGAACGAGACCGTCGACGGGAACTTCAGCATCGACAGCATGAGCCACGCGACGGGAGTCCACACGAGCAGCCGCAGCTTGAGGCTGCGCGGCACCCGCAGCGCCGCCACCGCGAAGCAGATCAGAGCCGCAAGCCACAGGGACCAGGCCGGGTAGTTGCCGATCGTCGGCGCGAAGAACCCGGCCAGGATCTTCGAGAGGCCGGCGGTGATGGGAACGTCTTTGGGATACGTGACCAACTCCAGCACGACCCACGTGATGATCGTCCAGAAGATGACCCAGTTCCTGAAGCGCCGGGGGATCATGCCTGCACCCTTGGATCGAGGTAGTAGTACATGATGTCGGCGATGAGGTTGGCGAAGATCACGGCGACGCTGGCGATGAGGAACACCAGCTGCATGACCGGGTAGTCGCGCTTCTGCATCGAATCGTAGGACAGCAGCCCCAGACCCGGCCAGTTGAACACGGCCTCCGCAAGGATGGCGCCCGACATCACGAAGCCGAGGTTCATCATCACGACCGTGACCGTGGGCAGCATCGCGTTGGGCACCACGTGCCGCCACAGCACCGCGTTCTCGCTGAGTCCCTTGGCGCGCGCGGTGAGCGCGTAGTCCTCCTTCATGACACCGGTGATGGAGCTGCGCATGATGAGGTGGTACTCACCGACGTAGGCGATGGCGAACGTGAACGCCGGCAGGAAGAGATGCCTGAGCAGCGACTGGTACTGGGCGAAGCCGCTCAGCTCCACGCCGGGCTCCTCCATGCGCCCCGTCGGGAACCAGCGCAGCTTGGTGGCGAACAGCATGATCATCAGGAGGCCGAACCAGAACGTGGGCATGGCGTACAACACCATCCCTAAGTTGGTCGACACGACGTCGTAGGTGCCGTTTCTTCGCCACCCGGCGAAGACGCCCATGATCATGCCGACGGTGGTCGCGAAGACCGTGCCCACGCCCACGAGCAGGAGGGTGGGCCAGATGCGCTCGGCGACGACTTCGGTGACGGGGCGCTTCTCAGAGAACGACATGCCGAACTCGCCCTGGACGGTGTCGCGCCAGTAGTAGATGAACTGCTGCCACATCGGCTTGTCGAGGTTGAACGTCTTGCGCTGACGCTCGATGACCGACGGGTCGGTCTTCCCCTTGGGCAGAAGGAGCCGGGCCGGGTCGCCCGGGAGGATCCGGAAGAGCGCGAAGTTGAACGACGCCACGAGGATGATGGTGAGGACAGCGTTCAGGATCTTCCGCAAGAAGTACCGTCGTTTGTCCACTGCACTGCGGGTCGCCGCACGCCCAGCCCCGGACGCGGGCGGACCCTTGCCTCCTTCTCACATCCGTGGTTGCCGGACCCCTGACACCTGGTGTGCTGACATCGAGAAGGACCCCGGATGGGGTCTCGCGAGATTAGACGACGCGGGCGGGCGGTTCCGTCGGCCCGGCGAAGATCCGGCGGGCGCGATGGTGGGATGCGGCGGAACTGCGGTCGTTGGCGCCGTGGTCGAACCCCCTGGTCGGGCCGGTCGCCGCACAGCAGGACCGGCCTAGGTCGCCATCGTAAACGCCACGGCGAGGCGCGGCAAGGAAGCGGGGCTACGCCCCGGGCAGCCGCGCCTCGCGCCCGTAGCGCCGCATGATCTCGACGAGCCGATCGAGCGGCAGGGCGTACGCCTTGTTGCCGTCACGGCCGACGGTCGTGGTGGCCGCGGTGAGGGCGTTGTAGACGCTCTCCGCGGTCGCATCGACCGCGGCCTCGAACAGCTCGGTCATCTGGTCGTTGGAGACGGAGGTGATGGTCAGCGGCTCGGGCGCGACGCGCGGCACGCGGTGCGCGGTGGTGAAGGCGACCATGATCTCGCCGCTGCCGTCGGAGCCGTAGGAACCGGTCACCGCCAGACCGAGCGCACAGCGCTTGGCGAGGCGCTCGGCCTGGCGGGCGGTCAGCGGAGCATCGGTCGCGAGCACGACGATGCAGGACCCCTCGCGGTTCTCGACCGGCATGAGGTCGGTGATCTCACGGCCTACCGGCGCCCCGTCGACGCTCAGGCGGTGGCGGACGCCGAAGTTGGTGAGCGCGAGGACGCCGACGGTCCAGGGGCGTCCGTGCGCGGTGGCGACGCGCGAGGACGTGCCGATGCCGGCCTTGAAGTCGAAGCAGGTCATGCCGGTGCCGGCCCCGACGCAGCCTTCGGCCACGGGGCCGGCGGCGGCGGCGTCCAGCGCGGCACGGACGTGCTCCTCGCGCACGTGCATGCCGCGCAGGTCGTTGAGGAACCCGTCGTCGCACTCACCGACCACCGGCATGACCGCGTCCTCGATACCGGCGAGTGGATGGCGGTCCATCATCCAGCGCACGGTCGCATCGTAGACGGCGCCGGCGCCCTGCGAGTTGGTGAGCATGATCGGCGTCTCGATGAGGCCCCACTCGCGGATGGCGCTGATGCCGATGACCTCGCCGACGCCGTTGGCGGCGAAGGCGCCGGCGACCACGCGCTCGTACCAGAGGTCGCCCGCGTGCGGGAAGACGGCGGTGACGCCCGTGCAGGCGGGCCCGCTGCCGCGTTGCGACTCGGGCCCGCCCCAACGGACGGTGCAGTGGCCGACGCGCACGCCGGGCACGTCGGTGATGGCGTTGAGCGGACCGGCCGGAAGCCTGCCGACGGCGACGCCGAGGTCGCGCAGTCGGCAGCGCTCCGGACCGGTCATGTGGCTACTCCGTCGCGGGCGAGGTCCTTCGGACCCCGCGCCGCTGAAGAGCGCTCCGCACGCTACGTGGCCCTACGGGCATTACTCGAGGATGCCGGCGCGGTGCGCCTTGAGGTACGAGCCGCAGAAGTTGTCCTCGCCGCGGAGCGCCTCGACCGACTTGATGGTGGCCATCATCTGCTTGTTGCGCACGTCGACGATGAGGCCGTCGAGGCCGAGGCCGGCGCACATGGCCACGAAGGTGCGGTTGAGCAGGGCGCGGTTGGGCAGACCGAAGCTCACGTTGCTGAGCCCGCCCGTGGTGCGCACGGGGAGACGCTCCTTGACGAGCTTGAGCGTGTCCATCGTGATGCCGGGCGCGCTCGGGTCGGCGGAGACCGCCATGACCAGCGGGTCGATCCAGAGATCCTCGGCCGGCAGACCGGCGCCGATGCAGAGGTCGTAGATCTGCTGCGCGACCGCGAAGCGGTCTTCGGCGGTCGGCGGGATGCCTTCGTCGCTCAGGCACAGTCCGACCACAGGGCACTTGTACTTCTCGATCATCGGCAGCACGGCGTCGATGCGCGGCTGCTCACCGCTGATCGAGTTGATGAACGGCACCTTGCCGCCCTTGTCGACGATCGCCTGCACGCCCTTGTCGAGCGCGGTCGGGTTCGCCGAGTCGACCATCAGCTGCATGTCGGTGACGCCCATGACGATCTCGATGAGCCAGAGGAGGTCGTCGACCTCGTTGCCGCCGGCGACGCCGCCGTTGACGTCGATCAGACCGGCGCCGGCGTCGATCTGGTCTTGGGCCAGGGTCTTGATGAACTCGGCATCGCGCGCCTGGATCGCCTCGGCGACCTGCTTGCGCGTCCCGTTGATCGATTCACCCATCAACAGCATTGAACAACCTCCACGACGATTACCCGGGACGGACGTCTGCAGAGTATATAGGCGGTGTGCCTGCGGCGCACCGCCAGTTGATGCGGCTACGCAGGTCAATGCGAAGCGCCCGCGGCCGAGGAACCGGCGTGAGGGCGGCGCGGAAGACGCTCAGGACGGAGGTACGATCCAGTCCGGGCGCTTGCGACGGCGCTCTGTGCGGCGGCGCTCGCCGTCGCTCGGGACGCGCCCGGCGCGGCGCCGGTCCGCGACGCGACGGTCGATCATGACCTCGACGCCGTCGCGTCCCGCGAACAGCGAGGAGAAGCGGCGATACAGCCGCTCCCGCTGCGGTCCCGTGACGATGAGGACGTGTGGCGCAGCCTTGTCGTCGACCTCGGCCATGCTTGTACTGTACCCGCAGGCGCACCGCCTCCAAAGCTGCCGCTGTCGCCCGGGCGGGCAACGGCGGCGGGATCAGCCGTAGGTGACGTAGACCGTCTTGGTGCGCGTGTAGAAATCGCGCGCTGCGGGGCCCTGCTCCTTGAACGTGTTGGCGCTCGATTGCTTGAACCCGCCGAAGGGCGCCTGCAGGGCGAGACCGGTTGTGGGCTCGTTGACCTTGACCACGCCCGCCTCGATGCGGTCGACGAAGGTCATGGCCCGGCGCAGGTCGTTGGTACAGATGCTCGCCGCGAGGCCGTAGCCGACGGCGTTGGCCTTGAAGATGGCGTCGTCGAGGTCGCGGGCGCGGATGATGCCGATCACCGGGCCGAAGACCTCCTCCTGGGCGAGCCGGCTGCGCACGTCCACGCCGTCGAAGACCGTGGGCCGCACGAAGTGGCCGCCGTCGCCGGCCCGGCAGCCGCCGGCGAGGAGCTCGGCGCCCTCGTCGCGACCGATGCGCACGTAGTCGAGGTCGGTCGCGAGCTGGTCCTCGCTCACCGCCGGACCCATCTGCACGCCGTCCTCGAGGCCGTCACCTACGTTCAGGGCGTTGGCGGCCTCGGCGAGGGCGGCGGCGAAACGGTCGGCGATTCCGTCCTCGACGACCACACGGCTGGTGGCCGTGCAGCTCTGGCCGGTGAGTGAGAAGCCCCCCATCACCACCAGCCGAACGGCCAGATCGAGATCGGCGTCGTCGAGCACGATGGTCGGGTTCTTGCCGCCCATTTCAAGCTGGACGCGCGCGAAGTGCTGCGTCGCGCGCCCGTAGATTCGCGCGCCGGTGTCGTGCGAGCCGGTGAACGTGAGCCCCTGCACGACCGGATCGCCGGACAGGGCGCCGCCGACGACGGCGCCGGAGCCGGTCACCAGGTTGAGTACGCCGGCCGGCAGGCCGGCGTCTACCAGGCACTCGACCAGGCGCAGCGCCGTGAGCGGCGTCGCCGACGCCGGCTTGAAGACGACGGCGTTGCCGTAGACGAGCGCCGGGGCGATCTTCCAGGCGGGGATGGCGATGGGGAAGTTCCAGGGCGTGATCGCGGCCACCACGCCGAGCGGCTCGCGACGGCTGAAGAGCATCGCGTTCGGCGCGTTCGGCGGCAGCACGTCTCCGCCCAGCCGCCAGCCCTCCCCGCCGAAGTAACGCAGGATGTCGCGCGCGCGGGCGACCTCGCCGGTCGCCTCGGCCAGCGTCTTCCCCTCCTCGCGGGTGAGCGTGCGCGCGACCTCGGCCATCCGCTCCGTGAGCAGTTCCGCCGCCTTGAAGAGGATCGCACCGCGGGCCGGCGCCGGCGTGGCTGCCCAGGCCGGGAACACCTCGGCGGCCGCGGCCGCCGCCTGCGCCGCGTCCGCGGCGGTCGCGCTCGGGAACGTGGCGAGCACCTCGTCGGCGCGCGCCGGGCTCCTCGTCTCGAAGCTGGCGTGGTCGCTCGCGCCGACCCACTCGCCACCGATCAGGTTCTTGCAGATCTCCATCGTCCACCCCGCCGTCGCGATGCCGAGAGCCCGCCTCGTCACAACGATACTACGGACCGCCGCGGCTGCCGCCGTCGGGCGCCGGACCCCGCCGGGCGGCGACCGCGCGGTGCTGCGGGACCCCGACCCTCCGGGCGCCGGCCGGTCGCTCAGCCCAGGCCCGGCAGCGGGACCAGAGCGCGGTCGGAGAGACGCAGCGTCTCCCGATACCCGGCCTCGCCGGCGAGGGCGATCGCCTCGTCCCACAGCCGGCCCACGTGCTCGGCCTCGTGCGCATCCGAGTCGATGACCAGCGGGATGCCTCGGGCGTGCGCGGCGCGCAGGATGGCCGGCGACGGGTACATGACGCCGGCCGGGTCGCTCACCCTGTCCGTGTTGAGCTCCAGCGCTCCTCCCGACGCGGCCAGCGCGTCGAGCGCCAGGTCGAGCTCACGAAGCGCCGCCGGCCCGGGCAGATGCCCCCACAGGCTGATGTAGTCGAGGTGGGCGAGGACGTCGAACCGCCCGAACTCGGCGGCGCGCCTCACGGCGCGGTAGTACCGGGCGAGCAACGCGTCGGGGTCGTCCCAGCGGGCGTCGTCGCGCAGGCCCGGCTCGTCGAACGCGAAGCCGTCCACCACGTGCACGCCGAGCACGACGACCTCGAACGGCCAGCGGTCGAGCAGGTCGTCCAGCTCCGCCTCGCGGCCCTCCACATATTCCGCTTCCAGCCCGAGCAGCACCCTGATGTCGTGGTGCCGAGGCAGCCACGGAACGGACCTCGTCGCAGTACTCGGCCAGACGGTCCGGCGCGACGTACCAGTGTCTCGCCCGGCGCGGGCGCCGCAGTGATGTGGTCGGCGATGGCGATCTCGGGGAGGCCGACCTCGACTGCCCGCGCCACGCACTCCTCGACGCTCCCGGCGCCGTCCGACCACGAGGTGTGGACGTGGTAGTCGCCCGGCAGGGCGGCCGCCGGACGCAGGGGCTCCGCGGCGATCATTCCTCCACCGCGCGCCGGCCGGCGCGGCGCTTCTGCCAGACGAGCACGAACGCGCCTGCGAAGGCGGCGACGCCGGCCACGACCCACCCGATCACCGAGGAGCCCCCGTCCTCACCCGCTGCCGCGGCGGCCGCCGCGGGCTGCAGCTCAAGGTAGCTCTGGCGGTCGAGGAAGTTGTTCCACACGCTGCCGCCGACGTAGTGCTGCCAGCCCTCCCAGCGCGAGGTGTCCACGGCCTGCAGGACGGATGGGTAGTCGATGACGATCATGGGCTGCTCCGCATACATGACGGCCTGCCCCTGTCTGAGCAGCTCCATCCGCTTCGCCGAGTCCATCTCCCGGTACTGCGCGACGGTGAGCCGGTCGTACTCGGCGTTCGACCAGTTCATCTCGTTGTAGTTCTCGATCTGGTCGGTGGTGAAGCAGGCGGCGGAGTCGCCGGGGTCGATGTAGCCCATGAAGTCCCAGAGCGCGAGGTCGTAGTCGGGCGCGTAGGTGTCGCCCTTGTAGTTCCAGATGCTGTCGCCGAGCGCGCCCTCGTCGACCACCGTGTACTCGATCTCGAGGCCGATGTCCTGCAGCCAGCTTGTGATCAGCTTGCCCTGCACCTGACTCTCGGGCGAGATGTCGCGCGCCCACAGCCGCAGCTTGATGTCCTTGCCGCCGTTCTTCGGGTCGTTCAGGATGCCGTCGCCGTCGGTGTCGGTGTAGCCGGCGTCGGCCATCAGCTGCTTCGCCTTGTCCAGGTCGAAGCCGATCGTGTCCGCCGCGTCCGGCTGGTAGTAGGGGTCGGCGGAGGCGGGCCAGCCCTTCTTGGGGAAGATGCCGTACCCGGGATCGGCGAGCCCGCTCCAGCCGAGCTCGGCGCACTTCTCACGGTCGATCGCCCACGCCATGGCGACGCGGAACGCCGGGTCCGTGAGCACCGGATTGCCCAGCGAGTCCGGGTTGTCGTAGCAGTTGACGTCGATGTACTCCCAGTTGTAGAGCGGGAAGGCGATGCTCTCGATGCCCGGCTCGCTCTCGAGCCGCTTGAACTGCTCCGGCGGGATCACCTGGGCGCCGTCGATGGCGCCGCTCTTGAGGTCCTGCACCATCGTGTCGTCGTTGGTGTAGTACTGGAAGATGACTTCGTCGATGGCCGGCTGCTGGCCCCAGAAGGTGGGATTGCGCACCAGCTTCACGTAGTCGTCCTTCTTGAATTCCACGGTCTGGAACGGCCCCGATCCGACGATCGGCACGGGGTTGCGGAAGGTGCTCTCCATGGCCTTGGGATCGAGCTTGCCCCAGATGTGCTCCGGCAGGATGTAGATGTACACCTGCGTGAGCAGCATGTTGGCCTTGGGCTCGGTGCAGTAGACCTTGAGCGTGGTGTCGTCGACGGCGACGGCCTTCTCGATGTCCTTGAGGTAGATGGCCAGGCTCATGTCGTTGTCGATGATGGTGTTGAAGGTGAAGGCGACGTCCCTCGCCGTGAGCGGCTCGCCGTCCTGCCACTTCACGCCCGGGCGGATGCGGAAGGTCCACGTCTTCTGGTCGGGCGAGAGCTCCCAATCCTCCGCGAGCCCGGTCTCCTTGGAAGGCAGGCCGTCGGCGCCCACGGCAACGAGGGTGTCGTAGTTCAGCAGCCAGACCTCGTAGGACGCGCTGTAGCCGATGAAGGGGTTGAGGTTGAGCGGCCCCTCGTTCCAGCCGAGACGCAGCGTGACCTTGCCGGCGTCCGGAGATGGCGAGCCGCTGGCGCCGGCGAAGGACGACCCCGCCGCCGACCAGGACGACCAGGACGGCGGCGGCGATGACGGCGAGGATGACCCGCTGCCGTCCGCGTCCGTCGCTGTGACTGTGGCTCATGTGACGCACCCCCTGATGCTGCGTGCCGCGCCGCCGGATGAGGCCGGAGCGGCGCTCGCTTACGTGCGCGGGACGCTACGCGGGCGGGCCTGCTCCGTCAAGACCGCACCGGCGCCTACGTTGTCGTTAGTGCCTCGCATCACTATGGTGGTGAGGCAGTGCATACACAGTGCACCGAGGGAGCCACACGATGCGAGCTGTACAGCGTCGGAGCGCACCATGACGGACGTCCCCGAGACCCGCTGGGCCCGGACGGTCGACGGCGCCTGCATCGCCTACCAGGACCTGGGCGAGGGGCCCGTCACGCTGCTCGTCGTGCACGGCTGGGTGTCGCACCTCGAGGTGTACTGGGAGCAGCCGCGCTACGTGCGCTTCCTGCAGCGCCTGTCGCGCAACATGCGCGTCCTCGTCTTCGACAAGCGCGGCATCGGCATGTCGGACCGCGTGGCCGGTATCGCCGGACCTCGGCGTGCTGCTCGACGATGTCCGCGCCGTGATGGACGCCGCCGGCGTCGAGAGGGCGGCGCTGCTCGGCTGGGGCGGGCCGGGGCCGGAGCTCGCGGCGTTCTTCGCCGCGACCTATCCCGAGCGCACCGTCTGCCTCTCGCTCGCCGGCGAGCTCCACGACCGGCAGGAGCCCGACTACCCGTGGGGAGAGACCGCCGGAGCAGTTCGAGACGGACCTGCCAGGCGACCTCAGTCCTGGGGCAGCGAGTGCCGGAGCCGCGCGAGTTCGTGCGCTCCGGGTACGGCCGACGAGCCCGCTGGACTCGCCTCCCTACAACGACCCGGAGTTCCTGCGGTGGAACGCGAAGCTCGCCCGCTACGCCGCGACGCCGGCGAGCTACGAGGCGTTCGCGCGCATGTGGTTCGGCACCGACGTGCGCCCCGCGTTGCGGGCCATCTCCGCGCCCGACGGCCTGCTTCTTCGCCGAGGACGATCGGAAGAGCGAGGCCATGGCTCGTCATGCAGGCGAGCCTGATCCCCGGATGCGCGCGCCGTGCCGGTCGCCACGACGAATGAGGTCATCTGGGTGCCCGATCCCGAGCCGATCGTGGCGGCCATCGAGCAGTTCATCGCCTCGGTGCGCCAAGAGGAGGCGAGCTCTCGACCGCATGCTCGCCACGGTCCTCTTCACCGACATCGTCGGCTCCACCGACAAAGCCTGCGAGCTCGGCGACCGCAGGCTGGACCGAGCTGCTCGAGCGCCACAACCCAGGTGCTGCGCGCTATGCTCGCCCGCTACCGCGGCAACGAGGTCAAGACGACCGGAGACGGCTTCCTCGCCACCTTCGACGGGCCGGCGCGGGCGGTGAAGTGCGCCCAGGCGATCTGCGCGGCGGTGCGGCCGCTGGGCATCGAGGTACGCGCCGGCTGCCACACCGGCGAGATCGAGCTGCTGGGCGCCGACGTCGGCGGCATCGCCGTGCACATCGGCGCCCGGGTCGGCGCGTTGGCCGGGCCCTCGGAGGTCCTCGTCACGTCGACGGTCAAGGACCTCGTCGCCGGCTCCGGTCTGGCGTTCGACGACCGGGGTGAGCACCAGCTGAAGGGCATACCTGACGCGTGGCATCTCTACGCCCTGGCCGCATCCGAATCGTAAGGAAGGCGCGTTTGAGCCTGGCTGAAGCCAGTTCACAGGAGGGGGACACATGAGCGCAGCAAAGACGCCGGGACCAACGGAGCGCGAGGCGGGCCAGCCCGTCGAGGGCGTGCTTCGCTCACGACAGCTGGAGACCCTCGAGCGCACGCCACTGTTCCAGGCGCTGCCGAAGCGGCACCGGAGCAAGGTCGCCGACCTCGCCGAGCTCAGGCGCTTCGCGGACGGCGCCGACATCGTGCGCGCCGGCGAGCCCGGCGACTCGTTCCACATCGTGCTCGAGGGGGAACCGCTGGTGAGCACTCCCGACGGCCAACAGCATGCACTGGCGCCGGGTGACCACTTCGGCGAGCTCGCGCTGCTCGACGGCGCTCCTCGCGCCGCGACGGTCACCGCCGTCGGCAAGGTGACCACGGGGCGGGTCTTGCGGACCGACTTCCAGAGCGTGCTGCACGATGAGCCGACTCTGGCGGTCGCCCTTCTGCCGGGCCTGGCTCTGGTCGTCCGCGACCTGCTCAGGAGCGACGCGCAACACATCCCCGACCACGGCCGCGTCGGCGAGCGGCAGGACGGAGAAGACGTCGCCGCGGTGGAGGCGGAGGGCCAGGCCCTGGAGGGCAGGGACGCGCTCGGCTGGCTGATGCTCCTGCGTCACGTCGGCGTCTTCTCGGCCCTGCCCGAGCAGCACCTCCATCGCCTGGCGAAGTACGTCACGGTCGAGCGTTTCAGCGACGGCGCGACCGTCGTGGTCGCCGGCGCCAAGGGCGACTCGCTGCACGTCATCCTGAACGGCCGGGCACGCGTGCGCACGCCGGGCGGGCACTCGCGGGCACTGGGCACCGACGACTGTTTCGGCGAGCTGGCGCTCATCGATGGCGCCCCCCGCGCCGCCACCGTCTCGGCGGTCGGCGAGTTGACCACGGCCAAGATCACGCGCGCCGACTTCCAGAAGCTGCTCAAAGCCGAACCGGCCATGGCCATCGGCCTACTCGACGGCGTCATGCCGACCGTGCGCGACCTGCAGTCGGCGACAGCGATCCTGTGACGGCGACGACATGAGCGTCGCCGCATGGGCGAAGATCTGCGCCATGACCGAGCCGCCCAAGACCAGATGGGCGACGACGACGGACGGTGCATCCATCGCCTACCAGGTCCTCGGCGACGGTCCGCAGACCGTCATCGTCATCCACCCCTGGGCTTCGCATCTCGAGGTGTACTGGGAGCAGCCGCGGTTCGAGCGGTTCATGCACCGGCTGGCGCGCGACCTCCGCGTCGTTCACCTGGACAAGCGCGGGATGGGCATGTCGGACCGCATCTCCGGGACGCCGGACGTGAGCCTGCTCATGGACGACGTCCGGGCCGTCATGGACGCGTCGGAGACCCAGCGAGCCGCCGTCTTCGGCTGGGGTGGTACCGGCGGCGCCCCCCTGGCCGCGCTGTTCGCCGCGACCTACCCCGACAGGACCTCTGCGCTGCTCCTGGACGGGCAGGTCTTCAGCCGCCGCACGCCGGACCATCCCCAAGGCGAGACGGACGAGGATGAGGCGGAGTGGAGCCGGCGGTTCGCCGAGATCTGGGGCGACGACGACCACATGCTCGAGTGCGCCCAGTGGTGCTTCGGCAGCCGCCCTGCGGACTGCCCCACGGACGACCTCGCCTCCTGCGCTGGTGGACCAAGATGATGCGCTACTCGTGCACGCCCACCAGCCAGGTGGCGTTCGCGCACATGTGGCACGTCACCGACATCCGTCCTGCCCTGCCGACGATCCAGGTCCCGACCGCCGTCTTCTGCAAGACCTCGGCCGAGCACGACGAGCACGTCATCGATGTGGATCAGCGTGAGTGGGCGACCTTCAACGTCGAGCACATCCCCGGGAGCGAAGTTGATCGAGGTGCCGGGCGCTGCACATGTGATCTGGGTCGAGGACCCCGAGCCCTACGTGTCCGCCCTCGAGCACTTCCTGGAATCGGTCCGCCAGGAGGAGGCCACGCTCGACCGCATGCTCGCGACCGTCCTCTTCACCGACGTCGTCGGCTCCACCGACAAGGCCTGCCGCTCGGCGACCGCGCCTGGACAGAGCTCCTCGAGCGCCACAACCAGGTGCTGCGCGCATGCTCGCCCGGTACCGCGGCCGAGAGGTCGGCACTGCCGGCGACGGCTTCCTCGCCACCTTCGACGGCCCGGCCACGAGCGGTGAAGTGCGCCCAGGCGATCTGCGAGGCGGTGAAGCCGCTGGGCCTCGAGGTCAGGGCCGGCTGCCACACCGGCGAGATCGAGCTGCTGGGCGCCGACGTCGGCGGCATCGCCGTGCACATCGGCGCCCGAGTGGCCGCGCTCGCCGGGCCCTCCGAGGTCCTCGTCACGTTCCACCGTCAAGGACCTCGTCGCCGGCTCCGGCCTCGATCTTCGAAGACCGCGGCGAGCGCGAGCTCAAAGGCGTCTCCGGACCGCTGGCATCTCTACGCGGTGGCTTCGTCATGAGTGACAAGAGGTTCCACGACCACATCGAGCCGCGGGGCAGCATGAAGTTGGCGGGTACGGGCGTGCCCAAGATCCGCTGGGCCAAGACCATCGACGGCGTCTGGATCGCGTACCAGGACATCGGCCGCGGTCCTCTGACGCTCATCTTCACGAACAGCATGTACTCGCACCTCGAGGTGTACTGGGAGCTGCCGCAGTTCGCGCGCTTCATGAACCGCCTCGCCGCGAGCGTCCGCGTGCTCAACTTCGACCGGCGTGGGACGGGGATGTCCGACCGCGTTCAAGCTCTCGTCGGCCCTCGAATCGGGCATGGACGACGTGATCGCCGTCATGGACGCGGCCGGCGTCGAGCGCGCCGCCGTCTACGGCTGGGGCGAGGGCTCCGCGGCAGTCGCGGCGCTCCATGCCGGCACTCACCCGGATCGAACGACGGCCCTCCTCATAGACGGCTGGCTCGCGACGCGCTGGGCTCCCGACTTCCCCCAGGGCATCTCTCCTGAGGATGTGGACGCCTACCTGGCCCGCCTGGTCGCGATATGGGGTGACGAGGATCACGCCCTCGAGATCGGCCAGCTCACCTGCGGCAACAGGCCCGAGGACGGCCCGTGGGACGACCCGGAGTTCGTGCGCTGGCACGCCAGACTCGCCCGCTACTCTGCGACCCCGGGGAGCGTCGAGGCCTTCGAGCGCGACGAATACGAGACGGACGCGCGTGACGTCGCGCGGCAGGTGCGCGTGCCGACCGCCGTCCTCATCAAGGAGCGGAACGTCCCTGAAGAGGTCGCGAACGCGGAGTACAACGCAGCGCTCATACCTGGGGCTCAACTCATCCGCGTCGCAGGAGCAGCCCGAATCCCGATGTTCGATGGCATCGAGGCCTACACGGACGCGATGGTCGCATTCCTGAAGTCGGTCGAGGACGAGGAACACGAGCTCGACCGCGTGCTGGCGACAGTGCTCTTCACCGACATCGTCGGTTCGACAGACAAGGCTTGCGAGCTCGGCGACCGCAAGTGGACCGACCTCCTCGAGCGCCATCACCAGACAGTGCGGGCCCTCCTTGCACGCTACCGAGGCACCGAAGTCGATACCGCCGGAGATGGCTTCCTCGCCACCTTCGACGGCCCCGCCCGCGCCGTGAAGTGCGCGCAGGCGATCTGCGAGGCGGTGAAGCCGCTGGGCCTCGAGGTCCGTGCCGGCTGTCACACCGGCGAGATCGAGCTGCTGGGCGCCGACGTCGGCGGCATCGCCGTCCACATCGGCGCCCGCGTGGCCGCGCTTGCCGGGCCCTCCGAGGTCCTCGTCTCCTCCACCGTCAAGGACCTCGTCGCCGGCTCCGGCCTGATCTTCGAAGACCGCGGCGAGCACGAGCTGAAGGGTGTGCCCGGTCGGTGGCGGCTGTACTCGGCTTTGCCGGCGGCAGGATGACAACGCAGGGGTTGCCCGCCGGCCGCTTCTGAGCCCGCAGGTCGCCGCAAAGGCGAGGGCCGGCGGTGCTTGCGCACCGCCGGCCCTCGCTGACGCGAAAGAGGCTCGCTCTTTCGTATGTCTATCTAGCGGGTGATTCTCACATCATCCCGGGAGGCATTCCGCCGCCCGGCATACCGCCGCCCATGCCGCCGCCCTCTTCGGGCTTGTCGGCGACGATGCACTCGGTGGTGAGGATGTTCTTGGCGATCGACGCGGCGTTCTGGAGCGCCGAACGGGTGACCATGGCGGGGTCGATGATGCCGGCCTTGACCAGGTCCTCGTACTTCTCCGTGTCGGCGTTGAGGCCCTCGCCCGCCTTGAGCGTCTTGACGTGGTTGACCACGACCGAGCCCTCGATGCCGGCGTTCTCGGCGATCTGACGGAGAGGCTCCTCGAGCGCGCGGGCGATGATCTGCTTGCCGGCGCGGAAGTCGACGTCGTCGGACTTCTTGTCGACCTTGATCGCGGGGATGGCGTTGACGAGCACGACGCCGCCGCCCGGCACGATGCCCTCTTCAAGGGCGGCACGCGTGGCGTTGAGCGCGTCCTCGACGCGGTGCTTGGTCTCCTTCATCTCGACCTCGGTGGCCGCGCCGACCTTGATGACGGCCACGCCGCCGGCCAGCTTGGCGAGACGCTCCTGGAGCTTCTCACGGTCGAAATCGGAGTCGGTGTTCTCGATCTCCGCCTTGATCTGCTTGATGCGACCCTTGATGGCATCGGTGTCGCCGGCGCCGTCGATGATGGTGGTGTTGTCCTTCGTCACGACGACCTTGCGGGCACGGCCCAGCTGGGTGATCTGGGTGTTGTCGAGCTTGAGGCCCATCTCCTCGGTGATGACCTCGCCGCCGGTGAGGATGGCGATGTCCTCGAGCATGCGCTTGCGACGGTCGCCAAAGCCCGGGGCCTTGACGGCGACGCTGGTGAACGTGCCGCGCAGCTTGTTCACGACCAGAGTCGCGAGAGCTTCACCCTCGACGTCCTCGGCCACGATGAGGATCTGCTTGCCGGCCTGGATGACCTTCTCGAGCATCGGGAGCAGATCCTGCACGGCGCCGACCTTCTGGTTGGCGATGAGGATGTAGGGGTCCTCGAGCACGGCTTCCATGCGCTCGGGGTCGCTGACCATGTACGGGCTGAGGTAGCCCTTGTCGAACTGCATGCCCTCGGTGAACTCGAGGTCGAGGCCGAAGGTGTTGGACTCCTCGACGTTGACCACGCCGTCCTTGCCGACCTTCTCGATGGCGTCGGCGATGACGTCGCCGACACCGCGGTCGCGGGCGGAGATGGTGGCCACGCGGGCGATCTCCTCCTTGCCGGAGATCTCCTTGCTCTGCTTCTTGATGGCGGCCACGGCCTCGTTGACGGCCTCCTCGATGCCATGCTTGATGGCCATCGGGTTGGCGCCGGAGGCCACCATGCGCAGACCCTCGCGCACGATCGCCTGGGCCAGCAGGGTCGCGGTGGTGGTGCCGTCACCGGCGATGTCGTTGGTCTTGGTCGCGACTTCCTTGACGAGCTGGGCGCCCTGGTTCTCGAAGACGTCCTCGAGCTCGATCTCGCGGGCGATGGTCACACCGTCGTTGGTGATGGTGGGAGAGCCGTACTTCTTGTCGAGCACCACATAGCGACCCTTGGGGCCGAGGGTGATCTTGACGGCGTCGGCAAGCGCATTGACGCCACGCTCGAGCGAGCGCCGGGCCTCGTCGTGATACTTCAGTTCCTTAGCCACGCTACTTCAGCCTCCTCTCTACTTGGTTACTACGGCCAGGATCTCGCTGGCACGCAGGATCAGGAGCTCATCGCCATCGGACGTCTTGTACTCGGTGCCCGAGTACTTGCCGTAGATGACCTTGTCGCCCTTCTTGACGTCGACGGGGACACGCTTCTTGCCGTCTTCGTCCCACTTGCCGTCGCCAACAGCGACGACCTCGCCCATCATCGGCTTCTCCTTCGCCGTGTCGGGCAGCACGATGCCGCTGGCCGTCGTCTCTTCTTCAGCGACGGCCTTGATGATCACGCGGTCTTCGAGCGGCTTGAGCTTCATGCAGCAACCCTCCTTGGTGTGTACACCGTGGTTTCTCTCAGGCTTGGTACTGGCACTCTCGGGGAGAGAGTGCTAATCCACACAGCTCGTTATGGTATGACCGGTTCCAGACGATGTCAAACCACCGCCAGGGAGGGACCCGGCGGCGGAGGACTGACGGCGCTTCAGAGATGATTTGCAGGTAGTTTCTCGCTCGCGGGCCGGGCGCCGACGTCTGTCAATGGCGCCGCATGAGTGCCGCCGGCTCTGGCGCAGCCAACGGCCCGCAGACTAGGATTGCAGCATGAGTGAGGGTGCGGACGCATGAGGGTGCTGCTGCAGCGCGTCAGCCGCGCCGCCGTCGCGGTGGACGGCGCGGAGGCGGGCGCGGTGGGCCGCGGCTTTCTCGCACTCGTGGGCGTCACCCACGAGGACGACGTCGCCGCGGCGCGCAGGCTCGCCGTGAAGACGGCGCGGCTGCGCGTCTTCGCCGACGGCGCCGGCCTGATGAACCTGGCGCTCGAGGACGTCGGCGGCGCCGTGCTCGCCGTCTCGCAGTTCACGCTGTACGCCGACACGCGCCGCGGCAACCGGCCAAGCTTCACCGACGCCGCCCGCCCGGAGCACGGCGAAGCCGTCTACGAGGCCTACGTGGAAGCCCTGCGCGCCGAGGGCGTGCCGGTCGCGACCGGCGTGTTCGGCGCGCACATGCAGGTGGACCTGGTCAACGACGGGCCGGTGACCATCCTGCTCGAGGCGTAGACGCGAAAGCGCCCGGGGCCGCCCTTCGGCGGCCCCGGGCGCTCGTGGCTCCCGCGAAGCGCGTGGGCGTCAGCCGCCCATGCCCTCCGCATGCCGCGCGTCGGCGAGCTTCTCGCCGCTCTGCGGCACGTTCTTGTACGCCGCGTAGCCGGCGAAGATGCCGCAGATCCAGGCGAACAGCCAAGGGCCCCACCAGTAGTACAGGTACGGGGTCCAGCGGTACTGCCCGCGGTCGTAGGTGTAGATGAGGCCGATCATCGCCGCCGCGCAGACGATGATGCCGCCGACGCTCGGCCACTTGAAGCTGAGCAGCCCGCCGACGACCATGACGATCCCCAGCCCGACCAGCACGTGCACGCCGGAGAGGTAGTCGGCGTAGATGCCGAAGAACTGCGGGATGCCGAACACGGGATCGATGGAGCGGGCGTAGAGCCCGCCGCCGATGGCGAACGCTCCGGCGACGATGCCGAAGACCGCCGTCAGGTTCGCGTATCGCTGGCCCTTCATGCCCCCACCCCTTCCACCTGGGCGCCGAATTCCGTGAGTTCACCGGTGGGCGTGATCGTGGAGCCTTCGAGCGCGTCGTCGGTCGTGCCCTTGTAGATGTTCTTGAAGATGAGGTACGCGATTGGCCCGGTGAGGATGCCGGCGAGGCCGCCGATCATCCAGTCCATGCCGTTCACGAAGAGGGCGATGATGGCGATGGCGATCGGGAACGCGACCCAGACGCCGAGCGCCCAGGTCGGGAGCGGGACCCTGAACGACCTCGGTGTGTCGGGCTCCTTGACGCGCATGATCATCACCGTCAGGAAGATGAGCACGTAGGGGAACATGAGCAGGAACACGTCGATGGTGATGAGCGCGTCGAAGTTGAAGTTGATGAGCACCGCGTTGACGAATCCCATCATGAGGATGGCGACCCACGGGGTGCCCCAGCTCTTGTGCGTGATGCCGATGAACCGCGGCAGCAGGCGGTCGCGCGACATCTGGAACTGCGGCCGCGCGCCCGTCGCGAGGTAGCCGGCGTACAGGCCGATGTTGGAGAGGATGGCCGACATCAGCATGAGGTAGCCGAAGAAGGCGCCGCCGACGACCTTGGCGAGCTGCACGAAGTCCTCGCCGCCGCCGCCCGTCCACATGTTGAGGTAGTTGTCCGGGCCGCCGAGGTTGGCGATGCGGATGGACGCCCAGACGGTCACGAAGTAGGTGGCGATCACCAGCGGCGTGCCGATCATCAGGGCCTTCGGGATGACCTTCTGCGGCTCCTGGATCTCACCGGCCAGCGTCGACAGCGACTCCCAGCCGGAGTACATCCACATCATGATCGCCAGTCCCAAGTTCAGGGAGGTGAGGACGCTCTCGCCGGCCGGCAGCATGGGACTGAACCCGCTCCCGGTGCCCTTGGTGATGCCGTACACGGTGAAGATGAGCAGCGGGACCATGACGAGGACCTGGATGATCGTGAGCGTCCAGCCGGTGAGTTCGAGGCCCCTGATGTTGATGAAGGTGAACACCGCGACGATGGCGATGCCGATGAGTGCTCGTTCGGTGGCGCCGAACCCCCACTGGTTCTGCATGTAGTCGAGAGCGAGGGCCACGTAGACGGCGGAGTCGACGTAAAGGGAGAGCGTCCACCACCAGCCGGCCTGGAAGCTCCAGTACTCGCCCATGCCGTGGCGGATCCAGCGGTAGAGGCCGCCGGCCTCGGGGACCATGGACCCGAGCTCCGAGGCGACGAACGCCATCGGCACGCTCCAGACGAGCGGCAGGATGAGGATCATGAGGAGCGTCATCCCGGGGCCGGACGACGAGACGACGTCCTCCATGCCGAACGAGCCGGAACAGGTGAGCGTGAACACGAACACGACCGCGGTGATCAGCCGCATCCGTACGCGCTTCAAGCCCTCGTTGCGAAGTATCTCTGTCATTCGGACCCCCCTCCGAACACGTTTGCGCAGGTTTCAGGCCAGCGCCTCGGGCGCAAGCTGCCACAGGTCGACCGCTAATTTGTCATTCTCAGCGTAATCGATGGGAATATCAAGGACGACGGGGCCGGGATGCCGCAATGCCCTTGCGAGCAGCGGCTTGACGTCGCCCGCCTTCTCGGCGCGCAGGCCCTCGATGCCGAACGAGCGCGCGAGCGCCACGAGGTCGGGGTTGTCGAAGCGCGTGCCGGCGATGCGCCCGTACTTGCGCCTCTGGTGCATCTCGATGAGCCCGTAGCCGCCGTCGCTCCAGACGAGGACGACGAAGGGCAATCCGAGCCGGCGCGCCGTCTCCAGCTCCTGCACGTTCATCAGGAAGCCGCCGTCGCCGCTGATGCACACGACCTTGCTGCGGCCGCGGCGCGCCAGCGCCGCGGCGATCGCCGCCGGCAGCCCGAAGCCCATGGCGGCGAAGCCGTTGCTGATGAGGACCGTGTTGGGCTCGCGGGCCTCCCAGAAGCGCGCCACCCAGAGCTTGTGCGCGCCCACGTCGCTGACGAGCACGTCCTCGGGCGCCAGCAGTTCGCGCAGATCGTGCAGCACGCGCTGGGGCTTGATCGGGAAGTCGTCGTCGGTGCCGGCGTCGAGCACGCGGTGGAAGGCGCGCCGGTAGGGCCGGGTCTCGATGCTCGCCACCGCCTTGCCCTCGAGCAGGCCGGTGAGCTGGAAGAGGATGCGCGAGAGGTCGCCGATGAGCTCCACCTCGGCGATGAAGTGAGCGTCGATCTCCGGCGGCACGGTGTCGACGCAGATGATGCGCTGCCCGCCGTCCGGGTTCCAGGCGGAGGGCGGCCACTCGATCATGTCGTAGCCGACGCTCACCACGAGATCGGCGCGGCCCAGCAGCCCTTGCGGGTAGTCCTGCCGGCGCAGCCCCGCGGTGAAGAGGAAGTGCGGATCGGACGCGTCGAGCACGCCCTTGCCCATGAAGGTCGTGACGGCGTGCAGGCCGGTCTGCTCGCAGAAGGCGCGGAGGGCCGGGGCCGCGTGCTGGCGCACGACGCCGTTGCCGACGAGAAGCACCGGCCGTTTGGCGCCCCCGATGATCTCGGCGGCGCGCACAAGGCTGATGGGATCGGCCTCGACCATCGGCTCGGGGCCGCGCGGCAGCGGCGCGCCGGTCACTGCCGTCTCCATCACGTCCTCTGGCAGCTCGAGATGGGTCGCCCCCGGCTTCTCGGCGGCGGCGATGCTGAACGCTTTGCGCACCGCCTCAGGCACCATGCGCGGATGGTGGAGCCGCGTGTTCCACTTGGTCATGGGGCGCAGCATCTCGACGGTGTCGATGAACTGGTGCGTGGTCTCCTTGTGCATGCCGGCGAGGCCGGTCTGGCCGGTGAGGGCGACCAGCGGCGCGTGGTCCAGGGTCGCGTCTCCGACACCGGTGGCGAGGTTGCTGGCGCCCGGGCCGAGCGTGGCGAGGCAGACGCCGGGCCTGCCGGTGAGCCGGCCGTAAGCGTCGGCCATGAACGCCGCGCCCTGCTCGTGGCGGACCGGCACGAAGGTGATCAGCTGCGAGCGGTCGAGCGCCTCGCTGAGGTCGAGCGTCTCCTCGCCGGGGATGCCGAAGACGAACTCGACGCCCTCGTTCTCGAGGCAGTCGACGAAGAGCTCCGCGGCCATGCGCGGCGCGTCGCCGGGCGGCGCCGGCGGAAAGACGGGGTTTGGCCGGTGACCCATACTCGCCCGAGTGTAACACCGGGGCTCGGCGACGGGACGTGGCGCTTCAGGAGTGGACGCGGCGGGCGGAGCCCTTCCGCGGCCGGGCGGCCTTCGCCTCGGCGTCGCTCGCGAAGGCGTCGAGGCCGAGGTAGTCCGGCCAGTCCAGCGCCGGCAGGAAGCCGGCGGCGAGGCCGATCATGCCGGCGTTGTCGGTACACAGGCTGAGCGGCGGCAGCGAGAGCTGCAGTCCCTCGGCCGCGCAGGCCTCGGCGAGCGCCCGGCGCAGACCGGAGTTGGCGGCGACGCCGCCGGCGACGGCGACGCGCCGCAGGCCCTCGGCGGCGGCGCCGGCGACCGTCTTCTCCACCAGCTGGCGGACGATCGCCGCCTGGTACGAGGCGGCGATGTCCGCGCGGTGCGCCTCGATCTCCGCCGCCTCCCGGCCCCTGAGGTCGTAGAGCAGCGCCGTCTTGAGGCCGCTGAAGCTGAAGCCGCGGCCGCGGGGCACGGCGCGCGGGAAACGGACGAAGCCCGGGTCGCCGCGCGCCGCCAGCTCGTCCAGCTCCCTGCCGCCCGGGTACCCGAGGCCAAGCAGCCGGGCGCCCTTGTCGAAGGCCTCGCCGGCCGCGTCGTCCATGGTCTTGGCGGCGACGCGGTAGCGCACGCCCTCCTCCACCACGGCGAGCAGCGTGTGTCCTCCGCTGGCGACGAGGCACACGAAGGGCGCCTCCACGCCGAGCGCGTAGTTGGCGGCGATGTGCCCCTGCAGATGGTTGACCGGGATCAGCGGCAGCCCGCGCCGGTAGGCGAGCGACTTCCCCGTCGCAAGGCCGACGAGCAGGGCGCCGATCAGGCCCGGGCCCTGCGTCACGGCGACGGCGCCGAGGTCGTCCCAGGCCACGCCGGCCTCCGTCATCGCCTCCGCGACGACTTCGTTGACGAGCTCGGTGTGGCGGCGCGACGCCACCTCCGGCACCACGCCGCCGAACTGCGCGTGCAGCTCGTTCTGTGAGGAGACGATCGACGAGAGGACCTCGGTCCCGCGCACGACCGCCGCGCTGGTGTCGTCGCAGGAGGTCTCCACGGCGAGGATGGGCGCGCCCGCTGCGGAGGGCGGCGGCGCGGCGCTCACGCGCTGTCCCCTTCGTAGTCCTTCCACATGATGACGGCGTCCTCGCGGTCGTCGCTGTAGTAGCCCGGCCTGACCCCCGTGGCGACGAACCCGAAGCTCCGGTAGAGCTCGATGCCGGGGGCGTTGGAGACGCGCACCTCGAGCGTGTGGCCGCGGTGCCCATGGCGCTCGGTGATCGCGAAGTAGGCCTCCAGCAGGCGCGAGGCGACGTGCTGGCGGCGGTACGTCTGGTCCACGCACAGGTTCATGAGGTGCCACACGTCGACGAACATGTCGGCGATGAGGTAGCCGATGATGCGCCCGCCGTCCTCGCAGACGAGACAGATGCCCGCCTCGCGCGCCAGCTGGCCGCTGAAGATCGCGAGAGACCAGGGCAGCGTGAAGGTGCGCGCCTCGAGCGCGGCGACGGCCTCGAGGTCGGGGAACTGCATGGGCCGCACGATGCGCTCGCGGAGCGGCATGTCGGGGACGACCTGCAGGCTCACGGCCGGGCCTCCGCGGAGGCCGCCGCGCCCTGCCAGCGCGCGGCGTCGGGGGCGCGGCCGTAGATCGGTAGCACCTCGTCCGGGCCGCGGGCCACACCGGGCGCGCCGCAGGCGACCGCCCGGCCGACCATCGCGGCGGTCGGCGCCACGATGCCGGCGGCCGGCTGCGCAGACGCCGGCAGCAGCTCGCCGTACAGCGCGGCGCCGTCGCCGCCGGTGACCAAGTCGCCGCGGGCGGCCAGCCACTCGACGAGCCCTGCGGAGGGGACCACGGCGACGTCCTCGACCTGCCGCACCTCGCCGCCGTCGTGGACCGCGAAGACGGCCGCGAACACCTCGCGGCGGCGGCCGTCGATCAGCGGGACGAGCAGGCGCGCGGGCTCGGCTTCGGGCGCGCTCGCCAGGCTGAGGGCGAGAGCCGAGAGCGTCGGCACTCCAGTCAACTCCACATCCTCGCCGGCCTGCGCCAGGGCACGAGCCGTGGCGATGCCGATGCGCAGGCCGGTGAAGGCACCGGGGCCGAGGCCGACGGCGATCGTGTCGATGTCGTCCCAGCCGAGGCCGGCCTCGGTGAGGAGCTCGTGGACGAAGGGGAGCAGCAGCTGCGAGTGGGCAGGGCCGCCCCGCGAGAGGCGCTCGGCGACGACGGAGCCGTCGGCGGCGCAGAGCGCCGCCGAGCACGCCGTCGTCGCCGTCTCCATCGCGAGGATCATCCGCCGGCCTCCGTGACGCCCGGAACGGGCCCGGCGGCCGGAGCCGGAGCCTCGCCGCTCACGGCGATCCCGGCCTCGGCCGCAGCCGTCGCGACGGCCCTCTCGAGCGCGTCCGGACCGGAGAGGCGGGCCGCGCGCGAGCGGATCGAACGGTGCTCGAGCTCGATGCGCACATCGGGCGGCGGGAGAGCGTCGCTGCCCGCCGCCGGCCACTCCACGAAGGTGATCGCATCCGTCCCCAGGTAGTCGTCCCAGGCGAAGAGCTCGGCGTCGGCGCCGCGGCTGAGCCGGTACAGGTCGAGGTGGTGCAGCTGCTCACCGTCGCGGCCGTGGTAGCTCTGAGCCAGCGTGAACGACGGACTGGTGATGGCGCCGCGCACGCCGCGGGCGCGCAGCACCTCACGCACGAGCGTCGTCTTGCCGGTGCCGAGGTCGCCCTCGACGGTGACGAGCGCCGGAGGATGCAGACGAGCCGCCAGCAGCCGCGCGAGCTTCCGCGTCTGGGCCACAGAGGCGAGGGTGAGCGAGACCATTCAGAAGAGGCCGAGCTGCTCCGGTTCGGGCTGCGAGCCGGCGGCCGGGGCCGGGTCGGCCCGGTTCGGCTCGGACGGCGCGGCCGGTTCGGACGGCGCGGCCGGCTCGGACGGCGCGGCCGGCTCGACGGCGGTCGCGGAGCCGGCTTCGGGCTCCGCAGCCGGAGCGGGCGCCGGCGCGTCCCGGCGCAGCCGCTCGGGCGGCCGCCAGGCCGGCCGCTCCGCGGCCGGCGGCGCGGCCGCCTCCTCGCCCGGTGTCGGCGCCGCATGAGCGATGAGCTCCGGCAGCCGTGAGAAGTCCTCTTTGAGCGTCGTCAGCATCGCGGGCGTGTACAGTGCCGCCGCCGGATGGAAGATCGGATACAGGTAGAGCGGGTGCCCGGCGATCTCGACCGCGCGGGGCGTGCCGTGCACGCGGGTGATGCCCGTCTGGTCGCCGCTGAGCAGCTTGGTGGCGAAGTTGCCGAGCGTGCAGATCACCTTGGGCTTGATGATCTCGATCTGGCGCCACAGGTACGGCTGGCAGGCGTCGATCTCCTCGGGCCGCGGATCGCGGTTGTTGGGCGGGCGGCTCTTGAGGACGTTGGCGATGAAGACCTGCTCGCGCGTCAGCCCGATGCTCGCGAGCAGCTGCTCGAGGAGCTTGCCGGCCTGGCCGACGAAGGGCCGGCCCTGCTGGTCCTCGTGGTAGCCCGGCGCCTCGCCGACGAACAGGAGGTCGGCGCCGGGGTCTCCCTCGCCGAACACGGCGCGCGTGCGGGTCTCGTGGAGCGCGCAGCTCGTGCAGCGCTCGACCTCCTCGCGGAGGGCGCCCAGGGCTGCGATGACGTCGTCAGTGGCAGGTGCCACAGGAGGAGCTCGCGCAGGAGGAGCAGTTCTTGGTCGCTCCCTTGCCGCCGAGGTTGGACGACGACGAATGGACGGCGAACGTCGAAAGAAGCCGGCAGACGTCGCCGGACCGGCACTCCGGGCACGCGGGCCTGGTGCCGTTGCGGACCAGCTCCTCGAAGGCGGTTCCGCACTGGTTGCAGCAGAATTCGTAGATCGGCATGGCCGTAGTGTACCTCAACGAGCGTCCGATTGACCTCGCACGCGCGAGGCTCTACGCTCAGCATGGCCCGGCGCCGAGCCTCGGCAGGCGACCGGGACACTGCCTGTGCTGCACAGGCCGACGGCAGGCGCGGTACCTCCCCCACCGGGCGGACCGCAGCCGGAGAGGTCGAAGGCTTGACCATCGATTCGTATCGCTTCTGCGTGATCGGTCCCGGGCGCCTGGGATCCACGCTCCTCGCCGGCCTCCTCGACGCCGAGCTCACCGTCTCCGCCGTGGGCGTGCACGCCGACGACGATGCCAGCCTCTTCGGCGGCATCCCCCACGTGCGCGTGCGCGACGCCGCACTCGAGGCCGACGCCTTCTGGCTCGCGGTGCCGGACGACGAGATCTACGCCGTGGCCGGCAGGCTCGCAGAGACGCTGCCGGCCATCCGCCGCTCCGGCGCGCCGCAGCCGCTCGCGATCCATTCCAGCGGCCTGGGCTCGGTCCATCTGCTCAAGCCGCTGTACGAACAAGGCGTTCGCGTCCTCTGCCTGCACCCGCTGCAGACGTTCACCGGCGCGCCGGACGCCGGGCTGCTGCGCGACGTGCCGTGCGCCGTCACGGCGCTCGAGGAGCGCGACCTGCAGCTGGGCGAGGAGCTCGCCACCCGTCTCGGCATGCGGCCGTTCCGCCTCGCCGACGAGCAGAAGGCCGTCTATCACCTCTCCGCCGTCGTGGGCTGCAACCTGCTGGTCGCGCTCGAGAGCGAGGCCAGGCGCCTCATGGACGAGGCCACCGGCGACGGCAGGGGCCTCGACCACCTCTCCGTGCTGCTCGAGACGACGCTCAAGAACCTCCTGCAGAGCGGCGAGCCCGCCTTCGCGCTCACCGGGCCGGTGGCGCGCGGAGACGTCGGCACCGTGCGCGCGCACCTGCGCCTGCTCGACCGCGAGAGCCCGCGGCTCGCGCGGACCTATCGCGCGCTCAGTCTCGAGGCGCTCGCGCTGGCCGCGCCACGCCTCGACGACGAGCAGGTCAAGACGCTGCAGGAACTGCTCGGCGCGGCAGACGCCGGAGCCCGGCCGTGATCGTCGCCCGGACCATCGCGGAGGCGCGGGCCGCGCTGCGCGAGCTCCCGCGCCCTCTCGGCTTCGTGCCCACCATGGGCGCGCTGCACGCGGGACACCTCAGCCTTGTCGAGGCGGCCCGGTCGCGCTGCGCGAGCGTCGCCGCCTCCGTGTTCGTGAACCCCACGCAGTTCGGTCGCGGCGAGGACCTCTCGTCCTACCCGCGCGACGAGGCCCGCGACCTGCGCCTCCTGGAGGAGGCCGGGGTCGCGGTCGTCTTCGCGCCGGACGCCGACGAGATGTATCCGCACGGCTTCTCGACGCTCGTGCACGTGAGCGGCGCCCTCACCGAGACCCTCGAGGGCGAGTCCCGAGGCGCCCACTTCGACGGCGTCGCCGTCATCGTCACCAAGCTGCTGGGCGTGATGCAGCCGGACGTGCTCCTTCCTCGGCGAGAAGGACGCCCAGCAGCTCGCCGTGGTGCGCCGCGTCGTGCGCGACCTCGACCTGCCGGTGGAGGTGGCCGGCGTGCCCACGATGCGCGAGCCGGACGGCCTCGCCATGAGCTCGCGCAACACGTACCTCGCGCCGGCGCAGCGCGAACAGGCGCCGGGCCTGCACCGCGCTCTCCTTGCGGGCGCGGCGGCCGCGGAGGCGCCGGGCGCGAACGCGAAGGACGTCGTCTCCGCGGCGACGAGCGCGCTCTCGCCGGCGTTCGCGCTCGACTACCTCGCCGTCGTCGACGCCGACACCTTCGTCCAGGGCTCGGAGCTCGGGCCGCGCTCCGTGCTCGTCGCCGCGGCCCGGCTCGGCTCCACCCGTCTCATCGACAACCTGTCGCTCGCCGCGCCTGCGGCGGGCGAGCCCACCACCACCTCGTCATCCAGCGCGTACCCCGCCAAGGACGCGACCGCATGAAAGGAAGGACCACCGTGACCAGCGTCATCACCACCGACCAGAAGGAGCCTCAGGTGCGCGAAGGCCTCGCCCGGGTCGTCACCGGCGCCATCGAGTTCTCGAGCCGCGGCGACGCCGACGTGATCCGCATCACCGAAGCGGTCCGCGAGAACGTCCGCCAGAGCGGGTTGCTGGACGGCACCGTCACCATCTTCGCTCCCGGCGCCACGGGCGCGATCACGACCATCGAGTACGAGCCGGGCGTCGTGCAGGATCTGCAGGACGTGCTCGAGGCGATCGTCCCGACCGGTCGCGCCTGGCAGCACAACATCAACAACGGCGACGGCAACGGGCATTCACACGTCCGCGCCGGCCTGCTGGGCCCGTCGCTGACCGTCCCCGTCGTCGGCGGCCGCCTCACCCTCGGCACCTGGCAGGAGATCGTCTTCTGCGACTTCGACGCGCGCCCGCGGGAGCGCAGCATCGTCACGCAGGTGATGGGCGTATGAGCGACGACCAGGGCAAGGCGCGACCGCTCGTGCAGGTCGCGCTCGACTTCGTCGACCTCCCACGCGCGCTCGACGTCGCACGCGAGGCGGTCGCCGGCGGCGCCGACTGGGTCGAGGCCGGCACGCCGCTCATCAAGGCCGAGGGCTTGAACGCCGTCCGGGCGCTGAAGGCCGAGTTCCCGGAGAAGACCATCGTCGCCGACATGAAGACCATGGACGCCGGCCGCACCGAGGTGGAGTACGCGGCCAAGGCCGGCGCCGGCGTCGTCGGCGTTCTCGGCGCCGCATCGGACAGCACGATCAAGGAGTGCGCCGAGGCGGCGCGCAACTACGGCTGCAAGCTCATCGTCGACATGATCGAGGTCGCCGACCCGGTCGCGCGTGCGAAGCGCGCCGAGGAGCTCGGCGCCGACTACATCGGCATCCACACAGCCATCGACCAACAGATGCGCGGTGAGGCGCCGTTCGACACGCTGAAGGCCGTCGCTGAAGCGGTCGGGATCCCGGTCTCGGCGGCCGGCGGCATCAACAGCGAGACGGCCGCCGCGGCCGTCGAGGCCGGCGCCGGCATCGTCGTCGTCGGCGGCGCCATCACCAAGTCGGCCGACGCGGCGGCGGCCACCGCCGAGATCCGCCGCGCCGTGGACGAGCGCGTCTGCATCGAGACCACGCTCTACAAGCGCGCCGGGGTGGCCGACATCCGCACGGTGCTCGAGCAGGTCTCGACGGCCAATGTCAGCGACGCCTGGCACCGCCAGCCGAGCCTGCCGGGCATCAAGCCCCTGCTGCCGGGCGCGCACCTGTGCGGCCCGGCCGTCACCGTGCGTACCTACGCCGGCGACTGGGCCAAGCCCGTCGAGGCGATCGACGTCTGCAAGCCCGGCGACGTGCTCGTCGTCGACGCCTGTGACGCGACCCCCGCGATGTGGGGCGAGCTCGCCACGCACAGCGCCATGGTCAAGGGCCTGGCCGGTCTCGTGGTGTGGGGCGCGATCCGCGACACACCGGAGATCGCTCGCCTCGGCTTTGCCGCCTTCAGCAGCAAGGTCTGCGCCAACGCCGGCGAGCCCAAGGGCTTCGGCGAGATCAACGTGCCGATCGTCATCGCCGGGCAGACGGTGCGCCCCGGCGACTGGATCGTGGGTGACGACGACGGGGTGATGGTGCTCCCCAAGGAACAGGCCGTCGAGCTCGCCAACCGCGCCATGGACGTGCTCGAGAAGGAGAACCGCCTGCGCGGCGAGATCGACGCCGGCAAGACGCTCGCCGAGGTCGCCTACCTGCAGAAGTGGGAGAAGGCGCGCTAGATTCCCCGCAGGGACGCCCGGGGACGTCCTGAGCGAGCGGCGAGCGTGGGATTCCGGACCGCGGCCGTCACGAAGGACCGGGGCGGGGGGCGAAGCCCCTTACCGCCCTGTGCGCCGGCGCGCCGGCGGCCTGCGCCGCGGCCGCGAGGTCGCGGCGCAGGGGCCGGTGCGCGAAGCGCACGAGGTGCCCGGCGCAGCGGCAGTCGCCGGCGCCGAAGCGGCGTGGGCCGCGCTTCGCGCCGGGCAGCGCCGCCAGGGCTCCGGCGAGCTCGCACTCCCCGCCGGCGCCGTCGACGAGCCAGGCGCGCTCGGCCGGGAACGCTGCGAACAGGTAGTCGGCGTGCCAGCGCAGCGGCTTCTCCCGGGCGAGGTGGCGGGCGACGCGCGCCTCCCGGGCCCTGGCCGCGCTGCCCACGTAGGCGTACCAGCCGCGATCCAGCGTCACGGGCCCGAGCGAGCCGACCTTCAGCGTCGAGCGCCGCGGCACGTGGGTGAGGACGATGTAGAGCCGCGGTGCCGGCGTAGCGGTCTCGTCCGGCTCGCGGGCGGACCCGGGCGACGAGCCGCTCAGCCCGCCGGTCACCGGTCCGGAGCCTCCCAGTCGGCCGGCTTGGCCGAGCGGGGTGGCACGACGGAGCCGAGCCGGCGGCGCGAACCCGGCGCCATACCCCCGCGGCGCGGCTGGCAGCGGGGGCAGTAGTGCGTGCCGCGGCCGCCGACGACGGTGCGCTCGACCGCCGTCCCGCACGCGCGGCACGGCTCGCCGGTGCGCTGGTAGACGCTCAGGATCTCCTGGAAGCTGCCGCGCTCGCCGGCGGGGTCGATGAAGCTCTCGATACTCGACCCCTCGTGATCGATGCCCGCCTGCAGGGTCTCGAGGACGGCCGCGTGCAGGCGCCGCGCCTCACGCGGCCCGACGCTCCCCGCCGACCGCAGCGGGTGCAGCCGGGCGCGGAACAACGCCTCGTCGGCGTAGATGTTGCCGACGCCGGCGATGCGGCGCTGGTCGAGCAGGAAGGCCTTGAGCGGCGCGCGCCTGCCCGCCAGCACGCCGCGCAGGTACGCGAGCGTGAACTCCGGCCCGAAGGGCTCCGGGCCCATGCCGCGCGAGGCGAAGAAGTCGTCCTCGGCCGCCGGCTCGAAGGCCCAGAGGCGGCCGAACCTGCGCACGTCCTGGAAGAACAGATCCGTCCCCGGCTCGAGCCGCCAGATGAAGCGCGCGGGCCGCTCTCCCGGCTCGGGGCGGAAGACGAGCTGCCCGGTCATGCGCAGGTGGATGACCGCCACGGCCGGGCCGGCGTACCTGCCGGCGGCCGGCCCGGTCAGCCCCGCCGCCGGCGCCTCCGTCGGCCCGAGATCGACGAGCAGGTACTTGCCGCGCCGCCGGAGCCCGGTGACGCGCCGTCCGGCGACGAGGGAGGTCAGTTCCTCCTCGGACTGCTCGCTCACGCTGGCGTCGTTGACGACGAGCTCTCGCAGGAGCAGGCCCGGCAGGCACGTCAGCAAACGGCGCCGGACGGTCTCGACCTCGGGGAGCTCAGGCATCGGCCGCGCCTGCGGGATCGGCGCCGCCGCCGGGCTCGGCCGAGGCGCCGCCCGAGGCGTCCGGCTGCTCGCCGCGCTCGCCGGCTTCGTCGCGCCGCCACCAGGCCTGCAGAAACGCCCGCGCCCCGTCGGCGTCGTCGACCTCGCCGGCCTCGATCTCCTCCTCCAGGGCGTCGAGCGCCTGACCCACCGCGGGTCCGGGCTCGATGCCGAGGAGCGCCATCACGTCGTCGCCGCTGAGCAGCTGGGGCGCCGGCGACTTGCTGACCGCGGTCCACACCGTGCGCGCGAGCCGGTAGTGCCGGGCCATCGAGGCGAGCGAGGTCTTCTCTCCCCGCGTCGCGAGACGGTCGCAGAGCGAGACGACGACGGACTCGAACACCCACGGGCTGACGTCGCGCCGGTAGCGGGCCAGCGCCCGGCGCGTGAGCGGCTGTTCGCGCACGAGGAAGCCGAGGCGCAGGTGCTGACGGATGAGCGTGCCGGCGTAGTCGACGAAGCGGTTGCTGAAGTTGAAGCGCACGCCCAGCTCGGCGGCCATCTGGCGGCCGGTCTCGTCGTGGTGCCAGAAGATCACCCGGCCCTGCTCGTCGACCACGCGGACGACGGGTTTGCCGATGTCGTGGAGCAGGACCGCCCACGAGACCGGCACCAGGGGCTCGACGCCCGGCATGCCGGCCTCGGCCGGCGAGGCGAGGAACCGTCGCCCGCCCAGCTGGGCGACCACACCGACGACGTAGGTGAGCGCCTCCAGCGTGTGCTCGAAGACGTCCAGGTGGTGATACGGGTTCTGCTCGACGCCGCGCAGCCGGTCGACCTCGGGCAGCACGACGGCGAGCGCGCCCCACACCGCCAGGTCGCGCAGGGCGACAGGGGCGCTGCGCGTGGCCAGCATCGCCGAGAGCTCGTCGCGCACGCGCTCGCCGCTCACCCGCCGCAGTCCCGGCGCGGCGCGGAGCGCCGCCTCGGTGGCGGCGGCGTCCGGCACGAGCTCGAAGACGCGCGCCAGACGCGCGAGGCGGAGCACGCGCAGCGGGTCGTCGTCCAGCGAAGCCGGCGAGCAGAGCCGCAGGCGGCCGGCGGCGAGATCGTCGAGGCCGCTCAGCGGGTCGACGAAGCCGTCGCCGTCCAGCGGCCGCGCGAGGGCGTCGACGGTCACGTCGCGGCCGCGCAGGTCGGCCTCGAGACGCACGGAGCGGGTGGCCGCGTCGGGCGGGGCGTCGGGAGCGCCGCCGCGAAGGGCGGCGACGTCGATGTGCAGGTCGCCGATCACGACCCGCCAGCTGCCGAAGAGATCCGACGTCGCGTAGACGGCGCCGCCGAGACGGTCGGCGAGTCGGCGCGCGAGCGCCTCCGGGTTGCCGTCGACGGCGATATCGACGTCACGGACCCGGCGCCCGAGCAGCTCGTCGCGCAGGCAGCCGCCGACGAGCCAGCCCGCTTCGCCGGGGCCGAGCGCCGCGAGCGCGGCCCGGGTCACCTCGTCGGGCGTCGGCGGAGCGTTGCCGTAGCGGGCGCCGGACACGGTGGCTCAGGCCGCGGGAGCGGCGGCGCGGTAGCGGCGCGCCACCCGTGGCGCCACGTCGCACGCGACCTCGTAGTTGATGGTCCCGAGGAGCCGCGCCGTCTCTTCGCAGAGGATGCGCGGCGTCTCGGGGGCGTCCACACGCGGGCCGTCCGGCGCCGCCCAGGCGACGGTGGAGCCTCCGGCCACGCCGTCGCCGGCGGCGCCGAACAGGACGACCTCGTCTCCCGGCTCGCCCCAGTCATCGGGCAGGCGCACCGTCATCTGGTCCATGCTGATCCGGCCGACGATGGAGCAGCGCCGCCCCGCCACGAGCACCTCGGCGCGGTTGCCGAGCGCGCGCCGCACCCCGTCGGCGTAGCCGATCGGGACGATGCCGATGCGCGTGAGCTTCTCGGCGATGAACGTGCGTCCGTAGCCCACCGAGTCGCCGGGGGCGGCCACGCGCACGCCGGAGATGTGGGACGAGAGCTTCATCGCCGGCCGCAGCCCGTCCTTGAAGGGATCGTCGTTGGCCGGCGCGAGCCCGTACATCGCGATCCCGGTGCGGACCATGTCGAAGTGGGCGCGCGGCCCGCGCAGGGTCGCCGCGCTGTTGGCGGTGTGGCAGATGAGGCCGGGGTACCGCTCCTTGAGCGCCCCGGCCAGCTCGGTGAACCGCGCGAGTTGCAGCTCGAAGAACGACGTGTCCGCCTCGTCGGCCGTGGCGAAGTGGCTCATGAGTCCGGAGAGGATGCCGCCGGCCTCGGCTTGCTCGCAGAACGCGACGACCTCGTGCCTCGGGACGCCGAGCCTGCCCATGCCCGTGTCGTACTTGACGTGCACGCGGACGCCGAGGCGGACGGCCTCGGCGATGAACGGCTGCGACCACGCGACGACCTCGGCGCCGGCGGCTCCGGCCCGCTCGAGATCGGCGCCCGTCAGCGGGCCGAAGATCAGGATCGGCGCAGAGAAGCCGGCCTCGCGCAGCTCCTCGGCCTCGGGCGCCGTCGCCACGCCCAGCCAGGTCGATCCGGCCTCCAGCGCGGCGCGCGCCGAGGGCACGGCGCCGTGGCCGTAGCCGTCGGCCTTGACGACGGCGCAGTGCACGGCGCCTGCGGGCAGGTCGCGCATCAGGCGGCGGACGTTGTGGCGGATCGCCTCGAGGTCGACCTCGGCGACCGCGCGGTGACGGCCGGCCAGCACGCTAGAGCCCCAGGATCTTCATGATGTCGTGCCGCGTGACGATGCCGACGACCGCCTCGTCCTCGACCACCGGTACCCGGTCGAACTTGTGCCGCGACATCAGCGTCGCCGCGACGCGTGCCTCGTCATCCGGGGCGACGGTCTCGACCTCGTCGGTCATGAGCTGGGCCACGGTCGCGGCCGACGCCTTCTCGAGCTGCTCCTTGAACTTCTTCTGGCTGCCCAGGTAGATGATGCTGTCGAAGAGCTCGAAGAAGTGGGGCATCTGCACGTCGGCGTCGAGCGCCATGAGGTCGCCCTCGGTGACGATGCCGACCAGCCGGTCGTCGTCGACCACGGGCACGCCGCCGATCCGCCGGTCGCGGAAGAGGGCGGCGAGCTCCCTGACCGTCATGCTCGAGGGCACGGAGATGACGGGCGTGGTCATGATGTCGCGGACGAGCGGCTCGCCCTCGGGCGGCGTATCAGTGCTCATGGCTCTCCTCCTGGGGCCCGGCCTTCAGCCTCTCCACGGCGGCGGGCAGATAGCGGAACAGGTCGCTCGCCACCAGGCAGTCGGTGCCGACCGCCTCCTCGGCCGCAAGGTCGGCGGCGAGGCCGTGCAGGTACGCGCCCAGACAGGCGGCGTCGGTGGCCGGCAGGCCCTTGGCGAGCTGGGCGACGATGACGCCGCTGAGGACGTCGCCGGTGCCCGGCGTGGCGAGGCCGGGGTTGCCGGTCGGGACGACGTAGGCCCGTCCCGACGGGTCGGCGACGATCGTCGCCTCGCCCTTGAGAAGGACGGTCGCGTTCGCACGCTGGGCGGCGGCGCGGGCGCACTCGAGCCGCTGGGCCGCGACCTCGGCCGCCGGGCGGCCGAGCAGGCGGCCCAGCTCGCCCTCGTGCGGCGTCAGCACGGTCGGCTGTGCGCGATCCGCCAGCAGTTCCGGCCGGTCGCCGAGCGCGTACAGCGAGTCCGCGTCGAGCAGCAAGGGACGGTCGAGGCCGATGAGCTCCTTGACCAGCAGCTGCGCCTCGTCGGCCCGGCCGAGGCCCGGGCCGGCCGCGACCGCCTTGAGCTGCTCCGCCTGAGCGAAGACGGCGGAGCGGGCGGCGAGGCCGAACTGGCCGTCGTCTCCCGGGACCGTCACGGTGATGACCTCGGCGAACGGTTTCTGCGTGCCGGCGCCGTCGGGGAGCGCACAGTGGACGAGGCCGGCGCCGCCCCGCAGGGCCGCGAACGCGGCCAGGTGGGCGGCGCCCTCCATCCCCTTCGAGCCGCCGACCACGAGCACCGTCCCCACCGAGCGCTTGTGGTCGAGCGAGCCCTTGGGCACGATCAGGTCGCCCATCGCCTCCTCGGTAAGCATCCACACGTCCGGGTCGTGGTCGCAGAGCGCGGGGATGCCGATGGGCGCGATCACGACCTCGCCGGAGAGTGCGCCGCCCGGCGTGACGAAGTGGCCGACCTTGGCCGCGTGGAGCGTCACCGTGAGGTCGGCCACGACCGCCGGGCCGTGCACGGCGCCGGTGCTCGCGCCGACGCCGCTCGCGATGTCGATGCTGACGACGGCGCCGGGCGCCTCGTTGATGAGCTCCACGGCCGCAGCCGTCGGCCCCTTGGCGGCGCCGGTGAAGCCGGTACCGAAGATGGCGTCGACCACGACGTCGGCCATCTCGGTGAGCACCATCGTGTCCTCGGCGAGCGCCCCGCCCCCGCCCGTCGCGGGGCGCACGTCCACCCCGAGCGCCGCGAGGATGTCAAGATTGAGTTTCGCGTCGCCTTTGTACTCCTCCGGGGGGGCGAGCACGAAGACCGTGACCTCCACGCCGGCGTCGAACAGCTCGCGCGCGACGACGAAGCCGTCGCCGCCGTTGTTGCCCTTGCCGGCGAAGACGACGGCCTCCTCCGGCGCGTAGCGCTCGAGGATCTCCGTCGCCACGGCCAGCCCGGCGCGCTCCATCAGGTGGCCGCCGGGAATGCCGACGCCCTGGATGGCGGTGCCGTCTACCTTCTGCATGCCGTCGGCGGTGTACAGGCCCAGCAGCAGGGACTCATCCATCCGCGTCCTCCTTGAGAGCGGCGGCGACGGCATATGCCAGGCCGCCGGTGTGGCTCAGCGAGACTTCCACTCTGGTCACCCCGAGACGCCGCGCGATCTCGGCGACGTCGCCGTGCAGGGCGATGAGCGGCTTTCCTCCCGAGAGTACCTCGATGTCGCGCCAGACGAACCCGATGATGCCGATCCCCAGCGCCTTGCCGACCGCCTCCTTGGCGGCGAAGCGGGCGGCGTAACGCGCCCAGGGGTCGGCGAAGTCGTCGCAGTACGCGCGCTCCTGCTCGCTGAAGAGCCGCTCGTAGGCGCGCGGCAGCCGCTCGAGCAGCCTGCGGATGCGCGCGGCCTCGGTCACGTCGATGCCCAGGCCGTAGACGAGGCCGCCGGGCGGGATGGCGGGGAAGCCCCCCGTCATGTCGCCCGGCAGCCGCACGTCGTCCTCCCGCGCTCCCTACTCAACCGTCACCGTCTTCGCCAGGTTGCGGGGCTGGTCCACGTTGAGGCCCTTCATGCCGGCGATGTGATAGGCCAGCAGCTGCAGCGGGATCACCGTGAGGATCGGCGCGAGATGGTGGTCGGTCTTCGGCACCCAGAGGACGTCGCGCGAGAGCTCGCCGATTGCCTCGTTGCCGTCGGTGGCCACGGCGATCACGTCGGCGCCGCGGGCGCGGACCTCCTCGATGTTGCTGACCAGCTTGTGGAACACCGGCCCGTCGTCGGCCACGACCACGACGGGCGACTCCACGTCGAGCAGCGCGATCGGTCCGTGCTTCATCTCGCCGGCGGCATACGCCTCCGTGGGGATGTAGCTGATCTCCTTGAGCTTGAGCGCGCCCTCAAGGCAGACGGCGAAGCCCATGCCGCGCCCCAAGTAGAGGAAGAAGCGCTCGTCGTGGTAGCGGCGAGCGATCTGCTCGATGGCGCTCGGGCGGGCGAGCAGCTGCTCGGCGAGCTCGGGCACCGCGCGCAGCTCGTGACCGAGCCTCATGAGCTCTACCTCGCCCATCGCGCCCCGTGCCCACGAGAGGCGCAGGGCGAGGAGCAGCAAAGCGGCGACCTGGGCGGTGTGCGTCTTGGTCGCCGCCACCCCGATCTCGAGTCCCGCGCGCGTGAACAGGACGAAGTCCGCGTCGCGCGTGGCCTGGCTGCCCTGGATGTTGGTGAGCGCGAGCACCGGCGAGCCGGCCTCCCGCGCGAGCCGCATGGCGGCGAGCGTGTCGGCCGTCTCGCCCGACTGGGTGATGCCGATCACCAGGGTGTCGGGATCGAAGACCGGCTGGCGGTAGCGGAACTCGCTGGCGACGTCGATCTGGACCGGCACGCGAGCCAGCTGCTCGATGGCGTAGCTGACGATCAGGCCGGCGTGATACGACGTGCCGCAGGCGACGATGAAGATGCGCCGCAGGCGGCGCAGGAACTCGTCGCCCATCCCCACCTCGGAGAGGTCGACGGTCCCGTCTTCGCGCAGCCGGCCGGCGAGCGTGTCGCGGAGCGCCGCCGGCTGCTCGTGGATCTCCTTGAGCATGAAGGTCTCGTAGCCGCCCTTCTCGGCCGCGTCGTCGTCGCCGGGGAACTCCGTCTCCTCGCGGACGATGGGCCGGCCGGCGACGTCGGTGTACTCCGCGCCGTCGGCGCGGAGCGTGACGACGTCGCCGTCCTCGAGCACGACCAGCCGGCGCGTGTGCGCCAGAAACGCCGGGATCGCCGAGGCGAAGAACATCTCGCCGTCGCCGACGCCGACCACGAGCGGGCACTCGTGCCGCGTGCCGACCACCTCGTCCGGCTCGTCGGCCGAGATCGCGCAGAAGGCGTAGTGACCCTCGATCTCGCCCAGCGCCCCGCGGACGGCCGCGGTGAGGCCCTCGCCCGCGTGGTCCTCGATCAGGTGCGCCACGACCTCGGCGTCGGTCTCGCTGGTGAAGGTGTGGCCGCGCTCGGTGAGCCGGGCGCGCAGGTCCTTGTAGTTCTCGATGATGCCGTTGAGGACGATGGAGATGCGCCCGCTGCAGTCGCTGTGGGGGTGGGCGTTCTCGTGGCTGGGCCTGCCGTGCGTCGCCCAGCGCGTGTGGCCCAGGCCCACGCGGGCGTCTGAGCCGTTCTCCCCGGCCGCAGCGAAGAGGGCGTCGAGGTTGCCGACCGCGCGCACCACCTCGATGCCGCCGGGCTCGATGAGGGCGATGCCCGCCGAGTCGTAGCCGCGGTACTCGAGCCGCTTGAGCCCGTCGAGGATGATGGGCTTGCCGGGGCGCCGCCCGACGTAGCCTACGATGCCGCACATGCGTGCTCCCTTCGGTAGGTCAGGGCGCAGATGGGCAGGCTGCGGACGGCACTCTCGAGTCGCTTTGTTCCGCCGTCACCAGCGGGTTTTGACGAATCGATGACGACCGTGCCGGGCCGGGAGGCATCCGCCGAGTCTTTCGATGAACCTCCACCTCGTCACCCGTGCCGGCCGGTCCCAACGGGACCGCCGCGCGCGGGCCAGGCGCTCAGGTTGCTGACGGGTGTCCGCACCACCGGTCTGCTATGTCGGCGAGTATTCTACCCCTTGCCCCACGGGCGTGCGCCCGCCGGTCAGTCCCGGCGGCTACGCGAGGTGCTCTTCGACGACGGCGACGATGCGCGCGCAGGTGGCGTCGACGTCGTCCTGCGTGGGCGCCTCCGCCATCACGCGCACCAGCGGCTCGGTGCCGGACGGGCGCACGAGGACGCGGCCGCTGCCCTCCAGCCGGCGGGTCTCAGCGTCCACCGCCGCCCACACCGCGGCGGCCCCGTCCAGCTCGGCCAGGTCTCGCACGCGCACGTTGACGAGCCTCTGCGGCAGCCGCTGCATCACGCTCGCGGCCGCGGCCAGCGGCACGTCCATCTCGCGCAGCGCCTGCAGGAGCAGGAGCGCGGTGGCGAGGCCGTCGCCGGTGGTGCTGATGTCGCGGTTGATGATGTGGCCCGACTGCTCGCCGCCGAGCAGGTAGTCGCCCCTGACCATCTCGGCGACGACGTAGCGGTCGCCCACCGCCGTGACCAGGACCTCGATGCCTTCGCGCTCCATGGCGAGGTGAAAGCCGAGGTTGGTCATCACCGTCGTGACCACCGCGTTCCTGCGGAGTCTGCCCTGCGCCTTCAGGTGCCTCGCGAGGATCGCGATGATGAAGTCGCCGTCGACGAACTCGCCGGCGGCGTCGACGGCGAGCACGCGGTCGCCGTCGCCGTCGAAGGCCAGGCCGAGGTCGAAACCGCCGGCGGCCACGATCTGCTGCAATGCGCCGATGTGAGTGCTGCCGCAGCCGGCGTTGATGTTGGTGCCGTCGGGCTGGTCGAAGAGCACGCGCACGTGGGCGCCGGACTCCTCCAGCGCCAGCGGCGCGGCGCGGTGCATGGCGCCGTGGGCGCAATCGATGGCGATCCGCATGCCGCTCAGGTCGAGAGGGATGCGCTTGACCACGTCCCACACGTAGCCCTCCACAGCGCCCTCGAGCTGCTCCGCGCTGCCGAAGTCGGCGCCGGCCAGCGACTGCAGGTCGTGGTGCTCGATGTGCGTCTCGATCTCGGCCTCTTCCTCGTCGCTCAGCTTGGTCCCGGCGCTCGAGAAGAACTTGATGCCGTTGTCGCCGAAGGGATTGTGCGAGGCGCTGATGACGACGCCGGCGTCCGCCTCGCGCTGATGGACCAGCGAGGCGAGCCCCGGCGTGGGGATCACGCCGGCGACCTCGACGCGCGCGCCGCCGCTGGTGAGACCGGCCGTGAGCGCCGCCTCGAGCATGGGACCGCTCAGCCGCGTGTCCCGGCCGATCACGAACAGGGGGTGCGGGCCGGCCTTCTGGGCGAGCACGACGGCCGCCGCCCGCCCCACCTGGACGGCGAACTCGGGGGTCAGCAGTTCGCCGGCCACTCCACGGATGCCGTCCGTGCCGAAGTACGCGCCCACGTCAAGCCTCCTTCAGTGTCGAGTGCGCCTTCGGCACACCCGACGTTGACCCACCTGCGGTGGTCAATCCCAGCTGCTGAGGCTGAGGTGCACGCCGAGGACCTTGGCCGTGCCCCACACGGCGACCGCGGCGGCGCCGATGACCACGATCGTGAACAGGAAGAAGTTCCACGTGGTCGCGTCGAGCACTCTGACGACGATGAACGCGGAGAGCGGCGCCGAGAGCACCACGGCGACCTTCTTCCACATGGGCGCGGTGTTGCGCCGCGGGCGCCTGGGGTCGGTGTTGCGTGCCATCGGGACTCCTCCGGATCGACTGGACGCCAATCCTAGCACCAGCGAGGCGCCCAGGCGGGAGCGCCGGGCGGCCGCCCGGCGCCCACCGCTTCTCAGGCTCGCTTGCTGACGTCAACGCCCTTGAGGATCTTCAGGTTGAGGACGACGAAGCGGAAGAGCTGGAAGATCTTGTTGTTCATCCAGAAGCGCTCTCTGTCAGTGATCTCCATCGGGAGCCTCCTCATTCCGGGATGAACCGCCAGCCGGCCCGGCCGCGGAGCTTGTGCATGAACGTGGTCTGGATCATGCGCTTCATCCAGGCGCCGGCCAGCCCCATCTCCATATGTGTCACGAACAGGTCTCGCCCCTGATCGTTCGGGTATCGCTGGTGGTCGGGTACGACCGGGTAGATCATGATCACGGCCGCCGAGCCGTCCCGCAGCGAGTCGCCCATGGAGGCGATGCAGGCCGCGTACATCTCTGTCATGCGCTCGCCGTGCGTCATGGTCCCCGTGGTGACCAGGTCGATGATGTTCAACGCCACGACCCGGCCGATGATGCCGGACACCATGCCCGTGCGCGGAGGCGCGGCGGCGATCGCCGTACCGTTCGGCGTCGTATGCGGCACGGAGATCGGCCCCGGAGGCGCGAAGGCGATGCCGGCGGCGAAGATCTCCGGGTGGGTCGGGTTCTGGTAGACGGACGGCCATGCATCGGGCTGCAGGGTCAGTTCCCCATACGGCAGCCCGTACTTCGCGTCCACCTTCACGAGGCCGTTCGGCGCAAGGATGTCAGCCGAGACATCCTCGCCGTCCTTGCCGACAAAGGCGAGCGGCTGGCCGAGAAACCGCGGGATCAGCATGCTGAAGTCGAACCCCGTCTCACCCTTCTCGCCCTCGAAGTCCTCCCAGGCGATCGTGTCCTCCGTGAGGCCCAGCACGCCTGTGCGCACCTGCGCGCGAATGCCGTACTCCCTGAAGACCGCGGAGATGAACTCCTCGCTCGTGAGCACGCGGCCCTTGCGGCGAACGCTCACACCACGCACGCCGAAATCGCCGAGCGCCTGCTCGTTGGAGAGCCACATGAGGTCGGCTCTGTCGCGCACGCCGCGACGCACCAGGTCCTTGTGCACGTTGGTGACGTACTCGAACGCCGCGCCCTGACACGTCGCGCCGGGATGGCCGGTGCCGATGACGAATCGACGGCGCTCGCCCTTCTCCATGCGCGCGACCTCTTCGAGGTACCTGTCGCGCGCCCGCACCGCATGAGGGCCAGTACAGATGGACTGGCTGTAGCCGCCCTCCGGGCCCAGGCCCTCGGTCCCTTCGAAGTCCAGTCTGGGTCCGGTCGCGATGATGAGGTGATCGTAGTAGACCGTCGTCGTTCCGGACCCGCCCTCCAACTCGACGACGACCGAGCGCTCGGCCACGCGCACCTCCGTCGCACGCCCGTGGACGAAGCGCACGCCGAACCGGTCGTACACGGGCTTGAGCGGGAACACGGTCTTCTCCACAGGCATGCGCCCAATGCCCACCCATACCCAGGACGGGACGTACGAGAAGTCCTTGAGCCGGTTGATCACCGTGATCTCGTGCTCCGTGCCCAGCGCGTCGCCCAGGTAGAGCGCGGCGGTCTGCCCTGCGAACCCCGCGCCGATGATCGCCACTCTCGCCATGTCGCTTCCTTTCCCGGGCCGCACCCGCGCAGGTCTGTTCGCATACTCTCAGACTGCGCCGCCGGGTGAAAGGTCGGGGCGCAGAAACGACGACGGGCCGCCTCTCGGCGGCCCGTCGGGAAGGGCTGGTCTGCGGCGCAGCGTCAGCGCTTGCTGAACTGCGGCTTCTTGCGGGCCTTGTGGAACCCGGCCTTCTTGCGCTCGACCTGACGGTCGTCGCGGGTGAGGAAGCCGGCGCGCTTGAGCGGCGTGCGCAGGGTCTCGTCCGCCTCGCAGAGCGCGCGGGCGATGCCGTGACGTACCGCGCCGGCCTGCGCGCTGATGCCGCCGCCGTGCACGTTCGCCTTGACGTCGAACTTGCCCGCGGTGTGGGTGGTCTCGAAGGGCGTGAGCGCGATGGTCTCGAGGACCTTGCGGCCGAAGTACTGGTCGATCTCGCGCCCGTTGATGGCGACCTTGCCGACGCCCGGGGTGAGGATCACGCGAGCGACGCTGGTCTTGCGCTTGCCGGTCGCGCGGTAGGTCACTGCATCAGCCACGCCTTACTCCTTGATCTCGAGCACGTCGGGGTTCTGCGCCTCGTGCGGATGCTTCGAGCCGGCGTAGATCTTGAGCTTGCGGAGCTGCGCGCGCCCGAGCTTGTTGTGAGGGAGCATGCCACGCACCGCGTGGCGGATGATCTCTTCCGGGCGGCGAGCCTGAAGCTTGGCGTACGACTCGCTCTTGATGCCGCCGGGGTAGCCCGAGTGGTGGTAGTACATCTTCTGCTCGGGCTTGGCGCCGGTCACGACGATCTGCTCGGCATTGATGATGACGACGAAGTCGCCGGTGTCGATATTGGGCGTGTAGATGGGCTTGCGCTTACCGCGCAGGCAGTCGGCGACGACGGTCGCGAGGCGGCCCAGGGTGTGGCCCTTGGCGTCGACGACGTACCACTTCTTCTCGATCGTGGAAGGCTTGGCGACGTAGGTCTTCATGCGCTCACTCGTTCGGTAGCAGGAAGCACGCCCGCTCGGACGCGCGAAGGAGGACTATAGCGAATCCGCGCGAGCGGCGCAACACGAGCGCCCGGCGCCGCCGGCGCCCTGAGCGGGAAGCCCGCGCGGCGAGGGGCTCAGCCGAGCCGCCGCAGGCGGATCTCGTCGCCGGCGTCCAGGCCGAGGACTTCGGCCGCGGACCCGTTGCTGACGGCTACCGACGCCTGGCCGTAGCTGTCGATGAGCACGACGATGTCGCTGGCGCGCACGGATGAGAAGGTGCGCGCCACCTTGGCGAGGTAGCGCTCGTCGCCGGTCAGGAGCTCGACCGTGTCGGTGAGACGGGCCTTCTCCAGGTCGTGGGCGCGCAGGTTGAGGGCGACGTTCCCGAAGCGGTCCACGAGCACCGCGATGGCGGTGAGCCCGTCGCGGTGTCGCCTCGGCTCGGGAACGTCGATGCGGTCGAGCGCCTCGGCCTTGACCGCGGCCCCGACGGACCCGAGAGGGAGGCCGGCGGCCAGACGGGCCGCGACCGGGGCGAAGATGTCGCGGCCGTGGAACGTCGCAGAGAGTGGGACCGACCAGAGTTCCCGATTGCTCAGCTCGTGCGCGTCGCTGACGCCGCCGTCCGCGTCGGCGGCGTGCATCAGCAGCCCGTTGTCAGGGCCCACGAAGAGGTGGTCGCCGTGGCTGCGCAGGGCGACCGGCCGGCGCGGACCGCCGACGCCCGGGTCGACGACGGCCAGGATGACCGCCCTGTCCGGCATGTACGGCAGCGTGTTGCGCAGCACCACCGCGCCGGCGAGCACGTCGCGCTCGGGCAGGCCGTGGGTGACGTCGATCACCCGGACCTGCGGCGCCAGCCGGGCGATCACCGCGCGGCACACCCCGGCGAAGTCGTCCGTGTAGCCATAGTCGCTGAAGAAGCAGATGGGCCGGTCCATGGCGCGAACCTACGTCGAAGCCGGTCGCGGCGCAACAGTTGACCGCGTCGCCGCAATCACCCGTTCCGGGTGACGACGGCGGCGGCAGGGCCGCCTAGAGTCGCGTACAGAAGCCACCTCGACCGCGAAGGGAGTCCCCATGCGTGGACGCAGTCACAGTAGGAGAAGGCAACGCTGGACGCTCGCCACGATCCTCGCGTGCGTGGGAGTCGTCCTCCTGGCGGCGGCGCCCCGCGGTCGCGCGGCCGGCGCACTTCTCGCCGCCGGCCGGAGACGGGCTCAGCGCGGCCGGCATGATCGCGGTCCTGTGCATCGCCGTGCTGGCGGCCGTCGTGCTCGTGCTGGTCGCCGTGGTCACCGGGCGTCCGGGAGAAGCCCAGGGCGCGCGTCCGCACGGCGGCGACGCCGCAGCGCACGGCCCCGGCGACGACGGATCGGCATCGGGTCGCGGCCTGAAGAGGCGGAGGTTTCCCACGCCGCTCCTCGAGTGCGCCCAGCCGCCGGCGCGGCCGTCACGGCCGCGCCGGCGGCGCGTTGAGGAAGCGGTGCACGGCGACGGCCGCCCAGATCGCCTCCACGACGCCGAAAGGCCATGCGCCCGAGAGGAACCCGTAGGCGCTGGACAGCAGACAGCCGGCGGCGAAGGCGAGGACGAACCCGCGGCCGCGCGCCTCGAGTGCGTACATCACCATCATGAAGGTGACGGCGCAGACGCCGTAGACGGTCACCGGATCCACCCTGCACCTCCTGTCTCGGGACGGCGAGAGCGCCGGCGGCGCGCGGCGGCGTCAGCCGGCCCGCGCGTCGTCGGCGATCGCCTGGACGAGGCCCGCGGCCGTGTACTCCCGGGCCTCGATCGTCACCGGCAGCCCCAGGTCCCGCAGCACCCCGCTGGTGACCGGGCCGATCGAACAGACCCGGACGCCGGCCAGACGCTCCGCGAGGGGCCGGCCGGAATCGTCGGCCGACTCCAGCAGCGCCGCGAGCTGCCTGGCGGTGCTGCCGGACGTGAAGGTGACGTAGTCCGCAGCCTCGACGCTCGCCGGCGGGACGGCGAGTTCGCGGACGGCCACGGTGTCGTAGATGTGCAGCACGTCCACGACCGCCCCGCGCGCGCGCAGCGTGTCCGGGAGCACGTCGCGAGCGTCGCGCGCGCAAGGGACGAGGACGCGGGCGCCGGCCACGGCCGCGTCGGCGTGCTCCAGGGAGTCCAGCAGACCCTCGGCCACGTACTCGTCCGGCACGAGGTGACAGGCGAGGCCGTGCCTCTCGAGCGCGGCCGCGGTGGCGGGGCCGACTGCGGCGACGACGGGCCCTGCGGGCATCGTCGCCTCCTCCGTGCCCCGTGCGAGGTAACCGGCGAACACGCGGACGGCGTTGGCGCTGGTGAACACCACCAGGCGGTAGGTCGTGAGCTCGCGCAGGACGGCCGCGACCTCGTCGTCGAGGGGTCGCGGCTCGATGCGGATGGTGGGAACGAGCAGCACCTCGGCGCCGAGCGCTTCGAGCGCCTTCGTCAGAGAAGCGGCCTGCTCGCGCGGCCGGGTCACGACGACCGTGCGCCCGGCGAGCAGCCCTTGCGGCGCCATGTCAGCCGGCTCCGCGGACCTCGGCGAGGATCTGGTCGGCGCCGCGCGCCAGCAGATCGTCGGCGAGCGCGATCCCGAGTCCCTCTGGCGCCGGTGCCGGCCCCGCAAGTTCTCCGCGCACGGTCCTGGCGCCGTCGACGGAGCCGACGAAGGCGCGGAGCAGGAGGCGGGTGGCGCCCGCCTCGTCCGGCGACTCGGAGGCCTCCGCGTAGCCGGCGATCGGCACCTGGCAGCCCCCCTGCAGCGCGTGCATGAGGCTGCGCTCCGCGCGCAGAGCCAGAGCGGTGCGCTCGTGGATGAGCGGGTTGACGAGCGCCGCGACACGCGCGTCGCCGGCCCGCGCCTCGATCGCCAGCGAGCCCTGTCCGACCGCGGGCAGCATCTGGGGAAAGGCGAAGGCGAACGACGCCAGCTCGGGCTGCCCGAGACGCGCCAGGCCGGCGGCCGCCAGGATCGTACCGGCCATGCCCAGTTCTTCCAGCTTGCGCAGGCGCGTCTGCACGTTGCCGCGGATGTCGACGAGGTCGAGGTCGGGGCGCAGCGCCAGCAGCTGCGAGCGGCGCCTCAGGCTCGACGTGCCGACCGTCGCGCCCCTGGGCAGGTCGTCGAGCGTGCGCAGCGGCAGCGACCCGCGGCCGACGAAGACGTCGCGCACGTCCTCACGCGCCGTGAAGGCGACGATGGCGAGGCCCTCCGGGACCTCCGTGGGCATGTCTTTGGCCGAGTGCACGGCGAGGTCGGTGCGGCCGTCCAGCATGGCCGTCTCGAGCTCCTTGGTGAAGAGGCCCTTGTCGCCGAGCTTGGCGAGCGGCGCGTCCAGCAGCTTGTCGCCCTTGGTCTGGATGACCTCGATCTCGACCTGCAGCCCCGGATGCAGCCGCAGGAGCTCGTCGCGCACCCACTCGCTCTGGATCAGTGCGAGCCGCGAGCCGCGGGAGCCGATACGGACGAGGCCGGTCACGCGTCCTCCGTGCCCGTGCCGCGCAGGTGGCGCACGTTGCCGGGCGGCGCGGCCGGCTGCTCGCCGGCGTCCGCGCTCGCCGTGTCGTCGCCGGTCGCCGCCTCGTCGCCGGTCTCGGCGTCGTCGAGGTCGAACAGCGTGCGCACGGCGTCGACGTACAGGTAGCACTGGTCGCGACCCGCGACCTCCTTCATCTTCACGGTCGGCACGTGGAGGATCTTGTTCACGATGCTGGCGGTGAGCATCTCGACCCTGGCGCGCTGGTCGTCGGTGAGGTCGCTCATCTTGTTGCCCAGCCGCTCCAGTTCGCTGCGACGGATGTCCTCGACGGCCTCCCGCAGGGTGGCGATGGTGGGGACGACCTCGAGGCTGCGCAGCCAGTCGTTCACGCTCGCGAGCTCCTGCTCCACGATGCGCTCCGCGTGCTCCGCTTCCTTCTCGCGCTCGCCGCGGTTCTGCTCCACCACGTGCTGCAGGTCGTCGATGTCGTAGAGGTACGCGTCACGCACGCGGTTGATCTCCGGGTCCAGGTCGCGCGGTACCGCGATGTCGATCAGGAACATGGGCCGGTGCCGGCGATGCTTGAACGCCCGCTCGACGCGCTCGCGGGTGATCACGTAGTGCGGCGCCGAGGTCGAGCTGATCACGATGTCGGCGGCGGCGAGATGATCCTCGAGCTCCTCGAACACCACGGCGCGGCCGCCCACCCGCCGCGACAGCTCCTCGGCAGCGTCGAACGTGCGGTTGGTCACCAGGATCTTCTCGATGCCGTGCGCCTTGAGGTGGGTCGCTGTGAGCTCGCTGGTCTCACCGGCGCCGACGATGAGCACGGTGTGGTCGCGGAGCTTGCCGAACACCTGCAGGGCGAGCTCCACGGCGGCGGAGCTGACGCTCACAGGACGCTCGCCGATGGCGGTCTCGGTGCGCACGCGCTTGCCGACCTCGAGGGCGTGCCGGAAGAGGCGGTTGAAGACGACGCTGGTGCAGCCGCCGTCGCACGCCTGCTGATACGCGGCCTTCAGCTGGGCGACGATCTGTGCCTCGCCGACGACCATCGAGTCGAGGCTCGAGGTGACGCGGAAGAGATGGGCGATGGCGCCGTCGCCGGAGAAGCTGTACAGGCTCGGCTCGAGCTCGCCCGGCGAGACGCCGGCGTGACGGGCCAGGTGAGCGAGCGCCGCCTGGCGCGCCGCCAGTGAGTCGCGCGCGTAGAGGTACAGCTCGGTCCGGTTGCACGTGCTCAGAGCGACCGCCTCGCAGGCCGCGCCGTCGTCCAGCAACTCCTGGGCGACGCGCAGCGATGCCTCCTCGTCGAGCGTGAGACGCTCTCGCAACTCGAGCGACGCGGTCTTGTGGGAGATGCCGGCGACGACGACGAGCATCGGTCAGCCCCCGTACGTGTGGAAGCCGCTGAGGTACGGCACCGCCGCGAAGCGGATCACGAGCAGCAGCACGAGGCCGGCGACGGAGAGCCAGGCGACGGCGGTGCCCGACCAGTCGCGGCGGACGCGGCCGGCGATGAGGGCGAGATACACGGCCCACGCCGCCGCCGACAGCAGCACCATGGGGTCGGTCGGCCAGCCCGGCACGCGGAACGTCTCGGCGCGGATCACGCCGGCGGCCATGCCCATGGTGAGGAACGGGAGGCCGAGCAGCGTGGCGTGGTAGATGAGCCGGTCGAGCGCCGCAAGAGAGGGCAGGCGTCCGAGGACGCCGCCGGTCTTGCGGCGCCGCAGCAGGGTCTCCTCGATGAGGTAGATGATGGCGGCGCCGCCGGCGACGTAGAAGCAGCCGATGGCGACCAGCATCACGATGACGTGGAGGATGACGATGTCGCTCCTCAGCGCCGGGGTGAGGCCCACGGGAGGGACGTACCGGATGAGGGCGATGGTGAGGAGCACGAGCACGACGGGCATCACGTAGAGCCCCACCGCCTTGATGCGCGTGAACGCCTCGAGCACGTGCCACACGAGCACGATGGCCCAGGCGACCAGCACCATCGACTCGTACACGCCGACGAACGGGAAGTGCCCGGCGTCGATCCCGCGGAGGATCAGGGCCAGCGTCTGGCTCACGAGCCCGACCGCCGCGACGACGATCCCCAGGCGGTTCATCCCCGGCCGCTGCGCGAAGAACCCGATCAGGAAGATGGCGAACGCCGCCGCATACAGCAGGTAGGCGATCCAGACGAGGATGACCGACGTCTGGTCCATCAGCGGCGGCTCCGTCCGCCACGCGCCCGCCTGTGGTGCCGGCGCGTCACTCCGCGCCGGCCTCGCCCGCGGGCGCCTGCCGGCGCTTCGCCTCGTCCTCGAGGAGCTGGACGTCGCGCTGCAGCGCCGTCACGCGACGGGCGCTCATGAAGTAGTAGATCACCAGGACGGCCAGGATGATGGCGTAGGCGGCGGCGACGTACTTGACGCCTTCTTCGATGGTCATGAGGTCAGCCTCCCAGCGAGGTCTTGAGGTCTGTGACTCGGTCCTTGAGGTTCTCGATCGCGAGATCGCGGCGCGTGAGCGCCACCAGCAGCAGCGTCATGCCGATCATGCTGAGGAAGAAGCTGACGAACATGCTGCTCTCCATACCGGTGCCGCCGGCGGAGATGACCACCGGGTGCAGGCCCTCGGGCAGGAAGCGCGTGGCGAAGAAGGTGATCGGCACGTCGATGAAGGCGATGATCGCGAACACGGCCGCGTAAGTGGCCCTCCGCTGCTCCTCGTCGACCACCGAGCGGAGCACCCAGTAGGCGGCGTAGAGGAAGCAGACGAGCAGGAACGTGGTGAGGCGCGGCTCCCAGGCCCACCAGGTGTCCCAGGCGGCCTTGCCCCAGATCATGCCGGTGATCATCACGAGGATGCTGAACAGCAGGCCGAGACGAACGCTGACGTAGCTCAGGCGGTCCCACTTCAGGTCCTGGGTGCGCAGGTAGGCGATGGCCGCCACGAAGGCGATCGCGAAGGCGACCAGCGCCGTCTCCGCGATCGGGACGTGGTAGTAGAAGATCTTCTGGCTGAAGCCCATCGACGACGCGTCGACGGGCGAGTACCAGAAGGCGAGCATCAGGCCGGTGATGAGGAAGGCGCCGGCCCCGATGAACAGCGCCGGCGCGCTCACGAGCTTCTTCACTTCATTCTCCTATGGCGAAGTCGTAGGTACCCCAGGCGGCGACCAGGAACACGGCGTCGAACCCGAGCAGGAACAGGACCCGGGCCAGCAGGTCGGCGAACCCGGCGCCCTCGGCGAAGATCAACGTCGTCGCCCCGGTGGCGGCGATCAGGACGGGCACGATGAGCGGGAGGAACAGGATCGGCAACAGGAGGTCGCGCGAGCGCGTGTTCATCGAGATCGTCGCCAACAGTGTACCAAGGGCACAGATGCCCACGTCGGCGAGCAGCAAAACGACGAGGAACGGCAGCACGTCGCCGAGGTAGCTGCGCTCGATGAAGAAGAGCGTGAACACCGGCACGGCCACGGCCTGGATGATGAGCAGGAAGACCAGGTTCCCCACCGTCTTGGCGAGGAAGATCGTGACCCGGTCGACGGGACACAGCAGCAGGCCGTCGAGGCAGTGCTCGTCCTTCTCCTGGGCGAAGGACCGGTTGAGCCCCAGCAGCATCGCGAAGATGAACGTGACCCAGAGCATGCCGCCGGTGAAGTAGGTCAGGTCGGCGCCCTCTTTGACGCTGAAGGCGTAGTGGAAGATGACCATCGCCAGCAGCACGAAGAGGATCATGCTGACGATCATGTCGCGCGTACGCAGCTCGCGGATGAGGTCCTTGCGCACGATCGCCTTGAACTGGGCCCAGCCGCGTCACACCACGCTCCCGTCGTGGACGTGCTCGCGGTACACGGCGCTGAACGACTCGTGGTCCACGCCGGCCGCGTGTTCGTAGGCGATGCGGCCCCCCTCGATGATCATCAACTCGGTGCCCCACTCGAGGCCCTTGGCGATGTTGTGCGTGACCATGACGAAGGTGTGCTCGTCGCGGATCTCGGTGAGCAGGCCGTCGAGGATGTCGACGGCGCGCGGGTCGAGGCCCGAGTGCGGTTCGTCGAGCAGGAGCACGCGCGGGCGGTGCAGGACGGCCCGCGCGATCGCCAGCCGCTGGCGCATGCCCTTGCTGTAGGTGCGCACCACGTCGTGGCGGCGCGCGCTCAGCTCGAGGCGCTCGAGCAGCTCCGTGATGCGCGCCTCGCGGTCGTCGACGCCGTACATGTCGGCGTAGAAGCGAAGGTTCTCCTGCGCCGTGAGGTCGGGGTACAGCATGGCGTTGTGAGAGATGAAGCCGATCGACCTGCGCACCGGCATGGGGTCCTCACGCACATCGTGGCCGGCGACCTTGACGGTCCCGCCGGACGGCGTGAGCAGGGTCGCGAGCATCCGCAGCGTGGTCGTCTTGCCGGCCCCGTTGGGACCGAAGATGCTGAGGAACCCGCCCCGGCGTACGCCGAAAGAGAGACCCTTCAGCACTTCGCGGCGGCCGAAGGTCTTGCGCAGCCCGTCGACCTCGATCTCGAGGGGGGCCGCGTCGTCCTGCCGGTCCTGTGCGTCCGACATCGGGCGACCTCCGTCAGGCCGTTGCGCCGTCCGCGCCGGCGGTCTCGAGCGCGCTCGCCGCAGGCTCCTCCGCGCGCGCCTCCTGCTCCTGCCGCCGGCGCTTCGGCCACAGAGAGACCACGGCGCCGACGCAGAGCAGGATCGAGCCGATCCACACCCAGCGGATGAGCGGGAAGATGACCATGCGCAGGGCGATGGTCTTCGACGTACCGTCGAACGGCTCGTCGGCCACGACGAAGAGGTCCTCGAAGGGCCGGCCGAGGATCACCGCGCGCACCGCCGCGCCGCTCACCGGGTAGATGTCCGTGTGCGGTCCCAGCGTGCCGACGGACTTGCCGTCCCGTGATACATCGAACTCTGCGACGCTGCGCGTGGAGTTCTGCGCACCGGTGCTGTCGGTCATGCCTTTGTAGGTGAGCGTGTAGCCCTCGAGGCTCGCCGTCTCACCCGGCTTGACCTTGACGATGGCCGACTGCTCGACCTTGTACACGGTCGAGCCGAGCAGCCCCGCGACGACCAGCACCATGCCCATGTGGACGATGTAGGCGGCGGTCCGCGTGCGGCTGCCGGTGAAGGCGCGGCCCAGGCCGGACCAGAGGCTCTTGTCGGGTCCGGCCGCCCGGCGCGCCGAGCGCAGCACGAACTGGATGACGGCGCCGAAGGCGAAGCCGCAGACGAGCATGCCGATGAAGCCCCACACGTTGGACTGGAACCCGAGGTACAGCCAGAGCGGCACGGAAAGGAGCATGGTCACCGTCGGCAGGATGAGCGTCCTGCGCAGCTGCGCGCCGTCGGTCTTGCGCCAGGCGAGCAGCGGGCAGATGGCGATCATGGCGAGGATGACGACGCCCAGAGGACGGGCGACCGCGTCGTAGGTGCTCGCCCCCACCGTGCGCTCCATGAGCAGCGGGACGGCGACGGTGCCGAAGGCGACGGCGATGGCGAACAGCGTGAGCAGCAGGTTGGTGACGTAGTACAGGAAGTCGCGCGAGAGGGCGCTCTCGACCTCGTCGTGACTCTCGAAGGTGCGCCAGCGCCAGGCGATGAGCCCGGCGCTGCCCACGACCGTCACGACCAGGAACGTCGAGAGGATCCAGATCAGCACCGGGTTCTTGCCGAAGGCGTGCACCGAGCTGATGAGGCCCGTGCGCGTGGTCCAGGTGGCGAGGATGGTGAAGAAGAACGTCAGCGCGGCGAGGCCGAGCGCCCAGTGCTTGAACAGGCCGCGAGCCTTGTACAGCGTGAAGGAGTGGAGCAGCGCCGTGGCCGTGAGCCAGGGCACCAGGGAGGTGTTCTCGACGGCGTCCCAGGCCCAGAAGCCCCCGAAGCTCAGCACCACGTAGGCCCACCAGGCGCCGAGGCCGATGCCGAGTGAGAGGAAGAGCCAGCCGAAGACGGCCCACTTCTGCGAGCGCTGCACCCAGAGCTTGTCGCCGCGGCCGAGGATGAGCGTCGAGATGGCGAAGGCGAAGGGCACCGCGAGGCCGACGTAGCCGATGAACAGCGTCGGCGGGTGCAGCACCATGCCTGGATGCAGCAGCAGAGGATTGAGACCGAACGGCATGGCCCCCGCCTCGGCCTTGAGGAACGGGTTGGAGCTCGAGTCGAAGATCATGAGCGCGGCGAAGACGGCGGAGATCACGGCCAGGATGGCGACCGCGCCGCCGGTGAGCCGCTCGAGCCGGTTGAGGTCGATCACGGCGATGATGATGACGGTGATCGCCAGGCAGAGCAGCCAGAGCAGGAACGAGCCCTGCTGGCCGGCCCAGAAGCCGGCGATGCGGTAGAAGACGGACAGCGAGGCGTCGGAGTTCTCGGCCACGTAGCCGAAGCTGAAGTCCTTCGTCAGGAACGCCTGCAGCAGCACCGCGGACGCGATGACCGTGGTGAGGAAGAACCCGTAGACGGCGTAGTAGCCGTAGCGGATGAGCTCCCTGCGGTTCGTGCCCAGACCGAGGGCGATGAACCAGACGGCGCCGAGCGCGAAGATCAGCGCCGCGACGAGTGAGTATCTACCGAGATCGATCAAAGGCCGGACCTCACTGCCCGCTCTGAGCGGCGGGCGAGGCCTGCCCCTTGTATTTGCTCGGACACTTGGTCTGCAGCTGGTCGGCGGTGATCAGCGTGCCGTCGGCGGCGTACTCGCCGATGACGACGACGTCGACGCCCGCGTCGAAGGTGTTGGGCATCTGGCCGCTGTAGATGACCTGGACGGTGTCCGACTTGCCGGTCAGGTCCTCGATGGTGAAGTGCACGCCCGCGGCGTCACGCTTGATGCTGCCGTCGAGCACCTTGCCGCCTACCTTGACGTTCTTGCCGTCGTACTGGCCCGTGGTGAGGTCCGAGACCTGCCGGTAGTACGCGCCCTGCTTCTGCACGAGGAAGACGACGCCGACGATGAAGACGGCGACGATGACTCCGGTGGCGATGAGCAGACGAGTGCGGGATTTCTTGTTCAAGCGGATACCCCTGGTTGTATGGGCTGGGAGCTTGCCTAGTGTAGCCGACGAACGACCGTCTTGCCATTTCCACTGTCGCGACGGTGAGTATCACGCCGGAGGGAGAGGGGACCCGCGCGCCAAGGCGGTCGGCCGCCGCGGCTCCGGCAGGAATCCTCTCCGGCGGCGGCGTAGCTAGCACCATGCCCATAGACAAACGCCGCGAGACCAAGGTCATCGCCGTGGTGTTCGCCGACGTCCCCGGGGCGCGCGCCGCGGACCGCGACACGTTGCGCGGCGCGCTCGGGCGCGTCAACCAGCTCTTCCTGCCGGCGATCGCCGAGCCCCTCGGGCTCGCCGGCGACGACCGCCTCGACGGGGCCCTCGTCGACCCGGCGCAGACGCCGCTCTGCCTCAGCGTGCTGCGGGAGCTCATCGCGCCGCTGCCGCTGCGCGCCGGCATCGGCATCGGCACGGTCGACACCCTGCGCGACGCCACCGCCACCGACCGCGACGCCTACTCCATCGCGCGGCGCGCCCTGCAGCTCGTGGTGCGCGACCGGGGACTCACCCGCTATCTCGGCACCGGCGATGCCGGCGACGTGCTGCTCGGCGCGCTGTGCCGGCTGGTCGACCCGCTCATCCGCGCGCGCACGCTCAAGCAGTGGGAGGCCATCGCCGCGTACCGGGAGCTCGGCAACCAGCGCGACGTGGCCGCGCGCCTGGGAGTCACCCGCCAGAGCGTCGGCGACCGGCTGAGCGCCGGTCACCGCCGCGCGGTCGAAGAGGCCGACGCGGCGGTCGCCGCGTACTTGAGCTACCAGCGCCGGCACCGCATCGGAGCCTGAGGCACGGACCGGCCGGCGGGGGCCGGCGGGCCGCGTCCGGCCTTCGCGACCCGGCCTCGTTCAGCCGGCGGGCGGCGGCGGCGGAGCGCAGTCGCCGCCCAGGTCGAGCAGCTTCTCCACCCCGTGCGGCAGCGCCGCGGCGATCATCGCGAACTGCTCGCGGCAGGCGCGCGGGCTCCCCGGCATGTTGATGATGAGCGTCTTGCCGCGGATCCCGCTCACGGCGCGGGAGAGCATCGCGTGCGGCGTCTGGGCGAGCGAACCGGCGCGCATCGCCTCGGCGAAACCGGGCGCCTGACGCTCGAGCACCGAAAGGGTCGCCTCGGGCGTCACGTCTCGGCTGGTCATGCCCGTGCCGCCGGTCGTGAGGATCAGGTTGACCGGCGAGTCGTCCGCCCAACGGCGCAGCTCGGCGGCGATCTGGTCGGCCTCGTCCGGCACGATCGCCCGCTCGACGGAGGCTGCACCCAGGCCCTTCAGCGCCTCCTCGAGCGCGTCGCCGCTGGTGTCCTCGCGCTCCCCTCGGGAGCCCTTGTCGCTCACGGTGAGCACGCCGGCGACGATGAGGCTGCTCTTCATCAGCACGATGGCGTTGCCGGGCGCGATCTCCCCGCCCTCGATGACCCTGGCGAAGATGCCCTCGCGTGGCATCACGCAGTCGCCCGCCTGATGGAAGATCGCGCACCGGTCGTGGCACTCCTTGCCGATCTGGGTGACCTCGAGCAGCGTCTCGCCGGCGGTGAAGCGTGTGCCGACCGGCAGTTCGTAGAGGACGAGACCCTCGGTGGTCACGTTCTCACCGAACGCGCCGGGGTTGACCGTGGGGCACGCGGCGAGCATCTTCTCGATGCTCTCGCCGGCCAGGAGGCTCACCTGGCGATGCCAGGGCCCGGCGTGCGCGTCGCCCTCGACGCCGTGATCGACAAGGAGGGTGATGGACTCGACGGGCTGCTTGCGCACGCCTTTCGTGTCGGCGACGTTGACCGAGACGATGCGGCCGTCGACGGAGTGACGGCTCATCGGGCATCTCCGGGCGCCCCGGTCGCGCCGGCCGGCCCGTCCGTGCTCCCGGCCCCCTCGCGCCGCCAGTGCCCGCTGCGACCGCCGCTCTTCTCGAGCAGGCGCACGCCGGTCACCTCCATCCCGCGGTCGACGGCCTTGCACATGTCGTAGACGGTGAGCGCGGCCACCGACGCGGCGACCAGCGCCTCCATCTCGACGCCGGTGCGGCCGCGGAGCCGCGCCTCGGTGACGATGCGCAGGCCGGGCAGCGACTCGTCGGCCTCGATCTCCACGGCGACCTTGGTCAGGTTGAGCTGATGGCAGAGCGGGATGAGCTCGTGCGTGCGCTTGGCGGCCATGATGCCGGCCAGACGGGCCGCCGCGACCACGTCGCCCTTGGGCACGGCCTCGTCGACGACGATCGCCAGCGTCTCGGGCGCCATGACGACGGCCGCCTCGGCGCACGCCACCCGCTCCGTCTCGTCCTTGGCGCCGACGTCGACCATGGAGGCGCGGCCGCGTTCGTCGAGGTGGCTGAGCTCCCTGAGCGGTGCGCCTTCGGAGCCCCGCTCGACAGCTTCTGTGCGGTGCTGCTGCGCCGCCCCGCACGAAAGCTCGCCTTCGGTGGCTTTTCTGCGGCGGCTGTTCATCGTCACCCTCCGATCTCGGACATCGACCGCTCGTTGGCGAGCGCCTCGCGACAGCGGTCGTAGGTCTTGCCGGCGACGGCGGCCTCGATGACGGCGCGCAGCGCGCCGGGATCGGCGAGCAGCGGTCGCACGTCGGTCTCGCGGCCCGAGAACAGGCAGGTGCGCAGGCGCCCGTCGGCCGTGAGGCGGAGGCGGTTGCAGGTCTCACAGAAGTGCTCGGACACGCCGGCGATGAAGCCGATGGTGCCGCGCGCGCCGGGCACGCTCCAGTACTGCGCCGGACCGTGCCCGTAGGGCCCCTCGTGCGCCACCAGCTCGTAGCGCTCCATGAGCCGGCGCAGGAGGTCGCCCGCCGGCAGCAGCCGGCCCTCGCCGCCGAGGTCGTCGCCGGCCACGCGCCGGTCGAGCGGCATGAACTCGATGAAGCGCACGTGCAGGGCGCGCTCGCGCGTGAGGTCGACGAAGGCGTCGAGTTCGTCCTCGACGCCGGGCAGGAGCAGCGTGTTGATCTTGACCGGCGCGAACCCGGCCTGCGAAGGCAGCCTCGATGCCGGCCAGCGTGTCGTCCAGGCGGCCGCCTCGCGTGATGCGCGCAAAGCGCGCCGGGTCGAGGCTGTCCAGGCTGATGTTGACCCTCTTGAGGCCGGCGGCGCGGAGGTCCGCGGCGAAGCGCGGCAGCAGCGCCCCGTTGGTCGTGAGCGAGATGTCCCTGGATGCCGCTGGTGCGGCTCAACATGCCGACGAAGTCGGCGCAGCCGTGGCGGACCAGCGGCTCGCCCCCGGTGATGCGGACCTTGCTGATGCCGAGGTCCGCGGCGACGCGCGCGAAGGCGGCGAGTTCCTCGTAGCTGAGGATCTCGTCGTGGCTGCGCGCCCTCACGCCCTCGGGTGGCATGCAATACGTGCAGCGCAGGTTGCAGCGGTCGGTGATGGAGAGGCGCAGGTAGTCGACCCTGCCCTGCGCGTGCTGGGAGTCGTTCGCCAGGTGGATCGTTCCTCGGTCGGTGCGGCGGGCCGCCGCGCTCGTGGTTGCGGACGCGAGTGTACCGCCGGCGCCGCCGAGCGTCACTCCCCGGCCGCGGGGAGACCCCGGTCACACGGCGGCAGCACGTGGACATCCTCGGCCCGGACCGCCACCGTCACGACGTGGCCGACGCGGATCCCGGCGGCGTCGAGCTCTCCGGCAGGCACCAGCGCCTCCAGAGGCGCCGGTGCTTCCAGGCCGACGAGAACGTGACCGCCCTGCAGCGTGAGACGCGTCACGGTCGCCGAGAGCGTGCCCGGCGACGGCGCCGCGGCCAGACGCACGTCCTCAGGCCGCACCACGACCACCACGCGGGTCGCCGGCAGCGGGCCCGCCGCGCGCAGCGATCCGCCCGCCTCGAGCAGGGCGACGCGTGGGTCCCGGGGGTCGCGCTTGGCTGGCAGCACGTTGCGGGCGCCGAGGAAGCGGGCCACGGTGGCATCGGCCGGGCGCCGCAGCACCTCGATCGGACGCCCGCTCTGGTGGAGGCGGCCCGCGACGACGACGGCGCACTCGTCGGCGAGCGCGAAGGCCTCGTCGCGATCGTGGGTGACGTGCAGCACCGGCAGCCGCCGCTCGCGGCAGACGCGGCGGAGCACCTCGTGGATCGCCTCGCGCGCCTCGGGATCGACGGCGCTCAGCGGCTCGTCGAGCAGCAGAGCGCGGGGGCGGGCGGCGAGCGCCCGCGCCAGCGCGGCGCGCTGGCGCTCGCCGCCGGACAGCGTGGCCGGGCGGCGGCCGAGCAGCTCGGTCGCGCCCACGCCGTCGGCCAGCCGGCCTACTTCCGCCATTCTGCCCGCGCGTCCGGACGGAGCCTCACCGGCGCCGCTCCCGCGCGCCGCCCGCATCCCGTAGGCGATGTTCGCCGCCACCGTGAGGTGGGGGAAGAGCAGGCCGTCCTGGAACACGAGTCCGACGCGGCGTCGCTCTGGAGATGCTCCGGTGACGTCGGCGCCGCCGATCAGGACCGCGCCAGCGGAGGCCGGCCGCACGCCCGCCACCGCCTCGAGCACCAGGCTCTTGCCGGCGCCGCTCGGGCCGAGCAGCACGACGTAGCGGCCGTCGCCCACCTCGAGATCGACCGGCCCCACTGAGAAGCCGCCGGCGTCGACCCGCACTCCGCGCAGCTCTATCACGGCGCCCCCGTCTTCGAGCGGCGCCGCTTGGGCACCAGGAACATGCGCACGAGCAGGAACACGACGAACGCGACGATGACGATGAGCACGGCGGGCGGCCGCGCCGCGCTGAGGCCGAAGCCCTCGAACCGCTCGAACGTCAGGACCGAGATCACCTTGGGGTTGTAGGCGAGGATCACGACGGCGCCGAACTCACTGATGCCGCGCCCCCACATGAGCACGGCGCCGGCGAGCACGCCCCGCCAGGCCTGCGGGAACGTCACGCGTGCGAAGGCACCGAAGCGGGATGACCCGAGCGTGCGCGCAACGTGCTCGTAGCGCTCGTCCACGAGCGCGAACGCCTCCTTCGAGCCGTCCACGAGAAAGGGCAGGCTGACGAACACCATCGCCAGGACGATGCCGGCCATGGTGTCGGTGAACTCGACGCCGAGTGGCGCGAGGAGCCTGCCGATGATGCCCTGCCGGCCGTAGACGGTGAGCAGGGCGACGCCGGCGGCAGTGTGCGGAAAGACGATCGGCAGGTCGATGATCCCCTCGACCAGGCTCTTGCCGCGGAAGTCCCGGCGAGCAAGGAGGTACGCCAGCGGCACGCCGAAGATGAAGCCGATCACGGTGGTGATGAGCGCCGCGACGAGGGTGAGGACGAGTGAACGGCGAACGTCGTCCTGCTGCAGCGCCTCGCCCAGCAGGCCCGCGCCGGCGCCCACGATCATGCTCGCCGCCGGCAGGGCGACGAAGGTGATGAGGACGACCCCAGCCACCGCGCAGACCGCCCAGAACGGAGAGACGCGGCGCCCGGACATCAGGGCAGGCGAGGCGGGCGCGGAGAGTGCCCAGTATCAATGGGCTGCCTGTATTCCCCTGGGACGCAGAGCGGTGCCCCTACGGCGCCCCGCTCGACAGCCGGCTTTCGGCGGCTGTTCACCTGGTCCCCGCGCACGCCCGCCTCACCTCCTCCGGCGCAGCCGCCGCGTCGTCCAGCTCGGGCGGCGTGAGAAGCGGCTGGTGGTCGGCCTCGAGGATCCGCCGCCCGTCCGGCCCGAGCAGGAACGCGACGAACTGCCGTGCCAGTCTCAGGGTCCGGAGCATTCGCGGGGATCGTGAACGCGTAACGGATCACGTCGCCGCGTGAACACGGGCCGGACGCTGGCGAAGCGGCGGAAGTCCAGCTTCACCTGGACGGTGCGGTAAGTGTCACGAAGGCTCTCGTCGCCGAGGTCGATGGCGGCCGGCAGGCGCACGTACTCGAGGCCGTGCTGCCGGGCGACGCTCTCGTATTCGAACGCGCAGTCGAGGTCGCCGGACTCCAGGAGCGCGACCAGTTGGATGCTCGCACCGCGCAGCACGACGTTCGAACCGGAGCTCGTCTCGAGGATCTCCGGCACCTCGATGACGTTCGTGTCCCCCCTGCGCTCCACGGTGATCGGCGTCGTGAAGCGGCCCATCAGCATGTCCTCGAGCAGGTACGGGTCGCCGTACTCGCGCTCCGCGAGCTGGAGCACCATGAGCGCGCGGTAGCCGGCGGCGTCAAAGCGCGGGTCGGCGAGCCCGAAGCGGACGTCCTGGCTGCGAGAGCCGGCGATACCACGTCTGTGACGTCAGCTCGCCGGCCAGCGGGCTCCTGGGCGACACCGCCAGCACCATGCGATTGGTGGCGAACGAGCAATACCAGTCCGCCCATGGCTCGCCTGGTCGCCGGGTCGCTCCCGGTCGTACAGGAGCGGCGGTATCAGCTGCTCGTCGGCGCTCGCGACGAAGTCCATGCGGTCACCCAGCTCGGTGACGTGGCGCAGCACCTGGATGCTGCCGTGCGCCTCGGTCACCACGTCCACGTCAGGGTGCTCCTTCTCGAACGCGGCGGCGAGCCGGTCGAACGGCACGATGAGGCTGCCGGCGTAGATCAGCTTGACCTGCCGGCGGTCCGAGCCGCAGCCGCCGACCAGGGTGGCGAGGCAGAGGAGGACGGCGAGCACAGCCGCAGCCCGAGCCGCGACCGCGCCGGACCCCATCAAGGCGGCGCCAGGACCACCTCACCGCCGCCTCCTCTCACTTCACCCGCACGACGATGCGTGCGATACCGCCCGGCATCTGAGCCTCGCTCAGACCCGGACCGACGAGCCGCAAGGGGAAGTACTCGTCGGGCAGCTCGCCCCCGTCCACCTTGGACGTGAGGACGACGCTGTCTTGCCGGCGATGTCACGGGAGTCGATGGTGACGACCTTACCGCGGGCCGTCTCGATTGGATCTCGTAGCCCTTCTTCGCGAGCTTCGCGTTGTAGGCGCCCGCGTCGTGCTTCTTGCCGTCGTCGACCAGGCCGGCCACAAGGTAGAGCGGGATGCCCTCCCAGCGGCGGCCCTTCGTCGTCGACCCAGCCGGAGCCGTGACAGCCGGGCGAGGCGCAGTTGACGTAGGAGGCGCGGTCGATCTTGCCGGGCACCGCACCCTCCAGTTGCACCTTCCACGCCGCCGACGCCTTGGTCACCGAGACCTCGCTGAGCCACTTGATGGCCCAGTGCCCCTCCGCGACCTGCGCCGGCGTGTCCTGGGCGATGGCGAGCTTGAGCGGGCCGTCGTCTTCCGGTCGATGGGCTCCCCCTCGTGGTCGTAGGCGATGATCACGGTGAGCTCGCCGTCGGGGGCTCCTCCTCGCCCGTCGCGGGTCGATAGGTGGTGAAGCCGTCGCCGGCGATCTGCCTGTACGAGAATGTCATGCCGTAGCCGTCTTTCGCCACGATGGTGACGCCGTTGGCCCGCGTGATGCCGCCGACGAGCTCGGCGAGCTCGGTGAGCGGCACGCCCCTGTACACGGACGGTGGGGTGATGACGCCGGTACTGCTCTTGATGCCGGCGTAACCCTCGTAGGCCGGCAGCGCCTTGAGCTGGCCCATGGTGAACGTCCGGGTCGCGTCGTCGCCCTTGACGGTGAGCACCACCGGCCCGGTGTCCGCCGGAGACGGGGAGGCCTGTTCGCCGGAGTCGCCGGAGTTGCCGCAGGCGCCGGCCAGGACGACCAGCGCCGCGGCGGCGAGCAGGACGGCGAGCACGACGGCCGGCGCGTGTCGCGCGGCCGCGGGCCGCGCGCAGCGGCGCCGGCCGTCGCCGGTCACGGCCGGACCCTCCTGGCGCACTCCGGCCGGCTCACTTGGGCAGCAGGTAGATCCTGCTGATCCGGCCGATGGACTTGCTAGCGGGCACGAACTTCGCCGGCCCGACGAGACGCAGCGGGTAGTACTTGGCCGTCAGCTCCGAGCCCATCAGCTTGTTGGCGAGCAGGATGCTGGTGCGGTTGCGGATGGTCCGCGAGCCGATGATCGCGTACCTGCCGTTCGCCGCCACGAGCTTGATGCGGTAGCCGCGCAGTGCGAGCGCCTCGTTGTACGCTCCGTAGCTGTCGTGGCCGGGGCCGCCGTCGACCTTGCCGACGCAGAGGAAGAGAGGCACGCCGCTCCACGTCTTCTTCGTGGTTGGGTTGACCCAGGAGAAGCCGTGACAGCCGGGGGCTGCGCAAGAGTCATAGGAGCTACGATCAAGCGTGTACGTCTGTCGGCTCCCGTCCCTGCGTTTGAGGCCGTACATTCTCACCTTCCACTCAGCGATGGCGCCTCGCAGCGTCACGTTTGAGGCCCACTTGACCAGAAGGTGGCCGTCGACAATCTGATTGACGTTTGTCTCCTGGGCAACAACCAGCCTGAGCGGGCCGTCGCCCTCGGGAGCAGGGCCGAGAGGGGCGCCGTCAATCTCGTAGGCGATGATGAAGTCCCACGGAGCCTTGGGATCTTCCTTGGCCTTGGTGTCGGCCCGATAGAACTGGACGCCGTTGTGGTTCATGATCTGGTCGTACGTGCCCGTCATGCCGTAGTGGTCGGGTGCTGTGACGTCGCAGGCGTTCAGCGTCGTCATCCCCCCGATCTGGGCGAGCACGTCGCTGACCCGGACTCCCTTGCAGGGGAGCGGCGGGTAGACGGTGCCGGCGCTGCTCTTCCAGCCGAAGTAGCCAGAGTACACGGGCAGCGCTTTGAGCTCGGCCATGGTGAAGGTCTTCGACTGGCCGTTGCCGCTGACGGTGAGCACGACCGGGTCGGCGGCTTTGGCCTGCGGCGGTGAAGCGACGGCGCCGGCGACGATCACGGCGGCGGCGACGGCCAGCGCCAGCAGCGCCGTCGCCACGAGCGTCTTGCGGATCTTCATGGTGGCTCCTCAGGGTGTCAATCGCCCGGCGGCGGCGCGGCGGGGAGAATGGGCGAGAAACCCCCGCCGCGCCGCGTACGGAGCGGTCGCCGGCTCAGAACCTGAGCCGTATCTTGATGACTCCGTAGGCCGACAGCTTGTTGTTGAACGGCTGGGTGATGGGTGGTCCCCCGACGAAGCGGAACGGGGCCTCACCGCCTTCCAGCAGCTTGCCGGCCTTCTTCTTGGCGATGATCCAGTGCACCCGTGGCTTACCGTTCTTCAGGATCAGCTTGCTGCTGATCTTGGGCTTGTAGCCGTCCCGGCAGTAGAATTGGATCGTGTAGCCCTTCTTGGCCCGTGCGAGGTTGAACGTCCCGGGTCTCTTGTCGTCCACGAGCGCGAGCAGCTTGTACAGCGACTGCCCCTTGTACACGTAGCGCAGCGAGGGGTTGATGTTCCCCGCCTTGGTGCCGTCCCAGGCGACCGTGGCGGGCACCTTGGCGATGCGCAGTACCTTGGTGAGCTTGCCTTGCAGGGTCAGCCTCCAGCCTCCCTCAGGGGCGTCGCGACCCGTGGTCGCGTGCGGGGCGGGCGTCTCATCGCTGACCCCCTGCTCAAAAGGGAGGGCGCTCGCAGTCGGCGCGGCCGGCACGATGCTGATGCGCGCGACGCCGGCAGGCTTGCGGTTGCCGAAGATGCCCGGGTCGCTGGAGACCAGCTTGAGCGGCCAGTTCGGCTTCCAGGTGGCGAACTCCTCCGGGGTCATCGGGTTCTTGATCGAGGCGGTGCCGAGGGTGAGCGGGGCGCCGTTGACGCGGTTGGCGACGACGAGCTTGTTCCTCAGGGTCGCGACCTCGGCGCTGGTGTAGGTGGCGCTGAAGCCGTCCAACGCGGTGACGACGACGTTGTAGCCGGGCGCTGTGGTGGCGCGCGTCCAGTTGAAGCGGGCCGGGCTGCCGCCGTCGATGCGCCCCACGAGGCGCCACAGGGCGACGCCGGTGTAGGTGAGGTCGTCGCTCTGGTCGTCGGGCGTCTTGTTGTCGTCGACGACGGTGCGCTTGACCAGCTTGTCGCCGGTCCAAGCCCTGAACTCGCCGCTCGTCATGTTGGCGCGCTGCTCGACGCCGCGCAGCTGCAGCAGCCAGCTGTAAGGCACGGCGGTGTCGGCCGCGCTCGCAGTCGCCTCCGCCGGCACGATGCTGATGCGCGCGACGCCGGCAGGCTTGCGGTTGCCGAAGATGCCCGGGTCGCTGGAGACCAGCTTGAGCGGCCAGTTCGGCTTCCAGGTGGCGAACTCCTCCGGGGTCATCGGGTTCTTGATCGAGGCGGTGCCGAGGGTGAGCGGGGCGCCGTTGACGCGGTTGGCGACGACGAGCTTGTTCCTCAGGGTCGCGACCTCGGCGCTGGTGTAGGTGGCGCTGAAGCCGTCCAACGCGGTGACGACGACGTTGTAGCCGGGCGCTGTGGTGGCGCGCGTCCAGTTGAAGCGGGCCGGGCTGCCGCCGTCGATGCGCCCCACGAGGCGCCACAGGGCGACGCCGGTGTAGGTGAGGTCGTCGCTCTGGTCGTCGGGCGTCTTGTTGTCGTCGACGACGGTGCGCTTGACCAGCTTGTCGCCGGTCCAAGCCCTGAACTCGCCGCTCGTCATGTTGGCGCGCTGCTCGACGCCGCGCAGCTGCAGCAGCCAGCTGTAAGGCACGGCGGTGTCGGCCGCGCGCATGGCCAGCGATGGCGCGGCCGCTGCAAGCAGCGCTACCGCGACACCGGCCGTGATCAGGGCCAGTCTCCTCTTCATGGTCCTCTCCTCCCTCGGGTTCCAGTCGCGCCGCTCCGTTGGAGGGGCGGGAGCCGCAGCTGCCGGAGCGTCGACGAGAGGAAGCATCTGGGCCTCGACGCCCGCGTGGCGCCGCACGCGGAAGGCATCATAAGACGGCCACCCGCACGCGGAAGGACCCTGACGATCGCCTTCCCCTTTCCGCTCTGGGAGACACGGCGGTTTCCCGCTGTACCCTGCCGGCATCCGGCTCCATAGGCTGTGCCCGTAGGAGGCCGGCGCTCGGAGAAGCCAAGCCATCATAAGGAATCCCTTAGCGTCGGGCAATGCCGCCGTTGATGAAGCAAGGGCCGGGGGCGTGGACAGCCTGTCCTGTCCACGCCCCCGGCCCTCCCCCTGCCGGTGGCTCGCCGGCGGCTTCGCCGGGACCGCCGCGCCGACGACTACTTGTCGATCATGACCGCGGTCGCCTTGATGATGACCGTGACCTCGTCGCCGGCCAGGAGGCCGAGCTGCTCGACCGAGTGCCGCGTCACGGCCGCGGCCACCTCATGGCCGTCCACGTCCACGATGACCTCGGCCATCACGGATCCGAGAACGATGCTCTTGACGGTGCCGGGGAGCTGGTTGCGGGCGCTGATCGCCATGGCTGCCTCCTGGTCTGGGTGGCGTGGGCCACCGCGGGGCGGAAGACTCCCCTTCCCCCTACCCCGGCCGCCCTGCCGGGGAACACCGCGAGGAGGGCGGCCCGGCAGCCCTCCACGAGCGAGCCGGCAACGAAAGAGGGGCGGCGGGCCCGAAGGCCCGCCGCCCCAAACGCTTGGTGCGGCGCGCAGAGCACCGCTTGCGGGACGCTCTAGCGCGCCGCACCTCGTAAGTCAGTCAATGTCGCGTGCCTCCTTTCGTCGTGGCTCCCGGTCGTCCCGCCTCGTGCCGGTTTCGTCACGAGGCTCCCGACCGCTTGCCCGTCCGAGCCTCTCCGGGCCGTGCTCTGCGGCGGGCCTTTCGGCCCGCCGGCCCTCACGGCCCCAGCGGCTCGCGCAGGCAAGCGTCGGTGGGTGGTCCGCCGGTCTGCCAGTCCATCTCGCGGATGGCCACCATCTTCAACTCTGTCATTTCCCCGATCGCGTACTTCAATCCTTCCCGGCCGATCCCGGAGCCCTTGATGCCGCCGTAGGGCATGTGGTCCACGCGGAAGGTCGGGACCTCGTTGATCATGACGCCGCCGACCTCCAGCCGGCGCGCCGCGTACAGCGCCTTGTTCAGATCGTTGGTGAAGACGCCCGCCTGCAGGCCCATGTCGCTGTCGTTACTGATCTCGATCGCCTCGCACAGGTCGCGGGCCTTGAGGATGCTGAGCACCGGCCCGAACACCTCGTTGGCGCAGACCTTCATCTCGCGCGTCACGTCGGTGAGCACGGTCGGCAGCAGGCGGCCGTCGTCCCGGACGCCACCTGTCGCGAGCGTGGCACCCTGCTCGACGGCTTCGTCGATCCAGCTCTTGACGCGGTCCACCTCGTCCTCGCTGATGAGCGAAGCAACGTCGGTGGTCTCATCCAGCGGGTCGCCGACGGTGAGCGCGGCGACCTGTGGGACGAGCATCTCCATGAACCGCTCGTACACCGCCTGATGGACGACGACGCGCTGCACCGAGATGCAGATCTGGCCGGAGTTGGCGAACCCGCCGGCCACGACCCTCTGCACGGCCAGTCCAAGGTTCGCGTCCTCGTCGACGATGGTCGCCGAGTTGTTGCCGAGCTCCAGGGTGACCATCTTCATGCCGGCGTCGCTCGCGATCTGGCGGCCGACCGGCGGGCTGCCGGTGAAGCTCACCATGTTGGTGCGCTCGTCGGTGACCATCTTCGTACCGATCGTCCGCCCGGAGCCCACGACGACCTGGAGCACGCCGTCGGGGAGGCCGGCCTCGGCCAGCAGCTCCGCGAGTCGCAACGCGGTCAGGGGCGTGTTGGAGGCCGGCTTGAGGACCACGGCGTTCCCGCCGGCCAGCGCCGGCGCGACCTTGTGCGCCACGAGGTTGAGCGGGAAGTTGAACGGCGAGATGGCGGCGATGACGCCGCGCGGCTCGCGGATCGTCCAGCCAAAGCGGCCCTCGCCGCTCGGGTCGGCGTCCATCTCGATGATCTCGCCGGCGGTCCGCTTGGCCTCCTCGCTCGCCCAGCGGAAGGTCGAGGCGCCGCGCTTGGCCTCGACGCGCGCGTCCTTGAGCGGCTTGCCGCCTTCGGCCGCGATGATGCGCGCGATCTGCTCGGCATGCTCCTCGATGAGGTGGGACGCGCGCTCAAGGATCGCGGCGCGCTTCCAGGCCGGCGTCCAGCGGTACGCCTGCGCCGCCGCACGGGCGCGATCGAGGACCACGTCCATGTCGTCCAGGGTCGCCGTCGGGATGCGCGCCAGCTCGGCGCCGTCCCACGGGGCCCGGAGGGTCATCGGCTCGCCGTGTCCGAAGGGCCCCTTGATGAAGAGGTCCGGCATGACGATGTCGCTGACCCGGATCCCCGTCACGTCGCTTGCGGTGGTGCGGAGCGGTGCCCCTCCGGCGCCCCGTTCAGTAGCCTGGCCACGTGGGCTATCCATCCTGATCCTCCCCCTGCGCCGTCCTCCGGCGCCGGCTGCGGTGTCCGCCTCTGGCAGCGTCCTTACCCAGGCGGGCCGGCCGGCTCACGCGCCGCACGCGCGGCGCCGGCGCCCCGTCCTCAGTCGCGCCGCCCGGGTCTACTTCTTCACGGCCTGCAGTTCTCGCAGAACTCGACCCAGGCCTCGTCCTTCTTGCTCTCGCCCTCGCGGAACGGGCGCCGGTCGCTCAGCGGCACGATCTTGCCGCGGCCGCTTCCCGACTGCGCCGCTCGCCTTCCCGCTCTGGTAGACGCCCATGGGCTCGCCGGTGAGGTCGATGTTGATCTGCTTGACCTCGGTGTACTCGTCGAGCCCGTAGCTGCCCAGCTCGCGGCCGATGCCGCTCTGCTTGTAGCCGCCCCACGGGGCCTCGCTGTAGGTGGGGTGGTAGGTGTTCACCCAGGTGATGCCGGCGCGCAGGGCCTTGACCACGCGCATGGCGCGCGCAACGTCCTTGGTCCACACCGCTCCGGCGAGGCCGTAGATCGTGTCGTTGGCGATCCGGACCGCCTCTTCCTCGGTGTCGAAGGGGATCACGACCAGGACCGGCCCGAAGATCTCCTCCTGGGCGATGCGCATCGAGTTGTCCACGTCCACGAAGATCGTGGGCTCGTAGTAGAAACCGGCGCCGCTGAGCCGATGGCCGCCGGTGGCCAGCGTGGCGCCCTCCTGCTGGCCGATCTGCACGTACTTCTCCACCGTTTCCAGCTGCTGCCTGCTGACCAGCGGGCCCATCTCGCTCGCGACGTCGAGCGGGTCGCCCACCTTGATCGCCATCGTCCGGCTGACGAGCTCGCCGACGAAGCGGTCGTGGATGGAGCGCTCGACGATCAGGCGAGAGCCGGCGGAGCAGACCTCGCCGCTGCCGGCGAAGATGCCGATGAGCGCGCCGTCGATCGCCGCCTCGAAGTCGGCGTCGGAGAAGACGATGTTGGGGCTCTTGCCGCCCAGTTCCAGACCGATCTTCTTCACGTTCTCGGCGGCCCTGCGCATGATGTGCTTGCCGACGTCCACGGAGCCGGTGAAGGCCACCATGTCCACGTCCTGGTGGCCGGAGAGGTAGTCGCCGATCTCACCGCCGGGGCCGGTCACGACCTGGAACACGCCCTTGGGCAGGCCGGCCTCTTCGAAGACCTTGGCCAGCTCGAGGTTGGTGAGCGGGCTGAGGGTCGCCGGCTTGAGGATCATGACGTTGCCGGCGGCGAGCGACGGCCCCGCCTTCCACGCCGCCATGAGCATCGGGTAGTTCCACGGCGTGATGCCGACCGTGACGCCGACCGGCTCGCGCACCACCATGCTCATGGTCTCGCCGGGTACCTCGAGCGTCTCGCCGTGCTGGTCCTGGACCATGCCGGCATACAGCTCGAAGGTGTGGGCGGCGTCGAGCATGTCGACGCGCGCCTCCTCGAGGAGCTTGCCCATCTGCATGCTCTCGAGGCGGGCGAAGTCCTCCGCGCGCTCGCGCAGGAGCGCCGCCGCGCGGTTCATCACCTCCGCCCGCTCGACGGCCTTCATCTTCGGCCACGGGCCGTTGTCGAAGGCGTCGCGGGCGGCGCGCACCGCCTCCTCGGCGTCGGCGACGCCCGCCTTCGGTACGTGGGCGATCACCTCTTCGGTCGCCGGGTCCACGACCTCGTAGGTCTCTCCGCTCGCGGCGCCGGTCCAGCGCCCGTCGATGTACATCTTGTAGTGCTTCACGTCTGCATCAGGGATGACACTCGCCATGATCCTCACCTCACGGGCGGCCCGGCGGCGCCGGAACGCTGGTCTGGACGATGGGGTGGCGGCCTGTGCCTCGGGCACGCTCCCGCCACTCCCGGGAACGCTCACAATCCAGCCATTCCCGCCGCACGTGCAGGGATAACCCTACGAAGGTCACGTTGAGCCGGGGGGGTGCCGCGGTGTGGCAGTGCGGCGCCGGTCACCAGCCGAGCCCGCGCTGGGACGCTCGCCTCAGACGCGTCGGCTGCCGCAGACGCGTCGGCTCAGAAGCAGCCGAGCTGGCACTGCATCATCTTGATGCCCAGCTCGTTGCAGGTGCGGCCGACGTCGGCGAGCGGTACGTCGAGATCCTGGGCGATCCTGAAGGCGTCGGCGCAGGCGATGCGCTTGTCCTCGCCGGCCTGCGCCTTGAGCGTCTCGATCAGTCGCGGGATGTTGCCGGGAGCCATGACGGGAGTGTAAGCACCGGAGCGCCCGGCGGCAAGGGCGGCCGGCCAATGGTCACGGGCGCCGCTCAGGACCTCGCGCGCGGCGCCTGCGGCTTGGTGAGCTTGGCGAAGATGTACACCGCGACGTAGATGAAGAGGAACAGCAGGGCGAAGAGCAGCGTGAAGCCCAGCAGCCGCGGCTGTGAGGCGGGATCGGTGACGCGGCCGAGGAGCTCGTTCGCAAGCGGCCCCGGACGGCGCACGAGGTCCCAGCTGTTCCAGCGCAGGAAGCGGCCGAGGTAGATCCCGAAGCTGCCGAGGCCGGCGACGACCACGACGAACACCCAGCCGGCCGCCGTCCCCAACCCGCGTGTGACGATCTCCTGCATCAGGTACAGGCTCACGATGCCGAGGATGAGCCCGGTCCAGGCGAACCAGAAGAGCATGAGCACGTCGTACCAGCCGGGGACGATGTCGCCCATGCTGCCCAGATGCAGGAAGTCGGTGAGGATGTACGGCGCGTTGGGGAAGAAGGCGAGCCACAGGAACGCCGCCAGGACGATCAGGACGTACAGGACGGCGCGGCGGGCGGAAGCAAGGCTGTAGGCGATCGCCGCGAAGACGAACGGCACCCACGCCAGCACGAGGTTCCAGAGCAGGAACCAGTAGTGGTACGTGTGCGAGTACCAGGAGCGCGCGGCGATCAGGGCGACGCAGATGAGCGAGGCGGCGCTGAGCAGGCCGATGATGGCGTAGGCGAAGCTGTGTCGGCCCGGCCCGGACGCGGCGGCCGGCTCCCGGCGGATGGCGCCGTCGAACGGCCCCGGCTCACCCGACTCCGCCGCGCTCACCCGCCCCCCAGGGGAGGGAAGAGCGAGACCTCGTCGCCGGGGGCGAGCTCGCAGTCAGCCGTCGCGTGCAAGCCGTTGACGAGCACGAGTCCGGCGGCGCCGGGAGCGAGGCCCAGCGCCAGCGTGACGGCGGCGACGGTGGGCGCGTCGGAGGGCACGAGCTCGTAGGCCGTGCGCCGCTCGCGAGCGCGCAGCTCGAGGCCCGCGAAGAGCTTGACGCTGATGTGCTCGCCCGCGCTCGCCATGACCCGACGATACCACTCATCCCGGCCGCTCACTGTGCCGATACGGTGGGCGGACGCGGGAGGCGCGGGCGCCCGCGCGCAGAAGAGGATGAGCATGGTCGACGACGACATCACCGCAGCGCCGCCGCCCGGGGGCGACCAAGGTCCGCCTCGCGGTCCTGACCGGAGCGCGCAGGAAGGCGGCGCGCCGCAGGGCGTCGCGGCCGACGGCCGCGACGCGGCGCTGCGCACCGTCCAGGTCGCGCTGATCAAGGAGATCGACGCCTCGATCACCAAGCTCGAGCGCGCCCGCATCGGCGAGAGCACGCGCGAGCACCTGGAGATCCTCCGCAGCCTGCTCAAGGCGCAGGTGACCGCTTACCTCGAGCACTTCGTCGCGCGCCGCGCCACGCTCTTCTCGCACACGTCCGTCATGTACGCCGGCGACGTCGGCGCCCCCGGCGTGATCTCGACCACGTTCCGCGGCCTGCTCGAAGGCGGCACGCTGACCATGGGACAGGGCGCCACGCTGAACCAGTTCGTGAGCGACAGGCGCACGCTGATCATCTTCGGCGACCGGGCGACCGGGAAGTCGACGCTGCTCAATTCTCTCTTCGAGCTCGTCTCGGTGGACGACCCCTTCGTGGCCATCGAGCGCGGTCCCGACCTGCCCGCGCTCAAGGAGCGCTCCTTCTGCGTGCGCCTCGGGGTCGACAGCGACACCGACATCCCGTCGCTGTTCGCCAAGGCGCGAGGCATGAACGCGGGCCGGCTCGTCATCGGCGAGATGCACGCCGAGGAGGTCCGTGAGTTCTTCAGCTTCCTCGCCGACGACCCCCGGGTCGGCGGCCTCGCGACGCTGCGCGCCGACACCGTGCACCGCACCGTGGACAGCATCGTCGCGGCGTTCGGCGGCGACGTCGGCTACGCGCGCGAGCTCGTCGCGCGCGTCAAGCCCGCCTTCGTACACATGCACAGCGACGAGAAGGGGCTGCCGCGGCTGGCGGCGATCTGGAGCGTCGAGGACATCGTCGACGGGGAGCTCGCACTCCGAGAGGTGCAGACCGGTCCGCCGGCCGCGAGCGAGCTGGTCGCCGAGACCTGAGCAGCGCACCGCCGCCGGTTCTCCACGAGTCGCGCCCGCCGGTCCGTCCGTGCCCACCAACGTCACCGCCCACGCCCCCGCGTCACCCTGTCGTCCGTCCGGTGGCCGCGCTACGGTTGCCGCTGAAGGGTCGGGGCTGGTAGGGTGCCCGTTCACGACGCCGCAAGGCGACTGTTCACCCCTGCTCCAGCACACAGGCTGGGGCCGCACAGACCACAGGAGGTGATTGGGATCAACAGGTATGAGCTCATGCTCATCGTGAACCCGAACACGGATGAGGATCGCCAGAAGGAGATCGTCGACCGGCTTCGCACCACCGTCGAGAAGGACAAAGGCGCTGTCGCAGGCGTCGACGAGTGGGGCAAGAAGAAGCTGGCCTACGAGATCAAGAAGGAATCCGAGGGCATCTACACCGTCATCACGTTCACGGCGACACCCCAGACTCTCAGCGAGATCGAACGCGTGCTGAGCATCACCGACGAGGTCCTGCGTTTCGGGACCAAGCGGATGAAGTCCTAGCGGCACGACTGAGCGAAGGGAGTCCACCGTGGCCGGGTCCATCAACAGCGTCGTCATCGTCGGCAACCTCACCCGCGATCCCGAGTTGCGGGCGACTCCGAGCGGCACCAGCGTGTGCAGCCTGCGCGTCGCCGTCAACGACCGCGTCAAGGACCAGACGACCGGGGAGTGGGGCGACAAGCCCAACTACTTCGACGTCGACGTCTTCGGCGGGCAGGGAGAGCGCTGTGCGCAGTACCTCGCCAAGGGTCGCCAGGTCGCCGTCAGCGGCCGGCTGCGCTGGCGCGAGTGGGAGACTCAGGACGGCCAGAAGCGTCAGGCCGTCTCCATCATGGCCGACAACGTGCAGTTCATCGGTCCGCGAGATGGTGGCGGCGCCGGTGGGGGCACCTTCGGCGGCCAGAAGCCCCGCCAGGACGGCCCCGTCTTCCCCGAGCCCGGCCTCGAGCCGCCCAAGGGCGACTTCAACGAGTCCGGCGACGACGACATCCCGTTCTGAACACCGTGAGATCGCGCCTCTGAGCGCTGTAAGGAGAAAGAACACGCATGCCCAGCTCCAAGCCAAAGCCGCGGCGCGAGAAGAAGGGTAAGGCCGGTGGATTCGGTCAGGCCCGTCGCCGCTTCTGCCACTTCTGCAAGGAGAAGATCGAAGAGGTCGACTACAAGAACCACGCGACCCTTCGCCGCATGATGTCCGATAAGGGCAAGATCCGCTCGCGCCGCATCACCGGCACGTGCCGTTGCCACCAGAACCAGCTGGCGTCGGCCATCAAGTTCGCGCGCCAGATGGCTCTCATCCCCTACGTCAGCCGCTGAGGAGGACACGATGGAGGTCATTCTGCTCCAGGACGTCGAGAATCTCGGCGACAAGGGTCACCTGGCGAACGTCGCCCGCGGCTACGCGCGCAACTACCTGATCCCGCGCAAGCTGGCCGAGGTCGCGACGCCGGGCAAGATCACCGAGTTCCGCCGTCGCGAAGAAGAGCGCAAGGCGCGCGAGGCGCGCATGGCCGTGCAGGCCGAGGAGTTCACGGCCACGCTCAACAAGACCGTCATCACGCTGGCCGCCAAGGCCGGCGAGGGCGACCGCCTGTTCGGCAGCATCACCGCCGCCGACATCGCCGACGCCATCAAGGACGCGCGCGGCATCACCATCGACAAGCGCAAGGTCCTGTTGGAGGAGCCCATCAAGGAGATCGGCACCTTCATGGTCGACGTCGAGGTCGCCGAAGGCTTCGTCGCCACCGTCAAGACCATCGTCGCGCCCGTCTGACGGCGCGCTGCTGACCACACGAGACCGAGAGCCCCGGGCGAGGCGCGACGAGCGCTTCTCCCGGGGCTTCGTGCATCTACGGTCGGGGTCCGCCCATGAACACGTAGGCGCGGACCTGCGCGATGCGCCAGCTGCCGTCGCGCCTGACCAGCACGTCCGTGAACCGGTGCACGAGGGGGGACATGACGCCCCCGACCGCTCCCCTGAGGCCCTCGATCACGGCTTCGCCGTCCGCGAGGGCCACGTCGTCGGTCACGAAGTGGACACCGATGATGCTGCTCGCGTGCGTCGACCCGCGCCCGCTCCCGGCGAGCAGCTCCGCGAGCAGCCGCTCGATCTCGGCGCGCCCGGCACTCACGCCGCCAAACGGGTCGACGATCGTCGCGTCGGGCGTGAACGGCGCGGTCAGACCGCTGAGATCCGCGGCGTTCCACGCGCGGTCGTAGGCTGCCTCCAGCGCGCGGATGGCAGCCTCGTCGAGGGAACGCGAGCCCTGGCGTTGACCATCGTCCATGGCGAGACGTTTCCCCGGCGGGCCGCTGCGCACGCCACCGCACCGTCGGAGTATCGTCGGCGGGCTCCGAACGACCGCCCGCCCTTGCGGACTCTCACCTTCTACCTGAACGTGAGAGTCCGTCGACGCCGGATACGTCCCCGCCTTGGGCTACCATGGTCCGGCCGAGTCGCGTAGACTCCGAGACCCACGCCACCACCGACCGCCCCGGGGGAGTCATGGCCGTCGAGCGCATCGAGCCACCAGCCAGTCCGCACCTGCCGCCACACAACCTCGAGGCAGAGCAGTCGGTGCTGGGCGCCATGCTGGTCAATCCCAACGCGATCACGGCGGTCGCCGAATCGCTCACCGCCGACGACTTCTACCGCGACACGCACCGGCTCATCTATCGCGCCGCGCTCGCGCTCTTCGAACGCGGCGAGGAAGTCGACGTCGTCACGCTGAGCGCCCAGCTCGAGCGCGAAGGCGTGCTCGAGCGCGCCGGGGGGCGCGAGTTCGTCCACACCCTGGCGGAGTTCGTGCCGGCGGCCGCCAACGCCGGCCACTACGCCGGCATCGTGCGCGAGCAGAGCGTCCTGCGCTCGCTCATCCGCGTCGGCAACGAGATCGCCGAGCTCGGCTACCAGCACCCCGGCGACACCCACGACCTCCTCGACCGCTGCGAGCAGAAGGTCTTCGCCATCCAGCAGCAGCGCAGCCTCGGCGAGTTCGAGCACATCAAGCAGGTGCTGGTGCGTAACTTCGAGCACCTGGCCACGCTGGACGGCGAGCACGGCGTCACCGGCATCGGCACCGGCTTCGAGGGCATCGACCGGCTCACCGGCGGGTTCCAGAGGGCCAACCTCATCGTCCTCGCCGCCCGCCCCGGCGTCGGCAAGACCAGCCTCGCGCTCAACATCGCCCACCACATCGCCACCGAGGGCGTGCTCGCCGACGGCAGCCGGCCGGCGGTCGCCATCTTCAGCCTCGAGATGAGCGCCGAGGAGCTCGGCGAACGCCTCATGTGCTCCTCGGCGCGCGTCAGCTCGCACAAGCTCCGCACCGGCAGCCTCTCGCCGGACGACCACGCCAAGCTCGTGCAGGCGGCCGGCGTCCTCGAGAAGGCCGACATCTTCATCGACGACACCGCCGGGCTCAACATGTTCGAGCTGCGCACCAAGGCGCGGCGCCTGCAGGCCAAGCAGCCGCTCAGCCTCGTCATCGTCGACTACCTCCAGCTCATGTCCGGCGACGGCCGCGCGGACAACCGCCAGCAGGAGGTCTCCAACATCTCGCGCTCGATGAAGCAGCTCGCGCGCGAGCTCGCCGTGCCGGTCATCGCCGTCTCGCAGCTCAACCGCTCCCCCGAGGCGCGCGCCGACAAGGTGCCCCAGCTCTCCGACCTGCGTGAATCGGGGGCCATCGAGCAGGACGCCGACATGGTGATGTTCATCTACGAGGACGCCAGCGACCCCGCCGCCAAAGGCGTCGTCCAGCTCAAGATCGCCAAGCACCGCAACGGCCCCACGGGCCTCATCCGCCTCGGCTTCGTGCGCGACTACACGCAGTTCCGCACGCTGCGCCAGACCGATGACTTCGGGTACGGCGACGACGAATGATCACCGTAGGCGGATCATCGAGCGGGGCGACGTATGTGCACCGCTCCATGATCACCGTAGGCGGATCATCGAGCGGGGCGACGTATGTGCACCGCTCCATGATCGCCGCAGGCGGATCATCGAGCGGTGCGCAGTAGGCTCACCGCTCTGTAGACTGGGGCGATGACCCCGCTCGTCACCCGCTTCCAGACCCCGGCACTCGACCCAGTCGCGCTCATCCGCGCGCTCGGCCTCGAGGGCGAGGCGCCGGTCGTGCTGCTCGACTCGGCCGGCGGGTCCGCGCAGCTCGCCCGCCGGCACTACCTCGCCTGGGACCCCGTCTTCCGCCTGCGCGCGCGAAGCGGGATCGTGAGCGCGACCGCGGGCGCCGGCGTGCGCCGCGAGGGCGGGCCGCAGGCCCGCGCCCTCGCCGGCCGCGCCGCTGCCCTCGGCTCGCTGGCGCCGTTCGCGGCGCTGCGCGAGGCGACCCGGCTGGCGGCGCTCCCGGCCACGGGCGGCCTCACCGGCCCGGCCGACGACCTCCCCGAGGCCGAAGCCCTGATCGGCCTGCTCTCCTACGACGCCGTGCGCTACCTCGAGCGCCTCCCCGACACGGTGCGCGACGACCTCGGCATCCCCGACATCGACGTCTTCCTGCCGGGGCGGCTGCTGCGCTACGACATCGCCTCGGGCGAGGCCGTACTCGTCGACCGCCTCGCCGCGGACGAAGGCGCGGCGGCGGCCGAGGCGGCGCGCGTGGTCAAGGCCCTCGGGCGCGCTTGCCACCCCTCCCCCGCCGCGCTGCACGGCAACGACCTCCCGGTGTTCCGCAGCACCTTCTCGCAGGCGGAGTACGAGGAGGTCGTGCGCCGGACCCGCGAGTACGTCTTCGCCGGCGACATCTTCCAGGCCAACCTCTCGCAGCGGCTCGACCTCTGCTACGCCCTGCCGAGCCTGCACCTCTACCACACGCTGCGCACAGTGAACCCCTCGCCGTTCGCCGGCTACCTCCACTTCGGCGACTACGAGCTGATCAGCTCGTCTCCCGAGCGCCTGGTCTCGCTCGACGCCGAGGGCTGGGCCGAGACGCGGCCGATCGCCGGCACGCGTCCCCGCGGCTCGCTCACCCCCGAGGACCTCACCGACGAGCTCAACCTCGACCCCAAGGACCGCGCCGAGCACATCATGCTGGTCGACCTCGAGCGCAACGACCTCGGCAGGGTCTGCGAGTACGGCACGGTGCGCGTCAACGAGCTGATGGTCAACGAGTTCTACTCGCACGTCATCCACATCGTGAGCAACGTCCGCGGCCACCTCCACCCCTCGCGCGACGCCGTGGACCTGGTCAAGGCGATGTTCCCCGGCGGCACCATCACGGGCTGCCCCAAGGTGCGCTGCATGGAGATCGTCGACGAGCTCGAGACCGTACGCCGGGGTCCGTACACCGGCTCCTTCGGCTGGGTCGCCGAGCGGCGGCTCGACCTCAACATCATCATCCGCACGCTGGTGCGCAAGGGCGACCGGCTGTTTCTGCAGGCAGGGGGCGGCATCGTCGCCGACTCGGTGCCGGTGCGCGAGTACCACGAGACGCTGCACAAGGCCGCCGGCATGCTGCGCGCCGTCAGCGCGAGCATCGCCGAGCGGGCCGGCTGAGGGCCGGTGGCCGCAGGCGGCGCGAGGCCGTCGGGCACAATTCACCGGCGCAGCCGGGTCGACTGGCGGTGCACCGAAGGCACACCGGCTATAGACTCTCCTCCGTGACCATGCTGATCCTCAACGGCGCGCTCAAGACGGAGGCCGAGGCGACCCTGCCGGCCACCGACCGCGCGCTCACCCACGGCCTCGGCCTCTACGAGACGCTCAAGCTGGTCGGCGGCGTGCCCGTGTTCTTCGAGGAGCACGTTGCCCGCCTGATCCACGGCATCGCGGCGCTCGGGCTCGAGAAGCGCATCGACAGGCCCGAGCTCGCCGAGCAGATCTGCCACCTCGGCGAGGCCAACGGCGTGCGCGACGGGGCCTGCCGGCTCCTGGTCACCGCCGGGGCGCCGGACGGCAGCCCGTCGCTGCTCGTCCAGACCGACCGCCGGACCTTCCCCCAGCGGCCGCTGCGCGTGATCACCTATCGCGGCGTGCGCGTGAGCGCCGAGTACAAGGCGATGACCGTGATGCAGTCGTACCTCGCGCAGCAGGCGGCCAAGGCGGCCGGCGTGGACGACGCGCTGCTGGTCGACGGCGAGGGCCGCATCTTCGAGGGCGCGACCTCGAACGTCTTCGTGGTGCGCGCCGGCGGCCTCATCACGCCGCCGGCCGAGGGTGACATCCTGCCGGGCGTGCTGCGCGCCCAGGTCGAGCAGCTCGCGACGGCCGCCGGCATCCCCGTGGTGGAGGCGTGGGCGCGCGTCGCCGACCTGCGCCCGGACGACGGCGTGCTCCTCACCAGCAGCGTCCGCGGCGTCGTGCCCGTGGAGAGCGTCGACGGCGTGCAACTGCTGGTGCACGAGCAGGAGCTGACGACGATGCGCTCGCTGATCGGCGACGCCGAGGCCGCGAGCGCGCAGGCCTTTCGCGACACGTACCTCTAGAGCGGCGCCCCGAGGGCCGGCGCGGGCGCGCCGGCCGGCCCGAGGTTACGTGTATGGCGCTGCGCGGAATCATCCGTCTATGCGCCGCATCGCCATCATCCTCGTCATCCTTGCCGCCCTGGCGGCCCTGGGCGCCGTTCTCGCCGCCGAAGCGCCGGTCCCGCCCACGGCCGACGCCAGGTCGCTGCCCGCACCGGTCGCCGGCTCGCCTTCTGCAGCCAGTGCGAGCGGCGGGGACTCCCCAGCCCCGGCGGCGCTCGCCGCGGCTCCCCCGGCGGTGGCGCTCAAGAAGCTGCCGTTCGCGTTCGTCCAGCCGGTGTACGTCACCGCCCCGCCCGGCGACACGGCGCGGCTGTTCGTCGTCGAGAAGGGCGGCCGCATCGTCATCGTCAAGGACGGCGCGCTGCTGGCGAAGCCCTTCCTCGACGTCTCGGGCAAGGTCTCCAAGGGCGGCGAGCAGGGCCTGCTCTCGATGGCGTTCCACCCCCGATACGCCACCAACGGCCGCTTCTACGTCAACTACACGAACCTGAGCGGCGACACCCGCGTGGTGCGCTACCGTGTCTCGGCCACGAACCCCGACGTGGCCGTGGCCTCCTCGTCGAGGGTCCTTCTGCGCGTCGGCCAGCCGTACTCCAACCACAACGGCGGGCAGCTGCAGTTCGGTCCCAGCGGGCGCCTCTTCGTCGGCATGGGTGACGGCGGCAGCGGCGGCGACCCGCAGCACCACGCACAAGACTCCCGGAGCCGGCTGGGCAAGCTGCTGCGTCTGAACGTCGACGTCTCGCCGGTCACCGTCGGCATCTATGCGAAGGGCCTCCGCAATCCGTGGCGATTCTCCTTCGACCGCTCGACCGGCGCGCTCTGGATCGGCGATGTCGGCCAGAACGCGTGGGAGGAGATCGACTACCTCAAGCCCGGCCGGCCGGCCGGCGCCAACCTCGGCTGGAACGGCTACGAGGGCACGCACGTCTACGACGCCGCGCGTCGCCGCGAGGCTGAACAAGAGCTCGCTCACGTGGCCGGTCGCGCAGTACAGCCACACGGTCGGCCACTCGGTGACCGGCGGCTACGTCTATCGGGGGTCGGCGATCCCTGCGCTGCGCGGCTACTACCTCTTCGCCGATTTCCAGTCCGGACGAGTGTGGGCGAAGAAGGGGCCCGGCGGCGCGCGGAGCACGCTCTCCGGGGCTGACGGCCTGGTGAGTCAGGTGTCGTCGTTCGGCCAGGATGCGACCGGCGAGCTGTACATCGTCTCTCTCGCCGGCACCGTCTCCCGGATCGTGCCCGCGCCCTGAGCGCGAGCTGCCGGCCCCAGCGGCGGCCGGCAGGACTCAGCGCCGCCGCCCCTCCAGGAACCAGCTCGCGTGCCGGTGCAGTTGGCCGCTCGCCTGCGTCTCGTCGTAGCTGCGCTCCTCGAGGTCGAGGACCTCGAAGGCGGCGAAGTCACGCGTGAGTTCCTCGGCGGTGACGAAGTGCAGGTAGACCTTCTCCACCCAGCTGCGCTCCTCGCCGGACACGGGCTCGCCGACGGCGTAGTGCTGCGGGTCCCGCGGCGAGAGCGTGCTCAGGAAGAGGAGGCCGCCGGGCCGCACGGCGGCGGAGAGCGCCGCCGTGAACTCCCGGCGGCCGATAGGCCCCAGCAGGTGGTAGACGTTGCAGACGAAGGCGACGTCGTAGGGGCCGGCGTGGTCCGGGTCGCTCGCGAGCGACCCGAGGTCGCCGGCCATGAATTCCACCTCCAGCCCGGCCGAGCGGGCCTTGCGCGCCGCGGCGATGGCGGCCGGCGATGGGTCGAGGCCGAGCACCCGGCAGCCAAGCTCGCCGGCGAGATAGCGCGAGTCGCGGCCGTAGGCGCAGCCGACGTCCAGGATGGAGAGCTCCGGCGCGGCGTACGGGCGCAGGCGGGCGACGGCGAGGCGAGCGAGCTCGCTGGGTCCGTCGCCCCAGATGCGCTCGTCGGCGGCGTACCGCCGGTCCCAGTGGAGCGCGGCCTGCGGGATGTCCGGGACGGGCCGGCGGAACGGGTCGCCGCCGGCCGGGTCGCTCGGCCCGGCCGGCCGCCGTCTCCCGGTCCCCGTTCACGACTTCGTCAGGCGGCGCCACGCCTCCAGGTACTTCTCGGAGGTCTTGGCCGCCACCTCGGGAGGCAGCTCGGGGCCGGGCGCCGTCTTGTCCCAGTCGAGCGTCTCGAGGTAGTCGCGCACGTACTGCTTGTCGTAGCTCGGCTGGCTCCTGCCGGCCTCGTAGCCGTCCGCCGGCCAGAAGCGCGAGGAGTCCGGCGTCATGATCTCGTCGATCAGGATCAGCTCGCCGTCCAGGATCGCCGAACTCGAACTTGGTGTCGGCGATGATGATGCCGCGCTCGAGCGCGTACTCGGCGCCGAAGCGGTACAGCTCGAGCGCCACGTCGCGCACCTTGTCCGCCATCTCCCTGCCGATCAGGTCGACGGTCGCGTCGAAGGAGATGTTCTCGTCGTGGTCGCCGATCGCCGCCTTGGTCGACGGCGTGTAGAGCGGTTCGGGCAGCCGGCTCGCCTCGACGAGGCCGGCCGGCAGCTCGATGCCGCACACCTTGCCGGTCTTCTCGTAGTCCTTGCGCCCCGACCCGGTGAGATAGCCGCGGACGATCGCCTCCACCGGCAAGGCCTCGGCCTTGTGCACTACGATCGAGCGGCCGGCGAGATGCCTGCGCTCCCCGTCGGTGCTGAACGGGTCCGGGTCGACGAGGTGGTTGGGGATGATGCTGTCGGTCTGCTCGAACCAGAAGTTGGCGATCTGCGTGAGGACGACGCCCTTGTCGGGGATCGGCGTCGGCAGGATGACGTCGAACGCCGAGAGCCTGTCGCTGGTGACGATGAGCATCTGGTTGGGCGCGTACTCATAGACGTCACGTACCTTGCCACGGCTGAGCAGGTTCCAGGCGGTCTCGTTGGACTCGTACAGCGTCGTCATGATCGGCTCGCTCCTCTCGCTCGCTTTGACAGCTACGCTACTCGCTTCGCGGAACGCCGTCAGCTGCGCCCTCTCGTTTCGAGGCGATGAGGTCGAGAAGCGCATCGGCGGCGGCGCGAGGGCCGGCGGACTCCTTGCCGGGCAGCCCCAGCTGCGTGCGCAGCTGCCCGACGAACACGCCGGCCTTGAACGCCGCCGCGAACGTCGCGGCGGCCAGGACTTCGTGCTGGTCCCGGCGCTGGGCCGGGCCGAACGGGTTGGCGAAGTAGCTGTTGGTGATGCCCGTCGACGTGGTCGTGCCTTTGCTCATGGCGGCGCCGTCACGGAACACGCCGAGCGCCGCCGCCTCGTCGGACAAGCGGTCGACCACGGGGTGCCCGTCGTCGACATCCTCGTGGTTGTTGGCATACAGCAGGAAGTCGACGGGGTAGCCGCGCAGGACGTCCTCCAGAGTGGTGACCGGGAGCACCACGCGGGCGTTGACCTTGTTGGGGCTCATGATGATGGAGCGGTCGAGCTGGCCGAACGCGTACCCCTGCTGCAGGTCGTCGAGCCGGACGAAGGCGCCGATCTCGGTGCCGAAGCCGAGCAGCTCGCCGCCCGGCCCGACCTCGAGCGAGCCCATGTCGTCGGCGATGATGCGCACCTCGCGGATGCGGCCCTCGCCCCCGACGCGAAGCGCCTCGAGCGTCTCGCTCTTGCCGGTCGCCGTGTCGCCGATGAGCAGGACGGTGGCCGGGGAACCGTCGTCGAGGACGAGGCGCGCGTAAGCGCCGTGGAACGGCATGACGCCGCGGTCCATGGCGGCGACGTTGTGCAGCGTGAGCACCATCTTCTTGAGGTAGCCGAAGTAGCCGAAGCGGTCCTCGAGCGGGACGGCCGCCACCAGCAGGCGGCTGCCGCGGTCGTCGTGGAACACCGTGGGCAGGTCGCCGAAGCGGGCGAGCGCCGCCGGCGGGACGCCGTAGAGGTACACGGCGTCGGGCCCGGCGGCGATCTCCTCGTCCGAGGCGACCTCGAACAGGTTCGCGAGGCTGAGCCCCAGCCCCATGAAGCGGCGGTGGAAGTAGACGAAGACGACCAGGCGTCCGACCAGCGCCGGGTAGCACAGCCAGTCCTCGCGCTCCAGCTTGAGCCCGTCGAGCGGGTTGTCCTCGACCTCGGTGAACTGCCCGGTGCGCGTGTTCATCGGCGGGTCGAGCAGCAGTGGAGGGTACAGCAGCAGGTCGCGCACGAACGGGACGCCGGTGAGCAGCTCGCGGTAGCGGGCCGGCACCGGCCACTTGTGACGCACCGCGTAGACGCCGACCTCGGCGCCGGCCGCGACCTGGCGAAGTACGCGCGGCCGCGTCCCGGTGATGTTCTCGGCGACGTCGCGGTAGACGGCGCGCACCAGACGCGCCAGTGCCTCGACCGCCTCTGTGAAGCCGCGCAGCGGGCGTTTGTCCCCCGGCGCCGGCGGCGCCTCGGCACGCACGACGAGGAACCGGTCCCAGCGGCGCCAGAAGTCGTAGAGCCCCTCGATGAACTCGTGCAGCTGCTCGCGGCGCGCGACCAGCTCGCTGGGCCCGGCGACGGCCGGCGCGACCCGCTCGAGCGGGTTGTTGGCGAGCAGCCGGATCAGGTCGAGGAGCGTCTCGCGATCCGCCAGGCCGAGCTCGTCGAGCGCTTGCGGGTTCTGCGCCTCGAGATGGTCGACGTAGAGGCCCAGCACGCGTGCGAACGTCGCGCTCTCGACGAGCTCCTGGGTGCTGGCGCACACGGAGCCCTCCGAGTACATGACCGCCTGGCGGTCGTCGACGTCGAGTCGCTGCAGGGACATACGATCTCCGAGGGTCGGCGGGCTCGCCGGCGCTGGCGCCGGGCGAGCCCGGAGACTACCACAGGCGGGCGCTTTTCGGCAGCCGACGGGCGCCCGCTCGGACGGCCGCTACGCCGCCGCCACGTCGTGCTGCTCGGACCCGCAGAACGCGCACTTGCGCGCCTTGTGCGGGATCTCGCTCAGGCACTCGGGGCACTCCTTGACCGTAGGATCGGCGCCGCGCGCGCGCCGCTCGGCCAGCTTGTTCATGGGCAACACGACGACGAAGTAGATCGCCGCGGCGATGAGCAGGAACGAGATCAGCGCATTGATGAAGAGTCCGTACCGGAATGCGCTGCCGTTGACCGTGAACACGAGGTTCGAGAAATCCGGCTTGCCGAAGACGGCGGCGATGATCGGCGTGAGGATGTTGTCGACGAACGCCTTGACCACGGCGCCGAACGCGGCGCCGATGACGACGGCGACGGCGAGGTCGACGACGTTGCCGCGCATGATGAAGTCGCGGAATCCCTTGAGCATGGAGGCCTCCCCGGTGGAGTCGCGCCCTGCCGGCGCTTCGTTGCACTCGAGTCTACCCTCCACCCGGCGGCGCAGTGGCGTCTCCCTTGCTTCGCCGCGGGCCCGGGGCTACACTCGGTGGGCCCTGTTTCCCGAGACCACGAGGAGGAACGTGATGACTGCCCTGTCCGTCAACGGCATCTTCGCGTCACCCCTCGTGAGGGCCCGCTCGTAGCGTCCAGGACCGCCTGAACGCTGCGGCACCCCGGCCGCCCGCGAGGCGGCCGTCTTCGTTTCTCCTCCGTTGTGGGTGACGCCCCGGGCGCTTGCCGGCGTTGCCGCGCGCACCGCCGGCCCGGGCGCGACTCCGCGTCGCGCTCACGTCCTGCCCGGTCGTGACGGACCTCACCGGAAGGACTCATCCAGAGATGGACAAGAAGCAACGCAGAAGACTCAAGACCATACTCGCCGAGCTGGACAACGGCGAGCGGCTCAGGCTCACCAGGCGAGCGACCAAGCTGCGCAAGGCAGCGCTGCGGACGCACAAGTCCGGCACGCGCAGGCCCGAGCTCGACGAGTTCCTGTTCGAGCTTGTCGCGCCCGAGCTCGGCGCAGGACACCGATGACGCGTCGCTGCAGGCGGCTGCCGCGGCCGGCGCCGAACGAGGCATCGTGACGGGCATCGTCGCCGGCGCCTGCACCGTGCTGCTTGGCGAGGGCGAGGTCGCGGCCACACTGATGTCCGGCCTCGCCGGCCACCAGCAGAGCGACCTGGCCGTCGGCGACGAAGTGCTCGTCGAGCGGCGGGACGACAGCCACCGCGTGAGCGCGGTGCTCCCCCGCCGTAGCCTCCTCGCCCGCGCCGACCCGCACGTGGCGGAGCGGCGACGCGCGATCGCCGCCAACGTCGACCTCGTCGTCGTGGTCGTCGCCGCGGAGGCGCCGCCCCTGCATCCGCGGCTCATCGATCGCTACCTGATCGCCGTGGAGCACTCGGGCGCTCGGCCCGTGCTGGTCGTCAACAAGATGGACCTGCTGACCGAGGACCGGCGCCACGAGCTCCTCGCCCGCCTGCAGCCATACCGAGCGCTCGGCATGCCGGTACTGCCGTGCAGCGTCGAGCGCGGCGAGGGCATCGATGCCGTGCGCGCCGCGCTCTCCGGCAACACCTGCGTGTTCGTCGGGCAGAGCGGCGTCGGCAAGTCGTCGCTGCTCAACGCGCTGGACGGGGAGGCCGCGGCCCGTGTGGGCGCGGTGCGCGACGGCGACGGACGCGGGCGCCACACCACGACGGCGTCGTCGCTCTACGAACTCGCCGGCGGCATCCGCGTGATCGACACGCCGGGCATCCGCCGCTTCAGCGTCGAGGACGACGACCCGGCGGCCATCGCCGCCGGGTTCACCGAGTTCGCGCCGCTCGCCGCCGGCTGCCGCTACCGCGACTGCAGCCACGTGCACGAGCCGGGCTGCGCCGTCCTGCGCGCCGTCGAGGACGGCGCGATCCCGCGCATCCGCTACGAGAGCTACCGCAAGCTTCTCGGCGGCGACGGCGACACGCCGACGTGGTTCGAGACGCCCGGGTTCGGCCCCGCCTAGAAGCTCGGGGCCGGCGAGGGCACGACTCCACCCCGAGGACCCCGTCTGCACGAAGGGGCCGGCGGAGGCTCTGCGCCCCCGCCGGCCCTCCGGTGTCTGCGGACCCGCCGCGCGCCGTGCTCCGGGGCGGCGGGCGTCCCTGGGTCTCCTACTTCGCGTTCGCGAGGTTCGCGTTGGCGAAGTCCCAGTTGACGAGCTTGTCGAAGAAGGTCTGCACCCACACCGGGCGCAGGTTCTGATAGTCGAGGTAGTAGGCGTGCTCCCACACGTCGACCACCAGCAGCGGCGTGACGCCGGGCGCCGCCGGCATCTCCGCGTTCGGCGTGCTCACGATCTTGAGCTCGCCGTTGTCCGAGACGAGCCAGGCCCAGCCGGAGCCGAAGCGGCCCACGGCGGCGGCCTTGAAGTCCTCGACGAACTTCTCCCAGCCGCCCATGGCCTCGATCCTCTCGGCGATGGGGCCCGTCGGCGCGCCACCGCCGCCCGGCTTCATGCCGTTCCAGAAGAAGGTGTGGTTCCACACCTGGGCGGCGTTGTTGAAGACCGGCTGCTTGTCCGGCTTGCCGGCGACGGCCACGATCACGTCCTCGAGGCTCTTGTCGGCGAGGTCGGTCTCGGCTACCAGCTTGTTCAGCGTATCGACGTAGGTCTTGTGGTGCTTCCCGTAGTGAAAGCTGATCGTGCGCGCCGTGTAGGCGGGCTCCAGCGCGTCGTCCGCGTACGGGAGCGGCGGCAGTTCAAACGCCATCGTTCCTCCTTGTCGTGTGGATTGCTGACGGTCCTGCTACGGCCCCGCGGGGCCGGGTGGTGGCGTCAAACGTCGACCTCGATGGCGCCGTCCCGCACGCGCACCTCGTAGGTGTGCAGGTCGTGCACCCTGGTCTTCCACTCAAGGCGCTTCTGCAGCTTGAACCAGCGCCTGACCGGCTCGGGGATGTCCTCCGCCGGGCCCATATCGTGATCGAGGGGCCAGCTCAGGTTGGTGCCGCTGCGGATGTCGAACTGGGCGTCGTGATGCGGGCAGGTGATGATCCAGCCCTCCAGAGCGCCTTCGTTGAGCGGCGCGTTCTCGTGGCCGCAGCGACGGCTCACCGCGTAGATGGAGCCGTCGTATTCGCAGAGGCAGATCTCGCGGTCGTCCTCGCCGGCGCGCACGTACTTCATGCCGCCGCGGGCGATGTCCTCGAGCTTCGCTACTTCGTGCCACATGATCAGACCTCGTCCGGCGGGAATTGGGGCAGGCTGTCCGGGTCGGTGACGTCCTGGTGGACGAACAGGCCGCACCAGCAGCGCTTCATCGCGTCGAAGTGCTCGCGGTGGTACGGGATGCACGGACAGCAGATCCGCATGTCTTCGGCGCGCACGCCGCTGCGCCCCTGGCAGGGGCAGAAGGGCGCGCCGTGGTCCTGCTCCAGCTTGACCTCCTGCTCGAGCAGGAAGTCGGCGAGCTCATCGTCCGGCGTGAACTTGTAGCCCAACGGCTGGACGACGCGGTCGAACAGGTACCGCAGGGCTTCCTTGCGCGCATCGCTCCCCATGGTCACCCTCCCCAGCCCTTGAGATGTTCGAGGAACTTGTCGGGGCTGTAGCCGACGATCACCTCGCCGTTGATGACGACGACGGGAAAGCGGCGGCCGCCGCTCAGCTCGTAGGCCTTGTCGGCGACGGCGTCCTGCTCGTCCTCGGGCAGCTTGTCGACGTCGACCGAGTCGTAAGCGATCCTGCTGTCGTCGAACCACTGCCTGGTCTTGCGGCACCACGGGCAGGTGCTCAGCGCGTAGACGAACACCTCGTCGGTCATGATCCGGCACCTCCGAGCTCGACGAGGACCTTGCCGTCTTGCACCTTGACAGGGAAGGTCGCCAGCGCGAGCTCCGGCGCGTCGAGGAAGACCCCGGTGCGCACGTCGAACCGCCAGTCGTGGCACGGGCAGGTGAGGATGGGGCCCTCGAGCTTCCCGCCCTCCAGCGGACAGCCCATGTGCGCGCACTTGTTGGCGACGGCGAAGAGGTCGCCGTCGATGCGCGTCAGGAGCACTCCGAGGCCCTTTGGATAGACGGCGACGTAGGCGCCGTCTCGGACTTTTGCTTCGTCGATGGTGGGGACCCAGGCAGGTCCGGTCACGGCTCTCCCCTTCGCTGTGGCTCTGTCACGGCAAGCCGACCCGTGGGGCGGAGCCTGTCTCGCCGGCGCCGGGCCGGAGGGCGGCGCCCGCCGCATCACGGGTCGGAAGCCAAAGATACCCGTGGCGGGGACGAGACAAACGGCCGGCGGCGGCCAGGACGGCGGGCCGGGGCGACGGCCGCCCGCCCCTACCAGCGCTCGACGTGGACGCGGGCGGCATCAAAACGGTCCGAGGGCTCCTTACGCTGCGCCGGCCAGCCGAGCGAGACGACGGCGAACGGCACGACCGACGCGGGGATGCCGAGGAGCGCGCGCAGACCCTCGACGCGCTCGGTCAGCGGGTGGACGCCGAGCCACACGGCCCCCATGCCGAGCAGCTCGGCCTCGATCAGGAGGTTCTCGGTGGCCGCCGAGCAGTCCTGCTCCCACATCTGCGGCCACTTGGCCCTGCCCGGGTCGCCGCACACCAGGATCGCGACCGGCGCGTCGGCCAGCATCTTGGCGTACGGGTGGAACTCGGGGATGGCGCGCAGCGTCGCGCGCTCGCGGAGCACGACGAACTGCCACGGCTGCTGGTTGCCGGCGGACGGCGCGGCCATGGCGGCGCGCAGCAGTCGCTCCACGGTGACGTCGTCGACCGGCTCGTCGGTGTACTTGCGGATGCTGCGCCGGCTGAGGACCGGGTCGTCCATGCTCACCTCACTGCGGGGACCGAGTGCGCTGGCAGGGTATCGGGCGGGCGGCCCGGCTGACAAGACGGCGGCGGCCCCGAGGCCCCGTCGAAGCGGGAACGGGCGGGCGGCCTTGGCGCTCGTGGCCGCCCGCCCCGCCTCGTCCCCGCCCCCCACCGCGTGCCAGGCAGGCACGTCCCCGACGTACGAGACGCGCCGCGTTTGTCACGCGTTCGCGGCGCGGCTATCATCCCGGAAAGGGAACCACCTGCCCTTTGTCGACCTCCCCCCTTGACCGCTATGACCGCTGCACGCTCCCAGTACGATGTGATCGTCGTCGGCGCCGGCCCCGCCGGGATCTTCGCCGCGCTCGAGCTGGTGCGCCGCAACGGCGCCAAGGTGCTCATCGTCGAGCGCGGCCCCGACATCTCCCGCCGCGGCTGCCCGGCGCGCAAGAGCGGCGTCTGCGCCGGCTGCGAGCCCTGCGACATCACCTGCGGCTGGGGCGGCGCCGGCGCCTTCAGCGACGGCAAACTCACGCTGACCCCGGACGTCGGCGGCTGGCTGGACCGTTTCGTCGGCAGGGAGCGCCTCACCGAGCTCATCGGGTACGTCGACGGCGTCTGGCGCGAGTACGGGGCGCCGGAAGAGGTCCACGGCGGCGGCAAGCGGTTCGACAGGTTCCGCCGCGAGGCGCTGCTCCACGGCATGACGCTCGTCGAGTCGCCGGTGCGCCATATGGGCACCGAGCGCTCCTACGACATCCTCACGCGTATGCGCGCAGAGCTCGAGACCAAGATCGAGGTGCTCACGCGCAGCCGCGTGGACAAGATCCTCGTCGAGAAGCCTTCCGGAGAGACGGAGCTGCGCGCCACCGGCGTCGTGCTCGAGGATGGTACGCGGCACACGGCAGACGCCGTCATCGCGGCGCCCGGCCGCGACGGCGCCGCCTGGCTCCGGGAGGAGTGCAAGCGTCTGCACATCGCCATGCGCACCAACCCGGTGGACATCGGCGTGCGCGTCGAGGTCTCGGCGGCGATCATGGAGCCTCTCACCACGGCGCTGTACGAGAGCAAGCTCATCTACTACACGCCCAGCTTCGACGACCCGGTGCGTACCTTCTGCATGAACCCCTACGGCGCGGTCTCCCTCGAGAACTACGGCGACGTCGTCACCGTCAACGGCCACAGCTATGCCGAGTTCAAGACCGACCGCACCAACTTCGCGCTGCTGGTCAGCACCGATTTCACGGAGCCGTTCGACGACCCCATCGCCTACGGCAAGAGCATCGCCCGGCTGGCCAACGTGCTCGGCGAGGACATCATCGTGCAGCGCCTCGGCGACCTGCATCAGGGTCACCGCAGCACCATGGACCGCATCCGCCGCGGGACCGTACAGCCGACGCTGCAGGGCGCCACGGCCGGCGACCTCGCCTTCGTGCTCCCGTACCGGCACCTCACCGACATCCTCGAGATGCTCGTCGCGATGGACAAGATCGCGCCGGGCGTCAACGGACGCGACACGCTGCTCTACGGCGTGGAGGTGAAGTTCTACTCGGCGCGGCCGGAACTCGACGACGGCCTGCAGACGCCGGTGAAGAACCTGTACGCGGTGGGAGACGGCGCCGGCATCACGCGCGGCCTGATCCAGGCGTCGGCGGCCGGCGTGATCGCCGCGCGCAGCGTCCTCAACGGCGGCCGTCCGGCGGACTGATCGCCCCGGTCCGCCACGCTGCCGGCAGCACGTCGGCCACGGGCCGCTCCAGCACGCCTTCCACGCGGCGCAGCAGCTTCTCCGCCTCGTCCTTGCGCGCCGTCGCTCCGGCCAGCGCCGCGGGGTAGCGCGCGAACCGCTCGAGCCGTGCGGCGAAGCGCGCGTCCAGGCCGACGAGCTGGTCCCCTTGGACCAGCTTGTCCGCCAGGTAGACGACCTGGGCCTCTCCCACGTCGTCGTCGGCGGCGTCCAGGCCCATGTGCCGCAGCACGACCGCGGCGACGCGAGAGTAGCCGAGGCGCCCCAGGAGGTCGGCGCCGGCCTCCGCGTGCCGCGGCTGGTCCCGGGCCACGTCGTGAAGAAGCGCGCCGGCGGCGACGAGCGGCTCGCAGAGGTGCTGCCGTCGGCTGGTTCAGGGCGGCGGCGAGCGCTGCCGCCACCGCCGCCACCGCTCTGGAGTGTGAGACGACCGCCTGCGACGCGCCGTGGTCCCGCATCAGCTCGAGGCACCGCGCCTCGTCCGGCAGGTCCTCGCCCGCCGCCAGCTCGCTGAGGCGGGCGAGCTCGTCCTGCGTGTCCGCGTCGAGCAGCACGCCGGGATCGTCCACCTCGAGCAGCAGCGACGACGCGGCGTGCCGCATGAGCAGCTCGCGCAGTCCTCCGGCCGGCCGGCCCCCGAGGATCTCGTCACGCAGCGCCGTGGAGATCAGCGGCGGGTGCCCGGTCGACTCGCGAAAAGCCGGGTAGACGACCGCCGGTCCGGCCACGCCGCCGGTGGCCGCCGGCCCGGCCGCCACGGGTCCGGCTGACGTAGCGGCGGCCCTCGCCAGCCGCCCCACCGTCTCCGGCCGCACCAGGGGCACGTCGGCCGGCAGCAGGAAGAAGCGTGTGACGCCGTCGCCGAGCGCCGCGACCCCGGCCTGTACGGACGAGTACATGCCGTCGTCGAAGCGGGGGTTGGGTACCGTGCGTGCGCCGGCGCGGGCGGCGGCCGGCGCGACCTCATTGCCGCGGTGCCCGGTCACGACGACCACATCGTCGATGCCCACCGAGGTGAACGCGCCGACGGCCCGCTCGAGCAGCGTGCTGCCGCCCGCCTCGAGCAGCGGCTTGAGTCCGTGCATGCGCGAGGAGCGGCCGGCCGCGAGGACGATGGCCGCCAGACGCTCCATGGCTCAGGCGTCCGCGCCCGACCGCGCCTGGACCATCTCGGCGGCGATGCTCACGGCGAGCTCCGCCGGCGTCTCCGCGCCGATGGCGAGGCCGACCGGCGAGTGGATGCGGCCGATGGCGTCGTCGTCGAAGCCGCCCTCGCGCAGCGCGGCCTCCATCTTCGCGCGCTTCGAGCGGCTCGCCATGAGGCCGACGTAGCGGGCGCCGATGCGCAGGGCCTGCTCGAGCACGCCCATGTCGTGGACGTGGCCGCGGGTCACGATCACGACGTAGGCGTGCTCGTCCGCGCCCACAGCCGCCAGCGCTCCCTCGAACGGCCTGGCGACCACCGTCGCCCCCGGGAACCGCGCGGGCGTGGCGAACTCCTCGCGGTCGTCGACGACCACGACGCGGAAGCCCAGCCCGAGGAGCACCGGCGCGAGAGCCTGCCCGACGTGTCCGGCGCCGCAGACGACGGCGAGCGCCGGCGGTTCCAGGCGCTCGACCACGGCGACGCGGCCGTCCGGCAGCGACGCCGTCCCGTGGGGCGCGGCGCCGATGATGAGCGAACGCACCCCCGCGGCGCCGCACACGGCCGCGCCGGCGCACGGGCCGGCGGCCTCGAGGGCGCCGTGGTCCACGCCGTCCTCCTCGCCGCCCGGCAGGACGGTCACGAACCAGGCGCGGCGCCCTGCGTCGCGCGCCTCGCGCAGCGCCGCGCACACCTCGAGCAGCGCGGCGTCGCCCGGCGGTACGTACGTGATCAGCACGTCCGCGGCGCCGCCGCAGAGCATCGTGTCGGCGCTGCGCACGTCGGTACCGCTCAGCTCCGTCCTCGCGCGGCGCGAGCGCCGCTTGGCGAGCGCCTCCCCGGCGGCCTGCATCATGCTGTGCTCGAGCAGGCCGCCGCCGATGCTGCCGGCGATGGAGCCGTCGCCTCTCACCAGCATCTCCGCGCCGGCGGCGCGAGGCGTGGAGCCCTGGTCGGCGACCAGCGTGACCAGGGCGAACGCGCGTCCCGCCCCCAGCATCTCCAGTGTCTCGTCGAGGATCTCGTCCATGCATGACCTCCTGACGGCGATTGTACAGGCGGGCGCCGACGCTTCGATTGTCAAAGCGCGGCCGGCCTCCTATGATTTCGAAAAGGGAACGTCCTTTTCTTCACCAACCCCCCCGGCCGCCACTGGGACTCGCGCGTCCTGACACGCATCCCCGGCGGCCGATGCGGTCAAGCTCAACGGAGGGAGACCATCGTGCCCGGCACCGTCGTAGTCGGCGCCCAGTGGGGCGACGAGGGCAAAGGCAAGATCACCGACCTGCTGGCCGAGAAGGCCGATGTGGTCGCGCGCTTCCAGGGCGGCAACAACGCCGGCCACACGATCGTCCGTGACGGCGAGGAGTTCAAGTTCCACCTCATCCCGTCCGGCATCCTCTATGAGGCCAAGACCTGCGTCATCGGCAACGGCGTCGTCATCGACCCGCACATCCTCTTCGGCGAGATCGAGACCCTGCGCGGGCGCGGCATCAGCTGCGACAACCTGCGCGTCAGTGGCAACGCCCACCTCATCATGCCGTACCACCTGCTGCTGGACGGCGCCAACGAACAGCAGCTCGGCAAGTACAAGATCGGCACCACCGGCCGCGGCATCGGCCCGTGCTACGTGGACAAGTACACGCGCATCGGCATCCGCGTGCAGGACCTGCTGGACGCGAAGATCCTGCGCCGCAAGGTCAAGACCGCGCTGCAGGAGAAGAACTTCCTGCTGCAGCGCTACGACATCGGCGTCCTCGACCCGAACCAGGTCACGGACGAACTGCTCGGCTACACCGAGCGCTTCGAGCCGTTCATCTGCGACGCGAGCCTGCTCGTGAACACCGCCCTCGACGAGAACAAGCACGTCCTCTTCGAGGGCGCTCAGGGCGCGCTGCTCGACATCGACTTCGGCAGCTATCCCTTCGTGACGAGCAGCAACCCCATCGCCGGCGCGGCGTGCACGGGCACCGGCGTCGGCCCCACGCGCATCGACCACGTCGTCGGCGTCGCCAAGGCGTACACGACGCGGGTCGGCGAGGGGCCGTTCCCGACCGAGCTCTTCGACGAGGTCGGCACCGCCATGTGTGAGATCGGCCACGAGTTCGGCACCACCACCGGCCGCCAGCGCCGCTGCGGCTGGCTGGACCTGGTGGCGCTCAAGTACGCCGTGCGCCTCAACGGCATCACGCACCTCGCCATCACCAAGCTCGACGTGCTCACCGGGCTGCCGGCGCTCAAGGTGTGCACCCGGTACAAGGCGGGGCGCCGGGTGCTGGACGAGTTCCCGCTGCTGCAGACGCACTTCCATCACGCCAGGCCGGTGTACGAGGAACTCCCCGGCTGGACCGAGGACCTCCGCGACTGCGAGGCGTGGCAGGACCTGCCGCAGGCGGCCCGCGACTACGTCCAGTACATCGCCGACTTCACCAAGACGCGCGTGAAGTTCATCGCCGTCGGCCCCGGCCGCGACGAGACGATCATCCTGCCGCGGAGCATCGGCCGCGGCGGCGCCGTCTAGCCGCCGCAGCCGGCTCCTACTGCACCCAGACCGGCAGTCGTCCCGAGCCGAGGTCGTCGGCCGAGGTGAGGTCGCCCGGCAGCACGAAGTTGTGCCGGGCGCCTGCCCCGACGCCGTTCGCGACGAGCTGCCCCGACGGGGACCAGGCGAGCGAGTCGATCATCGAGGGCGGCACCACGCCGCTCGCGGAGCGCGTGAGCGAACCGGACGCGACGTCGTGGATCCACACGCAGGGGGACTGGTCGTCGATGCCGATGATGCCCGCGAAGGCGGTCCGCCGCCCCGCGACGTCCCACCCCGCGCCGGCCTGGAGGGCCGGGGTGAAGACGCTCAACTCCGTGTAGCCCCAGCGGTCGCGGATGTCGTAGGTCACACGCACGTCGCTCCCGGTCTCGGAGGTCAGGTACCACATCGCATCTGGCGAGACCTGCGGCTGCGAAAGGGCGCGGTACTCGGCAAAGGCGCGGTTCTCCTCGGTCCACACGGTGCGCCCGGCGCCCGCGTGACTCAGGCTGAGGAGCTTGAGGCTCTCACGGATGGTGGGCGTGTAGCCGTTCGCCGCCGTCCCCGGGGACGCGATCGAGAACTTCACATACGCGACCTTGCCGACGGCCGGGGCGAAACTTGGCTCGGCGCCGGAAAGACCCCGGAAGGATCGCACCTTGCCGGTAGCGGCGTTCACGACGTACAGACGGTCGAGGCGCAGCGGCGCCCTCCGGCTGGTCACGCCGGCGACCAGCAGCCGGCCCGCGCCGATCCAGCAGAAGGAGTCGACGCGCTTCACGCCCGCGCCCGTGAGCGAGATCGTCTTCGGGCCGAGCGGCCCGTACCCGATCCATACCCGCGGCCCGATGTTCTCCGGCAGATAAGCGACGTTGCGTCCGTCCGGCGAGACGGCGACGGAGCCGGCGAAGCCGGGCAGGTCGCCGGCCGCTGTCGGCGGCCCGCCGGCAGGTGAGAGCAGCCATAAGGCGTCGTGGTCGACGGCGCGGCGCACCACGAGGACGGATTCGGTGGACGCGGCCTTGGCTGCCGGCTCCACCGTGACCGGTGCGCCTGCGGCGGGGCTGCGAGCAGCGAAGAACGCCGCGACCCCCGCGCACAGCACGACCGCGAACAGAGCGAACGCCGAACGGCGCTGGAGACCACCGGACCGGTTCATGACTCCTCCTGTGTCGAGGCACGAGTCTGCTTCTGACAGATGTACTGCCGCTCCGGCGGCGTGCCGAAACCTGCAACGGCAGCTCGGCAGCATGCGGCGGGGACGCCGGCATGGTCATCCGGCGAGGACTGGCTTGTGGTCCCGGCCGCTCGTCAGACGGTCGCGACCGTCACCTGGCTCGCGCCGCCGGTGAAGCGGATCTCGTAGCGGTCGGCCGCCTCGGTGAAGCCGCCGGAGGCGAGGACCATGCGGCCGCCGACGGCCCCGAGGCGCTGGCCGTCGAAGACGAGCTGGCTCGCGCCGCCGTTCAATTCCGCGCGGGCCTCGGTACCGGCGGGGCGGCGCAGGAGGACCTCACTGGCGCCGCCCGACACGCGCACCGGCACGATGCCCACGGGGGCAGGCAGCGTGACCTCGATGTCGCTGGCTCCGCCGGTGACCTCGAGCGCCGTGACCCGCAGGTCGCTCAGGTCGGCGACGAGCTCCCACATGCCGCCGCGCAGGGAGATGTCCCACGGCACTGCGGTGGTGAGGGCGAAGTCCGCCGACTGGGCGCGCCAGTCGAAGGGCCGAAAGCGGCGGCGCTGCTGCACGGTGACGGTGCCTCCCTTGACGGTGATCTCGGGAGCCGGACCTTCGAAGGTCGCCCGGTAGAGCTCGGTCAGCGATCCGTCGCCGCGCAGGTTGACCTTGGCGGCGCCCTTGGTGAACTCGAGACGCCCCGCCGTCACTCCCTCGAGCGGGGCGTGACTCTGTACGTCGGCGGCGCCGCCGGCCGCGGCTTCGCCGGCGCCCGGCGCCGCCTCGGCGGTCAGCACCGCGATCTGCGCCTCGAACACGCCGCGCGCGTCGCGCAGGTAGTCGCGGATCGCCGTGAGCTCCGCAGGGTCGCGGGCGTCGAGCAGTTCGTGCATCGCCAGCTCGACCTCGCCCTGGATGCGGGCGCCGATCTCCCGCGTCGCGCCCGTCGAGACGACGAGCACGCGGCGGCGGTCGGCCGGGTCCGCGACCCGGTTGACGTAGCCGCCGCGCTCGAGCCGGTCCAGGACCGTCGTGATCGCCCCCGGCGTGAGACCGCTCTCGCCGGCCAGTTCGCCGGCAGTTACGCGGCCGCGGCGGTACAGGATTCCGAGGCAGCGGAGGTCGGTGCGGTTGAGCCCGTACTGCAGCGCGACCGCCTCATCGAGCTGGTCGCCGGCCCGGCGCAGCTCCCCCATCTCGACGCCGACATCCTCCGCGAGCGCGGCCTGCTGGGCTTCATCGTTCATCATCTCTACCTCCCCGGGAGAAGCCGGAACACTCCCTCAAGGTCCGTGGGCGGTCCGGGGCCCATGCGCCGGAAGCTGCAGGCGTTTTGTTCACGTCAGTAACGATAACACGAACTAATGATTTGACAATCTAATGTATTCGCAGTGCACGCGCTCTCGCTCGGATAGCCCGGCGCCGACCGGACGGCGCCGATCGGGAGGAGGGACGAGATGTGGGGACAACGCGATCGAAGACCGCGGTCTGCAGAAGACCTTCCGCAGCGACGTGCGGTCGCTCAAAACGCGCGTCAGAAGGCCGGGTACACCTCGACCTCAGCGATTCGGTTGACCGGTCCGGCCGTGGTGCCGTCGCACTGCAGCCGGACCCAGCGCGCCTGCCGGGGCGCGAAGCAGAAGGTCTCGTAGCCCATCACCTCGCCGCTCGTCATCGACTGCCTCGCGAGCCGCCACCTCCTGCCGTCGGCAGAGACGAGCATCCGCAGCTTCGCAGCCCGCCGATCGCCGCGAGCGATCGCTACGCGCACCGCGCCGACCTCCCGCGTACCGGCGAGCCGCACGTCCAGCGCCACCCTGCCCCTCGACGACCACCGTGTCGTGAGATCGCCGTCAACCGCGGCGGCGGCCACCCCGCTAGCCGCGCGCGCCTCTACGAGCGCCAGCGGCGCGGAATCCGGGGCGAGACGCCTGAGCCGCAGCAGCGCCTCCAGGAAGAAGGCGTCGCCATAGGCCAAGCCTCGGTCGGTGATGCCAGCGCGCCAGAGGTAGGTGCCATGGAGCAGGACGGCAGGATTGGCCCCAAGAGAGGCGTAGCCCTTGGACATCAGCGAGGAGAGCGTCGCCCTCGCCGCGGCCTCGTAGCGCTCCCTTCGCTCGGGGTCGGGGTCCAGCAGCGCGAGGTCGAGGAGGCCTGAGGCCGCGATCGCGGCGGCGGACGAGTCGCGCGGCGCTTCCGGGATGGCGGGATCGCCGAAATCCCAGTACGGGACCAGGTCCGGCGGCAGGTGGTCGAGATACCAGTCGGAGGCGGCGCGCGCCGCAGTGAGGAACACGGGCTCTGGTTCCTGCCTGTAGGCCGCGGCGAACCCGAGGATGGCCCACGCCTGTCCGCGGGCCCACGTCGAGTCGGCGCTGTACCCGGACGACTGCCCCTGCTCGAGCACGGCGCCGGTGTCGGCGTCGTAGTAGACGATGTGATAGGTGCTGCCATCGGGCCGCAGGAAATCACGAGCCGTGGTCAGGACGTGCTGCCTCGCGATATCGGCAAGCTCCGGCGGCCCGCCGTTCCGCGCGGCCCACCAGAGGAGCCGCGGTTTCATCGACAGGCTATCGACGATCACGTTGAACCGGCCAGTCGGACGCGACAGCATGGCCCCGACCTCGGGATCGAAGCGCTGGGCCGCACTCATGGCCGCCTCGATGCCTTTGCGCCGGAACCGCTCCTCGCCGGTGAGCGAGTACGCGCGCACGTAGGTCGGGAAGAAGAGCGCTCCGGTGTTGAGGGTATCCCCCGTGACGGGCGCGGCTCCGATCGCCGCCTGGCGTCCGGTCGCCTCGTCGCGCCACCACTCTCGGCCACTGAGCTGATAGCACGACCACATACCCCCCGGGACGTACCCGGCCGCCCAGCCGGCAGGGCCGGAGTACTTCCAGACGTCGCCGACGGTGTAGTACGCGTAGCGGCCCGGCGCGGCGGCGCGCGCGGTGGCGGCGATCCGCTGCCGGGCGCGTGACTCGGTTGCGCGGACCCGCGCGGAGAACGATTCGCCGCCGACGGCCGGCGCCGGCGCCAGGAGGCCGCTCATCACCAGGCCGACGAGCAGCAACGGCGCCCGACGCGCCGCGAACGCACCCGCCAGTGTCCTGAAGATTCCCACCCACAGTCCCCTTCGGCGGCCGACGCTGGCGCTGGCCGCGATGGCCAATCCTGTACCGAACCGCGACGACCGGTCAAACCGCACCGCCTGCGGCAGCCGGCAGTGCAGGTCACCGCGGCCCTTCTCACGGGTGGTCACGACCGCCCCGGCGACGTGCGGCGGAGTCTCTCGGCCCTTCCCCGGGCTGCCCGGCCCGAGTAGACTTGCGGGCGTCGGGCCGGGCCGGCGCCAGCGCCGCCCGGCGCCAGCGCCGGAGCAGTCGGAGGCCTCATGCGTGTGCTCGTGGTTGGCGGCGGCGGCAGAGAGCACGCCCTCGTCCATTCCTTCGCCCAGTCATCGCTTGCGGACCGCATCTTCTGCGCCCCGGGCAACGCCGGCACCGCCTCAGAGGCCGACAACATCCCCATCGCCGCCGACGATCTGCCGGCGCTGCTCGACTTCGCCAGCCGCGAGGAGGTCGACCTCACCATCATCGGCCCCGAGGCGCCGCTGGTCGTCGGCCTCACCGACCTCTTCGAGGAGCACGGCCTTGCCGTGTTCGGGCCCAACATGGAGGCCGCGCAACTGGAGGGGAGCAAGGTCTTCGCCAAGGAGATCATGACCGCCGGCGGCGTCGCGACCGGCGCCTACCGCAGGCACGAACGGCTCGATTCCGCGCTCGCCGACGTCGAGGGGCGCGACGACTACCCGCTGGTCGTCAAGGCCGACGGCCTGGCCGCCGGCAAGGGCGTCCTCATCTGCAGGGACAAGGCCGAGGCCCGTGCCGCCGTCGGGGCCTGCTTCGTCGCGCGCGAGTTCGGCGACGCCGGCGACGTGCTCATCACCGAGGAGTACCTCACGGGTTCCGAGGTCTCGTTGCTGGTCCTCTGCGACGGGGAGACGGCCGTGCCGCTCGCCCCGGCGCAGGACTACAAGCGCATCTTTGCCGGTGACCAGGGGCCCAACACCGGCGGCATGGGCAGTTACTGTCCGGTCCCGGGCTTCGAGCAGAAGGCCATCGAGGCCGCGATGGAGCACGTGGTCGAGCCCGTCGTCGCGGCGCTCCGCAAGCGCGGCGTCACCTACCGCGGCGTGCTGTACGCCGGCCTGATCGTGACGGAGGCCGGCGTCAAGGTGCTCGAGTTCAACTGCCGCTTCGGCGACCCCGAGACGCAGGCCGTGCTGCCGCGACTGGACTCCGACCTGCTCGAGCTCTGCGCGGCGGCGTCGCGCGGCGAGCTGGCCGGCGTCGAAGCGCTGTGGAAGCCGCAGGACTGCGTCACGGTCGTGCTCGCCTCGGCCGGCTACCCGGCGAGCAGCCACAAGGGCGACGTCATCAGCGGCCTGGACGACGCGGCCGCTCTGGAAGACGTGACCGTCTACCACGCCGGTACGGCGCTGCAGGACGGTCAGGTCGTCACGGCCGGCGGCCGCGTGCTGGCCGTCAGCGCGCTCGGACACGGCTTCGCCGCGGCCCGCGAGCGCGCCTACGAGGGCGTCGCCAGGATCGCCTTCGACGGCATGCAGGTGCGCCCCGACATCGCCGAGCGCGCCGTCAGGGCGCGCGCCGGCGAGCTCGATCTGTTCCCGGCCGGATTCTCCGGCTGAAGGCCTGAGCGGGCGCGGGCGCGCTGCGCCGCCGCCCCGCCACCAAAGGAGAGTGACGTGGAAGAGACCAGGACCGAGGTCGAGACCATCCTGCAGGGCATCCAGATGAACCCCGTGCTGGTCGGCATCGTGATGGGCAGCGAGAGCGACCGGGAGATCATGGAGAAGGCCGCGGCCGAGCTCGACGAGCGCAAGATCAAGTACGAGATCAACGTACTCTCGGCGCACCGCGACCCCGACAGGGTCGCGCACTACGCGAAGACGGCGCAGAGCCGCGGGCTCAAGGTCCTCATCGGCGGCGCCGGCAAGGCGGCGGCCCTGCCCGGCGTGCTGGCCGCCTACACCAACCTCCCCGTCATCGGGGTGCCGATCAAGACGAGTGACCTCGGCGGCCTCGACTCCCTGCTCAGCATCGTGCAGATGCCGCCCGGCGTGCCCGTCGCCTGCGTCGCCATCAACGGCGCCCGCAACGCCGCGATCCTGGCGGCGAAGATCCTCGACGTCTGATCCCGGGCGCCTCCCCCGCGCGCCCGGAGCCGCCGCGAGATGCGGCCAGCACGCGCCCGGCCGTGCGGCTTCTCGCCGCACGGGGAAGACTCTCGTCATGAGCAGGCACGCGATCAGATCGGCGATGGCGCCCGGCCCCTTGGGCGCCGCGTCTCCGGGGATCTCCTCCGGGCACTTCGTCTTCGTCTCGGCGCAGCTGCCCCTGGACGTCCACGGCGAGCCGGCGGCCGGAACGGCCGCCGAACAGGCCGGTCGCGCCCTCGACAACCTCGCCCACCAGCTGCGCTCTACCGGCCTCTCGCTGGACGACGTGGTCAGCCTCGAGATCCACCTCGTCGATCAAGCCGACCGGGCCGCCGTGGACGCCGCCCTGGAGGAGCGCTTCGTGCCGCCGTATCCCGCCGTCACGCTCTCCGGTGTACCATGGGTGCCCGGCGGTGCGCGGCTCCAGATAGCCGCCATCGCGCAACGCTACTGAAGAGACCGCCCTTGCCGAGAAACGACAAGCCGCCCAGCCCGAGGACGATCTCGGGCTTCCTCTACGTCGTCGTGCTCCTCATCGCCATCGCTCTCGCCTACGTAGCCGTGCGAGCGCTGCTCGCCTGACCCCCCGCACTCGAGAAAGGACCACCCCCATGGAGAAGCAGGTATTCGCCGCCCCCGACGGCGCACCAGCCGTCGGCCCGTACTCACCGGCCGTCGGCGTCGGCGACTTCGTCTTCGTCTCCGGCCAGGTGGGGCTGGACCCGGACGGCAAGATCCACGGGTACACGCCCAAGGAGCAGGCGAGGAAGGCTCTCGAGAACCTCAAGGCCACGCTCGCGGCTGCGGGTCTGACCCTCGACCACGTGGTCAAGACGACCATCTTCCTCAAGGACATGGACGAGTTCGGCGCCGTGAACGACGTGTACGCCGAGTTCTTCGCCGAGCCGTACCCGGCGCGCTCCACCGTCGAGGTGGCGCGCCTCCCCAAGGACCTCCACGTCGAGATCGAGGCGGTGGCGTACCGTGGGTGAGCGTCGTTGGGCCCGACCCCTGCCGGCGCTGGCCACGCTGCTCGCCCTGGCGCTGCTGGTCGGCGCCTCCGCTCTCGGCGCGCTCCTGGTGTCCGGCTGCGGTAGCACCGCCGATGACCGCGGAGCCCGCAGATCCTCTCGCCGGCTACTGGATCGGCGGCACCAAGAAGCAGCCGGTCCTCGTCCACATCGTCAAGAGCGGCGACAAGTACACCGTGGGCGTCAACCCCGACGCGCCCATCGGCGATGCGGTGAATGTGGGTGACTCGCTGATGATCGACACCCACGCGCTGAAGATGCGGTTCGTCCCCGCCGGGGCCGACAAGCTCACGATCGAGCTCAGCGGCGACGCCCTCAAGAAGGACCGCACGATCGCGATGAAGCGCGTGGACGAGACGCAGTACGCGGACGCGGCGGTCGCCTCCGGCGTCGCCACCATCCGCCGCGGGCTGATGATGTGGGTCGGCGGCGGCGCCAAGAAGTTCCCGCCGCCGAGCGAGGTGACCGCGAGCGGCGCCCTCGGTGAGATGGTGGTGCCGTGGCCGTCCAACCCGTTCGGCGGCCAGCCCATGCAGCCGGGCGAAGCCAAGGGCGACTACACGTACACGGTGACCGACGGCGGCAAGGCGTTCACGCTCGTAGGGCACCTCTCGGACGGCAGCACGACGACGGGACAGTGACGGACGGCGGCGGGGCGGCGGCGCTCACGAACGCCGTCTCTTCCTCGCCAGTCAAGGCGAGTCCGCGGACGAGAGGATCGCGGGCGTCACGACCACGGAGGGCACGCGATGATCGAGCGCTACACGCTCCCTGAGATGGGCGCGATCTGGACCGACGAAGCCCGCATGCAGGCCTGGCTCGATGTGGAGATCGCGGCCGTGAAGGCATGGAACAGGCTCGGCAAGATCCCCGATGACGCGGTCGCCGAGATCGAGGCGAAGGCCGCCTTCGACGTCGCCCGCGTCAACGAGATCGAGGCGACGACCAACCACGACGTCATCGCCTTCCTCACCAACGTCGCCGAGTACGTCGGCGACGCCAGCAAGTACGTGCACTACGGCATGACGAGCAGCGACATGCTGGACACGGCGCTGGCGTTGCAGATCAAGCGCGCCGGCCTGCTTCTCGAGCGCGACCTCCTCGCGCTGGGAGAAGTCCTCAAGCGGCGCGCCTTCGAGTTCCGCGACACCGTGGAGGTCGGCCGCACGCACGGCATCCACGCCGAGCCCATCACCTTCGGCATGAAGCTCGGCACCTGGGCCTTCGAGGTCAGCCGCCATCTCAAGCGCATGCGCCTCGTCACCGTCAACGCCGCGGTGGGCAAGGTCAGCGGCGCCGTCGGCGCCTACAACAACATCGACCCGCGGGTCGAGGACCTGGTGTGCGAGGAGCTCGGGCTGGGTCGCGAGCCCATCAGCAACCAAGTCGTGCAGCGCGACCGCCACGCCGCCTTCCTCAGCTGCATCGCCATCGTCGGCTCGAGCATCGAGAAGTTCGCCACCGAGGTCCGGCACTTGCAGCGCACCGAGGTGCGCGAGGCCGAGGAGGCGTTCGGCAAGGGCCAGAAGGGCTCGTCCGCGATGCCGCACAAGCGCAACCCCATCCTCAGCGAGCGCATGGCCGGGTGTGCGCGCGTCTTGCGCGGGAATGCCTTGGTCGGCATGGAGAACGTCGCCCTGTGGCACGAGCGCGACATCAGCCACAGCTCGGCCGAGCGTATCGTCCTCCCGGACAGCACCATCCTGCTCGACTACATGCTGCAGAAGTTCACCCGGCTCATCGACAACCTCGTCGTCGACGAGGAGCGCATGCTGGCGAACCTGGGCCAGAGCTACCGCCTCGTCTTCAGCGGGGCGGTCCTGCTGGCCCTCGTCGACAAGGGCATGCTGCGCGAGGACGCCTACCGCGTCGTGCAGGACGCCGCGATGCTGGCGTGGCGCGACGGCGTCGACTTCGGCGACCTGATCAAGTCGAGCACCGAGGCCATGGCGGTCATGTCGCCCGCGCAGATCGACGCGGCCATGGACCCGGACCAGTACCGGGCCGGGCGCGACGTGATCTTCGCCCGGCTGGAGAAGCTCGAGTTCTGAAGGGGAACGCGATGACCGACTGCCCGAGCTGCGGCGCACCGCTCCGAGACGGCGACTGGACCTGCGGGCGGTGCGGCGCGCCGGTCGCGGGAGCGGGCATCGCCGCCGCGCCCGGCAGCGCGCACGGCGGGGGCGGCGACGCAGGCGCTCCGCCGGGTCCCGCCGCGAGCTCCGGCTGGCTGCCGGAGTACCAGCCGCAGCCTGCAGCCCAGGGCGCGGCGGCGGCGAAGCCCGGCCCATCGGGCCTGCTCCGCCTGGTCGTCATCCTCGCGGTCGTCGCCATCATCGCCATCATCGCCGTGTGGTTCTTCTTCCTCCGCGGCCCAACCACGACCGGCGAGGAGTTCCTCGGCACGTGGACGGCCAGCACGCAGCAGGGCATCGCCACCGTCGTGGTGAGCCGCGCCGGAGACGACGCCTTCTCGGTGACGATCAGCGGGTCCAAGGAGGCCGAGAAGGTCACGGTACCCGCCCACCTCGACGGCGCCGAGCTCGTCATCACCATGGACGACTTCTCGCAGATCGCGGGAGAGGCCAACGCCGAGCGTTTCAGGGACGCCCTCGAGGCGCTCGCCGGCGACTTCCGCATGGTCTTCACCAGCGTGGACGCCACGCACCTCGAGCTGCGCATCGTCGGCACGTCGGCCTCGGGGCAGGACTTCGACCAGACGATCCCTCTCGTCAAGGAGCCGGCGGGGACGACATGACCCCCCCGAGCCGCATCCGCCCGGCCACGCGCGGTGACGGGCCGGAGATCGTCGACCTCCTGAACGCCTGCGACGTCGCCGAGGTCGGCGAGCCCGACAGCACCATCGAGGACCTCGAGAACGACTGGTCGATGGAGGGCTTCGACCCGGGGAGCGACGCCTGGGTCGCCGAGGGGCCGGCAGGGCTCGTCGGGTACGCGTACGCCGGCGACCAGCACCGCACCGGCGAGCTCGAGGCCGACCTCTGGGTGCACCCGGACCATCGCGAGCCGGAGCTGGGCGGCCGGCTGCTGGGGCTCGCGGAGCGGCGCGGAGCGCGGCTCGCCGTGGAGCGCGGCTACCAGGACGCATCCCTCGACGTCTTCTGCATCACCGCGAACCGCGCCAAGCGCGAGCTCCTGCGCCGGCACGGCTACGAACTGAAACGGACGGTGTTCCGCATGACCGTCGACCTGGCCGGCGGCGCGCCGGAGCTGCCGGCGCTCGAGGGCCTCGAGATCCGGCCCTTCCGGCTCGAGGCCGACGAGCGCGTCATGTACGAGACCATGAACGAGGCCTTCGAGGACCACTTCCAGCAGAGCGAGGAACCCTTCGACGCGTGGCGCGCCCGCCTGCTCGGCCACGCGGATTTCGACCCGGACCTCTGGTGGCTGGCGTGGGATGGCGTCGAGGCGGCAGGCGCGTTGATCGCCTACGACCACGGGGACCTCGGCTGGATCAAGGGGCTCGGCGTGCGCCGCCCGTGGCGCCGGCGCGGTCTCGGCGGCGCCCTGCTCGCGCACGCCTTCGCCGCGTTCGCCCGGCGCGGCCAGACGCGGGTCGACCTCGGAGTCGACGCCGAGGGCCAGACCATGCCGCTGCGCCTGTACGAGCGCGCCGGCATGCAGTCGGCGTCCGCCTACGAGCTGTACACGAAGCGCCTTGGAGATTGAACCGGCCGGCGTGCGGATCCCGGATCCGGCCGTTCCTGCCCGCGCCTCGTCGTCTGCCAGGGTTCACGTCGCCGCAGCGCGGGAACGACAGGGCCATCCGACACCCGCGAAAGGAGCCTGCATGGGACGTATCGTCCTTGCCCTGACCCTCGCCGTCGTGCTGGCCGCGACCGCTGTCGCCTGCGGCGGCGGCGCGACCGACGACACGACCGGCGCCACCCCCGCGGCGACGCCGGCCGAGACGCAGGCTTCGCCCGCTGAGACGGGCGCTCCGGGCGGGCCGTCTACAGCCGAGGTCGCGGCGCTGTTCGCCGACAACTGCGGCGGCTGCCACGGCGCCGACGGCAGCGGCGGAAGCGGGCCGGACATCCGCGGCGAGGACGACCTCGCCGGCGTCAGGAGCCAGATCGAGAGCGGCGGCGGCGAGATGCCGGCCTTCTCGAGCCAGCTGCAGCCCGGCCAGATCGAGGCGCTCGCCCAGTACGTCGTCACCGAGCTTCAGTAGCGGCTGCGGTATCATCCGGGCGATGGACGACGCCCGTCGCACCAGCCCGAGACCGATCCAGGCGGCTCGCCGCCCCCTGGATGTGAGCGTCCGCGTGCCCGGCTCCAAGAGCGTCACCAACCGGGCGCTGCTGCTGGCCGGCCTCGCCGCCGGCACGTCGGTGCTCCGCGGCGCCCTCGAGGCCGACGACACGCTGGTCTTCGCCGCCGGCCTGCGCAGCCTCGGGATCCCGGTGGAGGCGGAGGCCGGCGACCTGCGCGTGACCGGCGCCGGAGGCCGCATCCCCGCCGCCGAGGCCGACGTCTTCTGCGCCGAGGCGGGCACCGCCGCCCGGTTCCTCGTGGCTGCGGCCGCGACCGGTGAGGGCGCCTACCGCTTCGACGCGGCGCCGCAGCTGCGGCGCCGCCCCCTCGCTATCCTGCTCGACGCGCTGCGCGCCCAGGGCGCGCGCACGGAGCCGGCCGAGACCGGCGGCCTGCCGCTCACGCTGCTGGCGCACGGGCTCTCCGGCGGCAGCCTGCGGCTCCCCGGAGACACCTCGAGCCAGTTCATCTCGGCGCTGCTCATGGCGGCGCCGCTGGGGGCCTCGCCGCTGGACCTGCGCGTGGACGGCCTCGTCAGCCGTCCCTACGTGACCATGACCTTGAGGATGATGGAACAGTTCGGCGCCGGCGCCAAAGCGGCCGGCGCAGAGCGCTTCGTCGTCCCTCCGGGCGCCTACACAGGCCGGGACTACGCGGTCGAGCCCGACGCCTCGACGGCGTCGTACTTCTTCGCCGCGGGTGCGACGGGGGGGCGCGTGCAGGTTCTCGGCCTGCATCGTACCGGCGCCCTGCAGGGCGACTCCGCCTTCCTCGACGTGCTCGAGGCGATGGGCTGCACGGTGACCGACGAGCCCGAAGGCGTCCGGGTCGCCGGCCCGGCTGCGCTGGCCGGCCTTACCGTCGACATGGCGGACATCTCGGACACCTTCATGACGCTGGCGGCGATCGCCCCCCTGGCGACGTCACCGGTGACCATCACCGGCATCGGCAACGTCCGGCTCAAGGAGTCCGACCGCATCGCCGCGATGGAGGACAACCTGCGCCGGCTCGAGGTGCCGACCGAATCCGGCGCGGACTGGCTGCGCGTCTTCCCCGCCAGGCCGCGGGGCGCGCGCATCGACGCACGCGGGGACCACCGCATCGCGATGGCGTTCTCGGTGCTGGGGCTCCGCGTCCCCGGGATCGTCGTCGACGACCCCGCCTGCGTGGCCAAGACCTGCCCGACGTTCTTCGAGCTTTGGACCGGGCTGGAACAGGGAAGTGACTCAACTGGGCAAATAGGTGAACGGCGAGACTGACCAGTACCCCAACGTCACCCGGCCGGGAGGGCGAGCATGGACGACGAGACCACGGGCAACCAGCCCGACGAAACCGAGTTGACCCGGGTGACGCCCCCCGCTGGCGACGACGCGACGCGGGTGATGCCGCCCGCCGGCGAGGGCGAGACCCAGGTGATGCCCGGCCAGGACACCGGCGCGACGCAGGTGATGCCAGCGGCGGGCGGAGCTCCTCCGCCGCCTCCGCCGACCCAGCCGACCCTCCTCATGTCGCACTCGAGGAGCTCCGGCTCCGGCGGCGTGCCCTGGTGGGTCTGGCTGATCGTCGCGCTCGTCGTCATCGGCGCGGCCGCCGCCGTCTGGTTCCTCTACCTGCGGCCCACCGACACGTCCACCGCCGGCGAGCAATTCATCGGCAACTGGGCGCCCGAGGCTGGGACCGGCGGCGGGCTGGTGATCTCCGAGGCCGGCGACGACCAGTTCAAGATCACCCAGTACGACGGCCAGCTCCAGGCGGTCGGCTCTACCACCGCGGACCTGGTCGACGACCAGCTCGAGATCAGCGTTCAGGCCTCGGCGCTGGGCGTGACCGGCGTCACCGGCAAGGTGCAGGGAACGCTGACCTACGAGAGCGCGAACGACCGCCTCACGCTCCAGTTCACGTCGGGCGACCTCCAGCTCGCGCCGGTCACCTTCGTGCGCGTGGAGGTCCTGTTGCCGGCCAGCCCCACGCCCACCCCGAGCCCTTCGACCTCTCCCTCGCCGACGACGTCGCCTTCTCCGTCGGTCAGCCCGAGCCTCAGCCCCTCGGCATCGCCGACCACCGATCAGCAGGTGATCGACGGCATCGCCAAGCTGCAGGTGGGCATCGTCACGTGGGCGAGCGCCAACAACAACCTGTATCCGCCGCCGCAGGACGTCGTCGAGGGCGGCGGCATCTCGCAGTACGTCGACCCGTGGCCGACCAACCCGTTCACCGGCCAGCCCATGACGCCGGGCACGGCGCCTGGCAGCTACGTGTACGAGCAGCTCAGCGGCGGCCAGGGCTACAAGCTCACGGGCTACCTCAGCAACGGCCTCACGTACACGGTCCCGTGATGTGACGGGCCGCCCGCCTCCCGGCGGGCGGCCCGCTTCCGTCGGCTGTACAATCCCTCCACACCGCGCGGCATCGCGTCCGCGGGCGACGGATCGCGGTCGCCGCGGCGTCTAATCTCTGAGCAGCCCCACCGCCGACGGCAGGGGGCAGGACGGTGCGAGTGACGTTCGATCCGGCAGAGCGCGAGATAGACGAACAGACTGTCTCCGCGGCGCGGCGCGGCGACTCTGAGGCATTCGTGAGGATGCTCAAACACTACGACACCCGTCTGCGTGCCCTGACGTTCCGCATGCTCCGCGACCCCGTGCTCATGGACGACGCGCTCCAGGACGCTTCGATCAAGGCGTACCAGGCCTTGAGCGCCTTTCGCGGCGACAGCGACGTGGGCACGTGGCTGTACCGGATCGCCTACACCACCTGCCTCGACTACCTGCGCCGCGAGCGCCGCTTCCAGCTGCTCACCGCCGAAGACGCGCTCGCCGACCTCGCCTGCGACGACGACCCCTGCGACCTCGTGACTCGCTGGGCGGATCTCGAGGACGCGCTCGACGAGCTCCCGGTGGAGCAGCGCGTCCTCGTGGTCCTCGTGCACCAATACGGCTACGACTACCGCACGGCGGCAGAGGTGGTCGGGGTCCCCGAGGGGACCGTGTCGTCCCGCCTCGCGGCGGCGCGGGCGCGCCTGCGCCGACTGCTTCTCGAGCCGGCCTACGTCCGGGAGCAGACGTCGTGAACGGGTGGAACGACGACCTGGGCCGCGAGCTGCGTGAGTCGCCGTTGCCGGCCCACCGGCCGGACCACTTCGAGCGCGTGCGCGAACGCGTTCGCGAGCTTTCCGGCCGGGACCAGCGCCCGCCCGGCGCGCCGGTCCGAGCGCGCGCCCGGCGCCTCCCTCCGTCGCCTCCGCCGCGCCGGCGCCGCACGGCGCGCTTCGCCGTTGTCGCGGCGGTGGCCGCGGCGGTCGTGGCCGCCGTCATCGTCAGCTGGACCGGCGTGCCCGGCATCCAGCGCTCGGCGCCCCCGCAGGCGACGGCCGACACGGTGCTCGCCCGCGTGCAGCACGCCCTCGCCGGCCTGAGCAGCATCCGCGGCGACGTCGTCGAGTACGGCACGGCGCGAGGGCGGCCCTTCGCGCAACGCGTCGGCTCCTTCACGTTCACGTCGCGCGGCGACTACCGCATCGTGCAGAACGGCGAGAACGTCGCCTACACCTACGACGCGGTCAAGCGGGTGGCGCGACGCTACGTCTTCCGCGACGGCAAGATGCTGTACTCCGACGTCGCCCGCGACCTTCCGGACCCCGGCCCGTTCTTCAGCCCGTGGATGGGCGCCTCTCAAGTGCTCGACCGGAGCGTCGCCGCGTACGCCAGAGCCGTCATCGCGGAGCTCGATCCCGACGTGCCGGTCAGCCCCGTGACCTACGAGGGCCGCACCGCCTGGTCGATCACCGTGCCCGAACCTCTGTCCGGTGGCGGCAGTGACGGCACGGCGCGCATCGTCGTCGACGCCGAATCCGGCTATCCGCTGGCGGTGGAGCACTGGAGCGCCGACGGCGACGTCAGCGGTACGCGCATCGAGAACGTGCGCGTCGGCGGCGCCGTGCCTCGCGGCCGTTTCTCTCTCGACGCGAACGTCGAGGACAGGCTGCTGCCGATGAGCGAGCGCTTCCGCCGCCTGGACCTGCGGCAGGCGGCCGCCCTCGGCCGCCGCGCGACCACCAGCTTCACGCCCTACCAGGCGGCATGGGTCCCCGACGGCTTCCGCCTGAGCGGGGTCACCGGCGCCGTCAACGGCGCCTTCCTGGGGGCGTACCGCCCCGCCCGCGAGGGCGGCGTGGGCTCGCTCACCGTCGTGCTCACCTACCGGCGCGGCTTCGACCGTTTCTGCATCGTCAGCCGCTGGCGTCACGCCAATCCACCCGGCTCGGACGACCCGTTCGACGAGAACTCGGTGGCGCTCACCGAGTCCACCAGCCTGGCGCTCACCTCCGGAAGCCTGCGCGGCGAGACCGCCCGGGTCGTCCTCGGGCTCCCCGACTGGCCACACCTCTACGTCAGCACCGGCAGCGACCGCCGCGTCTCGGTCAGCGTCGCCGGCGATCTCACGAGGGACGAGCTGGCGCGCATCGCCGGCTCCCTCCGGCCCATAGGAGACTGAGCCATGCGCGCCATCCGCGTCCACGAGTTCGGCGACCCCGACGTCCTCCTGCTCGAGGAGTCACCGCAGCCGGAGCCCGTCGAGGGCGAGGTCCTCATCCGCGTGCAGGCCGCGGGGGTCAACCCCTACGAGACGTACGTGAGGGCGGGCCTCTACAGCGAGCTGCCCGCCCTCCCGTACACGCCCGGCGCCGACGGCGCCGGCACCCGCGTCGACACCGGCGAGCGCGTCTACCTGACGGGGTCGCTCAGCGGCACCTACGCCGAGTACGCGCTCTGCCGCACTGAGGATGTGCGTCCTCTGCCGGACGATCTCTCGTACGCCCAGGGCGCGGCGCTGGGGGTGGCCTACGCCACCGCGTACCGCGCCCTCTTCCAGCGCGCCGCCGCGACCGCCGGGGAGCGCGTGCTGATCCACGGCGCCTCCGGAGGCGTGGGCCTCGCGACCGTCCAGCTCGCGGCCGCCGCCGGCCTCGACGTCACCGGCACCGCCGGCAGCGAGGCAGGAAGCGATCTCGTCGCCTCCCAGGGCGCCGTGCGCGTGCTCGACCACCACGACCCCGGCCACCTCGAGTCGGCGCTCGATCTCGCCGGCGGCCGGGGGTTCGACCTCATCGTGGAGTTCCTCGCCAACGAGAACCTCGGCGACGACCTCAAGGCCCTGGCGCCGCGCGGCCGGGTCATCGTCGTCGGCAGCCGCGGACCCGTGGACGTGGACGCGCGGGACCTCATGAACGCCGAGGGCGCCGTGATCGGCATGCGCCTGCCCAACGCGCACCCGGAGGAGATCGCCGCCGCACGCACGGCCGTCGACGCCGGTCTGCGGAGCGGGGTGCTCAAGCCCGTGGTCGGCCGCGAGCTCCCGCTCGCGGAGGCCCCACGGGCCCACCGCCTGCTCATGGAGCGCCCGGCGCTCGGCAAGCTCGTGCTCGTCCCCTAGCGACCGCCGGCCGGGCGCTGCCCGGCGACTCGCTCGACGCTCGCCAGCCAGGCCTTGCGGCCGCCGCCGTCGAGGTTCGTGGCCATCTCGGCGGCCTCGATGCCCACCACGCGGAAGGGCGGCGCGTCGAACGCCTCGCGGAGCTCGGCCTGGGTCACGCGCCGCGGCCCACCCTCGCCCGTCTCGTGCTCGCTGAAGCAGAGGACGAACACGCGACCGCGCAGGGCGGTGGCCGCGGCAAGCGCCGCGACGTATCGCCGCCGCTCGCCGTCGTCGAAGGTATGGAACAGCCCGGAGTCGACGACGGTGTTGAAGCGCCGCCCGAGGCCGTCGAGCGACAGCGCGTCGTGCACGAGGAACTCGGCCGCCAGGCCGCGCGCCGCGGCTTTGGCGCGCGCGGCCTCTATCGCCGCCTCGACGCCGTCGACGCCGACCACCTCGAAGCCGCGGGCGGCGAAGAAGAGCGCGTTCTCGCCGGTCCCGCAGCCGGCGTCGAGCACCGGACCCGTGACCAGCCCGGCGTCCGCCACCGCCTGGAGCGCCGGCTGCGCGCGTCCGATGTCCCAGGGTGGCGTGCCCTTGTACGCGTCCACGAACCTGTCCGCAGCCATCCTGGTCACCTCCCGGGTCCCGGGGTCATCGCCGCCGTCTCGTCAGCTATCTACCACGCGGCAAACCCGCCGGCCCGCCCCTCGGATTCTGCCGGCCCGCGACCGCGTCCCCCGGCGGCGGCCTCCCCAACGCCTTTGGTAGGATAGTCCCAACCTCGAAGGAGCCCGCCATGACCGACTACCGCGCCCGCAGCATGTGGCTCGACGGCGTCCCCGCCGAGCTGACTCCGCGCCCCTCTCTGCCCGGACCCATCGACGTCGACGTCGCCATCGTCGGCGCGGGCTTCACCGGCCTCTGGACGGCCTACTACCTCAAGAAGGCCGACCCGCATCTGCGTGTCGCCGTCCTCGAGCGAGAGATCGCCGGCTTCGGGGCCTCCGGGCGCAACGGCGGCTGGTGTCACACCACGTTCCCCGGGTCGCGGTCGGCGGCGCAGAAGACGCACGGCCGTCAGGCGGTGATCGACCAGCAGCGCGCCCTGCACGCCACGGTGTACGAGATCGCGCGCGTCGTGGACGAGGAGGGCATCGACGCGCGCTTCCGCCTCGGCGGCCAGCTCGACATCGCCACCACGCCGGTGCAGCTGCTCCGCCTGCGCGAGGCGGTGGAGTACGAGCGCGAGTGGGGGTTCGGCGAGGACGACTACGTCATGCTCGGCGCCGCCGATATGCGCGAGCGCATCACGGTGGCCGGGTGCCTCGGCGCCGGCTTCACGCCGCACGGCGCCGCCGTCGACCCGGCCCGCCTCGCCCGCGGCCTCGCCGATGCAGTGGAACGTCTGGGGGTGACCATCTACGAGCGCACCCCCGTCACCCGCATCGAGCCGCACGTCGCGACGACTGACGTCGGCGACGTGCGCGCCGACGTCGTCGTCCGCGCCACGGAGGCGTTCACGCCCGAGCTTCCCGGCTACGAGCGCGCCGTCGTGCCGATCTACTCCCTGATGATCGGCACCGAGCCTCTGCCCGACGCCTTCTGGGACCAGGTCGGATGGAGCGGCCACGAGGTGTTCGGCGACTTCCGCTTCCTGATCTTCTACGCCATGCACACCGACGACGGGCGCATCGCCATCGGCGGCCGCGGCGCCCCGTATCACTACGGCTCGCGCCTGAGCGAGGCGTTCGAGCGCGTGCCGCAGGTACAGGATCACCTCCGCGCCCTGCTCGGCGAGCTCTTCCCGGCGATCGGCGACGCCAAGGTCACGCACAGCTGGGGCGGCGCCATCGCCGCGGCCCGCGACTGGTACACCTCCGTCGGGCTGGACCGCGCGACGGGGATGGCCTGGGCGGGCGCCTACGTGGGCGACGGCGTCTCCACCACCAACCTCGCCGGGCGCACCCTGCGCGACCTCATCACGGGGCAGCAGACGGAGCTGACGGGCCTGCCGTGGGTGGGCCACCGCTCCAAGACGTGGGAGCCGGAGCCGCTGCGCTGGCTCGGCGTCAACGCAGCGCTGCTGGCGATGAGCAGTGCAGACGAGGCGGAGGCGCGCACGGGACGGCCGAGCAAGCGCGCGACCTACGTCAAGAGGCTGATCGGCGCCTGATCACGGCGCCGCGGCGGTGCTCCCGTCGGAGAGGTGGACGGCGAGCGTGAAGCCGGTGCCCGAGCCGGGCGTGTAGACGTAGTCGCCCACGGCGTCGCCGGCCTTCATGGGCGCCTTCGAGAAGGGATTGACCGGCCACGGCTGGACGAAGCTCCCGAGCGTGGCCTGCGAGGCGTCGGGCGGCGGCGCGCCGTTGGTGGCCACGTAGGCCTGCACGCCTGTCTTGATCATCATCAGCTGAGCCTTGGCTGCCGCATCCTTGGCCACGTCGATCTGCCCGGTCGTCTGCTCCACCGCCTGGTCCTGCAGGCCGCAGCCGGCGGCCACCGCCGTCAGGGCGAGCACCAGCGCGATGATGATGACGATACCTGTGATGCGTTTCATGCGCCTGCCTCCGGCGGTCGGACGTGTCCCACACCATCGGCAGCTTTCGCCGCGGACTGGAGCGCTCCTCGCGGCAGCCCAGTGCGGCAGCCTGAAGCGGTGGGTCGGCGTGCCGGCCGGCTCCCGACCGCGCGCCGCCGTTTGCTCGGGCCCCGGACTGGGTGATACTCGAGCCATGAAGCGACTGGAGAACCCACGCCTGCTGCGCCGCGACTGGGTCGGGGACGGCGTCCTGACGCTCCTCGCCGGAGCGGTGCTCGTCGCCGCCGTGTTCCTGCCGTGGGCCAACGAGGACAGGCCGGGCCAGGTCAACTACAGCCCGTCGATGCCGGACGACATCAACGGCGTGCTGCAGACGCAGTGGGGCACGCCGGCGATCGCCCTCGCACTCTGCGTCGTGGCGCTCGGGATGGCTGTGACGCTCACCACGCCGCGCCGGTTCTCGTGGGTACTGGGCGCGCTCGTGGCGGTCTGCGGCGTGGTCGTGATCGGCGTGGGCAGCGACGCCGCCGGGCAGATCGCCTTCATGAGCCCGGGTCTCGGCCTCTATCTGACCGTCTTCGCCGGCGTGCTGCTGGTCCCCATAGGGATCGCGGCGGCGCTGGTCGCCTGGTTCGTAGCGCGGGCCGCCGCGAAGGCCGCTACAGGCCAGCCAGCTCCCGAAAGCGCTCCACCGAGTTGATCGGCACGCCGAGCAGTTCGGCGATGCGGAACTTGGCCATCATCGCGTTGGGCTCGCCCGGGTGCAGGTTCGAGTGGTCCAGGATCCTCCCCAGGCCCTTCTCGCCGCGGATCTGTTCCATCGCGTAACTGTCGCTGAGGTCGCGCACCGTGCAGTCCAGCTTGTTCGCGACGTAGCTCTTCGCCTCCGGAAGGCGCATCCCGCGGGCCATCTGCATGCGTGCGACCAGGTCTCCGGCCGTCCGCATCCCGCCCATGCCCGCGGCGAGCGCGTGGGTGACATCCATGCCTCTGGAGTCACCCGAGCCCACCTACAACCCGTCGCAGCGGAGGATGTCGACGTGCGCCTTGGCCGCCCGCGACCCGGCGTCCTCGGGCGGATACCCGTTCACGGGCACGCCGCCGACGCCCTCGCCGACGTTGGGGTGCACCGGGATGCGAGCCACGTCCATGCACGGCTTCATGACCGTGATGGAGTACGCGGCGTTCCAGGCGCAGCTCTTGCCGGTGCGGATGTTCACCGCCGGCCCGAAGATGGTGGCGCCGGCGTCCTGACAGACCTCGAGCTGCTCCTTCGGCCAGAGGCCGGCCAGCCGCCGGCCCTCCCACTCGAGCTCGCCGTGGACGCCGATCACGAACTCGCCGGCCATGCCGACCTCGATGCCGGCGTCCGGGTACTTCTCGCGCAGGTGCTTGACGGCGCGCAGCGTGCTGAAGAAGTCGGCGTCGCCGGCGCCGCCGGTGGTGTCGAAGTCCATGCCGTCGGCGCCGGCGTCCAGCATGCCCTCGCCGACGTAGATGAAGTCCTTGGTGGCGTGGTCCATGGCCTCGTCGATGGCCGCGCGGGCCCCGGCGATGTCGCCGCGCGGCAGCAGCTCGAACCAGTTGTCGGCCGGCCCGTCCGGCTTGCTGTAGAAGGCGAGGTTGGGCTGCGCCCCGTACTGCACCGGCGACGTCATCATCAGCTGACAGTTCTGCATCACCTGCTGCTGGAACGGCAGGATCGTCTTGATCGCCTTGTAGCTGTACTCGATGTGCCAGAGCTCGAGGATGTCCTGGCCGAGGCGCTGCTCGCTCTCGAGCAGGTCGAGCAGGTCCGTGCCGGTCATCTTGCTGCCGCCGCCATCGCAGCTGAGCACCACCTGGTCGCCGATGTCGACGGCGGTGAACGCGGCGCGCGAGGCGTAGATGTCGAGCAGGTGGCCGAGCTCGTCCGGCCCGAGCGGCGGCACCTTGGCCTTGCGCGCCGCCTCCTGCGTCGCGTCCTCCAGGTCGGCGCGCAGCTCGCTACGCGTCATCTCGACCATGAAGCCGTCGCCCATGCGCGTGGGGATCTTCGTTTCCACCGGCTGCTCCTCGCGTCTCGCGTTCTCGCGCCGGCCGCAGATGCCGCGGCGCTCGGACGAATCGTATCAAAGGGCCCCGGCTCGGCGAGCGGGCGACGCGCGGTTGACCCCCCTCGTGGACGCCGCCACACTGGAGAGGAAGAAGGGGCCACAGGAGGCATCTCATGACCAGACGCATGCTCGCCATCGTCCTGACGACCGTCGCGGTCGCCTTGCTGGTCGCCGCGGTGGCGCCGCGCGCCGAGGCGGTGAGCTTCGTCGACAAGCAGGTGCAGGCCGGCTCGCTGCTCATCCAGAAGTACGTCAACGACTACGGCCAGAGCCATCGCTTCCTCTACCCACCGAAGTCCATGGTCAAGAAGGGCGGCGGGCTGCCCGGTTCGACAGCCATCTGGCCGTCGAACCCCTGGACTGGCAAGGTCATGGCGCCCGGGACGTCTCGAGGCGCCTACACGTACGCCCCCAGCGCAAGCGGCGCCACGTACAAGCTCGTCGTCCACCTCTCGAGCGGAAACTGGACCCTCACCGGCGGCGTGCCCAGCTGGTTCAAGCCGGAGCGCAACACGGCCTCTCTGCAGAACCTGCTCCTGCTGCAGCGGTACCTCGAAGCGCACGCGGCATCGCACGGCGGCGCCTACCCCGCCGCGGCCGACGTATCCGCAGTCGCATTCGGCACGAGCTTTGTGTGGCCGAAGAATCCGTGGACCGGCGCGGACATGGTCGCGGGCGCCACGGCAGGCGACTACGCCTATACGCAGCTGAACGGCGGCTCGGGGTACTCCCTCAAGGTCATGCTGACCGGCGGCTGGAGCACCGTGCTCGGGCCGCTCCCGACGCTCGGCCAGCTGACCACGACGCCGGGCGGCTGACCCGCTGAGACGGAACGGGGCGGGCGGCCGGGAGGGCCACCCGCCCCGTTCTGTCTGCTCGGGTAGGCCGGCGGAGGCGGAGCCTCAGCCGCCGGCCCGACTTCATCCGTCAGGCCGTCGCCCGCTCCCGGTCCGCCTTGTCGACGATGCTCCGCACCTGCTTGAGCACGTCGTCCGGCAGCGGCTCCGGCTGGTGCGTCTCCAGGAGGCCGCGCGCCTTCTCCACGGCGCGCTGGTACATGTCGCTGGAGCCACGCGCCTCCCAGTCCTCGCGCACGCGGCGGTCGATGAGCTCCGGCTGCGACGTGTCGCGCATGTGGCGCATCGTCGCGTCCAGGCTGAGGAAGTCGCCGAACGACCCGACTGAGGCGATGTCGTCCACCGCCAGCGACTCGTCGTCGACGCGCACGCCGCCGACGACGTGCTTGACCATGCGTGCGATCTCGTTGTCGATGACCAGCTGCGCGTAGTCGAAGGTGACGCCCGACTCGATCATTCCCAGGCCGTAGATCAGGTTGGTCCCTGCCAACGCTGCCATGAGGGCCGTGAGGGTCTTCTCGTGACCGGTCTGCACGTCACTGAGCTTGCTGTCCCCCTACGCACCGGCGATGTAGCTCGGCAGGCGGTACTGCCTGGCGAGCTGCGCCGCGCCGGCGCTGATCAGCGCGCACTCCGGCGTGCCGACGGAGGCCGCCACCAGACGGAGGTCCATGGCGGTCGTCGACGAGCCGTAGAGCTGCTTGCTGCCGCGCTCGGTGAGCTGGCCGAGGACGATACCGGCGAGCACCTCGGCGTTGTGCGTGACGAGCGTGCCGGCGAGCGTCACCGGGCTGGAGCCGCCGGCCATCGCCATGCTGAGCACGCAGCTCGGCAGGCCGACGCGCGCCGACTCGATGACGATCTCGCAGAAGTCCTTGACGAGCTTCAGCGGACTCACCGGGCAGGTGCCCATGACCATCATCGGCCGCTCGCGCACGGCGTCCCTGCTCCCCTGGACGGCGGCGAGCATGTCCACGGTGCGATGAACGGCGTCGCCGTCCTGCGCGCCGCCGGAGATGGGCTTGGTCTGGTTGACGATGGCCGCCTCGTGGTTGTGCAGTGAGAACGAGTCCGGCGGCTGGTCGCTGGAGACGACGGCCATCTCGAACACGTCGACTTCGTCGAGCGCGTCGACGAGACGGGCGATCTCCCCCAGGTCCTTCTTCGTCGAGGCCCGCAGCTCACCGGTCCGCGGGTCGACGACCTGGATGCCCTCGCCGAAGTTGCTGAAGCCCACGCGGCCCGGCTCGAGACAGATGTCGTTCTTCGGGTCGCGGCCGCACATCACCACGGAGGGCGGCGCGCTGGCGACGGCGTCCTCGACGATGTGCGGCGGGATGCGCACGATGTGCGACTCCCGGTCGACGACGCAGCCGCCGTCGCTGTAGATGTCGAGCGCTTCGTCGAGCTCCACCCACACGCCGGTGCGCTCGAGCACCTCGAGGGTCGCGAGGTGGATGTCCTGGATCTCGTCGTCGGTGAAGACGTCGAGTTTGAGGCCGCCGCTGCGGCGGCGGCCGGCGAACAGATTGCGCTTCACGCCCTGCCTCCTCGGGCTGCTGATGGTTCGAGCAGGGCTACGTAATCACAGCCCGCATGCCCGGCGCCAGCCGGGCGGTGGCCGTCGGCCGGCGGTGAGCGCCGGCGCAGGCGGCTTGCGCAGTCGCGGCGCGGTCGTCACGCTTGTCGCATGCCTTACCCGTGGACCTTCGTGCCGCTGCCCTCCATCTTCGTATGGGGCAGCCACTCACCGGACTGATGACCGGCCTTCCCGAGCGCCGCAGCCGTGAGATCCGCTCGGCCCGCATCACCGGGCGGCCGCCGAGCTTCGCCGTCACGCTGGTGGCGCTGGCCATCGTGTTCGCCATCGCGTGGACCTTCTTCCTGCGCTCCGGACCAGTCGCGCCGACGCCGCAGGTCGATGGGATCCGCGGGACGTACACGTGGAATCCCGGCACTGGTCGTGCGAGCGAGGACGGTGCCTTCAGCGCCGTCGCGAGCGGTAACGCCGGGGGCGAGGTGGCGATCCCCAGGGGCACGACCGCGAGCGGCCGGCGGCCGGCGGCGTCGACCTATGATGCGACGACACGGACCGAGACGACCGTCGGCGACGGCCTGATCGGCTGGTACGGGATCTCGATCGGCGAATGGCCGCCCGTCTGGCGCGTCGCCACCCGCAGCCCGCTCGACTACCAGGGACTCGCGGCGATCGTCCGGACCGCCATAGAGGATGGCGACGACGCGGTCGGGATCAAGCCCTTGAATGACGGCGACCGTGCCGTCTGGCGCGCCGCGATGACGCTGGGCGGGCAGCCGGTCGCGCTCGTCGTCGATCAGCAGACCGGCATCGTGACCTGGTACACCGACGGGCGCGCGACGTTCACAGCGAGCGTCGACTGGGCGTCGCCGCCGCCGGCCGACAAGACCTACACCATCGACACTCGCGGCCTGCCGGCGAGCACGACGACCTCCGACGCCTTCACCTACGTACCGTCACCGGCCGCCGCGGGCCGCATGGCCGGCTACGACCCGCTCGTCTCCGACCTGACGCCGGACGGCTACTCGCTGAAGGCCGCCGCCGCCTTCGACGAAGCCACCAGGTTGATGGAGTGGGTGCGAGGCGCCGCCTATGGCCCGCCGCCGAGCGACCCCGGCGAACCCGGCATCGCGTTGCTCTACACGCGAGGGCTCAGCAGCATGACCGTCGAGCAGATCGGCCCGACGGCGACGCGCCACTACGGAGCCGCGCTCCGCGACGAGCTCCACAAGTTGGCGCGGGACAAGCTCTCGTACCAGGAGACGACGCTGGAATACGGCGCCTTCAGGGGGGCGACGGCCTCGACCTGGTACCAGACGAGCGGGCCGTCCTTGTTCGTGCGCACCGCGCGCCGGGCGGTGTTCGTCACCGGCGCCCTCACCCGGCAGGAGCTCATCGCGTTCGCGGAAGGGCTGAAGCCCCTCGCCGCGGGAGCGCCTGAGTAGGGCTCAACCCAGCAGGCCCTCGATGATGAGGTCGGTGGCGCCGTCCTCGTCGAGGCCGCGGCTCATCAGCGTCTGCAGCTGCTTGCTGTCGACGCTGCCGATCGCGGCCTCGTGCGTCACGTGCGCGAGCGGGTGGGTCACCTCGACCACCGGGACGGCCTTGGCCACCGCGTTGCCCTGCACGATCTCCTTGCAGTCGACGTGCCCGCGCGCGTGCGGCGCGCTGGCCGTGAGCGTGTTGTAGATCTCGGCGAACGCCGAGTCGCGCAGCGCGAGGTGCGACTGCAGCACGGCCTTGGCGCCCTCACCGTTCAGGTGGCCGGTCTCGCTGATGCGGATCCTGTCGTGCCCGCGGCCGATGATGCGGGCGATCATGTCGAGCGTGCTGAACGCGTCGCAGTCGACCTCGTAGTCGAAGTCGATGACGCCGGCCATACCTTTGATGAGCTCGAACTCGGTCTTGAAGCGGGCGCCTTCCTTGACGCGCACCTTGGTCTTCGGCACCACGGTCACGCCGCCCTCGGCGCCGTGCAGATGCCGCTCGAAGTACTCGTAGGTGGCGCCGGAGCCGATGACGACGTCGGCGTCCATCTTGTGGGTGATGTCGACGGCGTTGGGAAAGGTGCAGTGCGCCTGCACGCTGGCGAAGCTGTCCTCCTCCGCCTCCACGTGCATGACGATCCGCTGCAGCCCCTCGGTGGGGAGCATGCCGAAGCACAGATGCACCGGCTTGGCGATGCGCGCGCCCCTTGTCCAGGTGGATCCAGGCCTCGATGCCCTCGTCCAGCTGGTCCACGTCGACCTGCAGGCCGGGGACGAGGTGCGCGCCGACGACCTCGTTGCCGTGCACCTCGAGGTGGGCGATGTCGTCGCCCTTGAGGTGACCTCCGAAATCGCCGAGACTGGCGAGCAGATCGCGGGCGGTCTGTGCCTGTTCCTTCGTCGGGGCGCTCACTCGCCCACCACCGCCATCTCCTCGACCGTCGGCAGATTGGTGTGGTCGCAGCTGGCGCAGTTGTCGCCGAAGTAGCCGTCGATGCGGCCGATGGTGCCTTTGTCGATGATGCGCCCGTCACAGAGCAGAAAGGCGTGCTCGGCGTGCTTCAGGACTTCCTGGCTGTGGGTGATCATGATGACCGTGGCGCCGGCCTGCTTGAAGTCGGCGAGGGCATCGAAGATGCGCGTGAGCGCTTCCACGTCGATGCCCGAGTCAGGCTCGTCCATGAGCACGACGCGCGGCTCCATGGCGAGGATGCTGGCGAGCTCGATGCGCTTGCGCTCGCCGCCGGAGAGCGTCTTGTCCACCGCGCGCGCCGCGTACTTCTCCGGGTCGAGACCGACCCGTTCGAGGACGCGGCGCACCGTCGCCCCGCTCCGTTCCTTCGCGCCGGCGAGGATGAAGCGGTCCACGCGCAGGCCCTCGAACCGCGCCGGCTCCTGCCACGCGAGCGTGATGCCCCGGCGGGCGCGCTCGTCGACCGGCAGGTCCTGGATGGGCTCGCCGTCGAGCAGGATCTCGCCCCGCATGTGCCGGTACTCGGGCAGGCCCATGATGGCGCCGGCCAGCGTGGACTTGCCGGCGCCGTTCGGCCCGATCAGGGCGTGCACGTGACCCTCCCAGAAATCGACCGTGAGGCCGTTCAGGATGCGTCGGCCGCCCAGCTCGAGCGTGACGTCTCTCAGCTCAAGGACACCCATGGCTCCCCCCGGAGCGCGAGCTGCAGGTCGTCAGTCGGCGACGGCCTCGAACTCTTCCTTCTCCACGCCGCACTCGGGGCAGACCCAGTCCTCCGGCAGGTCCTCGAACGCGGTCCCCGCAGGGATGCCGTTGTCGGGGTCGCCGACCTCGGGGTCGTACACGTAGTCGCAGACGGTGCACACGTACTTGGTCATCCTCGGCCTCCTCGGGGAGCGAATGGTCGCGGCCTGCGCCGCACACTGGCGCGGGCTCCAGTCTACCGCGCCGGGCGGCCTTTGACCGCCCGCGAGAACGGTGCCCACCGCCTCGCAGCCTCGAAACCTGTTGTCGCTCCAGGAAGGACGCCCGACGTGACCGAGGTGCGGGTCGCATGGGTACACTCCAGACGATGCGACCCATCCATGGAGCGCATCGAAAAGGGGCACCGCAGATGAACGACGAGAAGCCGAGCGAGCCGAGAGTCGACGGCAGACCGTTCGACGGCGGCGTCGGTCCGACCACGCAGGCCACCACAGAAGGGGTGCTTGGCGGGCGCTCACAACTGAGCGCCAGCCAGGTGCGTGGTGACACGACGACGCCGAGCTGGAAGGCGCCGGCGGAGAAACGCGGTATCAGCACCGGCGCCCTGATCGCGCTCCTGGTCGTCCTGGTGATCGTCCTGCTGGTGGCGCTCAAGATCGCCGGCGTCTTCTGAGCGCAGCGAGGATGAGTCACGCGCCGGGGATCGGCGCGTCTTCCGGATAGCCGTTGGCCTCCCAGTACCCGGTCACGATCTTGTCGCTGAGCTCGATGCGCTCGACCCACTTGACGCTCTTGTAGCCGAGCTGCTTCGGCACGACGAGCCGCAGCGGTCCGCCGTGCTTGGGCGGCAGCGGCCCGCCGTTCAGGGAGTCGGCGAGCATGGATTTCTCGTCCGTGACCAGCTCCAGGGGCAGGGTACTGAGGTAGTCGCCGCCGTAGGCGTAGAAGACGGCGTACTTCGCCTCAGGCTTGACGCCGGCCTGGTCCGAGCAGGACGGCCGGCGCGACGCCACCCCAGCGCACGTCGTCGACGGTCCAGCCCTCCACGCAGTGGAAATCGACCGTCTCGGTCATGCGCTGCAGGCTCGTCCATGTGGCGTGATCGACGGTCAGCGGCGTGTCCACCAGCCCGTCGACCTTCACGGTCCACTGCTCGGCGGGCACGTCCGGCACGTCCTCGACGCTGCGCACCGGGAACGGACCGAACTGGTCGCTGATCGTGTCGGTCACCTTGGTCGCGGCCGACCCGCCGAAGGCGCGGAGGCCGGCGATGACCGCGGCGACCCCGGCGGCGAAGGCGCCGCCCAAGATCAGCACGCGGCGGCGGGAATAGCGGACGCGCCCGTACGGCGCCTCGGAGGCGGCCGCCTGCGGCCCAGCGTCGCCGGCCGGTTCCTGCGACTGCGGCGGCTTCGGGGGCTTGCGGTGCCTCCCCGCCGGCCTGCGAAGCATCGCCGGCGTGCCGGGCGGCCTCGTCGTCCGCGCCCGCTGCGGGTCTCAGGTCGTCGTCGTTCATCGTTCCGGTCCTCACGCTCGCTGCTGCGTTCAATCGGGAGTGTTCCCATCTCGAAACGAGGGCGGAGCGGCACCCTCCGGCCGCCCCGCCCCGTACGCGACGGCGGCGGCCTCAGCGGCCGCCGCCCCCGCACCTCCGTCCCACCGCCCCGACGGGCGGCTTGCCGCGGGTCAGGACATCAGAGCTGGACGCCCCCCTTTCCCTCGTCGTCGGTCGCGGTCATCTCGCTGACGCCACCGGGCAGGACCTTGCCCGCCTCGCCGGCGGCCATCGCTTCCATCGCCTGGGCCTCCGCCGGCGACTCGTCGATCTCCTTGATGGTCGCGCTGAGGTCGACGCCGCGGGCCTTCTGGATCACATAGATGATGGCGCCGACGATCACCACGACGACGAGAGAGACGACGACCAGGTAGTTGTCGTACCACGCGGCGTCGGGCGTCCGCGGCCACACCAGGTTGATGATCATGAAGACGCCGTAGACGAGGGCGAGGATGTTGACCGGCCACCCCCACTTGCCCAGGTTGAAGTAGGCCCTGTCCTTCGGCCAGCCCCGGCCGCGCGCGATGAGGCCGCCGAACACCACCATCTGGTAGGCGATGTAGGTGCCCGCCGTGGCCCAGGCGGTGACGCGGGCGATGGCGATGAACGGGTCGCTGCCGCCGAGGTTCACGTACAGCAGCACGACGATCGCCGCCACGGCGACGAAGATCGCCGACGCCAGCGGGGTCTTGGTGCCTGGATGTACGTAGCCGAAGAACTTGGACCCGGGGATCATCTTGTCGCGGCCGAAGGCGAACAGCAGCCGCGACGTCGCCGCCTGGATCGCCAGGCAGCAGACGAAGATGGCGATGCACACGGTGACCAGGAAGGTGTCCGTGACCCAGACCGGGAAGTGCGCGTCGAAGATGTACGCGATCGCCCCCGTCCCTTCCGCTTGCGTCTTGGCGACGTCCGGGATGGCGAGGACCATCGACACCAGCCAGAAGGCGCTGATGATCGCGGTGATGCCGATCGCGAACAGCATGGCGCGAGGCACCTCACGGGTCGGGTTGATCGTCTCTTCCGCGAGGCCCCCGGCGGTGTCGAAGCCGTAGAGCACCCAGGCGCCGGTGAGCATCGAGGCGAGGAAGATACTCCCGTAGCCGAAGAGAGCGCCCGATCCGGCGCCCGGCGTCGTGTCGAACAGCACGCTCAGGCTCTGGTGATCGCCCTTGCCGAAGATGACCGCCGCGTACAGGGCGATGGAGATCACCACGAGCCCGATGATCTCAGTGACGGTACCGATGTTGTTGAAGAAGGCCGTGACCTTGACGCTGAGGACGTTGAGGATCATCGGCCCCAAGGCGAAGCAGACGGCGATCCAGAGCAGCGTCGTCGTGTTGCTCGCATCCCAGCCCATGAGAGAGCAGACGATCGGCGCCACGCCGAAGGCGACGGCCGCGACCGTGACCACGAGCGCGGTGGCGAAGACCCAGGCGACCCACCAGCCGTAGTCGCCGCCCATGAAGCGCTTGGCCCACTGGTAGATGCCTCCCGCCAACGGGTAGTGCGAGGCCGCCTCGGCGAACACCAGCGCCACCATGAACTGGCCGAAGACGATGATCGGCCACTGCCAGATGAGGCCGGCGGGGCCGCCGATGTCGAGGCCGTAGTAGAAGAGCGCGTAGAAGCCGTTGGTCGCCGAGATGAAGCTGAAGGCGATGGCGAACGTTGAGAAGAACCCGAGCGAGCGCCGCAGGTCCTGGTTGTAGCCGAACTTGGCGAGCTGCTCCGTGTCCTTCTTGTGCTGCGCGTCCATCTCGTCGTGGAACAGGTGGTGGTGGTGTTCAGGCTCTGTTGCCATGGCTCACCTCCAGTGCGGGTAGGTGACGAAGAAGAAGCGGCCGTAGGACGCCGTGCTCCAGAAGACCACGAGGCCCTTCTTCTGGGGGATGTACACGATGTCGCCCGGCTTGAACTGCCGGCTGCTGCCGTTCTCGGTGAGGGTGATCTCGCCCTCGAGCATGTGGCACACGGCTGCGTCCTCGTCGTAGTCGAAGTCGACGGGAGCGCCGGGGAAGACCTCACAGATGCCGGCGCTGAACGGGGCCCCCTGCGTGCGGTCGATCACGTCCACGAGGTGCAACTTGCTCTCCGGGCCGACGTCGAGCGGCTCCGTGGCGATCTCGGCTGCAGGAACCAGGTGGAATTCCATCGCCTCCCCTCTCGATCAGGTCGCGCGTCTTCATCGGATGCCCGGCGTTGCCGGGACCTGCGGGGTCGTGCCGGTCGATCTGCCGGCGATTCACGGAACCCAATCTCCCAGTCGCTCCCCCTCTCGCTCGCGTCCGGGGCGGGCACGCTGCGTGCGACCAGCCTCGATGGTCTGCACAGAGCCCGTGGTGCGGTGTTGACTCACCAGCACTCTAGCTGGAGAATCCGGCCCAGCAAGGTCAGGAGAATGCGGGGAAAATGACAGGTTATGCCTAGCTTCCGGATTCCTCCGCCGCTCCGCTCCGCCCTCTCGTCAGGCAGCGCGAGCCCGCGCCCTCAGCCCCCCATCACGGCCAAGGACCCGCGGCTGCAGGCGTTCCTGCAGGTCAGCTTCGGCGTCCTCTACGACTGGAACATCGAGAACGGCGCGATCGCGTTCTCGGAGCAGCTCGACGAGCTGCTGGGATTGCCGGCGGGCGCGTTCCCGCGTCACATCGAGGGCTGGCTCGAGAGCATCCATCCGGACGACCACGACGCGACGATGGCGGCCCTCGCCGAGGCCGTCCTCGAGAACCGTCTCTTCATCTGCGACTACCGGCTGCAGCACGCCGACGGCTCGTGGCTGACGGTGAGCGACCAGGGCGTCCTGCTCACCAACCGCTCCGGCCGCGCCACCAACATGATCGGCGCGCTGCGCGACGTCACGCGGGAGCGCGCCGCCCAGGCCGTCCAGCGCGAGGCCGACGAGCTGCGGCGCGTGCTGTTCCGCCTGCCGAGCCCGGCGATGCAGGTCGACGCCGGCGGCGCGTACGTGGACGCCGACGCGCGCGCGCTCGAGTTCTTCGAGCGCAGCCGCGACGAGATGCTGGCCTCGTCCGTGAGCGACGACTTCGCCCCAGAGGTCGCTGCGACGATCACCGGGGTCCACGACGCGGCCGGAAGCGCGGAGGCGGAACTCGAGGTCGAGTGCACCGTCAACGGGCGGCCCAGGCATCTGTTGCTGAGCATCATCCCCACGCGCTTCGCCGGCGAGCCCGGCGCGTTCCTGCTGGGAACGGACATCAGCGGGCAGAAGCTCATGCAGCAGGCGCTCGGCCGGTCGGAGAGGGCGCTGCGTCGGCAGGCGACGATCCTCGACGAGCGCAACACCGCGCTCAAGGTGCTGCTGGAGCAGCGCGAACAGGAGCGGCGAGAGCTCGAGGAGCGCATCGTCCGCAACGTCGACGACCTCATCGCGCCGACGCTGGATCGCCTGAGCCACGCGCTGCATCACCGCCCCGAGCGGCTCGAGATCGATGCGCTGAAGGCGAACCTCCGTGAGATCGTGAGCCCCTTCGGCCGCCGGCTGGCACGGGCGGGTGACGGCCGCGCACCGCTGACGCGCCGTGAGAAGGAGGTCGCCAACCTCGTGCGCCAGGGCCGCACCAGCGACGAGATCGGGCAGGCGCTCCACGTGAGCAGAGCGGCGGTGGCCTTCCACCGCGCCAACATCCGCCGCAAGCTGGGCATCCCCAAGCGCGGGCCGCATCTCGCGACGCACCTGACGGCTCTGGGCGACGACGAGCAGCTCTGACGCCGGCGGCCCGGCAGCCGCCGGCCGGACCTGCTACTGGTTCTCGAGCAGTTCGTCCTCGTTGACGTCGCGCACGACGCGCGCCGGCACGCCCATGAGGACCTTGCCGGCCGGCGCGTCCTTGGTGACCACGGCGCCGGCGGCGATGAAGGCCTCTTCGCCGATCTCGATGCCGGGGCAGAGCACCGCGCCGCCGCCGACGCGGGCGCCGCGGCGGATGGTCGCGCCCTTGATCAGCGCGTGGCGCTTCTCGGTGCGGCCCATGAAGTTGTCGTTGGTGGTCTGCACGCACGGGGCGATGAAGCAGTGGTCCTCGATGGTCATGTACGCGGTGATGTACACGTTGGTCTGGATCTTGGTGCCCTCGCCGATGGTCGTGTCGTTCTCGACGACGCTGCCGCGCCCGACGACCACCCTCTCGCCCAGCGTGCAGCGCTCGCGGACTCCCGCGTAGTCGCCGATGATGCAGCCGGCGCCGAGCTCGGTGCCGCGATAGACGACGGCGCCGGTGCTGATGACGCAGCCGGGGCCGAGCACGAGCGGCTCGAGTTGGTCGCGCTTGGCGGTGCTGGTAGGCGACAGGCTCGGCACCTTGCCCAGCACGGCGCCGTCCTGGATGTAGCACCCGGCGCCGATCACGGTGTCGGCGTGGACGACCACGTTGGCGCCGAAGGTCACGTCCGCGCCGACGATGATGACGCCCTCGCCGACCAGCAGGTTGTGACCCAGAGGGCTCGGATACATCGTCGCCACGGCTACAGCTCCGCGGTCTTCACGGGGCGGCCGCCCTCGCGCAGGCTGATCTCCATGGCGTCGAGGACCTTGACGACGTTGAGCGCGTCGCGGCCGTCGCTGCGCGGCTGCTCGTCGCCCACGATGCAGTCGACGAAGTGCTGGCACTCGAGCCGCAAGGGCTCGTCGTTGCCGATCTTGGGGATGTGGATGTCGCCGAAGTGCAGGGTGACGAACTCGCCGTAGGTCTCGAACTTGGTGCGCGTCGTGGTGGCGCCCTTGTCGTAGACGGTGATCTTGCGCTCGGACTCCATGTCGTCGAAGACGACCATCTTCTTCTCGCCGACCACGGTGATCTTGCGGCTCTTGTGCGGGTCGAGCCAGCTCACGTGCAGGTGGCCGACCACGCCGCTCCTGTACTTGATGTAGCCGAAGACGACGTCCTCGACCTCGTCCTGCAGGTAGCACTCGCCCCGGGCGCTGACCTCCTCCGGCTCGTCGCCGGTGAGGTAGTTGAGCACCGAGATGTCGTGCGGGCCGAAGCTCCAGAGAGCGTTCTCGTCGGTGCGCACCTTGCCGAGGTTGAGACGATTGGCGTAAGCGTAGAAGACCTTGCCGAGGTCGCCGGAGTCGATGAGCTCCTTCATCTTGGCCACCGCCGGGTGGTACTCGAGCAGGTGGCCGACCATGAGCTTGACGCCGTACTCCTCCGCCGTGTCCAGGAGGTCCTGGGCGTCGGCGGCCTTGAGCGCGATGGGCTTCTCGATGAAGGTGTGCTTGCCGGCCTCGACGGCCTTCTTGCCGAGTGCGTAGTGCGTCGGCACCGAGGTGGCGACGACGATCGCGTCGAGCGCGTCGTCGGCGAGCAGCTGGGCATAGTCGTCGGTGACGACGGTGTTCGGATACTGACTGCGGGCCTTGGCCAGGTTGGCCTCGTCGAGATCGCAGCAGTAGGCGAGCTCGGCATCGGGCAGGCGGTCGAAGTTGCGCGCGAGGTTCGGGCCCCAATAGCCGAGCCCGACCACGCCGACGCGGACTTTGTCACTCACGGGTGGGTCTCCCCTCTACAGTTTCCAGACATTGCCGGCGCTCGGGATGCCGGCGGTGGCGTTGCGGAAGTCGACCACGAGGTCGGCCTCCTGCACGATCGTGCGGTAGTCGAGCGCCGAGTGCGCGGTGACGATGACCACGGCGTCGTAGCCGGCGATGCGCCGGTACTCCTCGAGGTCGATCGACTCGAGGTCGAACTCGGGGAGCGCGGCGCAATACGGATCGTGGTAGTCCACGTCGGCGCCGTGCTCGCGCAGCAGGCGGATCACCTTGAGCGCCGGCGACTCGCGCAGGTCGTCGATGTCGGCCTTGTAGGCGACGCCCAGCACGAGCACCTTCGCCCCGTTGAGGCTCTTGCCGCGGGTGTTGAGCGCGCGGTGGAGCTTCTCGACGCAGAAGTACGGCATGTTCTCGTTGACCTTGCCGGCGAGCTCGATGAACTCGGTCCAGAAGTCGAACTCGCGCGCCTTCCAGCTCAGGTAGAACGGGTCGATGGGGATGCAGTGGCCGCCGAGGCCGGGCCCCGGCTGGAACTTCATGAAGCCGAAGGGCTTGGTCGCGGCGGCGTCGATGACCTCCCACACGTCGATCTTCATGCGGTCGCACAGCATGGCGAGCTCGTTCATCAGCGCGATGTTGACGCTGCGGAAGATGTTCTCGAGCAGCTTGGTCATCTCGGCGACCTCGGGGGTGCTGACCGGGACGACGTTGTCGAGCGCGGGCCCGTAGACCTCGAGCGCCCGCGCCGTGCACGCCGGCGTGAGGCCGCCGACGACCTTGGGCGTCGACTTCGTGGTGTAGTCCGTGCGCCCGGGGTCGACGCGCTCCGGCGAGAAGGCGAGGTGGAAGTCGACGCCGGCGGTCATGCCGGAGCCGGCCTCGAGGATCGGTCCCAGCTCGTCGCGCGTGGTGCCCGGGTACGTCGTGCTCTCGAGGGTGACCAGCTGGCCGCGCCGCAGGTGCCCGGCCAGCTTCGCGGTCGCGTCCTTGACCAGCGTGAGGTCCGGCTCGCGGTTGGCGTTCAGCGGTGTGGGCAGGCAGATGATGTCCGCGTCGCAGTCCTCGGTAGCGGCGTAGTCGGTGGTGGCGCGGACGAGCCCCTTGTCGACCACCGCCTTGAGCGCGTCGCTCGGGACGTCCTGGATGTAGCTGCGGCCGGCGTTGATCTCGTCGCACCGCTCGGGCACGGCCTCGATGCCGACGACCTCGATCCCGGCCTCGGCGAACACCATCGCCAGCGGCAGGCCGACGTAGCCCAGGCCGATGACTGCGATCTTCACGGGCGCTCCTGTACGTTCGCGGGCGGAGCGGCCGGCGGCCGCTCCATCGAATACGGGATTCTATCGCATTGACCACCGTCAGGCGGGTCAACTGACGGGGCGCCGTAGGTGCACCGACTACTGACCCCCGAAGGCGAGTCAGCTGGCGGTGCGCCGTAGGTGCACCGACTATTGACCGACGTAGCCGGTTCAACTGGCGGTGGGCCGTAGGTGCACCGACTACTGACCCCCGAAGGCGAGTCAGCTGGCGGTGCGCCGTAGGCACACCGACTACTCGGCCCGGCGGCTTCGAACGCGGGGCCGGGCCGCACTCCACTCGGGAGCTCCTGCTGCCGATTGAACGCGTGATGGGTAGAATCCGAGCATGGGCGTGATGGACAAACCAGACGTCGAGAGCATCCCGGGCGACCTCGACCGGTTCCTGGGCAACTTCTTCAACCGGCGGGGCTGGCGCAGCGAGATCAAGTACGACCCCGCCGAGGACCGCCTGTATCTGGACGTGCGCCTGGAGAGTCCCAAGCTGTCGGCGGACGACCGCTTCTTCTCGCTCATCGAGTACTACGCGCGGGCGCAAGATTCGGTCCTCCGCCGGAGCTCCGGCCTGCCTCTGCAGTGCCGCGTGTACGGCACGGACGGCAGCGACCTCAGCGGCACGTTGCACAAGCGCGGCTCGAGCTACCTCGACGAAGACGCCCGCGGCACGGGGATGCGCCGCCGGCTGCTGTGGCTCAGCTTCCGGCGGCGGTTCCTCGCGCGCGTCCTGCCCGGAGCGCTGCTGTGGGCGCTCGCGTTCATCCTGGTCGTCGACGTGCTCGCCGTGCCCTTCTCCGTCGCCGTCCTCGTCTCCATCGGCGCCCTCGCCGTGCAGGCGCTCGTGCTTTGGACCCTGGCGGGGCGGCGGCGATAGTGGCCCCGCCCGAACGCCCGGCCGACGATGCGCTGGCGGCGCTGGCCGACGTCGCCGAGCGCCTGCAGCGCCGCCTCCTGCCGGCGGCCCCGCCTGAGCTGCCCGGCCTCGACATCGCCTTCACCTACCGGTCGGCGAGCGCCGGCGTGCTCAGTGGAGGTGACTTCGTCGACTACTACACGCGCCCGCCCTCGGGCGGTCTGGCCTTCGCCATCGGGGACGTGGCCGGCAAGGGCGTCGACGCCATGGCCACGACCTTCGTCACCAAGTACACGCTGCGGGCCGCCGTGCACGGCGGCCAGCTCTCCTGGCCGACGCGGCCCGGCGAAGCCCTCCAGGAGCTCCGCAACGGGCTCCTCGAGCAGCCCGACTTCGGCCCGGAGACCGAGCGCTTCGTCACGGTCCTCTTCGGCCAGCTCGACCCGAAGACCGGGGTGCTCCAACTGGCCACCGCCGGGCACCCCACGCCCTTTCTCGTGCGTGCCGGGGCAGTCGAGCGACCGCTGCTGATGATCGAGCCGGCCATCGGCGTGGAGCTCGACGCGGCCCTCGAGCCGTACCCGACGGAGATCCTGCAGCTGGCCAAGGGCGACCTCATCGTGGTCTTCACCGACGGCATCGCCGAGCTGCGGGATGCGGACGGCCGCTACTTCGAGGACGTCATGGCAGACGAGCTCGCCGGCTGCCACGGGACGGGCGCCGCCGGCGTGGTGGAGCGCCTCGTGCGCGCCGGCGAGCGCTTCTCGGCGCGGCCGCCGGCCGACGACCTCGCCGTGCTCTGCATCGGCCTCACCGGGTCTCTGGGGTAAACTAGTCGCCGGTCCCGCCGATACAGATGGGAACGCACTTGGCGACGGAGGAGGAACGGTGACGCGCAGCTCACGCCTGCGGGGACAGGACGGCTTCATCCGCGAGGTCCTGTGGGTGGCGCTGACTCTTGCCATCATCGCCGTCGTCATCCTGGACGGCATGGCGATCTTCCGCGCCTACCAGTCCGTGAGCGACGACTCGACGAGGGCCGCCGAAGAGGCGAGCAACGAGTACGCGGTGACCACCAATGCGGCGGCCGCCAAGCAGGCCGCCGAGAAGTACCTCAAGAAGTCGGATCTCGAGCTGGTCGCGTACTCCGCCACCCGGAACGCCGAGGGCAATGTCGAGTTCAGCGTCACCGCGAAGGCCACGGCGGACACCTACGGGTTCAAGCTCCTGGCGGTGATCCCGCCGCTCAAGGACTGGGTGGAGGACACGACGCACCCGACGTCGACGGGCACCTCCCAGTAGGGGCGACGCTCAGCGCGCCATCTTGAGCCGGGCGAGCCGCGCGTGGCGCTCGATTCCCAGCTGCACGATCTCCTCGATCAGCGCGGCGCCGTCGACGCCGGACGCCGCCCACAGCCGCGGGAACCCGCTCATCGCCGTCATCCCGGGGATCGTGTTGATCTCGTTGAGGACGACGCTGTCGGTGGACTTCTCCAGGAAGAAGTCGCAGCGTGAGAACCCGCTCGCGTCGATGGCGCGGAACGCGGCGACCGCGAGCTCCCGCACTCTCTCGCTGTGCCGCTCCTCGACGTCCGCAGGGATCTTGAAGGCCATCTTGCCCTCGGTGTACTTGGCCTCGTAGTCGTAGAACTCGTTGGCCGGGATGACCTCGCCGACGACGGACGCGCGCGCCTGGTCGTTGCCCAGCAGGCTGCACTCCAGTTCACGACCGTCGCAGGCGGCCTCCACGATCGTCTTGCGGTCGTAGACGGCGGCCAGGTCGAGCGCCGGTCTCAGCTCGACCCGGTCGTGGGCCTTGGTCATGCCCACGCTGGAGCCGAGGTTGGCCGGCTTGACGAAGACCGGGTACGCCAGGCGCGCCTCGACGGCGGCGACGGCGTCGGGGCCCGTCGCGGCGGCGTCGCGCAGGACGACGTAGTCCATCTGCGGCAGGCCCGCGGCGGCGAAGACGGCCTTCATCAGCTCCTTGTCCATGCCGACGGAACTGCCGAGCACTCCGGATCCCGCGTAGGCGACGCCGGCCATCTCGAGGAGGCCCTGGATGGTACCGTCCTCAGCGAACGTGCCGTGCATGATCGGGAAGGCGAAGTCGAGCGGGTGGAACGAGCCGTCGGCCAGCTCCAGACCGGGGCGCGTCGGGTCGGAGACCAGATGGGCCGCCTGAGACTCGGCGGCGTCGAGGCCGCCCATGGTGGCGGCGTCGAAGTCGGCCGGCACGACCCAGCGGCCGGCCGGCGTGATGCCCACCGGGACGACGTCGTACTTGTCACGGTCGAGCATCGAGAAGACGAAGCGCGCGGAGGCGAGCGAGATCTCGTGCTCCGCGGAGCGGCCACCGAAGATGAGAGCGAGCCGCAGCATTCGCGAAGCCTACTTTCGGCTCTGTGACGGCGCAACCCGCCGCGAGCGCCGCACGCCGGAGGCGTCAGCCGGTGGCGGAGAGAATCGCGCGGACCAGGCGGTCGATGAGCGCGCCGGCGTCCTTGAGCTGCTCGAGCGTCTCGGCGAACGAGGGCAGCTCGCCGAGCACGAGGGCGTCGAGCAGCACGTCGATGATCGCGCCCTGCAGCGACTGGAGCGCCATGACCAGGTCGATGGCAGCGAAGCCCAGCGAAAGGCGGTAGGCGGCGTCCGCGGTGACCCGCTCGGCGGACTGGCGGAGGAGCGCCGGCACCTCGTACTCCTCCGCCTCGGAGCAGGCGATGAGGTCGTCGACGAAGGCGCGCACGAAGCGCTCGCCGAGCGGGCTGCTCATGATCTCGCGGTAGTCGGCCGCGACGCTCTCGTCAAGGCTCGCGGCCCAGCGCCGCCACAGCTCCTCACGGTGGTCGCGCAGCACGAACGGGAGCGCGCTCATCCGGCGGCCCCGCGGGCGATCAGGGCGGCGGTGGCCCCGGCGCCGATGCCGTTGTCGATGTTCACCACGGCAAGACCGGGACTGCAGCTCTGCAGCATGCCCATGAGCGCGCCCTCGCCGCGGCCGCCGAAGCCGTAGCCGGTCGAGGTGGGAAGCCCGATCACCGGCACGGAGACGAGGCCGGTGACCACGGACGGCAGCGCGCCCTCCATGCCGGCCGCCACGACCATCGCACCGACGCCGGCGGCGCGCATCTCGTCGAGCGGGGCCGCGAGCCGGTGCAGGCCGGCGACGCCGACGTCGAAGGCGGTCACGGCGTCGACCTCCATCGCCCGGATCATCGCCACGGCCTCGCCCAGCGACGCCGACGTCGCTGGTGCCGGCGGCGAGGACGCCGACCGCGCCGCGCACCTTCGGCGGCGGCGCGTCCGAGCGGCGTATGACCACCACCCGGCTGCGGGGGTCGTGGTCGACCTCGCCGTCCACCGAGCCGGCGAGCGCTGCCGCCTGGTCATCCGTCACGCGGCTGCAGAGGACGACCGCGTTGTGCTCCAGGAAGCGCTGTGCGATGGCGATCACCTGGTCCACGGACTTGCCCTCGGCGAACACGACCTCGGGCACGCCCTTGCGCGCCGCGCGCGAGACGTCGAGGAGGGCGAAGTCGCCGACCGAGACGTACCCCAGCTGACGCAGGCGCGCGGCGCCGTCGGCCGCGGCGAGCCGCCCGGCGGCGACGTCGGCGAGGAGGTCGTCGAGAGATCGGTCCATGGAGCGTGATTAGGCGCCGCGCGACCCTTTCCTGCCCGCCGCCCGTCCCTCACGCACACGCGGCAGGGAGTACGTTCCGCACGGTCGTCCCACTTCGGCGCGCCGGAAGAGCGAGGACAACGCCGCGATCTGGGGTATAATGAGGAGCAGAATCGTCCAAGAAGGGGCCGTGACGGACGCGAAGTACCAACTCTACAGCAGCGAACCACGCCGTCGTCGCCGCTGGCCGTACATCGTCGTAGCGGCGATTTGCGTGTTCGCCGCCGTCGTGGGCTGGCAGCTCTACGGCGTGCCTCGGGTGTCCGCGGTGACGCCGGGCCCGGACGCCTTCGTCAAGGACGCATCGGCGGCCGTCGTGCTGAGCGTCAAGGGTCTGCCCTCGCTCAAGGACGTGAGCGTCACCCTCGACGGTGAGGACGTCACCGCCGAGGCCACCCGCTCGGGCGACACCCTCACGCTCCCCGCCACCGACCTTGCCGACGGCGAGCACACCGTCGCGTTCAGCGCGACCAGCTCCAATCTCTTCCGCCACGACGTGCGCAAGGATTGGCGCTTCACCGTCGACACCAGCATTCCCACGCTGGAGCTCGCCGGCTCCGCCGAGGAGGGCCGCATCAACACCGACCCGGCCACCTTCAGCGGCAAGACGGAGCCCTACGCCACGGTCACCGTCGTCGACGGAGAGATCACGGCGAGCGGGACCGCCGACGCCTCCGGTGCCTACGCGGTGAGCGCCGACCTGCCGGAGGGCGCCTCCCGTGTGGTGATCACGACCACCGACCGGGCGGGCAACGCGACGACGAAGAACCTGCGCGTGTTCGTCGACGCGGTGCCGCCCGTAGCTCAAGACCACGCAGCTCGACAGGATCGTCGAGCATGCCGGCCTCAAGCTGCGCGTCAAGGCGACGGATCAGCTCGGCGTCCCGAAGGTCAAGTTGGTGCTCGACGACGAGGAGCGAGAGCTGGCAGGCCCGGCCTCCAAGGCCACGTTCGCCGCCAAGGGCCTCGCCCAGGGCCGCCACACCGTCGTCGTCACGGCCACCGACAAGGGCGGCAACGTCGTCACCAGCAAGCAGAAGTTCATCGTCGACAGCACCGAGCGCTTCGGCTCCGCCACGCTGTGGCCCGGCGCCCGCGGCAAGGACGTCAAGGAGCTGCAGAAGAAGCTCGCCAACGCCGGCGTCTACGAGGGCAAGAAGACCGCCGTCTACGACTCCGACACCGAGCAGGCCGTCCGCAGGCTCCAGGCCAAGTACGGCCTGGAGGTCGACGGCATCGTCGGCGGCAACGTGCTCAACGCGCTCAGCGGCCAGATCGTCGTCGACCTGGGCGACCTGCGTCTCTACCTGTACCGCGACGGCCAGCTCGTGAAGAGCTACCCCGTGGCCGCCGGCCAGCCCAAGTACCCCACGCCGACCGGCTCCTACGTCGTGACGTCGATGCAGATGAACCCGACCTGGCTCCCGCCCAACTCGGACTGGGCGAAGGACGCCAAGCCCATCCCGCCGGGCATCGACAACCCGCTGGGCACCCGCTGGATCGGCACCAGCGCCCCCGGCGTCGGCATCCACGGTACGCCCGACGACTCCTCGATCGGCTCCTACGCGTCGCACGGGTGCATCCGCATGCACATCTACGACGTCGAGGACCTGTACGCGAGGGTCGTCATCGGCCTGCCGGTCATCATCCGGCCGTAGTCGCGCCCTGCTCCGCTTGCCGGTAGGCTTGCCGCTCGAATCACTTCAGCGGCGACGCTCACCGCGGCGCCCTTGACTCCCGGGAGAACGATGGCCCAGATCTCCACCTTCAGAGGCATCCGCTACCGCGAGAGCATTGCGCTCGACGAGGTCGTCGCGCCGCCCTACGACGTGGTTTCGGCGGCAGCAGGCTGCCGACCTGCGCGCGCGGAGCCCCTACAACGCCGTGCACGTCGACCTGCCCGTCCCGCCGGGCGCGGCGGCCGGTGACGCCGCCTACGCGCACGCCGCCGAGCTGTTCCGGGGCTGGCGCGACGAGGGGGCGCTCGTGCGCGACGAGCTGCCCGGCATCGCCGTGATCGACCAGACCTACACCGGCCCCGACGGAGTGGAGCGCACCCGGCGCGGCTTCGTGGCGCGCCTGCGTCTCGCGAGCCTCGAGGAGCGCGTCGTCCTGCCGCACGAGCGCACGCACGCCGGACCCAAGGTGGACCGGCTGCGGCTGTATCGCGCGACGCACGCCGACGTCAGCCAGATCTTCCTGCTCTACCCCGACGACGACGGCGCTGTGGGCGGGGTCGCTCGAGGCCGCCGTCGCCGGCATCCCCGCGACGGCGTGGCGAGAGGCGCGCGACGGCGACGGTAACGGGCACCGCGTCGCGACGGTCACCGGCGCGGCCGCGGAGCGCGTCGCCGAGGGGCTGCGCGACCGCCGGCTGTACATCGCCGACGGCCATCACCGCTACGAGACCGCCCTCGCCTACCGCGACGAGCGGCGGGCAGCCGGCGACTCGAGTGCGGACACGCTCATGGTCTACCTGTGCAGCCTCAGTGACCCGGGGCTGACCGTCTTCCCCACGCACCGGCTGGTGCGCGGGATCACGCCCCTGTCGCTCGACGAGCTCGTCGAGCACCTGCGCCCGTTCTTCGACGTGGTGGGCGAGCCGGTGACCGGCGCGGAAGCGTGCCGGGCCATGCTCGAGCGGCTGCCGGAGCAGGCCGACCCCGGCAGGGTCTTCGGCCTGTACCTGCCGCGCGCCGCGGCCTGTCTGACCGTCAAGACCCGCGAGCCGGCCGCCTGCGAGCGGCTTGCGGCGGACGGCTTCTCGGCAGACGCGGCCGGACTCTCCGTGACGATCCTGCACGAACTGCTGCTGCGCGAGGCGCTCGGTCTGGAACACGACGAAGCCGAGCGCCACGTGGACTACGCCAAGAGCGTGCCGGACGCCCTCGCCGCCCTGGACGGCGGCGGGTACGAGCTCGGCGCCTTTCTCAACGCCACCCTCGTCGACCAGGTGCGCGCCATCGCCGACAACGGCGAGGTGATGCCGCAGAAGTCGACGTACTTCTACCCCAAGCTCCTCACCGGTCTCGTCTTCGACGCCCTCGGCGACTGAGCCCGCGGGGCGGCGGCGGCGAGAACGCCGTCACGCCGAGTCCCGCGCGATGCGCTCACGATACGCCTGACGATGCCCGTCGACCGACGCTTGTCGCGGACCCCTGGCGCATACGAGACGGTTCTTCGTGAAGCATCTGGAGAACCATCGCGAATGAGCGCCGCTTCCTGGCAGCCACTTTGGGACGCTCATCCGAGGTCCGCTCGGACCCGACCCGGCATCCGACGGCCTCACGGGTATGCCGCCTGCCGATGGCGCCATCTTTGATGCCATCCGTGGCGCCATCTTTGATGCCATCCGTGGCGCCATCGATGACGCCACGGGCAATGCGACTCCACCGGCCGGGGTCAGCTAGTGGCGGAGTGCCTCGGGTCAGGAGGCGGCGTCGGCGCGGCGCTGCAGCGCCGCGAGAGCCGCCGCCTGGTCGTCGCTGTACGGCAGCGAGACCTGCTCGGCGAGGATCTGCTCGACACGCTCGCCGGCGGCGGCGACAGTGCTCGGCGAGCCCGCCGCCCGCCACCCGTCCCAGCTGCCCTGCACGCCGAAGTCGCTGAGGCGCCACTCGCCGTTGCGCGCGCCGAGCCGCGTGGAGCGCTCGCCGAGGAACGAGCCGCACGGCCCGACCTTGTCGAGGATCTCGTCCAGCCAGAGGTCGTCACGCACCGGGATGCCGGTGCGCGCCTGGCGGGCATTGCGGATCATCTCGACGTCCATGACGATCTGCTCGAGGCACAGGATGGTGGCGCCCCCGAGCAGACCCGGACCGACGAGGACGTCCGGGTCAGCGAGCGCGACCAGCAGCCCGCTGTCGGCCTTCTCCCAGGCGGTCTGCAGGTCGGGCTCGTAGGTCTGGGTGCAGAGGCCCGAGGACTCGGCCGGCAGGCCGTAGTAGCGGGCCATCTCGGTGCCGGCGACGCAGAGCACGGCGTGCTCGACCGCGCCGGCAGCGTAGAGCCCGGTGCGCGGGTCCATGGTCGCGACCACCGGCGAGTAGAACACCGGCGTGCCGGGGGCCGCCGCCTGCACCAGGCACAGCGTGCCGATCGTCTCGCAGTTGGCGGCGAGCAGCGTGCCGAGACGGCTGCCTGGCGCCGTGGCGCCCTGCAGCGGCATCGGCATCACCGCCACCGGCAGGCCGTAGTCGCGCAGCTCCAGCCACGTCTGCGTGTAGTCGTGCTCGATGGTCAGCGGTGAGGCCGGCGTGATGAGGAACGACAGCGGCAGGCGCTCCCGCACCGCCTCGGGCCCGCCGAACACGATGTCGAGCACCTCCTTGAGCCACGGCGCCAGCTCGGGCGTGCCGAACGAGTCCTGGACGTGCTTGCCGAAGGTGGCGAACACGTCCGTGAAGTAGCGCACGAACCCGCCGGCGCGCTCGTAGTCCGACCGCGTACTCGATGGGACACCAGTAGAAGCCGACGTCGTCGATAGGCGTCGAGCAGCCGGGTGGCCGCGAGCCAGTCGGCCTGCGTGGTCGGGCGGCGCTCGCCCGTCTGCGTGTCGAAGACGGTCGTGGCGCCGCCGTCGGCCAGCAGCGTGAACTCGCCGGCGCCCACGGGGAAGCTCCAGTCCGGGCGGCGGCCCTGCACCGTGAACCGCCGGGTCGCCTGCGCCAGCAGGCTCTCGACCAGCTCCGCGGGGAAGCGCACCATGCGCGTCGCGTCGTCGACGTCGGCGCCGGCCGCGGCGAGGATCCGGCGCCCTTCGGCGGTGTCGCAGCGCATGCCGACGGTGCTCAGCACCTTGAGCGTGCGCTCGTGGACCTGCGCCTTCTCGTCCTCCGAGAGGACCTGGATCTGCGTCTGCATCAGGCGGCGTCCTCCGCGGCCTCGGCCTCCGCGATGGCGATGGCGTCGTCGCCGGCCTCGCGGGACGGCGTTCCCGGCCCACCATAGATGGCCCGGAAGACGTAGTACAGCACCGGGCCCGAGAACAGCGCGGCGAACCCGGCGATGCCGTACCAGCCCACGTCCTGGCCGAGGAGCGTGAACCCGGTGACGCCGAGGAGTTCGGTGCTGCGATCGATCGCGTTGACGTAGATCGTGAACACGACGATGGCGATGGGCGGGATCACCATGGCGATCATCCCGCCCGTCCCGAGCGGCACGCGGAACGGCCGCTTCAGGTCCGGGTCCGTCACGCGCAGGCGCACGGCGGAGATGAAGATGAGCACGTAAGCCGAGATGAACAGGATCACGTCGATCACGATGAGGTTCTGGAACGGCCCGACGATGAGCACCGCATTGAGAGCCGCCATGAGCAGGATCGCCGCGACGGGCGTGCCGAAGCGCTTGCTCACGATGGAGATCGACTTGGGGAACAACCCGTCCGCCGCGATGGCGAAGAGCGGCCGCGCCCCGGACGCGAGGTAGTCGAGGTACAGGGCGAGGTTGCCGAGCAGCGCCGAGGCGAGCAGCGCCACCCCGAGAGCCGACCCGCCGAGCGACTTGCCGATCTCCACGAAGGAGACGTAGCCGTCGCCGGCTTCGGTCGCAAAGGTGTCCCACTTGCCGTAGCCGGCGAGGCTTGCCAGCGTCGGCAGAGCGTACATGATCACGATGAACGGCACCGCGAGCATCAGCGCCTTGGGGATGACCTTCTGCGGGTTGCGGATCTCGCCCGACAGCGTCGACATCGACTCGTAGCCCGAGTAGATCCACACGCCGATGGCGAGGCCGAGGGCGAACACGCCGCCGGTGCCCAGGAGCGGTGCATCCGGCACCGTCACCGGCGTCAGCGGGTTGAAGTTCCACTTGGCCAAGCCGACGACGATGAGCGCGACGAACGGCGCCAGGATCAGTATCGAGAAGACCGTGGAGCTGAGAGCCACGAACTTGACGCCGAAGATGTTGACGAGCGTGAAGACGGCGATGATGGCCCAGCAGATGACGTAGAACCAGAGCTGGCTGAAGTCCAGCCAGTTCTGCAGATAGCCGACGCCGAGCACGATGTACACGGACGAGTCGACGAAGACCGAGAGCGACCACCACCATGCGGTCTGAAAGCCCCAGAAGTCGCCGAGGGCGCGGCGCGCCCAGACGTAGAAGCCGCCCTCGCCGGGAAGCGCGGAGCCGAGCTCGCTGGCGATCAGCGCCATGGGCAGCGCCCAGAAGATGGGCAGCAGGACGAGGAGCAGGAGCGTGAGCCCCGGACCGGAGGACGAGACCATGTCCTCGATGCCGAACGACCCGCCCGACACGAGGATGTAGATCATGAAGAAGATGGTGATCATGCGGACCCGCGCCCGCTTGAGGCTCCGTACCGGCGCGCCTGTGGACGACTCGCTGCTCATGCGCTCCCCCCGCGCTGCTGGATGACGCTCGCGAACGGTCGCGGACGGCCGTCTCCGAGGACGGGCCCGCGACCTGTACCAGAAGTATGGAGAGCCGGCCGCCACGCCGCCACGGCCGATTCCTCGGCAAAGTTGGCGCGGCGGCCTAGGCAAACCTCGGGAGAGCGGCGACCGGAGCAGCGGACGGCGGCTCGGCGGGGCCGGCGAGGAGCCGGGCGCGCAGCGCCCGCCGGTCGCCGGCCTCCAGCTTGCCGAGCACGGCGCGGCAGTGACTCCGCGCCGTGCTGGCCGAGACGCAGAGCCGAGCAGCGATGGCGGCGGTCGTGAGCCCGCCGAGCAGCAGAACGAGAACGTCGGCCTCCCGGGCGGTGAGACCGGCGGCGGTCACGGCGTCGGCCGCCGGCAGGTGGACGAAACACGGCCGGCCGGCGACGGCCCCGAGCTGCAACACGAGGTCGGCGCAGCCGTGCGCCCGGTGGGCGGCGAGCAGCGGCGCCGGGCCGGCGCCGTAGCCCACCACGAGCGGCGGAGCGCCGTCGGGAGCTGCGCCGCCGCGCGCCGCCGCGCAGGCGCGGCGGCAGTCGCCCTTCTGCTCGAGCGGCACGAACACCGCCGCGGGACGGCGGCCGGACGCAGCGGCCGCGGACTCGCCGGACGACGGCGAAGCCGAGTGCCGGCCGCCGCAGGCACGACGAGCAGCCGCAGCAGCGGGTCCGACTCGAGCACGACGGCGACGGCCGACGAGCGATCCCGGCCGGCGGCCCGCCGGAAGGGCGGGCCGCCGGCCCCCCTGGGGAGGTCGGGGGTGGGGGCTTCAGAACGCACGTGAGCGTCACGGTCGAGGACGGGGGTGACGCGGCCGAGGAGGTCGCGCGCAGCGGGGATCTCATGCCACACCATCATCACCTCCCCGGACCATCCGGGCCGCCTGAAGGGCCGGCCCTGATCGCCGCCGGCGCCGGGAGCGCGGGGGGCAGGTGATCGTGGCGCGACCAGCATAGCCTCGCCGGGCCGCGCCGTCGTCATACCAAGGGTGGAGATGGAGATGGCGCGGACCCATATGCGGAGGCGTCCGGCGCACGCTAGACTGTCCCCGGTCGTGGGGCCGCCGTGAGGCGCGCGCTGCCCCGCTGGGAATAGATGCAGGAGCGAACGGGGAGGCCCATCCGTGGCACCATCACTCATCGAGCAGCTGGCCGCGGCGCCGGCCGTGGGAGAGGACTACCGGCCGTTCGCGCTGGCGCCTGGCGGCGACGCCGTCGCCTTCGAGTGGTATCAGGGAGGCGACTGGCAGATCTTCCTCAAGACGCTGCCGGACGGCGAGCCGCGCCGCGTCGGCGACCTGAGCGACCGCTGCGGGTGCCCGCAGTTCTCGCCCGACGGGCGCTACCTGTACTTCACCTGCGACGACCGCGGCTCCGAGTGCTACGACGTGTATCGCTTCGAGCTCTCCTCGGGGGAGCTGGTCAACCTCCTTCCCGACACGCCGGACCTGGCCCCCCTGCCCGACCCCGACCTCTCGCCGGACGGCTCTCAGCTCGCGATGACCGTCTCGCACGGCGCCGGCTACGCGGTCGCCGTGATGCCGGCGCAGCCGAATCCCGGCGGCGGCGACATCCGGCGCCTGACCGAGCACCCCTACACCGAGTGCTCGCCGCGCTGGTCGCCGGACGGCGCGCACCTGGCCGTGACCAGCGGCACGCACGGCCAGGACACGGCCGTCTTCGTCATCGACGTCGAGTCCGGCGAGTCCGTCGTGGTCGGCGGCTCCGAGGAGTTCTTCGCCGGCCAGCCGGCGTGGGCGCCCGACGGCCGGCGCCTCGCGTTCGCCGGCGGGCCGGGCGACCATCCGGCGATCGGCATCTACGAGCTGGACACCGGTTCCGTCAGCTGGGCGTGGGAGGACCACCACGTGGACCTGCATCACCCGGCGTGGGCCCCGGACGGCGCGGCCCTCGCCTTTCTCGTGGACCTGGAGGGCGAGACGGGCCTCCTGCACATCGACCTCCGGGATGGTGAGGTGACCGAGTACAGCATCGGGCCCGGCAATCACTACGCCCCCCGCTTCACCCCGGACGGCGACGCGCTCGTCTGCGTGCTGAGCAGCCCGGACGCCCCGCCGGACCTCTTCCGCATCGAGCTGGCCGACGGCGACGTCACCGCGCTCACCGACTCGCTGCCGGAGAAGCTCAAGAAGGTCTCCTTCGTCTCCGGCCACCCTGTCTGGTTCACCAGCTGGGACCACCTGGCCGAGGTGCCCGGGATCGTCGTGGAGCCCGACGCGCCGAACGGGGCCGCCGTCGTCATCGTCCACGGCGGCCCGACCTGGCACCACTCCAACGAGTGGGACGTGCTGCGCCAGGCGTTCGTCGCCGCGGGCATCACCGTGCTGCACCCCAACTACCGCGGCAGCGACGGCTACGGCCGCCGCTGGCAGCTCGCCAACCGCTGGCTCATGGGCGAGGGCGAGGTGCTCGACGTGGCGGGCGCGCACGAGTTCCTGGTGCGGCACGGCTGCGACCCGCGGCGCATCGCGATCACCGGTCGCAGCTGGGGCGGCTTCCACACCATGGCCGCCGTCACCCAGTTCCCCGACCTGTGGGCGGCGGGAGTGGCCGGCGTGCCCTTCTTCGACTTCATCGAGAGCCAGATCGATCCGGACATCCGCGAGGACCTGCGCTGGTGGGACCGCCAGAACACCGGCGACATCGAGAAGGACAAGGCCCGGCTCGAGTACTACTCACCGATCAACCACCTGGACGACGTGGAGGCGCCGCTCCTGCTCCTCGGCGGCGCCCTCGACCCGCGCTGCCCCCCCAAGCAGATCGCTGAGGTCGCGACACGCCTGCGGGCGCGCGGCCGGATCTGCGACTACGTCGTGTACCCCGACGAGGGCCACGAGATCAGCGGGCTCAAGCACCGCATCGACTACGACCGACGCACGGTCGACTTCATCCTCGAGCACACCGGCTGCGCCTGAGCGGGCGGCGGATGGAGACGGCGGAGCCGTCCTCGCCCCGCCCGCATGCCGCCGGCGGGCCGCCTCAGCGCTGGGTGATCAGGTACTGGAACGCCGCCAGGGCGGCCTTGGCGCCCTCGCCGGCGGCGATCACGATCTGCTTGTCCTTGGTGGCCGTCACGTCGCCGGCGGCGAAGACGCCGCGCACGCCGGTGTCGCCCATCTCGTCGACGACGACCTCGCCCCGCTGATTGGTGTGGACGAGGTCCAGGATGAGGTCGGAGTTGGGTGAGAGGCCGACCTCGATGAAGACGCCGTCCACCTTGAGGGTGCGCGGCTTCCCGGTCTTGCGGTTGCGCAGCACGAGTTTCTCGACCACCTCGCCGCCGGTGATCTCCACCGGCTCGTAGCCCACGAGCTGCTTGACGCCCGGCGCCGACCCCGCCTTGTCCATGAGGATCTCGTCGCCGCTCCAGGGGCGGCGGCTCACCACGTACACCTTCTTCGCGATGCCGCTCATCTCGATCGCGGCCTCGAGGGCGGAGTTGCCGCCGCCGACGATGGCGATGGTCTTCTCCCGGTAGAACGGGCCGTCGCAGGTGGAGCAGTACACCACGCCCCGGCCGGAGAACTCGTCCTCGCCGGGGATCTCCAGGTGGCGCTTCTGGGCGCCGCTGGCGACGATCACGGACCGGGCCTTGATCTCCTTGCCGGAGACGAGCTCGAGGACCTTGGCGCGGCCGTCCACGCGGATGCCGGCGACGCGCTCGCCGATGAGCCGCTCGAGCCCGTACATGTAGGCCTGCTCGAACATCAGCCGCACCAGCTCGGGGCCCTCGACGACCGGCATCCCGGGGTAGTTGGTCACGAGATGGGTGACGCCGACCTGCCCGCCCAGGTCGAGCGTGATCAGGATCGTCGAGAGGTTCTTGCGGGCGGCGTACAGCGCGGCCGTGAGGCCGGCCGGTCCGCCGCCCACCACCGCGACGTCCCACACGCGCGTGAGGTCGACCGTCGACTCGATGCCGAACAGCTGGTCGAGCGTGCCGGTCGCGTTCAGATACGCGAGGCTGTCGTAGCCGCCGACCCACTGCCCGTCCAGGAAGAACTGCGGCACGCCGCGCTGGCCGGTGCGCTCGACCATCTCCATCGCGGCCTCTTCGTCGTCGGTGACGTCGATCTCGTCGTACTCGATGCCCTTGGCGCCCAGCAGCGCCTTGGCCTTCGCGCAGTACGGGCACCACTCCATCGAGTACATCTGTACTCGCGCCATCGTCGCCTCCGCTCTCGCCTGTGTCCTCACACCTGCCTGAGTCGGCTATTCCCGCAGTCAAACGCTTCGTCACGCGCATGGTGCAACGACAACAGTTCCCCGGCTGTGTCGAGGCCCTGCCCGACGAGTTGGGCGCTGGCCCTCCTGCCCTTGAAGCCGGTCGCCGGGGGCCGCTGGGCCGATGCCTGCTCCGGCAACACCTGCGCGTTCAGCCTCAGTCTCGCCTTTCTACCATGTTAAGTCTGGACGTTCGTTATATGTACTAATTCGGTCTTTTTTGTACGATTGTATCCTCGTGCCGCTTCATTCAAGGAGCGCCGTGGTGGCGCATCCGGGCGGTGAGAGGGAGAGGAAGATGAAGAAGAGGAGCCTCAGTTTCATCGTGCTCGTGGGAGCGTTGCTGGTTGCGGGGATCCTGGCGATCGCCGCACCGGCGCCGGCCAGTCCGGCGATGAACAAGTGGGTGGATCCGCTCCCGGTACCGCCGGTGGCGCAGAAGTCCTACAACCCGGCCTACTCGTCCTGGGCTGACTACTACGTCATCGACATGCGGGCCAGTCAGCACTGGTTCAACTCCGGCATGGGCCCGGCGACCGTGTGGACCTACGGGCAGCCCGGCAAGGACCCCGTGCTGCTCGGCCCGACCATCGTCGCCAAGACGGGTCGTCCGGTAGTGGTCAAGTACATCAACAACCTGCCGACCGACCCGAACCTCTTCCCGCTCAAGGACGCCATCGACCCGACCATCGCCGGCTCGATGGTGCCCACCGGCGCGGCCATCCCACATCTCCACGGCGGGCACACCGCAGCGCGGTTCGACGGCACGCCTATGCAGTGGTGGACCGCCGACGGCATGAAGGGTGAGGACTTCGTCACCAGGACCTTCACCTACATGAACGACCAGCCGGCGTCCCTGCTGTGGTACCACGACCACACCATGGGGGCCACGCGCTTCAAGCCGTACCTCGGTCTGGCCGCGGCCTACGTGCTCTTCGACAAGGTCGATACCGGCACGCAGATCAACGGTCAGAACGTCCCGTCTGGCTACGGCAAGTACCACCTGCCGCTGGTGATCCAGGACAAGCAGTTCAACGATGATGATCCCGCGACCCCGGCCAACGAGAACGGCACCCTGTACTACCCGACCGTGGGCATCAGCTCCGTGCATCCGATCTGGGTCCCTGAGTTCTTCGGCGACACGCCGGTCATCAACGGCGCCGCGTATCCCAAGCTGGACGTCCAGCCGAGAAGGTACCGGCTCCGCCTCCTGAACGGTTCGCAGGCGCGCTTCTACAACATCGGCTTCGACGTCAACGGGGCCGACCAGAAGTTCTGGGTCATCGGCTCCGAGCAGGGTCTGCTCCCGAAGCCCGTGGAGACGACCAACCTGCTGATCGCCCCTGGTGAGCGCTTCGACGTCATCGTCGACTTCACCGGACTGCCGATGGACACCACGGTCACGATGACCAACGACGCCAACGCGCCGTATCCCGACGGTATCGACGAAGCTCCAGTTCCCGAGCTCATGAAGATCAACGTCGTCACCCCGGTGCCGGCGGACGACCCCGACACGAGCGTGCTGCCCGCGAACCTGACGTTGCCGAGCCAGCCTCGCCTCAGTGACACGCCCGGCGTGGCGCCACGGGACATCGTGGCCAAGGAGACCATGGTCGAGGGCTTGGCCACCGACCCCACGACCGGGATGCCGGAGATGGTCCCGAGCGAGGTGCTGCTCAACGGCCTCCCCTTCATGGCCCCGACCACGGACTTCGTCAAGGCCGGCACGACGGAGACCTGGCGCTGGATCAACCTGACGGTGGACGCTCACCCGATGCACCCGCACCTGGTCGCAGTCCAGGTCGTGAACCGGCAGCTGATCGACGTCCCGGGCTACACGACGGCGTGGGAAGCCTACCTGGCGTCTGGGCGGGATCCGGCGCTCAAGCCTCGCCTCGCGGACTTCCTCGTCGGTCAACCGATCCCACCGGACCCTGAGGAGATGGGCTACAAGGACACCGTCAAGGCCTATCCCGGCATGGTGACGAGGACGCGGGCGAAGTTCACCCTGCCCGCGACCTCCTTGCTGGACTACAACTGGAAGACCCGGAGCTTCGGCGGCTGGGTCTACCACTGCCACATCCTCGAGCACGAGGAGAACGACATGATGCGGCCGTTCGTGGTCGTCAAGTAGACCGACGGCGCGCAAGCAGGCTCTGACCGAGGAGGGCCGCCCGCAAGGGCGGCCCTCTTCATTGCGGGCCCGGCCGGCGCGTCCCGCCGGGCCTTCTTCTGCGATAGACTCAGAGCCGTCCCCGTTACCGAC
>CAWEHE010000021.1:0-41784 GCA_963808735.1 uncultured Thermoleophilia bacterium | reverse complement strand
GCACGCGGCACTGGAAGGCGAGCCGAGGCAGGACGTAGACTGGGCCGGGCAAGCGACCAGGGAGCGGCATGGCGGACGAGCAGGGGTTCACCTACAAGAAGGCCGGCGTCGACGTCGATGCGGGCAACCGCGCCGTCGAGCTCATGAAGCAGCGGCTGAAGAGCACGCAGAACCCGCTCGTCCTCGGCGGCCTCGGCGGGTTCGGCGGCGCCATGCGCTTGCCGCGGCTCAAGGACCCCGTCCTCGTCTCCGGCACCGACGGCGTCGGCACCAAGATCGAGATCGCCCGCCGCGTCGGCCGGCTCGACACCATCGGCATCGACCTCGTGGCGATGAGCGTCAACGACGTCTCCGCCTGCGGCGCCGTGCCGCTCTTCTTCCTCGACTACCTCGTGGTCGGCAGCGTGGTCCCCGAGCAGGTCGCCGACATCGTCGCCGGCGTGGACGAGGGCTGCCTGCGCGCCCAGTGCGTGCTCCTCGGCGGCGAGACCGCCGAACACCCCGGCCAGTTCCCCGACGGCGACTTCGACATGGCCGGCTTCGCCGTCGGCCTCGCCGAGCGCGACGAGCTCTGGGGCCCGCACCTCGTCCGGGAGGGTGACGTCCTCGTCGGCATCGACTCCACCGGCGTGCACAGCAACGGCTTCAGCCTCATCCGTCACCTCCTCGCGGAGCGCGCCATCGACCTCGAGAGCAGCTTCATCGGCGAGGGCGGCGGCGTGGGGCTGTGCATCACGCCCGGCGAGGGCTTCGGCCCGTGCTACGACCCGCGCTCCACGGTGGGCGACGTACTGCTTACGCCGACGGCCATCTACAGCCCGGTCCTGCACGACCTCGGGCACGCCGGCGGCGTGCACGCGGCGGCGCACATCACCGGCGGCGGCTTCCCCGACAACGTCGGGCGCGCCGTGCCGGGCGACCTCGCCGCCGTCATCGACCTCGAGAGCTGGACGCCGAGCCCGCTGTTCGGCTGGCTGCACGGGCTCGGCGTGCGCCGCGCGGAGCTGCTCAGGACCTTCAACTGCGGGCTCGGGATGGTCCTGGCCATGGATCCCGAGCACGTGCAGAAGAACCTCGCCGTCATCGAGAAGGCCGACTTCGCCTGCCGCGTGGTCGGCGAGGTCGTGACGCGCGGCGACGGCCCTGCCGTCCGCTACCGCGGGGAGCTGCGCGTATGAGGCCGGTCGACCTGATCGGCTGCGGCGCGCTCAACCTCGACCTCATCTACCGGCTCCCCCGCAGCTTCCCGCTGTGGGACGAGCTGGGGCCGCCCGGCACCGAGCAGCTGATGGAGGCCTCGGTGCGCAAGGCGGTGGACGAAGCCCTCGCGCACGTCGACCCCGTGCGCGCCGGCGGCGGCCAGGCGGCGAACACGGTCAACGCGCTGGCGCGCCTCGGGTACGCCGCCGCCATGGTCGGCCGCGTCGGCGCCGACGACGACGGGCTCTTCCTGCTCGGCGAGCTCGCCCCGGCCGACGCCCGGCTGGTGCACCGAGAGGGCGACACCGGCCGCGTCTACGTGCTCCTCGACGAGGACGGCGAGCGCCGCAACCTCGTGTGGCCGGCGGCGAACGACGCCTTCTCGCCGGCCGACGTCCCGCGGCGCCTGCCGCGCACCCGCTACGCCCTCTTCTCCAGCTTCGTCGGCGACGCGCCGCTCGAGGCCCAGCTGGCGCTGCTCGAGCGGCTCCCCGCGGAGGTCGAGATCGCCTTCGACCCGGGCGAGATCTACGCGCGCAAGGGCGTCAAGCGCTTTCTGCCGATCCTGCGGCGCTGCGCCTATCTCTTCTCCACCGAGACCGAGCTCGAGATGCTCTGCGGGCTCTCGCTCCCCGAGTCCCTCGACTTCCTGCTCAACACCGGCGTCGGCCTCGTGATCGTCAAGATGGGCGGCCGCGGCGCGCGGCTGGTCGGCCGCCGCGTGGACCTCTACGTGCCGCCGCTGCCGGCGGAGGTGGTCGACGTCACCGGCGCCGGCGACCTCTTCGCCGCCGGCTTCGTCGCCGCCATGATCGAGCAGGTCGGCCTGGAGAGCGCCGGCCGGCTCGCGGCGTGGGCGGCGAGCCGCGGCATCTCCGGCCTCGGCCGCAGCGCCTACCCGGACGCCGCGGCCTGGCGCGAGCGCCTCGCGGAGGAACGCGGCGAGCAGGACGCCGTGGTCAGGCGCAGGAGCGGCGAGTGAGGGCGCGCTGCCGCGCCGGCCGCCGCAGGCGGGCCGGCGCATGAGGATCGGCTGGCTCTCCAGCGGCCGCGACCAGGCCGCCGGCAACCTGCTCGCCGACGTCGTCGCCCGCGCGCAGCAGGACGAGGTGCCTCTGGAGATCGGCGCCGTCTTCTGCGACCGCGAGCGCGGCGAGGCGCCGGAGAGCGACCGCTTCCTCGACCTGGTCGAGCGCCTCGGCTTCCCGCTCGTGACGCTGTCCAGCGCCGCCAGCTGGGCCGAGGCGCAGAAGCTCGGCGTCTCGCGCGCCACGTGGCGTGAGGAGTACCACCGCGGCGTCAACGACCTGCTCGTGCCCTACAGCCTCGGCGTGCTCGTCATGGCCGGGTACATGCTCGTCGCCAGCCCGGCCCTCTGCCGCAAGTTCGCCATCCTCAACCTCCACCCCGCTCTCCCCGGCGGTCCCACGGGCACGTGGCAACAGGTCATCTGGGAGCTCCTCGAGAACGAGGCCGACGAGACCGGAGCCATGATCCACCTCGCCACCGCGCAACTGGATCGCGGCCCGGTGATCAGCGTCTTCCACCTCCCCCTGCGAGGCGCCGGCTGGGATCCTCTCTGGAAGGAGTTCCGCCGCAAGCGCGAGACCATGAGCGTGGAGCAGATCGCCGCCGCCGAGGGCGAGGACGAGCCGCTGTTCGCCGAGGTCCGCCGCCAGGGCGAGGTCCGCGAGATCCCGCTGCTCTACCAGACGCTGCGCCAGTTCGCGGAGGGCAGGCTCAACACCGCCAGCGGCTGCGTCTTCGCCGAGGCGACGAGGCTGCCGCTCGACCTCAGCGAGCTGGTCGACGCGGAGGTGGCGGAGCGATGAGCGCCGGCGCGGCTGAGCCGGCCGGCGCCGGCCGCATCTACGTCACCGACTGCGAGGGCCCGCTCACCAAGAACGACAACGCCCAGGAGATCGCCGAGCGCTTCGTCCCCGACGGAGCCGAGTTCTTCGCCCGCCTGAGCCGCTACGACGACTTCCTCGCCGACGTCGTCCGCAAGCCCGGCTACAACGCCGGCGACACGCTGCGCCTCATCCCGCCGTTCCTCAAGGCCTTCTACGTCACCGACGAGGACGTGGAGTCGTTCAGCGCCGAGCGCGTGCTGCTCGTGCCCGAGGCGCTCAAGGTCCTCGACGCGGTCTCCGCCCTGATGCCCGCGTACATCATCTCGACCTCGTACACGCCCTATCTCAAGGCGCTGTGCGCGCTCGCGGGATTCCCGCTGGAGCGCGTCCGCTGCACGGAGCTGAGCCTCGACGTCTGGCGGCTGCCGGAGGACGAGGCGGCGTGGCTGCGGGAGGTGACGGGGCAGGTGCTGGCGCGCCCCGTCATCGAGATCCCGGACGGGGCGAGCTCCGCCGGCGACCTCTCGCCCCGCGACCGCGAGACGGTGGCCGAGCTCGACGACCTCTTCTGGACGCGGATGGACGGCCGGGTGAGCGGCGAGATGGTGGCCGCCGTCCGTCCCGTGGGCGGCGGCCAGAAGCTCGCCGCGCTCGAGGCGATCGTCGCCGCCGAGGGCGTCGCCGGCAGCGGCGTCATGTACGTCGGCGACTCGATCACGGACGCGCCGCCGCTCGAGGCCGTCAAGGCCTGGGGCGGCGTCTCCCTCAGCTTCAACGGCAACGGCTACGCCATCGCGGCGGCCGAGTTCGCCGCCGCGAGCCCGGACGCCGAGGTGCAGGCGCAGCTGGCGCGGGCGTTCGCGGCCGGCGGCCGGGACGCAGTCGAGGCCGCCGTCCGCGCCTGGCCGCAGCCCAAGAAGGACGAGCGCCCGCGCGGCAGGGCGCGCGCGACCGTGGGCGTCGTCGCGGAGGCGCGCGAGGCACTCGCCGAGGCCTCCGCCGCCGCGCGGCGGAGCGTCCGCGGCGAGCAGGCCGCGCGCCTCGGCTGATCCGGGCCGCGCGCATGCCGACCGCCACGCCCTCCCCGGCCGTGCCCGACTCCGCCGCCGTTCACACCCCGGCCCTGCGCCTCGCCGGCGTCACCGTCTGGGAGTGGGACGAGCGTTCGCGTCAGCGCCACCCCATCCTCAGCGACGTCTCGTGGTCGGTCGGACCCGGCGAGCAGTGGGCCGTGCTGGGGCCGAACGGCGCCGGCAAGTCGACGCTGCTCGACGTCGCCGCGGGCATGCGGCACCCCAGCCGCGGCGAGGTCGTCATCCTCGGAGAGACCGTCGGCCGCGTCGACCTGCGCCGCCTGCGCGAGCGCATCGGCCACGTGGACGTGAAGACCGAGGAGGCGTTCTCGCCGCGGCGGACCGCGCTTCGAGGTCGTACTCACCGGCGCGACCGGGACCATCCAGGTCCTGCAGGAGCGCGTCGACGACGCGGCGCGGCAGCGCGCGGCGCAGCTGCTCGCGCAGGTCGGCTGCGCCGCCGTCGGCGCGCACGCCTTCGCCTCGTGCTCGCAGGGAGAGCGGCGGCGCATCCTCATCGCGCGAGCCCTCATGCGCCGCCCGCCGCTGCTGCTGCTCGACGAGCCGGCCGACGGGCTGGACCTGCCCGGCCGGGAGGCGCTGCTCGCGGCGCTCGCCAGGCTCGCCGGCGAGCAGCCGGCCCCGGCCGTCGTCCTCGTGACGCACCACCTCGAGGAGCTGCCGCCGACGATCACGCACGCGCTGCTGCTCCGCGGCGGGCGCGCGGTCGCCTGCGGCGCCGCGCCCGCCGTCCTCGCCGCCGGGCCGCTCAGCGCCTGCTTCGGCGTGCCGGTGGAGGTGACGCGCGCGGACGGCCGCTGGGCCGCGCGCGCGACGCCCAGCTGGTAGCCACGCCCACCGCGGTCCGCCCAGGCGGGCCAAGGGGTGCGGCGACTGGTCTTTGATGTCGTATACAGCATCAAAGACCAGTCCGCACGACGGTCCCCCGCCCTGCCTCCTCCGCCGTCACCGCCTCCGCCACCGTCTGTCGTCACCCTTGCACCGGCCTCATCGCTTGCCTACCATCGAGAGGCACTCTGACCAGCGGAGGATGTCCGACCATGACCCGTGAGTTCAGCGCCGTCGTCCAGCGCGAAGGCGACCTGTTCGTCGCCCAGTGTCTCGACGTCGACGTCGCGAGCCAGGGCTCCTCCGAAGAAGAGGCGTTGGCAAACCTCCAGGAAGCACTGGAGCTGTACGTCCAGTCGCCGCAGGCCACCACTGCTCCCACGGTGAGCAAGGTCCGCGTCGACATCGATGCCGCTTAGCCCTCTCTCGTACCGACAGGGAGCGAAGCCGGCTCGGCATCGCGAGTCGCGGTCGGGACGCTCCGCAGCATCGTGCGCCAGGCGGGACTGACGCCCGCCGAGTTCGAGCGCCTCTCTCCCTGACCGAACCGTACACACGTACGTTGACGTCCCCCGCCCGGCACCCGTACCGTACTTTGTAAGCCTTACGCAGTACGGTTCCGGCACCCCACAGGAGGCCGCCATGCCCGTCGCCGAAGACACCACGCCCAGGCGCGCCGCCCTGACGCGGCCGCGGATCGTCGCCCTCGCCCTCGGGATCATCGACGAGGACGGCCTCGAGGCCCTCAACATGCGCCGGCTGGCCACCGAGGCCGGCGTCAAGCCGATGAGCCTCTATCACCACTTCGCGAGCAAGCAGGCGATCCTCGACGCCGTGAGCGAGTCGATCGCCGCGGCGGCGCTCGGAGCCTCGCCGCCGGACCCCCGCTGGCGGAGCCGCGTGCGCCAGCTCTTCATGGGTCTGCACGCTCTCACCGAGGCGCACCCGCGCGCCCTGCCGCTGATCTCGGCGGCCGTGGTGCGCACGCCCAGCGGCCGCAGCTGGATGGAGGAGCTGATGGGCACGCTGCTCGGCGCCGGCTTCACCGAGGACCGCGCCGCGACCGTGTACCACGTGCTCGGCGCGTACACCCTGGGCCTGGGCTACGCGCGCATGCTGGGCGACGAGGTACAGACCACCGAGATCGTCGCCCAGCTCGTCGGCCACTGGGCCGACTACCCCAGCATGATGCAGGTCGGCATGCGGCTCGCCGTGTGGGACCGGCCGGGCGAGTTCGAGACCGGGCTCGACGTGCTGCTCGCCCACTTCGCCGCCCAGCCGGGGGTGAGACCGTGAGCGCGGCGCAACCGGAGTTGACGGAGGCGCAGGCCCGCAGGGTCCCGCTGCGACGCCCGCCGGCCGGACGACCGCTGCGCGTCAAGATGATCAGCCCGGCCAAGACGGCCGCGGACAGCCGCTACTGGCGCTCGATCAAGTACTCGCTGTTCCCGCCGCTCGGCCTCGCCACCCTGGCCGGCTACCTGGACCCGGACGACGAGGTCGACCTGCAGGACGAGCACGTCGAGACCGCTGCGCCTCGACGACGAGCCGGACCTCGTCGTCATCGAGGCCTACATCACCTCGGCCGGGCGCGCCTACCGCTACGCCGACCACTACCGCGCCAAGGGCACCTACGTCTGCCTCGGCGGCCTGCACCCGACGAGCCTGCCGGAGGAGGCCGCCCGGCACGCCGACAGCGTCTTCTGCGGCCCGGGCGAGGACACCTGGCCGGCGTTCCTGCGCGACTTCCGCGCCGGCCGCCCCAAGCCCCTGTACCGCTCCACCGAACGCACGCTCGCCGGCCTGCCGCCGGCGCGCCGCGACCTCATCAAGCGCGAGCGCTACCTGGTACCGAACTCGCTGGTCGTCAGCCGCGGCTGCCCGCACCTCTGCGACTTCTGCTACAAGGAGGCGTTCTTCCGCGGCGGCAAGTCGTTCTACGTGCAGGCGGTCGACGATGCGCTGGCCGAGATCGACCGCCTGCCCGGCCGTCACCTCTACTTCCTCGACGACAACCTCTTCGGCAGCCCGCCGTTCGCCGAAGCGCTCTTCGACGGCCTCAGAGGGATGGGCCGCCTGTGGCAGGCGGCCGGGACGGTCGAGGCCGTCCTTCGCCCCGGCCTGCTCGAGAAGGCGGTGGAGAGCGGGCTGCGCAGCCTCTTCGTCGGCTTCGAGACGCTGAGCGAGGCCAACCTGCTCGGCGCCGGCAAGACGCAGAACCTGGCCGATCAGGCCGGCGGCCTCCGGCGCGCCGCCCTACGACGCCGCCGTCCGCCGCCTCCACGACCTCGGCGTGATGGTCAACGGCGCCTTCGTCTTCGGCATGGACCACGACGACCCGTCCGTGTTCGCGCGCACGGTCGAGTGGGCGGTCAGCCGGGGCGTCGAGACGGCGACGTTCCACATCATGACGCCGTATCCCGGGCACCCGGCTGGAGCGGCGGCTCGCGGCACGAGGGCCGCGTCACGAGCCGCGACTGGGACCTGCTACGATACCCGCCACGCCGTCTTCACGCCGGCCGGGATGACGGCGGCGCAGCTCGAGTCGGGCTACTGGGGCGCGTACCGCGACTTCTACCGCTGGAGCAGCATCTGGCGCGCCGCCTTCGCCCACGGCGACCTGCGCGAGCACGCGCGCCACCTCGCCTACACGAGCGGCTGGAAGAAGCTCGAGCCGATGTGGGACTGGGCGATCCGCAGCGGCCAGGTGCACCGCTTCCTGCCGCTGCTCGAGACGGTCCTCGACCGCTTCGGCAGCGGCGGCGGCGCGATGCCGGACAGGCTGCGCCCGCTGGTCGCCGCCAAGACCGGGGCGCCGGGCTCACCGCCCCTTGAGCCTGGCCGGCCAGCGGCCACTCGACCGGAAGGCGGAGAGCCAGGTGCGGCACGCCGTCTAGCACGGGGGGGTCGGGAATCTTCATCGCCCGTACCGGTGAGGTGGTAGGCCGACGCCGGGAATGCCGGCCTCGCTATGAGCCGCGCCGCCTCGTCGGCACCGACCGGCGGGCGACGAGCCCTGCGGCGGCCAGGTCGAGCGCGCGGACCGCTGAGTGCACCATGCCACGCGTCTCGCACAGCGGGCCGCCGCGCAGCATGCCGCCGGCGCCCATCGAGAGGCCGCCGGCTCAGACGGCGCCGGCCGCCTCGGCGAGGTCGAACCGCGTGAGGCGCGCACCCTGCGAGGCGGAGGTCACGGCAAGGTCGCACTCAGCGGCGGGTTGCGGCGAGCTCCGGCCGTAGCCCGGCTCACCGATCGACCTCCCGGCGAGCACCGGGAACAGGACGGCTCATGGAGCGCTTCCCTCGAGCGATGAGCACGCGGCTGCTGGGACGCGAACAGGCGCGGCGGGCCGGTCGAGCCGTCCCGCCGCGCCTGTCTCTGGGCGTCAACCGAGCTGCTGCTCGGCGTCCACCAACGCCGCCTCGACGTCGTCCGCCTCGACGTCGATCTCCTTCTCGATCCGCTTCGCGGCCTTGAGCCCGGCCTTGTCGAGAGCCGCGCTGAGCTTGTCCCGGCCGGCCACGATCAGCAGGGCCTCGCCGGTGTCGAGCAGCTCGCCCATCTCGTGGATGTCCTTGCGTGACATCCCGCGCCAGAAGTGGCCGATGAGGCCACCCGCGACGGCGCCCACGGCGGCCGTGCCGATGATCGACGGCGGGAAGATGATGCCGACGACGGCGCCGACGACGGCGCCGGTCCACGCACCGTGCTGGGTGGGCTTCTCGTGCTTGTGGATCTTCACCTTGCCGTCGGCCTCCTTGGTGACGACGGCCGCGTCGTACGTGCCGATGACGCCGGTGTGGTGGAGCTCATGGACGATGTCGAGGTCGGCCTTGGCCAGCACGGGGTCGTCGTACTGACCGATGAACACGAAGATGGGCTTCTTGGACATTCCTCTCGTATCCTTTCCGCTCGTGGGTAGGGAATCAGTGGCGCGTCGCGACCTGAGATCGCCAAGCACCTGACCACATGGTCCGTGCATTCTCGCCTGACGCTCGGCAGCTCAGCGACCGAGGGCGTACACACTCAAACAGCATATAATGTCACCCGACAATGTCAAGTGGCATGACGAATCGTGTCGCCCGGGCAGCGTACCGGCGGCCGCGCCCCGCGAAGCGTGGCCCGGCGGTCGCGACGGGGTCGCACGCCGCGGGGTCACGGCAAGCCGTGGCCGACGCCCGGCTCAGCCCCGCTCGGCAGTGGACCCTTCGCCGACGGTCGCGGTCCGCCAGACACGCTTGCCACTGCCCCGAGTCTCGAGCAGCCTCCCGGCGAGCAGCGGGAACAGGACGGCCGAGACGAGGCCGGCGAGGATCAGGGCGGTGGCGCCCGCGGGGGCGATCGCGTTCAGCTTCTGCCCGACGTCGGTCGCCACCACGATGAACGAGATGTTGGTCGCCTGCAGCAGCCCGGCGGCGGCGACCTCCCGAGTGCCGAGGTGCCGCCGGTAGAGCAGGGCCGGCAGGCCGCGCACGAGGAGCAGCACGACGACGAGCACGGCCACCCGGACCAGAGCCCGCCAGTCGGCGAGCGAGCTCAGGTCGATGCGCATGCCGCTGGCCACGAAGAACACGGGGATGAAGAAGCCGAAGCCCATCGCGTCGATCTTGCGGCGCAGCTGCTGCTCGTCGTCCCAGCCCCGGATGACGATGGCGAAGACGGCCCCGGCGATGAACGTGCCGAGGATCGCCTGGAAGCCGAAAGAGGCGGCCAGCACCGCCGCGCCGAGCAGGATAAGCACCGCCAGGCGCACCCTCACCTGTGACGAGGTGTCCGCCTGCAGGCGGAAGATGCGCCGCGTCGTTTCGTAGCGCGAGAAGCGCGCAAGGCCCCACAGTAGCCCCACCGAGAGCGCCGCCACCACCAGCAGCAGGGCGCTCTCGCGCAGCGGGGTCGTGCGCGTCTCCGAGAAGAACACCCCGAGCAGCACGATCGTGCCGAACTCCGCCACCGTCCCGCCGGCCACGGTGAACCGCCCCGTGGGCGAGTCGAGGTACCCGGTGTCTTTGAGCACCGGGGCGACGATGCCCAGCGCGGTCGCCGAAAGGGCGGTGGCGACGAGGAACGGCGACGACACCAGGTCGTTGCTCCTGAAGGCAAGCTCGAACCCGAAGGCGATGCCCACCGAGACCATGAAGCCGAGCGAGCCGAGCACGAGTGGCGCGCCCTGCAGCTTGTGCAGGTCGAGCGCCATCCCCGCGATGAACAGCAAGAACGCGACGCCGAGCAGGCTCATCAGGCGGACCGGCTGGTCGAGGTGGATCCACCCCAGCACCGACGGGCCGACGACCAGGCCGATGACCAGCTCGGCCGCGGCCAGCGGGATGCGGACGCGCGGGACCAGCCCGAGCACGAACGGCACCGCGAACGCGACCGCCGCGATCAGCAACAGATTGAGCAGGCCGGAACTCATCGCCGCACTCCGCCCGCCCCGGCCGCACGCCTTCTCGGCTCCATCAGCTTGCGACTTGGATCACGCTGCTGACCCTGCTGATCCTGAGCTTCGACGGTTCCGGCCGGGGCCGAGACCGCCTCTTCCATCTCCCTCACGACCGCACTGCCTGGGAGCCGTCGGCCACGGGTCAACAGAGCGCCGGCTCCGGCGGCTCGATGCCGAGCCGCCTCAGCTCCGCCGGCGAGCCGATCTTGCGAAGGTACTCGTCTACCACCCCGTCGCCGTTCTCGCCGGCGAACACCGCATGATCGATGAACTGCAGCTGGTTCATCCCCTGGACCGCGGCGAGATACTCGATGGGCGCCTGCTCCAGGTCGAGTCCCGGCCGGAGCGCCCCCTCGGCATCCAGTTCTCGGAACAGCTCCTTGGTGATGTCGATCCAACCGGACCAGCGTCGGCGGACGGCTTCACCGAGCCCGGGATGGGTCTGGCCCCTGATGATCAGGCTGTACAGCACCACCACGATCTGTGCCTGCTCTTCATCTGGGCGCGCCCGCGCAAGCATGAGGCGACGGAGGATGTCGAGGCCCGTGGCGCCTTCGCGAGCCCGGCTATCGATGTCCAGGCTGCGGTCGGCCGCAAGCTCGAACGCGAAGAGCATGATCTCGTCCTTGTTGCGGAAGTAGAGCTGAAGGACGCCTCGCGTCCAGCCCGACTCCTCGGCGATGTTGCGGATCGACGTGTGTTCGATCCCATGGCGCTCGATGGTCCGCCACACGGCCTCACCCAGCTCGGTCCGCCGCTCGTCCCAGTCAACCCGTCTTGGCATCCTGCCCCTCCCAAGGGTCCGCTTGCGGACATCCTATCGAGGCTGTGACCGGCCCACGAGCGAACGTGCGTCGAGCGAACGGGATGCTCATGCCGGCGCGAGCGACGCGACGAACTGGTCCACGACCGGCTCCGCGTCTTGCGCGAAGATGTCGCGCCGGACGCCGCTCTGCAGTCGCAGGCCGAGAGCGAAGGAGAAGTAGGCGAGCGCGGCCGCCTTTGGGTCCATGCCGCCGCGCAGCTCGCCACGCTCCGCCATCCCGACGAAGCCGCTCACAGTCCTCTCCCGCCACTCGCTCATCAGCGTGTCGTAGGACTCCGCCAGCCGCTCGCTCGAGACGGCCGCCGTGTGCAGCGCCAGGAGCACCGTGTTGATCATGACTTGGTCGTCCGTCGGCCGCGCGTAGGACAGCAGAAGGGCGCGCGCGGCAGCCAGCCCGGTACGCTCTCCGACGGTGGCGCGGTTGAGGATCCCCGCACGTTCGGCAGCGAGCTCGAACGCAAAGAGCATGAGGTCGTCCTTGTCCCGGAAGCACAGCTGGAGAACGCCACGGGTCCACCCGGACTCCTCGGCGATGTTGCGGATGGAGGTGTGCGCTATGCCGTGGCGCTGGATGGTCCGCCACACGGCCTCACCCAGCTCGACCCGCCGTTCGTCCCAGTCGACGTGTCGTGGCATCTGATGCTCCTCCGCGCTTGCGTCAAACCCTACGGCACGCGACCGTCAGCGCGTGAAGTAGTCGACCAGCAGCTGCCGCTGCTCCGTTGTGACCTGGGCGCCGCGCTGGACCATCGTGTCGATGAGGGCCTGGGCTTCAGCGGCGTCGCCGGCGTGGAAGCTCAGCGCCGGGTCGGCCGGGTGGCAACGGCTGCAGACCTGGTCGATTACGGCCACAATGACGTCGCCGGCGCTGGTCGTCGGCGACGGGACCGGCGAGGAGGCGTCCTGCTGGCCGGGCGGGCCGCCGAACCCACCGGACGAACTGCCGCCGCTGGCCGCGATGCCGTCGGTGTAGCCCTTGACGAGCGTCTGCTTGTCGGCGGCGCTCAGCTTGGCGTTCCAGTGGATGACCGTGAACTGGATCGGCGGCATGCCGCCGTCCACGGCGTGCTGGAACTCGTCCACTGGCGGCTGCCCGTCGTACTCCGAGAAGTTGAGCCGGCCGCGGCCGCCGTCGACGTCGCTCTGGACGAGCCAGGAGAACGGCGCGATGTCGGTGGCCCACCACCAGTTGGTTTCGTTGCTGTGGCAGTCGTAGCAGGACCGCTTGGCAATCGCCTCGGCCTGCGGGTCAGACCACTTGAACGCGTTGACTTCGGGCGGGTTGGTGTGGCTCGTGCGGCCGTACGGGATGAACTGGATCGCCACGAACACGCTTGCCCCGACGGCGATCACCCAGAGCAAGATCTTCTTCCACGAACGCTTCGTGCCCCTCATCAGCGCCCTCCTCCGTTTCTCGTCATATCGGTTGATGGATCGTGCGGCAGGGCCACGAGCGCGAGGCGCGCGAGCGGCGCCGTCAAGATGACCAGCAGCGCGGCGACGATCTGCAGCACGTCGCCGAGCAGCACGAGTTCCAGAGGCAGGATCAGGCCGAGGCCGAGCAGGACCAGCCAGAGGGCGGTGCGGGCTTCGTCGCCAAAACGGGCCCGGTACACCGGGCGCACCCCGGCCCAGACCGCAACGAGAAGCACGCCGGTCAGCACGATCAGGACGATGAGGGCGGCGCGGAGAGCTTGCGCCGCCTCACCGCCCCCCTGACGCCACAGGACGAGCAGGACGATCAGCGCCGCACCTCCGAGCAGCACCGACCACACAGTGACCAGCGGCCCCAGCCAGCGCGCGTCGCACCACCCCGGCTGGGAGCTCGAGCTGAACAGCACGCCCTTGTACAGCAGGCCGAACACGGCGGGCGCGAGGCCTACCGCGGTGGTCACGCGGGCGGCGTCCTGCAGCCCGAAGACGGAAAGCACAGCGATCGCGAAGACGACGAGGGCATACAGGCTGAGTGCCCACGTGCCCACCGACATCGGGGACTCGCGCTTGGCCACACGCAGCATGTGCGGCATCCGGAGCGAGTCGCCGAGGTCGCTCACCAGCAGGAGCAGGTCGAGCCCGATCACGAGGAAGGCCACGACGAACGCGGCCGCGGCGACCGGCGCGAACCACGTGGGCCGCGCGAGCATCCCGACGGCGGCGACCACGAACAGGCCGAGCGAGAGGTTGTTGAGGAAGACGTCCCAGCCCGTGACGACTCCCCAGTCCGGGGCGTGCGTGGGCGGGCGGCCTTCGTAGGGAGAGGAGGCGGCCATGTCAGCCCCCTCCCAAGAGGATTGCCACGATGACAACGGCGACCGCAACGGCCAGACCCGCGGCCGCGCGCAGGTAGTCGCCGGTCAGATGGACGAGCCGCGGGCTCACGGGCTGGTCCGGCAGCCCGTACACGCGCGGCGCGTCGAGCAGCAGGTAGATGTTGTGCATCTCGGTGTAGGCGGGCGTCGCCTCAGCTCCGTACAGCGACGCCTGCGGGTAGCGCGCGCGCACCTGCTCCAGCCGCTCGCGCGCCTGCCGCAGCATCTCGTCGTGCTTGCCAAAAGCGATGGAGCCGGTCGTGCACGCCTGGGCGCAGGCGGGCGGCAGCCCGTCGCGCAGGCGGTCATAGCACATGGTGCACTTGTGCGCGTGGCCGTCGATGTCGCTCTTCGTGATCACCCCGAACGGGCAGGCGATGACGCAGGACGAGCAGCCGACGCAGATGTCCGACTGGATGAAGACGCCGCCGTACTCCGTGTAGACGATCGCGCCGGTGGGGCAGGCGTCGTGACACGGCGAGTCGGCGCAGTGCTTGCACTGGTCGCTCTGGATGAGCCAGTCGGCGGCCTTGGGCTCGGCGAGGATCGCCTCCACGTCGCCAACGGGCGGCCCGACCGGTATGTCCGGACTCTCGGGGAACCGCTCGACGAACTTGACGTGCCGCCACGAGGTGGCCGAGAGCTCGTGCGTGTTGTCGTAGCCCTTCCCCCAGCGCACGTCGTCCACCGGCAGCTGGTTCCACTGCTTGCACGCCACCTCGCAGGCCTTGCAGCCGGTGCAGATGGAGGTGTCGGTGAAGAACGCGTGCGGCGCGGCCTGCTCCGGCGGCGCGGCCTTTTCGAACCCGTAGCGGACGGCCGCCAGCGGGCCGCGCGGCTCGTTCGGACCCGTGCCCTCGGCGAGGGCGATGACGAGCTCCTGTGCGTCGCTCATCGTTCCCTCCCCTCGGGCTGCGCCGCCCAGTCGGTAGCGGGCACGGGCGCGCCGGCGCCGGGCACGGGCGCGAACGCCTCGGGGCGGGGCGGCTGGAAGTCCGCCAGCCGGCCGGCGCGCAGCCGGCACACGAACGACTTGGCGCCGTGGATGTCGCTGTCCGGCGACATGGTGAACGACGGCAGGTCGTTGACGACGGAGCCCACGACCTCGCCGATGTAGCCGAAGTTGCAGACCAGGCCGACCACCTCGACGTCGCGCCCGGCCACCGGCCCCAGCCGCAGCCGCGGCGTGACCAGCACGCGGATCTCGATGCTGGACCGCGGCGTGCTCACCACGGCCCAGTCGCCGTTGCTCAGTCCGCGGCTTTGCGCGAGCTCAGGCGAGATCTCCGCGAACCCCGCGGGCTGCAGTTCGGCCAGCCAGCCGTCCTGCCGGGAGGTCGAGCCGCCGTTGTAGTGCTCGGTGAGCCGGTACGTGGTGGCCACCAGCGGGTACTGCGGGTCCGCCGGCGGAGCCACCTGGTTCCGCGGGCCAGAAGGGATGTACGTCCCCGGCGGCCACTGGTGGCTCACCACGGCGTTGAGGCACACGGACTCCGGCGGCTCGTAGTGCACCGGCAGCGGGCCGTCTTTGAGGCCGTAGGGCGCAAACAGCCAGCCGCGGCCGTCGACGTGCGCGCCGAACGGCGCGTCGCCTGGCAGCGCCGCCCCGCCGCGTGCGCCGGCGGGCGGCTGGTAGTCCGGCGCTTTGGTCGCGTCGAAGTTGGGCTTGTCCAGCCCCGTCCATCTGCCCTGGTCCGCGTCCCACCAGACGAGCTTCTTGCGCTCCGACCACGGCCGGCCCTCCGCGTCGGCGGAGGCGCGGTTGTAGAGGACCCGCGAGTTGGCCGGCCACGCCCAGCGGAAGTCCGCGTGGTAGCCGCCGGCGGCCTCGGTCTCGAGGCGCTTCGCGAGGTTGCCGGCCGGCGGGTAGAGGCCCGAGTAGAGGCGGCAGCCGCAGGCGGTCGAGCCGTCGTCGCGGAGGTCCGCGGGTCCGGCGAGCCGCTCGCCGCCGGGGACGGCATACCCGTTCATCTCGGCCAGCACCTGCTCGACGTCCACGTCGGCGTGGTCGTGGTCGTACTCCCAGGTCAGCGCCTTGATCGGCGCGTCCTTTGGCTCCTCGGAGTCGGCGTACAGCGCCTTGAGCCGCAGGCCGAGCTGGTAGACGAGCCAGGCGTCCGACCGCGCGTCGCCGGGCGGGTCCATCGCCTTCTCGTGCCACTGCACCAGGCGGTCGGTGTTGGAGAGGCTGCCGGACTTCTCGGTGACCGCAGCAGCCGGCAGCAGGATGACCTCCGTGCCGACGTCGGTCGGCGGCGGACCGGTGGGGTCCGCGTACCAGGCCGCTGCCGTCTCGGTCTCGAGCAGGTCGATCGCGATCATCCAGCGCAGCTTGCGCAGCGCCTCGCGGGCCAGCCTGGCGTTGGGGTTGGTCACAGCCGGGTTCTGGCCGACCACGACCAGTCCCTCCACATCACCCTTGTGCATGCGCAGGAAGTAGGAGGCGGTCGACTCGTCCTCGTCCAGCTTGGGGAGCCATTGGTAGCCGTACTCGTTGGCGGCCGTGGCAGCGTCGCCGTACCACGCCTTGAGCAGGCTCACCATGAACTGCGGCAGGCTGGCCCACGCGCCGCGCTCGGTCTCGAGCTTCCACAGGCCGTCGCTCGCGCCGCCGCGGCGCGAGCCGGCGGCGTGCCCCCCGGCGAGATAGCCGGCCAGCGTCGCCTGCTCCGGCATCGCGTGGGGGACCGGCAGGTAGTTGGGCAGCGTGTTGAACAGGGTCGAGACGTCCGTGGCGCCCTGCACGTTGGAGTGGCCGCGCAGCGCGACGATGCCGCCGCCCGGGCGGCCGATGTTGCCGAGCAGGAGCTGGACGATGGCGGCGGCGCGGATGATCTGCGCCCCCGCCGCGTGTTGCGTCGCACCGAGCGCGAGGCAGATGGCGCTCGTGCGCTCGCGCCCCGAGTTGCGGCAGAGGAGCTCGGCCACCTTGACCACGTCCTGCGGCCGGCAACCGCAGACCTCGGCGACCTTCTCCGGTGTGTAGACGGAGTAGACGCGGCGCAGGATCTGGAACACGCAGTGCGGGTCCTGCAGGGTCGGGTCCTGCTTCGGCTGCCCGTCCGGCCCCGGCTCCATCTGGTACTCCCAGGCGTGCGGCTGCCCGGCATACGAGTCGGTGGCCGGGTCGTAGCCGACGAAGAGGCCGGTCGCCTCGTCGTAGTCGAAGTCGGGGTCGATCAGCGTGGCCGCGTTGGTGAAACGCCGGACGTACTCGTCGAACCAGCGCCCGGTCTCGAGGATGTAGCGGATGACGCCGCCGTAGAAGGCGATGTCGGTGCCGGGACGGATGGGGATGTGGACGTCGCACACGGCGGACGTCCGCGTGAAGCGCGGGTCCACGTGCACGAGCAGCGCGCCCTTCTTCTGCGCCTGCACCGGCCAGTGGAACGCCACCGGGTGCGCCTCCGCGATGTTGGAGCCCATGATGAGGATGAAGTCGCTGTTCTCGAGGTCGCGCACCGGGTTGGTGGAGGCGCCGAACCCGAAGGACGGGACCAGCGCGGCGACGGTCGAACTGTGGCAGAGCCGCGCCGAGTTCTCCACCGGCACCAGCCCAAGACCGCCGGTGAACAGCTTGCGCAGCAGGTAGCACTCCTCGTTGTCGTTGGCGGTGCCGCCGAGGAGGGCGACGTTCTCGACGTTGTGGACCGCGATGCCGGTCTTCTCGTCGCGGTCCCTGAACCCCGCGTCGCGGGACTCCTTGATGAGCTGGGCCGCCCTGTCGAGCGCCCAGCCCAGCGGCTTCTCCTCCCAGTGGTCGCTGTGCGGCGCCCGGTACTTCACCGTCGTGAGGCGGTGGGGGTTGCGAACGAACTGGTACGTGTTGGCGCCCTTGGGGCACTGCCGGCCCTCGTTGATGGGGCTGGCGAGGTCGCCCTCGATGTTGATGATCTCGCCGGCCTTGGCGTACACCGCCTGCCCGCAGCCGACCCCGCAGTACGGGCAGACGCCGCGATGGAGTTCGGCTCCGCGCAGCCGCGAGTGAATCGCGGCCGTGCGCGGGCTGAGCGGCTGACGCGACTCGGTCATCGGTCGGCCCGCGAGGCCGCTCCGTACTCGCGGTAGTACGGCCGCCAGATCAGCCGGTACAGGCGCAGCCCGCGCGGCAGCGAGCGTACACCGGGGATGTACGGCGCCAGCAGGAAGAAGATCACGACCACCAGCACGCTGACCACGGCGAGGATGTCGCTGCCGTTGTCGCTCCAGAGCGGGATGTTGTACCACATCTGATAGAACCACAGCCACGGCTGGCCGGGCCACGAGCCCAGCTCGTTGGTGACGCCCCACTGCGGGCCCTGGAGCAGGTACTTATTGGCGATCTTGCCCAGGTAGTCACCGTCCTCCATGTAGAGCAGCGACTTGGTGTTGTCGGTGGAGTACGTGTCGCCGGGCGCGTCGATGCTCTGCGACGTCAGCGTCCCGGACTGCGCCAGCGCCAGCTGGGCGCTGAGCAGAGCGTCGATCGGCCCGACGTCGCCGGGCACGGGGATGCGCACCCTCGAGCCGCTCAGCTGATACTCGTCCGGCTTGGCCTTGAGGGCCTCCGTCGCCCACACCTGCTGCTGCGCCGGCGTGGCGGAGCGCCACTGCCGGACCGCCGCCGTGATAGCGGGGTCAAGCGCGGCGGCACGCTCCAGCGGCTGCAGCACGAACTCTTCCGGCGGGTCGACGGGCACGAGCACGCCGAACCAGTCCTGCGTCCACTTCTGCGGTGAGAAGAAGCCGAGACTCTGCAGTTGGCCCGTCTGGGTGTTGTAGGGCGGGCCGTAGGTGGCCGTCTCGGAGGTCCCGGCCAGCTCGGTGAGCGTGGTATGGGCGAAGTCCTGCGGCGCGGCCTGCGCCCAGCTCTGGAAGCTCACCCCGGGCATGTGAGGAGAGCCGAACACGACGGCCAGACCCACCACGATCAGGATGATGACGACGGTGGCGATGAGGCCCTCGCGGATCAGGTCGTACTTCTCGCGAGGGCCCACCCACCGGCGCTTCGCGTTGCGGCTGTCGGTGCGCCAGCTCATCGCGCCGCCCCGGCGCCGCCGGGAGCATCGGCCGGAGCGAAGTGCTCCTCACGCGCGTCGTAGGGCGGCGCGATGCCGTGCTTGCGCACGAGCAGCAGGTGCACTGCGATGAACAGCAGCACGGCCAACGGCATGACGATCACGTGGATCGTCAGGACCTGGCCAGTGTTCAGCAGGTTGAACAAGCCCCCGATGCCGGTCGAGTTGATCGCATCTTTGCCCTGCGTGGTGATCCACTGGGCCTCGTAGTCCTGCAGCGACGCGTAGCCCGTGAAGGCGGTGACGACACAGGCCATCATGGACAGCACGCCGAGCATCCAGGTGAACCGGCGGCCGCGGAACCCGCCCATCAGGAACACCGAGATCCAGTGCACGGTCATGAACAGGAACAGGAGGACCACCGCCCAGTAGTGCAACTGGTCGATGAACTGGCCGACGCGGTTGGTGAGCCAGAACTCCGGGCCACCCAGAGCGAGCAGGATGCCGGTGACGAACAGCGTGATGATGCACGCCAGCGAGGCGACGCCCATCGTGTAGAACCAGCTGCGCACGTAGGCCGGCTCGGCATCGGGCATGAGCTGTTGCGGCGGCCAGGTGCGCAAGAACCAGCGGCGGGCACGGCCGTCGAGCGTGCGGCGGAGCTCCGGCGGCAACTTGGCCGGGTCGTCGTCGATCAGGACCCGGTCCATGCCGTAGTCCGCCGCCTCGCGCTCGAGCCGGCGCACCTCGTCCTCGCCGCGCTCGACGTTCTCGCGCAGCTTGTCCTCGACGCCCATCTCAGCCCTCCTTGTCTACATCGTAGCCCCGGGCGTCCACCGCACGCGACGGGAACGGGAGGAATAGGAACAGCACGATGAGCAGCACGACGACGCCGTACCAGATGGCGTTGGGCAGCTGCAGGTAGTACCAGCTCGGCCAGTTCCCGTAGGGGGCCGGTGCGCTGAGGTCGAGCAGGCTCAGCGCGTCGAGCGGGGGCAAGGGGATCACATCACACCTCCTCGGCGGCGCGGCGCTGGACAAGACGCGGTTTGCGTCGCACTATTGCCGCGTAGTCGCTAGATGTCAAGTGTCATGGACGACCGTCTTGGATACCTTGACGTACTGACCAAGTAGCCCGCATGACACTGCCGCCGCTCGCTCTCGACCGCTTCGCACCGCTACGGAAGGAGATGGCCGGCGTCGTGAGCACGCAGGTCGACGACCTGCCCGAGCTGGAGCGAAGCCGAGCCGCGGACTTCTTGTTCGCGGCGTTCGGCCTCGCCGTGGAGATGTGGTATCAGAAGGACGACCCAGCGGCGCCGACGTGGACCGAGTGGCAGCACCCCTGGCGCAAGTACGGCGTCGACAACCCCGGCACCGTGTACCTTTCGGCGCCGGTGAGCCCGCGGCACCAATACCGCATCCGCGGGCCGCTGGCCGGCGCCCATTACGTCGGCGTGCAACTGTACCGTCAGGTCCAGGGCTTCAACGCGCCGAGCGCCAACATGAGCAGCGCCGACCTCACGCTCTGCCTGGACGGGCGCTTCGAGCTCGTAATCGGCGGCGAGCGGCCCGAGGGCGCCGCGGACTGGCTGCCGCTGCAGGACGACGACTACGTCGCCATGGTCCGCGTGTACTCCTACCGGCCGTGGACCCGCTGGGACCACACCATCGAGCGCATCGACGGCGAGGCAGCGAAGCCACAGCCCGCAGAGGAGCGGCTCGTCAAGGCGGCGACGTTCTTCAAGGCCGAGGTGCTCTCATCCATCGAGCTCACGCAGCTGATCCGGGCGGGCGGCACCAACGCCCACGGCCCGCCCGACACTACCTACGGCCAGCCCAAGTACGGTGACGCCCTCTTCCCGACCCTGGACATCACCTACGAGGGCTTCTTCGTCGACCTGCAGGAGGACGAGGCGCTCCTCCTCCACGGCCGCCTGCCGGAGGCCAAGTACACCAGCCTCGTCTTCTACGACCGCTGGTGGACGACGCTCGACTACCCGCGCCTGCACTGCTACCTCACCGACCGCGACCTCGTCCTGAACGCCGACGGCACCTACGACGCCGTCATCGCCCCTGCAGACCCCGGCGTGCGCAACTGGATCGACACCCAGGGTCTCACCCAGGGCGTGTTCGCCTGCGCTACCTGCTCGCACAAGAGAAGTTGCTGCCCGACGAGTCAGTCGTGAGGATGGGGGACGTGTCCGCCTGCTCGGCTGAGCGGGCGGCGGTCAGGCGAGCCTCAGCGGTGTGGTGAGCGCCTCACGGACTCCGGCACGGCCGGATCCGCGGCGGCCTCGTCCTGCGCCTGCCCCTCGTCCGGCGCTCGCCGCTGGTCCTGCATCATCCGGATGCGCAAGGAGTCGTAGATCGGCGGTCCCTGGACGAGGGTGGCGGCGGCCACCGCCATCCCCGCCGCCGCCAGCATCGGCACGAGCTGCGACGGCGTGGCCGTCATCTCCACGATCAGCAGGATGCCGGTGAACGGAGCGCGGACCGTCGCCGCGAAGAACGTCGACATGCCGACCACAGACAGGGCGATCGGGTCGATCGGCACCCCGGGGACCAGCCGGTTCCACCCGGCGGCGAAGAGCGCGCCGCAGAGCGCGCCGATCACGAGCAGCGGCGCGAAGAGGCCGCCGGGCATACCGGCCGAGAGGACAGCGGCCCCACGAACCAGCGGAGCACGAGAAGGAAGGCGAGCGTGCCGACCGGGAGGGCCGCCCGAAGAGCCGCCTGGGCGACCGGGTCTCCCCCGCCGGTGAGTCGCGGCTCGAACCAGAGCAGACCGCCGCCGAGGGCCCGACGATCGCCGCCCGGATCTCGGGCGGCACGGCCTTGATCCGCCCGCTGAGGCCGAGGAACAGCATCACGGTACGGTTGTAGGCCACGCCGAGCACTCCCATGAGCGCGCCGAACACGAGGACCGCCGGCATGGTGCTCCACGACAGCGCGGTCAGCGCACGGACGCTGAAGTCCGGCGAGCCGCCGAGCATCAGCTAGCCGACGGTCCACGCCGCCGACGCCGCGAGCAGGCTGGCGACCGCGAGGCGCGTCGTGAAGGCCCGGCGGACCTCCTCCAAGGTGAACATGGCTTCGCCGATCGGCGCGCTGAAGGCGACGCCGAGCCCGGCGCCGGCCGCGGCCGCCTGCAGGTCGCGCAGGCCGGCGTCCGGCAGGCGGAAGAGCGCCGCCAGGGCGTCGCCGATGGTAGCGCCCATCTGCACCGTGGGGCCCTCGCGGCCGAGCACGAGGCCCGAGCCGAGCGCCAGGGCGCCGCCGACGAACTTGACCGGCAGCACCTTGAGCGGCGAGGGGCCGATGTCGCCGCGCATGACGGCCTCGACGCGCTGGACGCCGCTGCCGGCGGCCTCCGGCGCCCAGCGCACGAGCAGTCGGGCAAGCCCGGCGCCGGCGGCCACGCCCGCGATGGGCCGCAGGATGCCCCACCAGCCCAGGCCGTGCGCGTAGTCAGCGACGTGCATCCGCAGGTCGAGGGCGGCCCGGAGCACGAGACGGAACGCCGCGCCCACGGCGCCGGTCAGCAGGCCGGCGATGACGGCCACGAGGCCGAGCCGCCAGAGCGATCGCCCCGCGATCTCCATCGCCCGCGCCTCTTCTTCCGCGCCGGTGTGGTCGGCCATGTCTTCGATCTCCTCGAGCGCACACCGGCGATCTGGCGTCGCCAGTGACACCGGAGTACAGGGGTTGCCCCGGACAAGCGCACAGCTAAGCTGCGCGCCCTGAGAATGTCAAGTGTCATTCAATCTGGCCGGAGGGCAGCGATGAAAGCCGCGGCGAGGCGTGCACCGCGTTCGCCTTGTGCCCGGCGCGGATGCTGAGCGCTCGACGGCGTCCTCGCGGGCTGATCCCTGCCGCCGCGTCAGGGCCGGATGCCCAGCCGCTCCAGCTCGGCCGGCGCGCCGATCCGGCGCAGATAGCCGTCGACCACCTTCTCGGGATCGATCCTCTCGAACATCTCGTTGTCCAGGTGGTCGAGTCGCCCCAGCCCGGTGGCGAAGGCCAGGTACTCCACCGCGGTGTGCTCGAGGTCGAGCCCCTCGCGGAGTACACCCTGGGCGTCCAGGTCGCGGAAGATGTCCTGCGTCACGCGGACCCAGTCGACGTACCTCTGATGGATAGCCTCAGCAAGTGCGGGCTGCGTCCTGGCGTGCACCGTGAACGCCGTGAGGACTTCGGTCACCTGGCGCTGCTCGACATCCGGCCGGGCGTAGATGAGCATGCGACGACGCAGCGTCTCCAGTCCGGTCGCATCGCCGATGGCCTTCACGTTGACCGCGACGGCGTGGTCGCTCGCGAGCTCGTACGCGAACAGCATCAGCTCGTCCTTGTCGCGGAAATAGCGTTGCAGTACGCCGCGCGTCCAGTGGGTCTCCTCGGCGATGTTGCGGATCGAGGTGTTCTCGAGGCCCCGGTGCGCGATGGTGCGCCACACGGCCTCCGCGAGCTCCGCCCTGCGCTCCTCCCAGTCGACCTTCTGCTGCACGGCTCTCCTCCTGTCCCGGATACGGGACGATCCTACTCGACCTGCCGGCTTGTCCCACCGGGTTCGTCCGGCTCCGTTTCCACTGCGGAGACCTTGTCCTCCTCCGCCGCCGCCGCCTGCTCCGTCGCGTCGGCGTACTGAGACTGATAGAAGACCGGGTACGCGTGGCGGTAGTTGTGCAGGACCGCCACGATGAGCGCGGCCACAGGCAGCGCCATGAAGGCCCCCATGGGGCCGAACAGAGCGGCGCCGGCGATGGCCGCGCCGAACGCCAGGCCGCCGTTGAGCTCCATCGTCTTCGCGCTGATCCTGGGGCTCAGCCAGTAGTTCTCGATCTGCTGGTAGACCACGATGTAGGCGATGACGATGAGCGCCGGGACCGGGCCCGCGAGCGCGAGCGTCAGCACCGCCGGGACGGCGCCTCCGATGTACGTCCCCACGCTCGGGATGAACTCGGAGACGAACCCGCCGAACACGGCGAGCGGGATGGCCAGCCCGGTCGGGACGCCGACCGCGACCATCACGGCCAGGAACCCGAGGCCGTTGATGACGGTCAGCAGCAGGCGTGAGTACAGGTAGCCGCCGACCTGCTTGATCGACTGGTCCACCGTCCAGCCCAGGCGCTCCTGCTGGCCGGGCTTGAACCACGAGAGGAAGGCCCGCTGCAGCCGCGGGAAGTCGGCCGTCAGGTAGAAGGTGAACAGGCCGATCGTGGCGACCTCGAAGACCAGGCCCGCACCGGTCGACACGAGCTTGCCCGCCGCCGGCATCAGCTTGCCGGCCCACTGCTTGAGAAACTCACCGATGGTGACAGTACCGTCCTTGTACGCCTGCTTGTCGACGATGTGGAAGCCGAGCTTCGAGGACGTCCAGCCGTCCAGACTGGTCATCCACTGCGTTCCGTTCTGGCTGATGTGCCCTCCGACCTTGGCGATCGCCGGCACGATCAGCACGAGCATCACGACGACGGCCACGATGCCGACCACGTAGATCACCGCGACGGCCAGGCCGCGGCGCCAGCCCCGTTTGGCGTGCAGGTAGTTGACCCCTGGTGTCATGGCGAGCGCGAAGAACAGCGAGATGACCAGCATCATGACGAGGCTGCGCATCTGGTTGAGCCCCCAGAGCGCGGCCAGGGTGATGAGGACGATCGCGATCGCCCGCCAGATGGTGCCGGTGGTGATGACGACCTGCTTGACGGCGGGCGGCCCCGCCGGCGGAACGTTTCCGGTGCTGTCGGCAGGCCGGACCTGGTCCGGAGAGTCCACGGTCAGTCCCCTTTCACCTTTTCACAAGCGAGAGCCAAGTTTCCACTTGACACGTAGTGCATTCGCGGTCTACTATCGCGGCCTCTTCAGGTGATGTCAAGTGGCACTGTCCATTGGCACTGTCAACTGTCATCTGCTCACACGGGAGGCACTTGTGTCACTTCCGAGTACCGGGCTTCAGGCCACGGCGTCCTTGACACGGCCCACCTCGTCCGCCCAGCCGGAGACTCCATGAGGCTGATCATCAAGGGCGCCTTCTGGCTCGGCCTGTACGCGTTCATCGTCATCCTGCCGCTCGTCGTCGGCGCCGTCTTCATCAGCTCGAGCGACGCCGCCGACTTCGGCGTCGCACTGGCGGACGCCCTCGGCTACCTGGGGCTGGCGCTGATGGCGTTCGAGCTGGCGCTGGTCACGCGCAGCAACGGCGCCGCGGGCGCCTTCGGCGAGGACGCGCTGCTGCAGTTCCACCGCGAGATCGGCATCGCCGCGCTGCTGCTCGTGCTGGCGCATCCGGTGCTGCTCATCCTCTCGCGCGCCTACCCCGTCGCGATCCTCTGGCCCGGGGGAGGGATGGCGTGGCCGGTGTGGATGGGCACGGTCGCCTTCATCGCCGTCCTGCTCGTCGTGGGTCTGTCACTGCTCCGCAAGCGACTGCGCAGCCCCTACGAGCTGTGGCAGGCCACGCACGGGGTGCTCGCCATGGCGCTCGTCGCCACGGCCGTGCTCCACATCGTGGCGGTCGGCCGCTTCGCGGCGATGCCCGTCATGCAGGTCCTCTGGGCCGTGTACCTGATCGTGTTCGTCGCGCTGTTCCTCCGCTACCGGCTCTTCAGGCCGCTGCGGCTCTGGCGACGGCCGTGGGAGGTCGTCGAGAACCGGTCCGAGCACGGTAACGCCCGCACCGTCGTCGTGAAGCCCAGGGGCCACAAGGGGCTCGCGGCGGAGCCGGGGCAGTTCGCCTGGATCGGCTTCGGCCGCACGCCCTTCGCCATGACGCAGCACCCGATCTGCATCTCCTCCGCCGGCGGCGCCGGGCAGCCCGACGAGGTCTCGTTCACCATCAAGGCGCTCGGTGACTGGTCGGGCACGGTGGTACCGGGGGTGAAGCCCGGCGCCAAGGCGTGGGTCGACGGCCCGCACGGCGTGTTCACCATCGACCGCGAGGAGGGCGCCGGGTACGGGCTCATCGGCGGCGGGGTCGGCATCACGCCGCTGCATGCGATGGTCCTGGCGATGGAGGAGCGGGGAGACGTACGCCCGATTGTGCTGTTCTACGGCGTCAACGACGAGGCCGACCTCACCTACGAGGAGGAGCTCGCCGAGCTGGACCGGCGCATGGAGAACCTCACTGTGGTGCGCGTGCTCTCCAAGCCCGGCGACGACTGGACCGGGGAACGCGGCTACATCAGCGCGGACATCCTCAAGCGGCACCTGCCGGAGCGCCTCCTCACGCGCTTCCAGTACTTCGTCTGCGGGCCGAACGCGCTCATGGACGCGATGGAGACGGCGCTGCCGCAGATCGGCGTCCCGCGCGACCGCGTGCACACCGAACGCTTCGACATGGTCTGAGGTGACGAGATGACGCACAGAGTAGTCTCCGCGGTCGTCGGCTTGGTCCTGCTCGTGCTGATCGTCGCCGCCTGCGCGTTCGCCTGGGCGGTCTCGGCCAAGGTCCCCACCACGGCAGGTTCGCCCGCCGCGGCGCCGGCCATCCCGCACGGGGTCACCGGCGACAAGGCGGACTGCGTGAAGTGCCACGAGACCTCCAAGCTCCCAGCCTCGCACGCCGGCTTCAGCGTCGGCGACTGCCGCTCGTGTCACGGCCAGGCCGGCATGGTCGGCATCCCGCACCCGGTGGACCAGGAGACCGCGGACTGCGGCCGCTGTCACTCCATCTCGGCGGGCACGCTGCCGGTGACGCACCGCAACTTCCCCACGTCGAGCTGCGCGGCCTGCCACGACGCGCTGCCGGCGCCCGCGGTGCCGCACGCGACGGCCGACCTGGAGGACCGCTGCGTGACCTGCCACGGTGACCCGGCCCTGCGACTGGGCATGCCGGCGGACCACCTGACCTTCCGCGTGCAGCGCTGCTCCTTCTGCCACGCCGGGAACCCCGCTCAGACCCAGCAGCCGCCTGCCGCAGGTGTAGCGTCCCTGCCGGCGCCCAAGGTCACCCACCCGGTGGCGGGCGCCTTCGCCACCTGCCTGTACTGCCACCGCATCGGCGGCAAACCGTCGCTGCCGGCGAACCACAAGTCCTTCGGCGAGAACACCTGCCGGTTCGTTTGCCACCTCCGGAGCGCCGGCAAGTGAGCCCAGATCATGAGGAGACTCCCATGCCCATCGACTCCCTGCTCGACCTCTCCGGCGAGGTCGCCATCGTCACCGGCGCCGGCGCCGGCATCGGTCGCGCCATCGCCGAGCGCCTGGCCGAGGCCGGCGCGTCGGTCCTCGTCAGCGACCTTGACGCGGCCACCGCGGAGGAGGTCGCCGACGCGATCGGCGCGGCCGGCGGGAGGGCCGCCGCGCTCGCCTGCGACGTCACCAGTGAGGACCAGCGCAAGGCCGTCGTCAAGGCCGCAGTGGATGCGTTCGACCGCGTGACCATCCTCGTCAACAACGCCGGGGGCGGCGGCCCGCAGCCCTTCGACATGCCGCTGGACACGTTCAAGTGGGCGTTCGAGCTCAATGTCTTCGCCGGCTTCCACTTCTCGCAGCTCTGCGCGCCGCACATGGAGGCGGCCGGCCACGGCGCCATCGTCAATGTGAGCTCCATGGCGGGCGAGAACAAGGACGATCACATGACCTCCTACGCCGCGTCCAAGGCCGCCGTGAACCACCTCACGCGCAACATGGCGTTCGACCTCGGGCCGAAGGGCGTGCGCGTGAACGCGGTCGCCCCGGGCGCCACCCGCACCCACGCCCTGGCGACGGTGCTCACCCCCGAGATCGAGGCGCAGATGCTGAAGCACACGCCCCTCGGCCGCCTCGGTGACCCCGAAGACATGGCGAACGCGGTGCTGTTCCTCGTCTCTCCGATGTCGTCGTGGGTGAGCGGCCAGGTGCTGACCGTGAGCGGCGGCGGCACTCAGGAACTTGACTGACTGCTCGCCCCGACAGGAGGAGCGCCGTGTCTGACGACCGATCACAAAGTGGAGGCATCACCGGCCTCCTGCCGACCACGCGCCTCGAGGCGTTCTCGGACGGCGTGTTCGCGATCGCCATCACGCTGCTGGTCCTGGAACTGCACGTGCCGACCGACCCCGCGGCCCTGCTGCATGAGCTGGCCGCCGAGTGGCCCAGCTACCTCGGGTACTTCGTCAGCTTCGCCTTCATCGGCGGCGTCTGGATGGCGCATAGCAACCTGACGCGGTTCACCAAAGCGGCGGACCAGGTGATGATGGGCCTCAACCTGGTCCTCCTGCTCTTCGTCTCGTTCCTCCCGTTCACCACCAGCCTGCTGGCCAACCACCTCGACGACAGCGCCGCTCACATCGCCGTCGTGATCTTCGGCATCAACCTGACGCTGGCATCGCTGATGGTGAACGTGATGTTCGGCTACGCGAGCCGCACCGAGGGGGTGGCCGCAGACGACGCGGCCGACGCCGAACTCAAGTCGTTCGACCGCCAGCGACGTGTGGCTGTGGCGATCCAGGCGGTGGCGACCCTTCTCGGGCTCCTGCTGCCGCTCATCGCCGTCGTCGTCTACCTGGTGATCTCGCTCCTGGTGCTGATCGACCCGATCTGGCGAGCCGAGCGAGCACGGCGTGCGGCACGGAGGGCGGCATGACGGCCCTGGCCCTGCCGGCTGCGCACCTGCTCACAGCCGTCACGCCGCAGAGCATCGCCGGCTGGGCCTTCGAGATCCTGATCCTGCTTGCGCTGGCCGGCGTCGTGATCGCGCTCGCCACCGACGACCGCGACCCGAGCACCGTGCTCGCGTGGCTGTTCGTGATCATGCTGCTGCCGGTGATCGGCATCATCGCCTACTTCTTCATCGGCAGGAACTACCGGCGCGCCTCCAAGAAGCGCGTGCAGGTGCTCGGCGAGATGGAAGGCCTCGCCGATCGCTCGCTGCACCGCACGCTGTCCGCGAACCGGGAGTTCTCTGAGGTCGCGATCCGCGAGATGCAGGGCACGCCGGGTGCGCGCGTCGAGTCCACAGGCCGCCACGAGAACGGCATCGTGCCGCTGCCGGCCGACACCGTGGACATCTACACGGCCGGCTCGCAGAAGTTCCCCGCGCTGCTTGAGGAGATGGCGACCGCAGAGAAGTACATCCACCTGATGTACCTGATCTGGGAGCAGGACGAGCTGACGGCCAAGGTCACCAAGGTGCTCCTCGACCGCCTCAAGGACGGCGTCAAGGTGCACATCCTCTACGACTGGCTGAGCTGCATCACCTACAAGAAGGACGAGCTCAAGGAGCTCGCCCGCGCCGGCGCAGTGGTCGCACCGTGCTTCAAGCACCTCTCACACATCAACTACCGCAACCACATGAAGATGGTGATCATCGACGGCGAGTCCGTGTACAGCGGCGGCATGAACATGGGCCAGGAGTACATCGACGGCGGGCCGCGGTTCGCGGTGTGGCGCGACACCTCGTTCCGGCTGACCGGTCCGGTCGTCGCGCCCTACCTCATGCTGTTCGCCTCCACCTGGCTGCTCAACGGAGGTAAAGAGAACCTCGTGACCGGCTACCTCGCCGAGCCGCGAAAGCACGAGCCCGGCGAGGGCACGCCGGTGCAGGTGCTGCACTCGAGCGTCTCGACCGAGTTCAAGACCATCCGCGACGTGTTCATCATCGCGCTGACGAATGCCCGCGAGCGCATCTGGATCCAGTCGCCGTACTTCGTGCCTGACGAGCCCCTGATCACGGCGATGTGCGCCGCGGCCCAGGCCGGCGTCGACGTGCGCTTCATGATGACCGGCGTGCCGGACAAGAAGATCCCGTTCTACGCGGCGCACGCCTACTACCCGCAACTGCTCCGCGCCGGGGTGAGGGTCTACCAGTACACGGCAGGGTTCCTGCACGCCAAGACCGTCACGCTGGACGACCAGTTCTCGCTGATCGGCACCTGCAACTGGGACATCCGCAGCTTCATCCTGCACGACGAGGTCGTGGCGATCTTCTACGACCAGGGCACCGCGCGGCACTACGCGGAGCACTACGAGCGCGACATCGAGGACTGCCGCGAGGTGACACTGGAGTGGATGCAGTCGCTGAGCGCCCCCGCGAAGTTCCGCAACTCCGTCTACCGGCTGTTCTCGCGGCTGCTGTGAAAGGAGCCTCAGTGACGACGACATCTCAAGTCCAGGACGGCGAGGCGGCGAGGCCGCAGGTCGTGGCCGCCGCCCCCAAACGCTCGTTCTTCGTGCGCAGCATCTACGTGGGCCGTGACCTCGAGCTCTTCCTGGTCACGGCCGTCGCGACCATCCTGATCGTGCGCTCGGTCCTCGCGGCCACGGGGTGGCCGCAGCTCGGCGGCGGTAAGATCCACTTCGCCCACCTGCTCTGGGGCGGCCTCGGCATGCTCATCGCGCTCGTCCTCTTCATGAGCATGGAGGGCCGCCTCTGGAAGGTCCTCGCGACGTTCGCCGCAGGCATCGGCTTCGGCCTCTTCATCGACGAGCTGGGCAAGTTCATCACGTCCGACAACGACTACTTCTTCCAGCCCACGATCGCGATCATCTACGTGATCTTCGTGGTGCTGCTGCTCGTCGCTCGGGCCATCTCGCGCAACGTCGCCGTCTCGCAGGAGTCCGCGCTCGTGAACGCCTTCGAGCTCGCCAAGGAAGCGGTCATCCGCGACATGAACGAGACGGAGCGCGCAGACGCCCTCGCGATGCTGGGGCGCTGTGATCCGGCCGATCCGATCGTAGGGCAGCTGACCGCGATGGTGCGCGGCATGGCCGAAGTGCCGAGAGCCGGCTCACGACGGTATCTGCGCCTGAAGACCGCCGTGAGCGGCCGCCTCAGCAGACTCAGCGGTACCCGCTGGTTCCGCGTCCTCGTCGTCGGCTGGTACGTGGCTCTGGCGCTCGTCGCCGTCGCGTACCCGTTCCTGGCCGACACCAGCTTCTCGACGCTGGACTTCGCGCAGAAGGGCCAGCTGCTGTCGGGGTTCGCAACCGGGGTCCTCGTCGTGATCGGGATCGTGCGCTGGCGGCGCTCGAGGCTCGCCGCCTATCGCTGGTTCGAGCGCGCCGTGCTCGTGACGCTGTTCATCTACGAGTTCTTCGCCTTCTACCAGGATCAGCTGACGGCCGTCTTCGGCCTGGCCATCGTGCTGATCACCTACATGACCATCCGGCTTCTCGTCCGCGAGGAGCAGGCTCGTCAGGAGCAGGTGACCCTGACCCCTGCCCCCGATCCGGCGTGAGGCCCGAGGAAGGAGCGACCATGGATGCCAACGCATCGATCGAGGAGGGCAAGGAGGCCCGTCGCGTCGCCGGCCGCCGCGACCTCGGCGCGTACGAGCCGCGGGCGGATCGCCGGGACCCGGTAGAGATCCTGGTGGAGCAGGGCGCCGACAGGCAGCAGGACCTGCTCCCCATCCGCTACGGGCGCATGGCGGCGTCGCCGTTCGCCTTCCTGCGCGGCGCCGCCGCAGTCATGGCCGCCGACCTGGCGCCGTCGCCCGTCACCGGACTGCGCGTGCAGGCCATCGGCGACGCGCACATCTCCAACTTCGGCGTCTTCGCGACGCCGGAGCGGCGCCTCGTCTTCGACGTCAACGACTTCGACGAGACGCTGCCGGCGCCGTGGGAGTGGGACGTCAAGCGGTCTCGTCGCCAGCGTCGCCGTCGCCGCCCGGGAGAACGGCGCCGGCCGCAAGGCTTCGGCGGCGGCGGCCGAGCGCGGCGCCGCGCCTACCGCACGGCGATGCGCGACCTCGCGGGCAAGCCGACGCTCGAGACGTGGTACGCGCACCTCGACGTGGCCGACCTCGTGCAGCAGGAGGCCTCGCGCAAACGCCGCGGCCGCGCCGAGAAGGCGCTCGACAAGGTGCGCCGGCGGACGAGCGCCCAGGTCGCCGGCAAGCTCACCGAGCGCGTCGACGGGGCGCTCCGTTTCAAGAGCCTCCCGCCGCTGGTCTCGCCGCTGCGCGACCTCGTCGGCGAGGACGACGCCGACCAGATGCGCGAGCTCATCCTGCGCGCCTATGCCGGCTACCGCTCCAGCCTCGCGCCGGAGCGTCGCCGGCTTCTGGACCGGTTCCACCTCGTGGACGTGGCCCGCAAGGTGGTCGGCGTGGGCAGCGTCGGCACGCGCTGCCTCGTCGGCCTGTTCGTCGGCCACAGCGACGACGACGTGCTGGTCCTGCAGTTCAAGGAGGCCGGCCGCTCGGTGCTCGAGCCCTACGCCGGGCGCAGCCAGTATCGCCAGAACGGCGCCCGTATCGTGAACGGGCAGCGGCTGGTGCAGGTGGCGAGCGACGTCTTCCTCGGCTGGAACGCCCTCACGGAGGGGCGGCACTACTACTGGCGGCAGTTGCGCGACATGAAGGCCTCGGTGGAGATCGCGACGCTCGGACAGAAGCAGTTCGACGCGTACGCTCGCGCGTGCGCCTGGTGCCTCGCGCACGCGCACGCCCGCTCCGGCGACGCGATCGCGATCGCCGCCTACCTCGGCGCCGGTGACGCCTTTGACGCGGCGATGGGCACGTTCGCCGCGGCCTACGCCGAGCAGACGAAGGCCGACTGGACGGCCCTGAAGCAGGCGATCGGTGCGGGAGACGTCGTGGCCCGGGCGGACATCTGACCCGCAAGAGAAGGGACCCCGATGAACACCTGGTGGTACGGCCTGATCCTGCTCGTCGTCGACGTCGCGTTCGCCGTCTTCTGCGGGCTGTGGGCGCAGCGCAAGGGCTACAGCGTCTTCTGGTTCACGATCCTCGGCCTCCTCTTCAACATCTTCGCCGCCATCGTGATCGCGGTGCTCCCGAACAAGTACCAGAAGGGGACGTGGTGAGCACGACGCGGGGCGAGTGAACCCGTCCCGGAGGAAGCAACTCGCGGCCCGGCGGGTAGAGTGAGACTGCGAACCGGTTCGTGCACCCGTCAGGAGGGAGCGACTATGGGATTCATGGACGATGCCAAGAAGATGGCCGACGACGCCGCGATCAAGGCGAAGCAGGCGGCCGCGGACGCCAAAGAGAAGTCGGGACCGGCGCTGGACAAGGCCAAGGCGACGGCCTCAGACCTCAGCGGGAAGGCCAAGGTGAAGGCCGGCGAGTTCAGCGACAAGGCCAAGCCCACGACCGACAAGGCCAAGGCTGACGCGGCCGAGATCCTCGAGAAGGCCAAGAAGGACGCGCTCGCGCTGATCGAGCGGGCCAAGAAGGAGGGTCCGGACCTGCTCGAGAAGGCGATGAAGGAAGGCGCCGAGCTGCTCGACAGGGCTCAGAAGGAGGCCAACGCGCTTCTGGACAAGGCCAAGGGCAAGCTGAGCTAGCTTCATGACGCCGGGCGACGCCCTCGCGGCCGGTCCGGACGGCCGGCCGCGCTGCTTCTGGGCCGTCGGCGGCGCGCCGGAGTACATCGCCTACCACGACGAGGAGTGGGGGCGGCCCATCCTCACCGACGACGGCCTGTTCGAACGCCTCACCCTCGAGGCGTTCCAGTCCGGTCTGTCGTGGCTGACGATCCTGCGCAAACGGCCGGCTTTCCGGGCGGCGTTCGTGGGCTTCGACGTCGCCGCCGTCGCGGCGTTCGGCGACGCGGACCGCGAGCGCCTGCTTGCCGACGCCGGCATCGTGCGCAACCGGCTCAAGATCGAGGCCGCCATCGTCAACGCCCGCGCCGCCCTGCCCGTGATCGAAGAGCACGGGTCGCTGGCGGCGTTGCTCTGGCGCTTCCGGCCGGAGACGCGGCGGGCGCCGCGCTCGCGGAGCGACTTCGTCGCCGCGAGCCCCGAGTCCGCCGCCATGGCCAGGGAGCTCAAGGAGCGCGGCTTCCGCTTCGTGGGACCGACCACCGCCTACTCGCTCATGCAGGCGGCCGGCATCGTCGACGACCACGCCGAAGGCTGCTGCGTGCGCGGCGCGGTCGAGGCCGAACAGCTGGGGGCGGCGGCGCGCCTCGCCTGACGGCCCGGCGCGCCGCCGCCCCCTTCCGCCCGCACCCTCCCGCGTCAGCCGAACCTCCGCGCCGACGTCTGCCAAAAGGGCCATTCACCGCGTGCCGCCTTTCTAGTAGGCTTGGCCCGAGGGGGGACCGGCGTGCGCGTCAAGCACCGCGCCGCCCCGGGGTAGCCCGTCCAAAGGAGCGTGACAGTGAAGGTCCAGCGAGCTCTTATCTCCGTGTTCGACAAGAGTGGCGTCGAGTCGTTCGCCAAAGGCCTCACCGACATGGGCGTCACCGTCATCTCCACCGGCGGCACGGCCAAGCTGCTCAAGGACTCCGGCATCCCGGTCACCCTTGTCGAAGAGGTCACCGGGTTCCCGGAGATGCTCGACGGCCGCGTCAAGACGATGCACCCCAAGCTCATGGCGGGAGTGCTCGCCCGGCGCGATGTGCCCGAGCACATGGCGACCATCAAGGAGCACGGCATCGAGCCGATCGACATGGTCGTCTGCAGCCTCTACCCCTTCGAGGAGGTCGCCGGCCGGCGCGGGGTCGAGGACGAGGTCGTGATCGAGAACATCGACATCGGCGGCCCCAGCATGATCCGCGCCGCCGCCAAGAACCACGCCGGCGTCGCCGTGGTCACCAGCCACGAGGACTACGACGCGGTCCTCGGCGAGCTCAAGGACTCGGGCGAGCTCGGCTACGACACGCTCAGGGAGCTCGCCACCAAGGCCTTCCACCGCACGGCCCACTACGACTTCGTCATCGCCAACTGGTTCAGCGAGACCGAGGGCGACTTCCCCGACTACGTGATGCGCGACTACCACAAGGTCCTCGAGCTCAAGTACGGCGAGAACCCGCACCAGCGCGCCGCCTACTACGCCGAGGTCGGCCTGCGCCAGCACCTGCTCTCGCAGGTGACGCAACTGCACGGCAAGCAGCTCGGTTTCAACAACCTCTACGACCTCAACGCGGCGCGGGGCATCTGCGACGAGTTCACGCTGCCGTGCGTGACGCTCATCAAGCACAACAACCCGTGCGGCTGCGCGCTCGCCGAGAACCTGGCGGCCGCCTACGACAAGGCGTTCGCCTGCGATCCCGTGAGCGCCTTCGGCAGCGTGATCGCCGTCAACCGCACGGTCGATGTGGCGCTCGCCGAGCGCCTCGCCGACCTCTTCGTCGAGGTCCTCTTCGCGCCCGCCTACGACGACGAGGCGCTCGAGATCCTCACGCGCAAGGCCGACATCCGCATCCTGCGCAACGAGGAGCGCCGCCAGGCCAACCCCGGCGAGTTCGACTACAAGCGCGTCACCGGCGGCATCCTCGTCCAGGACAAGGACGGCGACATCGAGGAGCGCGACGAGATGACGGTGGCCACGAGTCGCCACCCGAGCGAGCGCGAGTGGGGCGACCTCATCTTCGCCTTCCGGGTCGCCAAGCACGTCAAGAGCAACGCCATCGTCATCGCCCGCGACCTCGCCACGCTCGGCGTCGGCGCCGGCCAGATGAGCCGCGTCGACAGCACCAAGGTCGCGATCGAGAAGGCGCGCACCGACCTCGAGGGCGCGGTCGTCGGCTCGGATGCGTTCTTCCCGTTCCCCGACGCCGTCGACCTGGCCATCGACAACGGCGTGACGGCGTTCATGCAGCCCGGCGGCTCCAAGGGCGACGAGACCGCCGTGGCGGCGTGCGACAAGCGTGACGCGGCGATGGTGTTCACCGGCCGCCGCCACTTCCTGCACTAGCGCGGCGAGCTCGGGTGAGGGGCGGGGAGGCGCGGCAAGGCCGCCCCGCCCCTCACCCGTTCGCGGAGACGCCGATGAGAGACCTCTCACAGATCCACAGGTTGCCGGTGCTCGCCGGCGACGGCGTAGCGCTCCGGCCCTGGCGCCTGAGGGACGCAGCCGGCGTCGCCGCCATGTGCGACGACGAGAGCGTGAGCCGCTGGATGCCGCTCATGCCGCACCCGTTCACCCTGGCCGACGGCGAGGTGTGGGTCGGCGACGCGGCGCGCAAGTGGCGCGAGGACCGCTGGGCCAACTACGCCGCGACGGACCCGATCACCGGAAGCCTCATGGGGTCGTGCGGCCTGCGCATCGACGAGGAGAAGGAGAGCGGCGAGATCGGCTACCTCGTGCACCGCGATCGCCGGCGCCAGGGCATCGCCGCGGCCTGCGTCGCGCTGCTCACCGACTGGGCCTTCGACGACCTGGGTCTGGGCCGGCTGTGGATCCGCGCCGACACGCGCAACGCGGCCTCGCGGCGCACCATCGCTGCCTGCGGCTATCGCTTCGAGGGAGTGCTGCGCGGCAACGACGTCGTCGGCGGCGAGCGCGTCGACGATGTGATGCACGCCCTGATGCCAGACGACCCGCGGCCGTGGCGGGCCGACTCAGCCGCGGATGCCGCCGGCGAGCTCACGCCGCGCGGCCTCGGCTGGCCGCGGCTCACCGACGGCCGCGTGGTCGTCCGGCCCTTCGAGCCGGACGATGCCGCGGCCGTCCAGGCGGCCTGCGACGACCCCGACGTCGCGCACTGGATCCACCTTGTGCCGACCCCGTACAGCCTGGGCGACGCCCGGGAGTTCGTCGCCGAGTCCAGGCATCGCCTGCTGCTCGGCGAGCGCGCCCGCCTGGCGGTCGCCGACGCCGAGACCGGCGAGCTCCTCGGCAGCGTCAGCCTCGACCTCTTCGCCGACCGGCAGGCGGCGGAGATCGGCTACTGGGTGAAGCGAGGGGCGCGCCGCACGGGCGTCGCCCTGGCGGCGGCGCGCCTCGTCGCCGACTGGGCGTTCGCCGAGGTCGGCGTCGAGCGCCTCGAGCTGCTCACCTACCCCGGCAACGAGGCGTCGCAGGCGCTGGCCGGCAGGCTCGGCTTCACCCGCGAGTGCCTGCTGCGCGGCTTCCTCCCGCCGGAGGCGGGCAAGAGCCGCGTGGGGCGGGTCGTGCCGTCCTCGGACGGCAGCCTCCCGCCCCGCGACGACCAGGTGCAGTTCGCGCTGCTCCGTCAGGACTGGCCCTCGCGGGGCGCCTGAACGCGGCGCCTGCGAGGCAGCGGGGTCCCTACTCCGCGACGCCGCACCAGCGCAGCAGCAGCAAGGCGACGGCGGCGGCGTGATCGACGAGGTCGCCCACGGGCACGCACTCGTCGATCGTATGCGCCCGGGCGAGATCGCCGGGCCCGAACGAGACCGTCGGAGTGCCGGCCACCCGGGTGAAGACGGCGGCGTCGTGCCACGAGTCGAGGCCGGCGATCGTGCCGGAGCGACCCACGTCGTCCGCGGCGGCGAGCGCGGCGGCGACGATCGGATGGTCGTCAGGGACCTCGGCAGGCACGATGTCGCAGGGCCATTCCCACTCCGGCGGGTGCTCGGCCAGCCAGTCGTCCTCGTCCGTGGCCGCCCGGACGAATGCTTCGACCTCGTCGAAGACTTCCTGGCCTCCCCGGTCTCCGCGGACGCGGCCCGGCATGTACTGCACCGAGAGGACGGCCTCGCAGGAGGAGGGGTAGGTCACCATCCACTCGCCGCCCTTGATCACCGTGGGCAGCACGTCCGGCACATGCAGGTACGGGTGCCGGTGTTCGGGGCGCCGGCTCCAGTCCTCGCGCAGCGCACGCAGGCTCGCGAGGACGATCTCCATCTTCTCGATGGCGTTGACCGGCCCGCCGTCGCGCCAGTGCGGGTGATGCATCTCCGCGTGGCCGGTGCGGCCGATGGTGCGCACGGTCGGGTTCACGCCGCCGCGGCAGGCGACCCAGACGTCGAAGCCGGTGGGCTCGGCGCACAGGCCGGCGTCGGCGCGCACGCCGCGGGCGGCGCACGCGTAGGCGCCGGCGCCGCTCGATTCCTCATCGGTGTCCGTGCAGAAGACGACGTCGCCGGCCAGGCGGGCGCCCAGGCGGGTCACCGTCTCGAGCGCGAACAGCATGCCGGCGATACCTCCCTTCATGTCGCAGCTGCCGCGGCCGTAGAGTCGGCCGTCGCGGACCTCCGGCTTGTGCGGGTGGCTCGTCCAGTGGCTGAAGGGCTCGGCCGAGACGGCGTCGATGTGCCCGTTGAGGAGGAGAGAGCGACCGCCGCCCGCGCCGGGCAGCCGCGCGGCGAGCTGCGGCCGCCCCACGAAATCGAGCCCGTCGGGCACGACCCGGTTGCCGGAGCCGGTCGGCTCCGGCTCCCACACGTCCGTCTCGGCGCAGAGCGCTGCGAGGCGGAGCCGGAGGTACTCCTGCAGCTCCGCCTCCTGACGCGGCGGATCGCCCACGTTGCGCGCCGTCGTGTCGAAGGCGACGAGGTCCGACACGAGCCCCACGAGCTCCTGCTCGCCCTCCCGGACGGCGGCCACCACGCGCTCCTCGAACGCCGATCGAAGGGCCTGGCTCATGTCTCCTCCTCGGATCCGTGCGGCGAGCCTCTCGGCGCGCCCGTGCCTGCATCATCGGCGCCGGCGCGCGCTCGACGCGGACGCGCCGGCGGGTGGACGAGCGATCGGTCAAAGCTCGGCCGGGCGGGCCCAAGGCCCGCCCGGCCGAGGTCGATCCGGCAGCAGGCCGGCGTCACTCCGGCGGCAGCTCGCCGAAGGTCACGCGGACGTCGACACCCTGCTTCTTGCTGCGGGCCTTCCAGTAGAAGTACCAGAGAATGCCGGCGACCCACGACCCCACGAACAGGAACATGCTCTTGCCCGTGGTCAAGCGCGTGGTGGGCTCGACGAACGAGTAGTACAGCATCGCGATGATGAACGTGAGGTACAGTACCGCCCCGATGGACACCACCGGGATGCCGAGGATCTTCCAGGTGTGGTAGGGCGACGCCTCCCAGATGCCGCGCACGCTCTTGCGGTACGGGAAGACCAGCGCCGAGATGCCGGTCACCAGGAACACCGAGGCGAACTGCAGACCGCCGCCGACAAGCCCGGCCAGGGAGCTGCTGAGCCAGAGCACCATGACGACCACACCGACCGCGAAGATGATCGCCGTGACCAACATGTTCTTGAACGGCTGCGCGTACTGAGCGCTCACGTCCGTGAACCACTTGGGGCCCATGCGGTCGAGGCCCCAGGCCAGCCAGGCGCGACCGACGATGAGGATGGCGATGGTGATCTCCAGCCAGATGACGGCGATGAACGAGAGGATGATGGCCCAAGCTACGATGCCGCTCCTTCCGCTGGCGATCCACGTCAGCGTCAGGTAGTCGGGGTTGTACGGCGCCGTGTAGCCGGGCACGCCGGCGCCGAAGCTCTGCGCCGCGCTGGCGCTCAGGAAGTTGAACGCCATGATCCGGTAGAGGCCGAGCGCGGTGAAAAAGCCGAGGATGATGGGCACCCACACGGCCATGACGTTGGCGCCGAGCAAGGCCTTGTCGGGACGCTTGACCTCCCCGCTGAGGTAAGCGATCGCGTAGTTGTAGACGAACAGGGCGTAGACGCCGCTGAAGGCACCCAACGTGCCGCGCCAGTTCCAGGAGTCGGGCAGCGGCCCGGCCGCCTGGATGAACTGCTCGTATCCCAGCGACTTGTACTGAACGGCGACCACGTTCCAGTTGCGGATGAAGTCGGCCTTGCTCGAGAGGAAGAGCGCGACGATCAGCACGAGCACGCCGCCGATGGCGGGGATGAGCATGATCTTCTGGATCCTCGAGTAGCTCTTCATGCCGAAGGCGACCGAGACGAAGCCGACGACCACGGCGATCAGGCCGAGGACGACGAGGCCCGGGTTGGAGGCACACCAGTCGGCGAAGCTCCACCAGCCCATGTACTGGGCGAAGAGTTGGAGCGCCGGCACGCCGAGCCACGTGGCGATGTACCAGTTCCAATAGAAGATGGCGACGATGTTGCAGAAGACGGCGCCCAGCGCGATCGCCGGGTGCAGGATGCGCGAGTTGTAAACGTATTCGCCGCCGGCGCGCGGCATCGAACCGCTGAGGATGCCCCACACGAGGGGGGCGCCGATTCCGGCGGTGATGGCGCCGAGAGCGATCGAGATGAGGAGGTTGCCGGTCGGATAGAGCGAGAGAGCGATGCCCACCATGAGCCACAGGGTGGCGATGGGCTGACAGGTCATGAGGCCGGCGCCGAACGCGTCCCACATGTCGAGGCCGCGTACGAGGCCGCTGGCTTTGCGTGCGAAGACCAGATCTTCGGCCATGGGTTCCCCTTGGGAGAAGTCGTGCAGTCGGACGTCACAGGTCGGCGCGGGGAGTCTGGCCCCCCGTCTCCGCGGGCCGGCCCTTGCATCACGCCATCCCATCACCTCCCCACCGCTTCCCGCGCTGCCGGGAGAACCACAGGGCAATCACGGCGCCAATGCTAGTCAGTCGAACCTGCCTGTCAAGGGTTTCCGTCCCGCGACGACCAGGTGGGCTTCGTCCGACTGCGTACGCAAAAGAGCCGCCGAACCTTGCGGCACCGGCGGCTCTTTCGGGCCTCTCACCCGAACGCCTCTCTCTCGATCCAGCGAACCTTCTCGATGAGAAGTCTGTCAGGGCTTTCACCTGACCCCCTCTCGGTGATCCGGCGAACCGTCTCTCCGAGAAGTCTCCCGGGCCTCTCACCCGGCCGTTCCTCCCGATCCGGCGAACCGTCTCGATGAGGAGTGAAGGAATCCTACCCGCCTTCCGGCAGGACGCAATCGTCAAGTTGCCTCAAGCTGCTTCAGGCTTCACGAGAGGCTCATCGTTCCCCGTTCAGTCCGACAGCCGCTGCTCATCGACTAGTCGCAAACCCTCACCCTCAGGTCTAAGGTGAGAGTCGCTCTCGTCGTCAATGCCGCACTTCGTTGTACACATAGCCGAGGCCGAACGACCCCCAGAGCGCCACGAGCAACCAGAAGGACGTGTCTCCGGAGTTCCCCTCCGCTGCGAACTGCCAGGCCCAATAGGCCTGCACCGCCACGGCCATCACGCAGAACGAGAAGCGCATGGCCCTGCCGACGATGAAGTCCTCGCGCTCGTCCTGCGCCTCGTCCATGCGGCGTCCCCGCCAGGCCATGACCGCCGCCGCAACTCCCGACACGACGAGCAGGAAGATCCCGCCGCCGATCAGGCGGTCCGCATACTCACCGTCCGAGAAGAGCCCGATGAGGAGATAGGGCAGTGCCAGCACCGCCGCGATGAGGATCGTTGTCTTCGCCGTACGCATGTCAGTCCGCCTCCTGAAACCAGAACAGCTCTTCGATGGTCGTGCCGAGCTTGCGCGAGAGCTTCCACGCCAGCTCGAGCGACGGGTTGTAGCGACCGCTCTCGATGGAGATGATCGTCTGCCGGCTCACGCCGACCTGCTGCGCGAGATCCTCCTGCCGAAGGCCCGCCGCACCGCGCAGTTCCTTGACTCGATTGTCCATACGCGACTCCCAAGTAAAGCGACCTTGACATCACTGTAGGGCAGTCCTCGGCGTATGTCAAGTGACCTTTACATGGCGTGCCGAGGAACGGCGCCGGCCGGTGGTACAATCGCGCCCCGTGGGCCGCTAGCTCAGTTGGTAGAGCAGGGGACTTTTAATCCCAAGGTCACAGGTTCGATCCCTGTGCGGCCCACCAGCTCACCCGCTCGGCGGCCGCCCCTCATCCCTCGATCGTGACCGCGCCGGTGACCCGATTGTCAGCCTCCGGACAGCCCAAAGGCCCCGCGCGGCCTCTGCCTCTGCGACACACTCCGTCCAAGGCCTGTTGTTCTTGCCAAACGCTACCTTCGGAGGTAACATCTATTGTGACCAGGGTGCGTCGTGGAGGCTACGTCTTCATCACGTGGGTGGGCGACCACGCCCCACGCCACGTGCACGTGCTTCGCGACGGCCGGCTCGTTCTCAAGTGGGATCTGGATGGCCGCAGAGCCATGTTTGGGTCCGCGGGAGCCAAGCTGATGGCAATCATTCGTCAACTCGAGGAGGAGGGCCTTCTGTGAAGATCACGGCCGTGAAGGCGAACAACCGCAGGCGGGTCTTCGAGGTCACTTGCCAGCGCGGAGCGTGGCCGTTCCCTTACGGCAAGGCCGACCCACCACCCTCGACCTCTGACCCCGTCGAGAGGCTCTTCGTCGACCCGGAGCTCGGAGGCGAAGGGTTCACCTACGAGCTCTCTTCGGGAGCAGGCGGCTGCGTCCTCATGGATCAGGTACTCGACTACAACGAGGAGCCGGGGTATATGCGTGACCTCCTGCTCTACAAGCTGACCTGCGAGGCCCTCGACCGCCTCGAGGCGAGCCCGCTGTCGAAGCGCGAGATCATCCGCCGGCTCGGTACTTCGCCGGCGCAGTTCTACCGGCTGCTCGACACGACCAACTACCGCAAGTCGGTCGACAAGATGCTGTCCCTGCTCCAGGTGCTGGGCTGCGAGGTCGAGCTCATCGTCCGCGAGAAGAGCGCCTGAGCCCCAGCGCCGCCGACGGCAGCCCCG
>CAWEHE010000020.1:0-33033 GCA_963808735.1 uncultured Thermoleophilia bacterium | reverse complement strand
CTCGCGGGTCACGCCTGCGCGCTCCATCCGCGACCCCGGGCAGCCGGATTCTGACGACATCGGCATGCCTTGGGCGATCGCCTGGTACCGCAACATCCAGTCAAGGACATCGAGGTCGGGGGACAGCCATGTCGCAGCGTAGAGACAATCGGAAGACGGGGGCCGGCAGGAGCGGCGGCCTCACCGCGCGCCTGGCGCGCACGAGCGCACTGCACCCCTGGCGGGCGATCGGCCTCTGGGCGATGCTCGTCGTCCTGGCCGTGTTCGCCGTCGGCTCGCTCCTCGGCAGCGGCATCACCCCGGACTCGAAGTTCCGCGCCGCAAAGCCAGACAGCGTAGTCGGCCAGGAGCTGCTCGAGCAGCGCCTGACCGGGCCGCAGAAGGTCACCGACTTCGTGATCGTGCGGTCAGCCACGCTCACCGTCGACGGCGGCCTTCGAAACCTTCGTCACGGACGTCGCCGCCAAGATCCAGGCCCTCGGGCCGAGCGTCGTCGCCGACGTGGCGACCTACTATCAGACGAACAACGCCACCGCCGTCTCGAAGGACAAGCACGCGACCCTGATCCCGGTCGTCATGGCCGGCAAGATGGACGACGCGCTCAAGAACGTGGACAAGCTCCACGAGGCGGTCGTCGCGGCGCAGGGTCAGGGGTTCACCGTAGCCCAGACCGGCGACGCCAGCATCAACGAGATGTTCACCAAGCTGGCCGAGAAGGACCTGGGGCGCGGCAAGATCGTCGGCGTCCCCGCCGCGCTCATCGTGCTGCTCATCGTCTTCGGCGCCGTGCTCGCCGCGTTCATGCCGCTGGTGCTGAGCGTCATCAGCATCGTCCTGGCCCTGGCGATCACCGCTCTGATCGGCCAGGTCTACCCGAGTGAACACCTTCGTGCTGAACATCCTGACCATGATGGGTCTGGCCGTCGGCATCGACTACACGCTGTTCGTCATCAGCCGGTATCGCGAGGAGCGCGGCCGCGGCCTCGCGAAGATCGACGCCATCGCCGCCACCGGCGCCACCGCCAACCGCGCCATCTTCTTCAGCGGCATGACCGTCGTGCTGGCCGTGTCCGGCATGGTCATCGTCCCCCTCGACATCATGATCGGCATGGGCGTCGGCGTCATGCTCGTCGTCATCACCACGCTGCTCACGGCGCTGATCCTGCTGCCTGCCCTCCTCGGCCTGATCGGGGACCGCATCAACGCCCTGCGGTTGCCGTTCGTCGGCAAGCTCGCGCTCAAGCGTGCCAACGGCTCAGGCGGCCTCTGGGAACGCCTCGCCCACAGCATCATGCGCCGCCCAGTGGTGTGGCTCACGGTGGCGGTCGTGGCGCTGCTCGTGGTGGCCGCCCCGGTGGTCGTCATGAAGAAGGGCAACCCCACCGCCAGCGCCGCTCTTCTGCCCACCAGTGAATACGCCAAGCAGGGCTGGGACATCCTCGACCGCGACTTCTCACTCGGCAAGGCCAACCCGCTGATGATCGTGATCGACGGCCAGGTCACCTCGCCTGACGTCGAGCAGGCGGTCGGTCGCCTGCAGGCGGCGATGAAGGCCGACGGGCGCTTCGCTCCCGCGCAGGTCACCGCCAACAAGACCGGCGACCTGACCCTCCTCACCACGATGCTGGCGGGCGATCCCGCCGCGAGGCGACGCAGTCCCTCGTCAAGCATCTGCGCAGCGACATCGTGCCGGCGGCCGTCGAAGGTACGTCGGCCAAGATCTACGTGACGGGCACCACGGCGGGAGTGGTCGACTACCTCGGCTTCTTCGACACCTGGCTGCCGATCGTGCTGCTGGTGGTCCTCTCGCTGAGCTTCGTGCTCCTGCTGGTGGCCTTCCGCTCGATCGTCATCCCGGCGCAGGCGATCGCCATGAACCTGCTCAGCGTGGGTGCCTCCTACGGCCTGCTGGTGCTGGTCTTCCAGAAGGGCGTCGGCGCCAGCCTTACGGGCCTCACGCAGGTGGAGAGCATCGAGGCCTGGGTGCCGCTCATGCTCTTCGCCCTGCTCTTCGGCCTCTCCATGGACTACCAGGTCTTCCTGCTCAGCCGCATCAAGGAGCGCTACGACCAGACCGGCGACACGCGCGAGGCGGTCGGCTACGGCCTGGGCCGCACCGGGAGCATCATCACCGGCGCCGCCGCCATCATGGTCTGCGTGTTCGGCGGTATGGCCACCGGCGAGCTGGTCGTGTTCCAGCAGATGGGCTTCGGCCTCGCGGTCGCGGTCCTCATCGACGCCACCGTGGTGCGCACCATCATCGTGCCGGCCGCCATGGAGCTGCTCGGCGACTGGAACTGGTACCTGCCGCGCTGGCTCGGTGGCTGCCCAACATCAGCGTGGAGGGGCACGCGCCCACCAGGCACCTGCCCGGCGCCGCCCCAGTGCCTGCCCTCCGGCCGCAGCTTCAGCCCGCCTACCGTCGCGAGAACGGGCACACCACTATGGTCGAGTAGACCGGCAGTCATCCGGGATATCACGGACACCGAACGAGAAGGGGGCGGGAGACAGAAAGCGCCTCCCCCCCCGACTCGCGGGTCGCGCCTGCGCGCTGCATCCGCACCACGGGCAGCCGGATGCCGACGATATCGGCATGCACTGGGCGAACGCCTGGTGCCGCAACATCCAGTCAAGAACGTCGAGGTTGGGGGATGGTCATGTCGCAGCGTAGAGACAATAGGAGCACCAGGGCCGGCAGGAGCAGCGGCCTCACCGAGCGCCTGGCGCGCACGAGCGCTCTGCACCCCTGGCGGACGATCGGCCTCTGGGCGGTGCTCGTCGTCCTGGCCGTGCTCGCCGTCGGCTCGCTCCTCGGCAGCGGCATCACCCCGGAGTCGAAGTTCCGCGCCGCGAAGCCAGACAGCGTGGTCGGTCAGGAGTTGCTCGAGCAACGCCTGACCGGGCCGCAGAAGGTCACCGACTTCGTGATCGTGCGGTCCGCCACGCACACCGTCGACGACGCGGCCTTCAAGGCCTACGTCACAGACGTCGCCGCCAAGATCCAGGCCCTCGGGCCGAACGTCGTCGCCAGCGTGGCGACCTTCTATCAGACCAACGATCCCACCGCCGTCTCGAAGGACAAGCACGCGACCCTGATCCCGGTGGTCATGGCCGGCACGATGGACGACGCGCTCGAGAACGTGGCCAAGCTCCACGAGGCGGTCGTCGCGGCGCAGGGTCAGGGGTTCACCGTGGCCCAGACCGGCGACGCCAGCATCAACGAGATGTTCACCAAGCTGGCCGAGAAGGACCTGGGGCGCGGCGAGATCCTCGGCGTCCCCGCGGCGCTCATCGTGCTCCTCATCGTCTTCGGCGCGGTGCTCGCGGCCTTCATGCCTCTGCTGATGAGCGTCATCAGCATCGTCCTGGCCCTGGCGATCACCGCGCTGATCGGTCAGGTCTACCCGGTGAACACCTTCGTGCTGAACATCCTGACGATGATGGGTCTGGCCGTCGGCATCGACTACACGCTGTTCGTCATCAGCCGGTATCGCGAGGAGCGCGGCCGCGGCCTCGCGAAGATCGACGCCATCGCCGCCACCGGCGCCACCGCCAACCGCGCCATCTTCTTCAGCGGCATGACCGTCGTGCTGGCCGTGTCCGGCATGGTCATCATCCCCCTCGACATCATGATCAGCATGGGCGTGGGCGTCATGCTCGTCGTCGTCACCACGCTGCTCACGGCGCTGATCCTGCTGCCTGCCCTCCTCGGCCTGCTCGGGGACCGCATCAACGCCTTGCGCTTGCCGTTCGTCGGCAAGGTCGCGCTCAAGCGCGCCAACGGCTCAGGTGGCCTCTGGGAGCGCCTCGCCCACAGCATCATGCGCCGCCCCGTGGTGTGGCTCACGGTGGCGGTCGTGGCGCTGCTCGTGGTGGCCGCCCCGGTGGTCGTCATGAAGAAGGGCAACCCCACCGGCAGCGCCGCTCTTCTGCCCACCAGTGAATACGCCAAGCAGGGCTGGGACATCCTGGGCCGCGACTTCTCACTCGGCAAGGCCAACCCGCTGATGATCGTGATCGACGGCCAGGTCAGCTCGCCTGACGTCGAGCAGGCGATCGGTCGTCTGCAGGCGGCGATGAAGGCCGACGGGCGCTTCGCTCCCGCGCAGGTCACCGCCAACAAGACCGGCGACCTCACCCTCCTCACCACGATGCTGGCGGGCGATCCCGCCAGTGAGGCGACGCAGTCCCTCGTCAAGCAGCTGCGTAACGAGATCGTGCCGGCGGCCGTCGAAGGTACGTCCGCCAGGATGTACGTGACGGGCACCACGGCCGGCGTGGTCGACTACCTTGAGTTCTTCGACACCTGGCTGCCGATCGTGCTGCTGCTGGTCCTCTCGCTGAGCTTCGTGCTCCTGCTGGTGGCCTTCCGCTCGATCGTCATCCCGGCGCAGGCGATCGCCATGAACCTGCTGAGCGTGGGTGCCTCCTACGGCCTGCTGGTGCTGGTCTTCCAGAAGGGCGTCGGCGCCAGCCTTACGGGCCTCACGCAGGTGGAGAGCATCGAGGCCTGGGTACCGCTCATGCTCTTCGCCCTGCTCTTCGGCCTCTCCATGGACTACCAGGTCTTCCTGCTCAGCCGCATCAAGGAGCGCTACGACCAGACCGGCGACACGCGCGAGGCGGTCGGCTACGGCCTGGGCCGCACCGGGAGCATCATCACCGGCGCCGCCGCCATCATGGTCTGCGTGTTCGGCGGTATGGCCACCGGCGAGCTGGTCGTGTTCCAGCAGATGGGCTTCGGCCTCGCGGTCGCGATCCTGATCGACGCCACCGTGGTGCGCACCATCATCGTGCCGGCCAGCATGGAACTGCTCGGCGACTGGAACTGGTACCTGCCGCGCTGGCTCGAGTGGCTGCCGAACGTGGCCGTGGAGGGGCACGCGCCCACCAGGCACCTGCCCGGCGCCGCCCCCGTGCCTGCCCTCCGGCCGCAACTTCAGCCCGCCTACCGTCGCGAGAACGGGCACACGACTGTGGTCGAGTAGACCGGCAGTCCTCCGGGATGTCCCGGACACCGAACGGAGGGGGCGGGAGGCCGATGGCGCCTCCCGCCCCCCGTCTCACATGGTGAGGCGGAGGGTCGCTGCACCTTCAACGCATCTCTGGCCCGGCCGACGTCGCCCAAACGGGATGATTCGTCGGCAGGTGTTCGTGACGGATCTACCTGCCGCCCCGATTCCGGCTGTTGGAGTCCCAGGTCGCGTCCGTCCTTCGGAGGATCCGGATCACTCAGAAGCCACGCCTGCCCTGACTGAGGGGCCGGTCAGCACCAAACTGTCCCTGGCAATCAGGTAGGCGACCGGCAACCAGAACCGGTCAGCGAGCAGGAAGAACGTTGTCGTCTTGACAACGTTGGTGCCCCCGGAAGGATTCGAACCTTCGACCTCGCGCTCCGGAGGCGCGCGCTCTAATCCCCTGAGCTACGAGGGCACGGTTGGGCATTCTAGCACGGCGGCCCGGGCCGGGCGGGCGCGCTGAGCCCCTCGCGGCCGCGCCCGCCGTCACACGAGGTGCTGGACGGCCTCCGCCAGCTGCACGTCGCGCATCGTGATCCCGCCGGCGTCGTGGCTTGAGAGGCGCAGCGTGACCTTGTTGTAGCGGATGTCGATGTCCGGGTGGTGCTTCTGCTCTTCGGCCACCTCGGCGAGGTGCTCGACGAAGCCGATGGCGTGCACGAAGTCGGCGAAGCGGAACGTGCGCGTGAGCGCCTCGCCGTCCAGGCCCCAGCCGTCGAGCTCGCCCAGCGCCGCCGCGATCTGCTCCTGGCTCAGCGTGTCCATGGGAGCCTCCCCCCTGAGAGCTCGTCCGGCCGGCGCTCGAAGCGGCGCCGGCCCTGCTACCGCCTGTCTTCCCCGCGGCCGCGCAGGGCACGCTGCATGTCCCGCTTGGCGTCCTTGTCGGCCATGTCGTGGCGCTTGTCGTAGAGCTTCTTGCCGCGCCCCAGCCCGACCTCGATCTTGGCGCGGCCGTCCCTGAAGTACACCTTGGTCGGCACGATCGTGTAGCCCTTCTCGCGCACCTTGACGGCGAGACGCTCGATCTCGTGCCGGTGCATGAGCAGCTTGCGCGCCCTCAGAGGATCGTGGTTCCAGATGTTGCCCTGGTCGTAGGGGCTGATGTGGGCGCCGATCAGGAAGAGCTCGGGGGCGTGCGCCGACCCCCTGACCTCGACGTAGCTGTCGCGCAGGTTGATGCGACCCTCGCGGATCGACTTCACCTCCGTGCCGACGAGGGCGATGCCGGCCTCGAAGGTGTCGTCGATGAAGTAGTCGTGGCGCGCCTTGCGGTTCTCGGAGACGCGCTTGATCCCGATCTCTCGTGGCATGCACCTAGGGTACCGCATCGGCGGCGACGGGCGCGTCCGGAGGGCACAGCAAGCCCGGCGCCTGCGCTACGTCCGGCCCTGGGGGCGTTTTCAGTGCCGTCACGTACCTCCAAGCGTACGCGCCAACGTACTGTGGTACCTCCAGACGTACGTTTGCACGTGCTTGACCGGAACGCACTACCCCCCGCCCCCCGAGCCGCCGGTCGCGAAGCCCGCGGCGGCACCGCGGCCGGCTCAGCGCCCCTTGCGGTGCTGCTGATGGCCGGAAGCGCGGCGGCGGGGCGGGCGGCCGCCCGTGGTGCGCCGGGCCGGCCGGCGGCCGGGAGCGGTCACCGGCCGGCCGGACTCCGGAAGCGCCGGCGCGAGATCCACCTTGCCGGTGAGACGGTCGACGCGCTCCACTCTGACGTCGACCGGGTCCCCGAGCCGGTATCGCGTTGCCGTCGCCTCGCCGACGAGCGCCGTCTCGAACTCGCTGACTTCGAAGCGCTCCCCGCCGAGGCGCCGCGACGAGAGGAAGCCCTCGAAGACGCCGCCGAAGCGCACGAAGAGCCCGCCGCCGACGAGGCCGACGATCTCGCCGGTGAACACCTGCTCCCAGCCCTCGGACTGCAGGCGCCGCTCGAGCAGGAAGCAGAGCGCGATGTCGTCGCCGGTGAGCTCGATGCGCGAGAAGTCGCGTTCACGAGTGGAGCAGTCCTCGGCCGCGATGGCGAGCTCGGCGTCGCCCAGCTCGCCCCCGTCCTCACTCAGGTGGTACAGCAGGCTGCGGTGGGTGAGCAGGTCGGGGTACCGGCGGATCGGCGACGTGAAGTGCAGGTACGCCGGACTGGCGAGGCCGAAGTGGCCGAGGTTGACCGGCGCATAGCGCGCCTGCTTGAGCGAACGCAGGATCAGCGTCGACCAGGAGAGCCGACCGCGGCCCTCGCGGGCGCTCGTCTCGGCGACCGTTCGGCTCAGCCGTCCGAACGCCTCGGCGAGCTGCGCCGGCGGCACGGCCGGGCCGGCCGGGAACGCCGGCGTCGGCACGCCGAGCTCCTCGAGCTGGTCGAGAAGCTGGCGGACGCTCGCCGGCTCGGGCGGCTCGTGCACGCGGTAGAGCGTGTGCGCCTTCTTGCGCAGCAGGTACTCCGCCACCGCCTCGTTGGCGGCGAGCATGAACTCCTCGACGAGCGCGTGCGACGGGGTCTCCGGGCGCGCCGCCGCGCCGCTGAGCGCGCCCGCGTGGTCGAAGGCGTACTCCGGCTCGAACGAGCCGATGGTGAGCGTGCCGCGGGCGAGGCGCCGGCGGCGCAGCACCCCGGCGAGCTCGGCGGCCAGCAGCAGCTGCTCGCGCAGCGCCGCGTCGGCCTCCGTGGTCGCGTCCGGCACGTCGCGCGGGGGCTCGGCGTCCGCGAGCGCCACCGCGGCCGCCTTGGGATCCGCAGCGGGCGTGGCCTCAGAGCCGGCGGCGACGGGGTCGCCGGCCGCCGGCCCGATCACCGTGTCGGCAAAGCCGTAGGTCAGGCGGTGATCGCTGCTGATCAGCGAGCGGCAGAACTGGACTCCGGTGCGCCGCCCCGCTGCGTCGAAGACGAACTCGACGGTGACGCACTTACGCGGCTGCCGCGGCACCAGGCTGCAGAGGTCGCTGCTCAGCGCCGCCGGCAGCATCGGCTCGGCGAACAGCGGCAGATACAGGCTGGATGTGCGGCGTCGCGCCTCGCGCTCGATTTCCCCGTCGTCGTCGACGAAGTACGAGACGTCGGCGATGTGCACGTGGGCACGGTACCCGTCGCCCTCGCGTGCGACCGAGATGGCGTCGTCGAAGTCGCGCGCGGTGTCCGGGTCGATGGTGAAGGTCGGGAGCGACGTGAGGTCGCGGCGGCCGTGGTCCGCGCGCGCGGCGCGCGCGCCCACCGCGGCCGCCTCCTCCAGCACGGCGCCGGAGAAGCCCTGGCGCACGCCTTTCGCGTGCAGCAGCGCCCGCAGCACGGCCTTGAGGTCATCGGCGCCGCCCAGGACCTCGACGATCCGGCGGCGGTCGCCGTGCACCGGCACGGCGAGCACCAGCTCGTCGAGCCGGGGCGGCGTCCCGCCCTTGGCGACCAGATACGAGCGGGCGTCGGCGAACAGGGGTTCCAGCGACCAGAACTTGCCCCAGCGGGCGACGCGGTACGGGAGCGGCCGGGCGCGATCGCGGCTCTCGGACGGATCGGGCGGCCCGCCGCCGCGTGGGCGGCCGCCGCCGGAGCCTTTGCGGCCCCCCTGCCCGCTCGCCCCTTGGCCCGGAGCGCCCTGGCGCCGCGAGGGGCTCACGCTCTACTTCTCTTCGGCGGCGATGTACTGCAGCGCACGCTGCAGGGCGTCGTCCTTCTTGGTCTTGGGCTTGTCCGGGGCGACGATGTCGGGCGTGATGCCCTTCTTGTTGATGTTGGTGCCGTCCGGGGTGAGGTACACGGCAGTGGTGAGCTTGAGGGCGGCGCCGTTGCCGAGGTCGATGATGCTCTGGACCAGGCCCTTGCCGAAGGTCTTGGTGCCGATGATGGTGGCGCGCTCGTTGTCCTTCAGCGCGCCGGTGACGATCTCCGAGGCGCTGGCCGAGAAGCCGTTGACGAGGACGACCATCGGCTTCTTCGTCGCCACCGGGCCCGTCGCCGTGAGCTCCTCCTTGGGGGAATGCAGGCCCGCGGTGGAGGTCACGAGGCCAGTCTGGAAGACGCCGGTGACGTCGACGGCCTGCGTGAGCAGCCCGCCGCCGTTGTAGCGCAGGTCGAGGATGAACCACTCGGCGCCCTTCGCGGCCAGCGAGTCGACGTTCTCGCGGACGTCGCGGCCGGCGAGGCCGCCGAACTCGAACAACTGGATGTAGCCGACCTTGGTGCCCTTGTCGTTGATGATCCGCTCGCTGGTCTCGGGGATCTCGATGGTCTTGCGCACCACGGTGACCTGTTCGGTCGTCTTCTTGCCCTTGGGCTGGATGCCGAGCACGACCGTGCTGCCCTCGTCGCCCTTGATGCGGCTGATACTGGTGTCGATGGCGACGCCCTTGGTGGGCTCGCCGTCGACGGTGACGATCACGTCGCCGGGGCTGAGGCCCTTGGCCTTGGCCGGCGACCCGTCGAAGACGGTCGTGATCACGAGCCCGTCCTTGGTCTTCTGCAGCGACGCCCCGATGCCAGAGTAGGAGCCGCGCTCCTTCTCCTCGAAGTCGCGCACCTCCTTGGGCGTGAGATACACGGTGTAGGGGTCGTCGAGCGACTTGAGCATGCCGCTGACGCCGGCGTCGGAGAGCTTGTTCACGTTCACCGGCCTGTAGTAGCGGCCCTGCAGCTCCTCGATGACGCGCTGCTGGAGCTTGCCCGCCTCCTTCGCCGAGGTCCGCGCCGACGGCTTGAGGCGCACGGTGTTCTCCCCGTGCAGGTACCAGCCGGCGAAATACCCGCCGAGGAAGCCGAGCGAGACGAGAAGGACCACGATGATGGTACGGAGGGCGCGCATCAGTCGTCGATGGTAGTCGGTCGAGGGTGAGGCGGCAAACTGGACCGGCTGATCAGAGGTAGCCCATGGGGTCGACGGGGTTGCCGTTGACCCGCACCTCGAAATGCAGGTGCGGGCCGGTGCTGAACCCCGTCGAGCCCACGTAGCCGACGGTCTGGCCGCGCGCGACGCGGGCGCCGGTGCCCACGGCCAGGCTCGCCTGGTGCGCGTACAGCGTCGAGAGGCCGTCACCGTGGTCGACGATGATCACGTTGCCGTAGCCGCCCATCCACGATGCGTAGATGACGGTGCCGGCGGCCGACGAGCGGATGGGAACGCCGTAGCCCACCCCGATGTCGATGCCGGTGTGGAACTTCTTGTAGCCGAGGATCGGGTGGATGCGCCAGCCGAAGGCGGACGTGACCGGACCGTTCACCGGCCAGCCGAGGCTGCCCGAGCCTCCGCCTGAGCTGCCGCTGCCGCCGACGACGCCGGAGAGCGCCTGGCTCTCGGCGAGGAGCTGGCTCTCCTGCCGTTCGAGCTCGGCGAGGTCGTTGTTGACGCCCTTGAGCGTGCTCGTCTTCTGCTGGCGCACGGCGAGTGCGGCCGCCTGGCTCGCCGCCTGGGCGGCGCGCAGGGCGGCGAGCTCGTCGCTCTTGACCTGCAGGACCGTCGCCGCGTCGGCGACGGCGCCCTCGCGCTCGGCGATGGCGTGCTTCTCGGCGTCCACCTCGTCGCGTGTGGCCTCGAGGTCGCCGACGAGGTCGTCGTTGCCGCCCAGGAGGTCGTGGATCACGTTGACGCGGCTGATGAGGTCTTCGAAGCTGGAGGACGCGAGCAGCACGTCGACGTAGTCGAGGTCTTCACTCTTGTAGCTGAGGACGACGCGCTCCTGGAAGTTCTTCTGCTCGAGCTCGAGCTTGGCCTGCGCCTTCTCGAGCTCGAGCCGCTTGAGTCGCAGCTCCTTGCGCAGGAGGGCGAGCTTCTCGCGCGTGACGGAGAGCCTTTCCTCGACGGAGGCGATCTGGTCGCCCAGGCCGTCCAGCCGGTCCTGGATCGCCGCGAGCTTGCCGTCGAGGCTGGAGATCTGCTGGTTGAGCGTCGCCTTCTTGTCCTTGGCGGCGTCGATCCGGCTGCGCGCGTTCTCGAGCTTCTGCTGCAGCTCCGCGGCCGTCTCGGCGCGCGCGGCGGTCGCGACCGCCCCGGCGAAAGCCAGGGCGACGGCCGCGAGGACGACGGCGGCGACGAGCTTGCGCGGGCTGGTCATGGCAAGGAATAGAGTTCGGCGGCCGGCGACGGCGTTCCTGTACGCCCTCGCCGGCCGCCGCTCAGCGGCGCCGCTCCCGGCGCCTCACGTCTTGAGGTAGCGCCGCAGCGCCACCATGCTGCCCAGGGCGCCGAGCACGGCGCCGAGGATGGCGAGCGTGGGCAGCAGACCGATCGGCCAGGAGCCGTTCTGCCACCACATGCTGAAGACCTTGATATCGAGGAAGTTGATGTCGCTGCTCTCGAGCCAGTTGGCGAGAGCCCAGTTGCAGAGCCAGACGAAGCCGGCGGCGAGGATCGCCCCGATGAGCCCGGTGATGAAGCCCTCGAGCACGAACGGCCAGCGGATGAACCAGTTGGTGGCGCCGACGAGGCGCATGATCTCGACCTCGCGCCGGCGGGCGAAGATGCTCAGTCGCACCGTGGTGCTGATCAGCAGGATCGCCGCGAGCGCGAAGATGGCCGTCGCGACCCACATGCCGTACCCGATCAGGTTGATGGTGCCGAGCATCTTGCGCACCGTCTCCCGGGCGTACTTGACGCCGTTGTGGGTACCGGGGTCGTTGTCGACGGCGGGGTCGTCGAAGAACTTGGCCGCCACGGCGTCGACCTGGTTGGCGTCCTTGACCTTGATCTCGTAGCTCGCCGGCAGCGGGTTGATGGGCAGGTTCTGGACGATGCGCTCGCCGAACCGCTTGCGGAACCGCTCGAGCGCGTCGTCCTTGCTGATGTACTTGTAGGAGTCGACCTCGGGGATCGCCTGGATCTTCTGTTCGAGCGCGGTCTTCTCCGCTTCCGTGGCGTCGTCCCTGATGAAGACCTCGATCATGACGCGGTTCTTGAGGCTCGTCGCGCCCTGGTTGAGGTTGTCGCGCGTCACGAGGACGGAGCCGAGGATGGCCGTGCTGATGAACACGGTGATCACGGCCGCCATCGCCATGACCCAGTTGCGGCGCATGGAGCCGAACGCTTCCTTCAGGAAGAAGCCGAGCCTCATGTGAACGCCTCCTCGGCCTCGGCGTCGGCGACCTGGTCGTAGCCGCCGCGCCGCTCGTCGCGCACCAGGCGGCCGTTGTCGAGCTGCAGCACGCGCCGGCGCATGCGGTTGACCATGTCGCGGTCGTGGGTGGCGACGACGATGGTCGTGCCCGTGCGGTTGATGCGCACCAGCAGCTGCATGATGCCGACCGCGGTCTCGGGGTCGATGTTGCCCGTGGGCTCGTCGGCCAGGAGCAGCGGCGGGTGGTTGACGAACGCGCGCGCCACGCTGACGCGCTGCTGCTCGCCGCCGCTGATCTCGTGCGGGTAGCTGTTGGTCTTGTCCGAGAGCCCCACGAGGCTGAGGATCTCCGGCACCTTGCGGCGGATGCTCCGCCGCGGCTCGCCGACCACCTCGAGCGCGTAGGCGACGTTGTCGAAGATGGTCTTGTTGGGCAGCAGCTTGAAGTCCTGGAACACGCAGCCGATGTTGCGCCGCAGCAGCGGCACCTTGCTGTGCCGCAAGGTACCGAGGTTGCGGCCGGCCACGAGGATCCGGCCCGCGTCGGGAACGAGTTCCTTGAGCACGAGCTTGATGAGCGTCGACTTGCCGGAGCCGGAGGCGCCTACCAGGAACACGAACTCACCCTTGCCGATGTGGCAGGTGAAGTCCTGGAGGCCGACCACGTCCGGGTCGTAGACTTTGGTGACGTCTTCGAAGACGATCATGGGATGAGCTCTCCCTTGTCAGGCGTCTGAAGCCAAGCCCCGATTATGAGGGCCGGTAGGGGCTCTCTCAACCCGCACCCTCAGCCGTCGTCCATGGGGATGGCGCCCTGGGGCAGCTCCCGGCAGCCTCGGTGACGCCGTCCGCCCGGGCGGCGCGATCGAGGTCGAGGACGACCTGCATGCGCACCTCCCTTCCCGTGCTCCGCTCATGAAACCGGGGCCGCCGTGAGCTGAGAAGGACCAGCGGAGCGAGCCAAAGAGCACTGGAATGGCCGGCGACCCCGGCCATGGCTTCGCCGCGGACCAGATGGTTCCTGCCGGGTCCGCGGCTCAGCCTGAGAGGGCGAGCTCGGCCCCGCAGCGGAGGTCACTCCGGCGGCCGGCGCCGCCTACGCGGAGCCTTCGCCAGCTTCCTCGAGCGACTCGGCGAGCGCCTTGAACGCCCGCAGGTCGTCGCACACGCGGGCGTGCAGGCAGGCGCGCACGGCAGCGGGATCGGAGGCCTGCCAGACGGCGGGGTCGTACTCGAGCTGGTAGTGCACGCGGGTGGTGCTCGCATCGAGCTTCTCGAACGTGACTTCGCCGGTCTCGCGCCCGTCGGTGGCCTCCCAGCGCACTCTCGTGTCTTCCACGCGGTCGACGACCTCGGTCTCCCACTCCGCGGCGTGGTCGCACACCAGTGCGGTCCAGCGAAGGCGGCAGTAGCCGATGACGTCGACGCGCTCGACCGCGCCCATGAAGTGGGGGTAGCGCTCGTAGTCGAGCCAGAGCCCGTAGGCGACCGGCGCGTCGACGACGACGTCGATGGACTCGTCCACGAACCCCATGCCCGCCTCCCTGGTCGGTCGCCGGCGAACGACGCCGACGCTCAGGGTGTACCCGGCGCGCGACGCCGGCAGTCGCCGTCGGCGCCGCGGAGGCCGGGTGGACTCAGACGCCGGCCGGCCAGCAGACCGGGCGGCCGGTCACCAGCGCTCGTAGCGCACGAGCTCGTCGAGCGGGCGCCGCTCGGTGTTCGCCGACGCCTTGTCTGGGTAGCCGAGCGGCGTCAGGGCGACCAGCTCGACCTCGTCCGGCAGGCCGAACACCTCGCGCGCCGCGTCAGGGTCGAACGCGGCGATCCAGCACGTCCCCAGGCCGAGCGCCGTCGCCGCGAGGACGAGGTGGTCCATGGCGATGGTCGCGTCCACCTCGTCGTAGGGCTTGTCGTCCATGCGCCGCCACGCCTCGCCGGGCAAGGCGACGAAGGCGATGACCAGCGGCGCCTGCGTGAGCCAGGGTCGGCCGTACACTCGCGCCAGCTCCTCTTCCCTGCCCTTGGTGCGCACGACGAGCATGCGGAACGGCTGTCTGTTGGCGGCGGTGGGCGCCTGCCGCGCCGCCTCGAGGACCTTGGCGAGCTTCTCGTCCTCGACGGCGTCGGACTTGTAGCCCCGCACGCTGTAGCGCGTCTCGATGGCCTCGAACACATCCATGGCGACTCCCTTCCTTGCGGCGACGGAGCAGCAGCGTACCACGGCCACATGAGCGGCGGTGCGTGGCGGCCCCGGCGCCCCTGTAGGATGGACGGCGCTCCCCCGAAGGAAGGAACCCGTGTCGCGCAAAGGCTGGCTGCTCTTCATCGCCCTCTGCGTGATCTGGGGTCTCCCCTACCTGTTCATCCGCGTGGCCGTCCGCGAGCTGCCCCCGCCGGCGCTCGTCTTCTTGCGCACCGCTCCGGCGGGTCTTCTTCTCGCGCTGTTCGCGTTCCGCGGCGGCAGACTCCGCCCGCTGCTCGCGCGGTGGCGCTGGGTGCTGGTCTACACCGTGATCGAGCTGTGCGTGCCGTGGCTGCTGCTCGCCCACGCCGAAGAGCGCATCTCCAGCTCCACGGCGGGCCTGCTCGTGGCGACCGTGCCTCTCATGGCCGCGTTGATCTACCGCGCCGCCGGGGCCGCCGACCACTTCGACGCCCGCCGCCTCACCGGCCTCTTCATCGGCTTCGCCGGCGTCGCCGCCCTCGTCGGCCTCGACCTGGGCGGCAGCGACCCCGTGGCCATCGCGGAGATGGGCGTCGTGGCCCTCTGCTACGCCAGCGGACCGCTGATCATCAGCCGCAAGCTCGCCGACCTCCAGGCGATCGGCGTGGTCACCGCGTCGCTCGTGGTGACCGCCCTGCTCTACGCGCCAGCGGGCATCGCGACCATGCCGTCGTCGCTGTCGGGCGCGACCATCGGCTCTGTCGTCGTGCTCGCGGTCGTGTGCACCGTCGCCGCCTTCCTCGTCTTCTTCGCGCTCATCCGCGAGGTGGGGCCGGCGCGCTCGACGGTCATCACGTACGTGAACCCGCTGGTCGCCGTCCTGCTGGGCGTCGCGATCCTGAGCGAGCCCTTCACGCTCGGGATCGCCGTCGGCATGCCGCTCATCCTCCTCGGCTCCGTGCTGGGCACGGCGCCGTCGCTGAGGCCGAGGGGCGACGGCGCAAGCCCGGACGGGTCTTCCGAGGAGCCACTGCGAGACGCCCTCGCCGCGGGGCCGCCGGCGCCGTAGGCGGCCCGGCGGCCGGCCGCCCTCAGGTCAGCCGCGCCACCCAGTCGCGCGTTGGCTCCACCTGGTTGAAGGTGAACAGGTGCGCGCCTTCGATGCCGAGCGCCGGATCGGCGGCGCGCGCCGCGACGGCGCGCGCCAGTGGCGTCGGGTCGTACCGACGGGCGCGAGCCAGCGTGATCATCTGGCGGCCGTGCTTGCGGAGGTAGCTCAGGGACGCACCGACCCCCGTCTTGAGGGAGATCTCGGCGAGCTTGCGGCGCTCGACGACGCCCGGCAGGCCCACGATCACGGGCAGGTCGATGCCGGCCTCTCGGATGTCGGCGACCCACGCGGCCAGCGCGTCGGCGTCGAAGCAGAGCTGGGTCACCAGGTGGCTGGCGTAGGGCTGCTTGCGGCGCAGCGCCTCGAGCAGCCGCTCGTCGGCGATCACAGGGTGCCCCTCGGGGTAGCCGCCGATGCCGATGCGCGCGAACGGATGCGAAAGGCCGGCCAGCTCCTCCAGCAGGTCGCCGGCGTCGGCGAACTGACCCGCCGGCGGGTCGGCGTCGCCGCCGACGACGAACACCTCGTGGATGTCGCGCCCGTCGAGGCGCTGGACGATCCGCTCGAGATGACCGCGGCCGGTGACCATCCGGGCCGCGAGATGCGGTACCACCCTGAAGCCGCGGGCGGCGAGGGCGGTGCTGACATCGAGCGTCCGGTCCAGTCCCTGCTTGGGTGACGCCGTGACGGTGATCGTCGCGCCGTACGGGAGCATCGCCGCCTTCTGCTCGATCCCCTGCACCGGGATCACTTCGTACCGCGGTTCGTGCAACAGCAGCGACAGTGCCGACTGCTCTGCGAACGCTGGCGCTCCGCCACGACTCATGACTCACCTCGCCGGAATAAAAGAGGACCTTTTCAGTCCTCAATATACCCTGAAAGTGCCTGCCGAGTCGCCGGCGGGACCATCCGCCGGCATTCCCGCCGTCGAACGGCGGCCGGCCGGAGCATCCGGCGCCGGCCGCCGTGAGCTAGGATGTCGGGCGCCCAGCCCTCTCGTGAAGGAACCCGCGTGAACGACGTGACGGAGCGACCTCTCCCCGGCATCACCGTGACGATCGGGCCCCGCACCGTGCGCGTCTCGAGCGAGGCGCCGCTCGCGGTCTTGAGCTCGGCCGTGGTCGGAGGCGGTCGCGACGCGCTGCGGGAGATCCTGAACGTGCACGTGGACGACAAGTACGACGGCGAGCGGCCGGAAGAGGACCTCGCCGCCGTCGCCGCCGAGCTCGGCATCCGCGAGCGCTTCGTCGGCCTGATGACGGCGGCGTACACCGAGTACGCGCGCTGCGCCGTCGAATCGCAGGGCGAGGTGACCGTCGCGGCCGTCGTCTCGATCGGCCTCAGCAACACGTCCTCCGCGGGGGTCACGCCGCCCATCGGCGCCGGCCCGGCGGACGACGCCAGCGACCCGGCGGATGGCGGCGTGGACCCGGCGGACGGCGCCGCGGCGCCCGGCCCGGGCACCATCAACGTGATCCTGCTCGTGGACGCCGCCCTGACTTCCGCGGCCATGGTGAACGCGGTCATCACCGCGACCGAGGCCAAGACGATGACGCTCGCCGAGTGGGACGTCAGGACGCCGGACGGGGAGCCCGCGAGCGGCACGTCGACCGACACGGTCGTCGTCGCCTGTACCGGCCGTGGTGAGGAGCTGCGCTACGCCGGTCCGGCGACCGTGGTGGGCTGGCTGGCGGCGCGCGCGGTGCGCGCCGCCATGACGCGGATCTGCGAGGAGAAGGTCGAGCGCGACGGCGGCCGCACAGGCTGGTAGCGCGCTCGGCGAGGGCCGGGAGCGCCGCGCATCAGGCGGCGGCCAGGCTCCCCCTTCAGGCGCCGGCCGTGAGCACCTCGTCGATCCAGCCGATGCCGGCGATCGCGGTCGGGAACCCGCAGGTCGTGATCGCCAGCATGGCGACCTGGCGTACGTCCGCCGGCGCGGCGCCGGCGGCAAGGGCCTTGCGCGCGTTCGACTTCACGGAACCCTCGGCGACCGCGCCGACGGCGAGGCCGAGCTTGACGAGCCGCGCCGTGCGCTCATCGAGGGGGCCCGCGCCGTCCACGGCCTCTCCGAGGCCGTCGAGCGCGGCGGCGACGGCCGGGTAGTCGTCGCGGAAGCGCACGTAGATGCCGGGCAGATGGTCGTCGGCCATGATGTCTCCCCCTTGTCCGGTGCCGGCGCGGCGGAACGCCGCACCGTCCTCGCCCCGGTCATTTCACGCGGCGCACAACACAAAACGGACCGGGAGTGAAAGGAAGCGGCGTCCCCCGGCGCTGGGCGCCTGCTCAGCCCTTCAGATAGCGGTCGAACCACTCGACGACGAGCTCGAACCGCTGGACGCGATGGACGGGGCTGCCGGAACGCGTGAGCTCGTGCGACTCCGCCGGGAAGCGCACCAGCTCCACGGGGCGCTTGAGCAGGCGCAGGGTGACGAAGAGATGCTCCGCCTGCTCCACCGGGCAGCGGAGGTCGTCCTCCGAGTGCAGGATCAGGAGCGGTGTGTGGATGTCCTGCGCGTAGGTGCTCGGCGACACCTTGAGGTACGCGTCCACGTCCTCGAAGAGGAAGGCGTCCAGGTAGCCCTTGAAGTCCCAGCCGAAGTCGCTGGAGCCCCACTGCGAGTCGAAGTTGTTCACGGCGCGCTCGGAGACCGCCGCCTTGAAGCGGTCGGTGTGGCCGACGATCCACGAGGTCATGTAGCCGCCGTAGGAGCCGCCGATCACGCCCAGCCGGTCGCCGTCGACGAAGTCGAAACGGCGCACGGCCTCCTCGGTGACCGCGATGCAGTCCTCGTAGTCCACGGAGCCCCAGCCGGGGCCCGCCGTGCCCGGGCCTCGGATGGCCCGCGCCCACTCCTCCGTCGAGCCCGACGACCCGCGCGGGTTGGAGAAGACGACCGCGTAGCCCGCGCCGCAGTACACCTGGAACTCGTCGAAGAAGTGCTCGCCGTACTGGCCGTAAGGCCCGCCGTGGATGTTGAGCAGCAGCGGGTACTTCTTGCCCGGTTCGAAGCTCGCCGGGCGCATGATCCAGGCGTCGACCTCGCTGCCGTCGGCAGAGACGGCCGTGAAGCGCTCGGCGGGCGCCAGCTCGCGCCCCGCCGCGAAGGCGTCGCCGACGTCGGTGAGCCGGCGGCCGGCGGCGGCGGGGTCGCTCGCGCCGTCGGCCGTCCCGCCGTCGTAGAGCTCACTCAGGTGCGTCGGGTCGCCGGCCGCGAACACGAGGCGGCGGGCGGCCACGTCGAGGCCAGTCACCGCACGCTCACCGCCCACCACGAGACGCGGCTCGTCGTCGCCGTCGGCGGCGACGCGGTACAGGTGCGTGCAGCCGCGGTCCTCGACGGCGAACACGACGTCGCCGCCGTCCCAGAGCGGCTCGCGGAGTGACGGATACGTGGCGCAGTTGCGGTCGAGGGCCGTGGTGAGCGAGCGCAGCTCGCCGGTGGCGGCGTCCACGAGCGCGATCTGCGTGTGCTTCGGGTCGTCGAAGACGCCGGTGTAGCGCTCGACCGCAAGGCGGCCGCCGTCCGGCGCCCAGGAGACGCCGCCGATGGTGCCGCCGCCCTGCGTGAGCCGCCGCGGCTCTCCGCCGGCGGCGGCGACCAGGTAGACGTCGTTCACCATCTCGAGGTCCCAGTCGGGGTGACGCGCCGAGACGAAGGCGATGGTCGAGCCGTCCGGCGACCAGGATGGCGAGTGGTCTTCGAAGTCGCCGTCGGTGAGCTGCACCGGCTCGCTCGAGCCGTCGGCCGGCACGACGAAGAGATGCTGCGGCCGGTCGGCGGTCCAGCCGACGCTGTCGAGCTTGTACTGCAGCCGGGTCAGCCGGCGCGGCCGGCGCTTCTTGTCGTCTTCCTCCTCGTAGGCCGCGTCGCGGACCCGCGAGACGAAGACGAGACGCGCGCCGTCGGGCGCCCAGACCGCCTGCGCGACGTCCTCCTTGAGGCTCGTGAGCTTGCGCGGCTCGCCCCCGGCCACCGGCATCACGTACAGCTGCGAGGCCTTGTCGGCGCGGTTGGAGGTGAACGCCAGCTGCGTACCGTCCGGCGACCAGCGCGGGTCGGCGTCGGCCTTCTCGCCGCTGGTGAAACGCCGCGGCGGGGTCGACCCGTCGACCGCCGCGAGCCAGATCGCGCCGCGGTACTCGCCGGCCTCCTTGTCGACCGTGCCCACCACGTAGGCCGCCGTCGCGCCGTCCGGCGAGAGCCGCGGATCCGCGACCCCGGTGAGTTCGTACACGTCTTCCGGGACCATGCCCGCCATGTGGTGCCCCCCTTGTCGATCGGCTCGCGGGGCGCGCGTCTCCGGGCGCGCCCCTCACGTCCTACCCCAGATCGCGGCGCCAGTCCCACTCCGGCGCGATGACCTGCGTCCCCTCCGTGTCCTCGATCTCGCGGCGCCACGCGACGCGGTCGCCGACCGTGGCCCGCAGCCGCCAGCGGATGCTCTTGCTGGCGTCCTCGACCGACTCCTTGATCGCCGCGAGCCGCGCGTACACGCGGTCCTGCTGCGACTCGGTGAGGCCGTAGTCGTCCACCATCGCCAGCGCGATGTCGAGGTTGGTGGTGATGTCCTGGAACAGCCCCCAATCCGTGGAGCACTCCTCGCGCGATGTAGAGCAGGTCGATGGAGGCGTCGTCGTCGACGTCGCGCAGCGGCACGTCCTTGACCAGGGCGATCACGTCGTGCACGTCCTTCTGGTTGATCTTGCCGATCTGCATCTTGGCGATGAAGGCGTCGGCCGGCGAGATCGCGTAGTCGTCGATCTCGAGCCGCTCCTGCACGTCGAGGTCGTGGTCCATGCGCATGACGTCGAGGAAGATGTCGATGTGGTCGACCAGCTGCGGCTCGTAGGGGCTGCGTCCGCCGGCGGCCGCCGCCTCGGCATCCGCCTTCATGCCCTCCAGCGCCTCGACCTTGATGTACTGCAGCTGACCCGCGCCCGTGGCCTGGGTGACGTAGCGGTTCTCGGCGTAGCCCAGTTCCTCGAAGAGCGCGTGGATCTCCTTCCTCTGGTCCGAGCGCCCGACGTAGTCGATGTCCGAGTACTCGCGGTCCATGAAGTCCAGGTCGGTGCAGTAGCGGCGGACGGCGAGCCCGCCGGTGAGCCGGAGCTGCACGCCCTTGGCGCGGGCCGCGTCGATGGTGTCCATGGCCTCGGCCATGAGGCGGTCGGCGCGGCGCGGCGGCTTCTGCTGCTGCACGGCCTCCGACTTGACCACCGTGCCGTGTTCGGCCGCGCCCGGACCGCTGCGCAGGTCCTCCAGAGGGTGCAGCACGGCGTCCAGGACGTGCGACGCGAGGTACACGCGCGGCCAGCGCTTCTCGCCCCACTCGGCAAGCAGCCCTTTGGCCTCGAGCGCGCGGACGGCGCTGCGCGCAGTGGGGTTGGCGACGTCGAGCAGCCGCTGCGCCTCTGGGACTGTCATGCACGGCGTGCGGAAGAGCTCGTCGGCAAGCCGCAGGGCGTGGCCACGGACCTTCTCGCGGTCGCGCTCGTAGTGCCGGATCAGCGCGCGTGCCTGGCGCGACGCGCGCTCCGCCGTCTCCTGCACGCCGACCGCGAAGAAGGTGAGCCACGGCACCCACTCGTGGTCGGTGCGCACGCGCTGCAGGAGCGTGTAGTACTCGTCGCGATGGCCCTCGAGGAAGACCGAGAGGTAGAGCAGCGGCCGCGTGAGGCGCTGCCGCTCGATGAGGAACAGCATGATGAGCAGCCGCCCGAGGCGTCCGTTGCCGCCCACGAACGGATGGATGCTCTCGAACTGCGCGTGGAGCATGGCGCACTGGATGAGTTCGGGCAGCGTGTCCCGCTCCTGGAGGAACTCCTCGAACGCGGCCAGCGCCGCCGGCAGCTCGTCGACGGGCGCCGGCACGTAGGTGGCCGTGGCCATCGTCGCGCCGGGCAGGCCGAGCCAGTTCTGCGAGGTACGGAACTCGCCGGGCGTGCGCGAGCCGCCGACCTCGCCGCGCAGCAGCCGCTCGTGCAACGCCTTGATGAACGCGAGCGAGAGAGGCTCCTCGCGCAGGCGCTCGACCCCGAAGCGCAGCGTCGACACGCAGCTGCGCACCTCGCGCAGGTGCTCGCGCGACACGCTCTGGCGCGCGGCGCCCACCTGGTCGAGGTAGAGGTCGGAGAGGCTCACCTGGGCGCCCTCGATGCGCGAGGAACACAGCGCCTCCTGGCGCTTGAACGAGGCGTCGAGCAGCTGCGGATCGGGCAGCTCCCCGCCGACGCCGGAGAGCTCGCCGAGCGCGGCGTCGGCGCGAGAGAGCGCGAGCACGAGGTCCCTGGTGTAGGTGATCCGCGGCGGGAGCGGCGCCGGCACGAAGGCGGCGTAGCCCTCCGGGGAGCTCACGACCTTGCCGGCACCCGGAGCGTGGAACTCACTGGGATCCATGACGCCTGCCTCGCTCTTCCGTTCGCGTTCTCCGTCTCACCCGTTTGAAAGCATACACCACAATCGTTACGAATCAGCGTGATTCATGTAAAGAAACGGTGAAGCAGGGGGTCAGCCCTCCCGGGCCGGCGCCGGGATCCGTTCTCAGCCTAGACAACGCTTCGTACTCGGACGATTGACCCTCTCGCACGGCCCCAGTAGGTTGGGTCCACAAGCCTCCGTGTCGCCGACCGTCTTCGCGGTCCGGCGTCCGGCGTTCAGGGCGGCGCGTCTGAAGCGCGCCGCAACCGTTCCGAAGGGGGAACCGTGAAGCGCATCGTCCTGTCCATCCTCATCATCTGCCTGGTCGCGCTGCTGGCGCCTGCGCTGGCGAGCGCGATGACCTACGATGAAGCCGTCGACCAGCTCGTCGCCGACGGTTACACCCGTGATGCCGAGGACTACCTCACGAGCCTCGGCACGGACCCGCTGCTCGGCTTCCGCCTGGCGGGCACCTGGGCCGAGCACGATGCGTCGTATTTCGTGCGCGATCAGCTCAAGGATATGGGCCTGTCGGACGTCCGGCTCGAGGCCGTCCCCGTGGACGCCTGGGACTTCAAGGGTGCGACGGTCACCGTCGGCAAGGAGACCTACACCGCCTCGTCGTTCGCCGGCGTTCGCGGCACCGACGGACCGCTCAACGCCGAGATGGTCTACGTCGGCAACGGCACGGCGGCGGAGTTCGCCGCCGCCGGCGACGTCGACGGCAAGATCGTGCTGTTCGACAGCTCGCTGGAGAACTGGTGGCTCAACATGGTCGGCGCCGAGGCGACGCTGCGCGGCGCCGTCGGGGCCGTCATGACGTACGGCGCGGACTCCTACCCCTGGTACAGCTACCCGGAGGCGCTGGGCGCCAACGACGGCGAGTACGACCTGAGGTGGGTGCCCATGGTGTACGTGTCCTGGAAGGACGGCGACGCCATCAAGGCCGAGCTGGCCGCCAAGGATCACATGATGGCGACGATGGCCAGCGACGTCACGTTCACCATGGCCGAGAACGGCGGCGTGGGCTACAACGTCGTCGGCGTGCTGCCCGGCAGCGACCCCGACCTCGCGCCCGTCCTGCTCGCCTCACACCTCGACGCGCATTTCCGCGCCGGACTGGACGACACGGGTGCCGCCGTCAACGAGCTGCTCACGGCGAAGGCGATGACCATGAGCGGCGTTCAGCCGCGGCGCACCGTCATCTTCTTCTTCACCTGCGCCGAGGAGTACGGCTACACGGACTGCTGGTACGACTGGGCGATCGGCGCCTGGTACGCCATCACCCAGGAGCATCCCGACTGGGCCGGCAATCTCGCGATGATGCTCAACATCGAGCTGATGGCGGAGAAGGGCGCCGAGTTCCGCCTGCGCGCCGCCGCGGACGTGTTGCCGTTCGTCGAGTCGGTCGCCGCGGACTCGAGCGATGTCCTGCCCTACGGCGTCAAGGGCGTTCCCACACCGAGCACGTGGACCGACCAGTGGAGCTGGAACGCCTCCGGCGTGCCTACGTGACGACCTCCGCGGGAGGCCCCGACTGGGACCGCTATTACCACACCGACCTCGAGAACAAGTCCCGCATCGACCACGACTACCTGGGCGGCATCGCCAAGTGGAACTACCGCGTCGTCCAGGGCCTCGACCAGGGCGTACTCCCGTACGACTTGCGCGCCCGCGGCGACCAGCTGCTGAGCACCATCAAGCCCGGCCAGCTGGAGCGGGCCGGCGTGAGCCAGCCGGCCGCGGCGCGCTTCAAGAGCGCGGCCACCAAGTTCCGCGCGGCGGCCTGGCAGTGGGAACTGCGCAAGGCCGGCACGCCGAAGAGCACGGTCAAGGCCGTGAACGAGAAGCTCATCGCGCTCGAGAAGACCGTGAACGCGACGTTCACGAGCCGCGATGCCTGGGACTTCACCGCCTATCCCCAGGAACAGGGCACCACGGACGGGATCTACCTGACCAAGGCCATCACGGCCGCCAGGACGGGCAACGCGGCGCGGGCACAGCAGATGATCAGCTGGTACGTGGGGATCAACTGGCTCGCCAGCATCTTCAGCCCGGAGGTGTGCAAAGAGGACCTGGCCCGCCACTACCCCGACTACCCGCACATCACCTGGGGCGCGCTCGGAACCCCGCCGCTGGTGGTCGACTGCATCGACGAGTACGTGATGCTCGGTGAGGGCGACTTCGCCGGCGCCATCGCCGGTCTCAAGGCGGACCGCGCGTCGTGCGGGCCGACCTGCAGGACCGGTCGACAACATGACCGGCGTCTTGAACGGCCTGACGAGAGACATCAAGAGTCTCTGAGCGGGAGGCGCGACGCAGCGAAGCCGGCGTCGCGTGCAGTGAGCCTCAAGGGGGCGGCGGTGTGCGACAGCACACCGCCGCCCCCTTCGTACTCAGAGCGACCTCAGAACAGGTCGAGCAGGTCGCTCGGGCGCCACGCCATGTGGTCCGGATCGGCGCCGACCAGGCGCTCCTCCCCGTGCCAGCCCCAGGCCACGCCGACCGTGCCGGCGCCGGCCTCGCGCGCCTCGTGCACGTCGCCGACCGTGTCGCACACGTACCACGCCGGGATCGACTCGCCGTACCGGCGCCGCACGGAGCGGATCTTGCGCGTCTTGCTCGGCTCCACGTCGCCGCCGATGACCTCGACCACGCCGCGCACGCCGTGCTCGTGGAGGATGGCCTCGACGTCGGCGGTCCGGCTCGAGGTGATGACGACGACGGGGTGCGCCGCCGCCAGACGCTCGACGACCTCGGCCATGCCCGGAAAGAGGTCGGGGCTGGAGACGGCGCCGAACGCGTCCTCCACCTCGGACACCACGTCCTCGGGGAGGCCCGCCCCGGCCAGCGCCTCGAACCAGTTCGCCTCCGTGAAGTCGAGGAAGGTCGACCGGTTCGCCAGCTCGTGCAGACCGTTCGCGCGCATCGTGTCCTCGAACGCGGTGGACTGCTCGTCGAGCGAGTCGGCGATGACGCCGTCGAAGTCGAACATGATCAGCTTGTCGTGGGACACGGTCCTCCTCGGGGACGCAGCCGGCGCGCCGGGATCGCGTGCGCCCCGGCGGCCGCGGGCGAGCCTAGCGGTCGGGGCCGCACGAGGGCAACCCGGCCGGCAGACGCTCGTGCGCGCGCGCACGAGTCGGCTGATCCTGCGCGCTGGGATGAGCTCAGAGCGTCAGGCAGCGTCCGGATGCAAGGCAGAGCGGATACGCCCTGACCGGGCCCGGCCGTCAGGCGCCGTACTGCCCGGCGCACGAAGAGGCGCCGGCGGCCCTGCGGCCGCCGGCGCCTTCGTGCTCGTCGTGTTCGCGCTGTCACGGCACCGGCATCAGCGTCTGGCTGGCCCGGCTGCAGCGGTCCGATGCGGAACGGCCGCATCATCTCGTTGTCCTCGTGCTCGACGATGTGGCAGTGCCACACGAACTGCCCGTTCTTCTTGAACTGGGCGCGGATGCGGGTGACCTCGCCCGGATAGGCGATCACCGTGTCCTTGAAGCCGCTCTCCCATGGCTCCCGCGGCCTGGCGTTGCCGTCGAACTGCGACGGCTGCACGGCCGCACCCTCGCCATCGACGACCAGCTCCTGGCGGTTCACCACCTCGAACACGACCTCGTGCACGTGCATCGGGTGAGCGTCGACGGTGAAGTTGTAGAACTCCCAGACCTCGGTGTCGCCGGCCGCGGGGTTCTCGGTCACGGCGTCCACCCACATCTTGTGCATCGGCATGCCGCACCATCGACGACCCCGAGCATGGCCGCAGCATGGCCGCCGTTCCGGCCGGATCCGGACGGCCATCGACATCATCTCGAGGAGCGCGAGCGGCCGCGTCGACAGTCGCGGCGGCAGCGGCGCGATCGCCGGGAGGCGGAGGAACTGCGGCGGCGTCGTGGGGTCGGCGGCCACCGCCGGCACGACCTTGAACTGCATGATCTGGCCGGTCGTGGCCGGATCGGCCAGGAACGAAGTCCCGTCGGGATCGCCGCCGCCGAAGGGCGCGTCCGGGCCCACGTTGCGGAGCACGTAGTTGCCCACCGGCACGTCGGTGAAGTCGACGATCATGTCGGCGCGCTCCGCCAGGCCCATCAGCAGCTGTTTTGTCGCTCGCCGTCAGGTCGACCGGCGCCTGCAGGAACCCGCCCTCGTTGCCGATCTGCCACACCTTCACTCCGGGGATGTTCGCATGAAGTCGAGGATCAGGAAGCGTGCCTGGCAGCCGTTGAGGAAGCGGAAGCGGTAGCGCCGCTTCTGCACGGTCTGGAACGGCCACGTGTTGCCGTTCACCATGATCGCGTTGCCGAAGAACTCGGGGTTCCAGAAGGGCGAGATGTCGGACTCAGGGATGTAGGGACCGGCGTCGCCGTCGAAGAACGCGCGCGAGTCCGGGTAGAAGAGCGACCCGTCGGCGTTGAACGAGCGGTCCTGGATGGCGATGGGGATCTCGTAGTACGTCTTGTTGGACGGGAACCTGTCGTTCTCCTTGGGCGCCGGGCCCGGCAGCACGGCGGTCATCCCGGTAGCGTGGTCCTTCACCGCGCCGTCGCCGGCTGGGCCGCCGCGGACGATGTAGAACCCGGCGGGGCCCGCGTAGACGTTCAGGCGGGTCATGCCGAGCGCGTGGTCGTGGTACCAGATGGTCGAGGCGCGGTTCAGGTTCGGATACTGGAAGGTGGCGAAGCCGGGACCCCAGGCGCGCCGTACTCGGCGGCCGCCTTGCTCCCGAAGAAGTCGTACCAGGTGCCCTTCGGTGCGAACCCGGCCGGGATGTCCCTGGCGGCCGGCAGGTACCAGGCCTCGGCGTACCCGTCGCTCTCGTCGCCGACGCCGACGGCGCCGTGCACGTGGGTGACCATGGGCACCGGGCCGGTGTACGGGCCGGGGGTCGCGGTGAAGCCCGGCCGGGTGTCGCGTCCAGCGTCGCCGCCGGGCGGGTTGGCCCAGTGCAGCGTCGGGTCCACCGGCAGCAGGTGCGGCAGGAACTTGCCGTTGGCGTCCTTCAGGTCGTTGATCCACTTGACCCGCACCGGCCGGTTGGCCTGTGCCTCGATGGTCAGCGACGGCGCGTTGTGCAGCAGCAGCCCGTCTTGTCGCCGGCGGCTTTGACGGCGCCGTAGCCCCAGACCGTGGTCGCGGGCAGCCCGGCCGGCAGGATCTGCTGCGGGAACTGCCTCATCGAGATCTCGTAGTAGTCGGCGTTCTTGCCGCCCTTCAGCTTGATCGTCCCGGCCTTCGGCATCACCGGCGGGATGAGCAGGGGCGTCACGTACTTGCCAAGCGCGGCGAATCGAGGGTGCCTCCCGGGATGGCCGCCTCCGCCACCTGGGTGAAGCCGCCGAGCTGGGAGCCCACGTACAGGCCCAGGAGCCCCCCAGCACCGATCTTCAGGAACTGTCGTCGAGATAGCTCAGCCATCGGTCCTCTCCTCTCCCACTTGTGCCAGGAGCGCCGCTACAAGCATCAGCGCGGTGCCCCCTCACTCCACTCACGCTCGCGTACAAGCATTGCCCGCTGTTATCGTGGCGTTAAGCGGTGTGAATTACTCTTGTATTATTGCCGGCAGCGCGGGGCTTCAGTACAGGCCGTTTCGCATGACTTCACCTAGACGAAAGGCAGGGTCGTGAGCGTGGGCCGCAGCCAGTCGAGCGGGTGGGTCACGAGAAGTGTTGCCAGTGCAGGCAACACACGACGAGCTGAGCGACCTCCGTTCTGTGAGGCACCTTGCCCGACGACGCTACACGTCAGAGCGCGTCGTCCACGGCGTCACCGCTACCGGAGCAAGAGCCTCGCAGCCCCTGCCGCCCACTGACCCGGGCAGCCCTTCGGGACCCTGCCGATGGTGGCCCATCGACCCTGGATCTTCTTCTGCGCGAGCCATCGTCCGCTCGAGATCTTCGTCACGCGGACGCTTGCTGAGCCCCCCGGCACCTTCGTGACGACGAACTTCCGGCTGCTGATCTTCTTCACCCAGGCGACATACGAGGTGCCGTTCGACACCGGCCAGCCCACGTGCCCAGAACTCGCCTGCCGTGAATAGACGGCGCCCCTGAACTTGGTCAGGTCACGCACGACGCCGATCCTGTCCCCCTGGTCTGGAATCGGGCCCGGAACGACGCGGCCGACGGTGCGACCAGACTTGTTCGTCACCTTGTACTCGGTGGCCCACGCGCCGCCCGGAGCGGCCGCAATCAAGAGCACGGCGCCGATCAAAGCGAGGATGACGATCCCGCGTCTCATCGAATCCACCTCCATCTCGACTCCGGGTTCGGGGTGACCGCCCGCGCTCCCCATCAGGCATTCGTGGAGCGCTGGACAGATGCACGCCGCCAGACGCCGCGGAGGCGCCCTTCAGGCAACTGGTATTCCCCCATCACGGGCCATCCGACGCATCGGATCGTCGCGAAGCGCGAGGAGAAGGGTGCGGGGGACGCGAGCGCCGGCCGCCGCCGCCGCCGCCGCGCGCCGCCAGAAGCAGCGGCAGAGCGCATGGACCGGCGGTCAGCCGCTGCGACCTCGAGACTGACGGCGCGGGCGCTCTTCACCCGGCGGCCGCGCCTTGTCACACTCCGCGGGGTGGCCATGGTCGCGCTTCTCCTGGTAGGCAGAAGGGTCGCTGCGCCGCGTGAGGGCCTCCCCGCAGGTGATGCAGCGAAACGTGACCGGGGTATCGAGAAGCGCCTCGCCGCGCTCGTCGTGCGGCAGGCACAGGTGGTTGTCCAGGTCCCACTGTGACCTGGGACCCCTCACGGTCGCGCCCAGAGCGCCAGCGCGGGCGCCGCACGTCGCAGCGCCCGCCACGCGGCGATGCCGTCCGCAAGCGCGGCCTGGGGCCGGCGGCCATCCCGCGCCGGCGTGTCGAGCACGACGCGCAGGACGGCGAACGGCCTGCCAGCCGCCGCAGTCGCCAGCCAGGCCGACTCCATGTCGGCCGCCAGAGCGCCCTCGGCGGCCAGCGCGGCGCGCTCCGCTCCGCGCACGAGATGGTCGACGGAGGCGAGCGGTCCGACCTGGACGCGCTCGATCCCCACGGCCCGGAGCGCCGCGACGACCGAGGCGCTCTCGCAGGCGGTGACCCCTGCCGGGCCGCGCACCTCGCCGGCGACCACGACGTCGCCGGCGCGCAGACCTCCGGCGACCGCGCCGCAGAACCCGGCGACCGCGACCGCGTCGGCCGGTATGCGGGCGGCGACGCGAGCTGTGGACCGGGCACGGTAGGCGCCCATGCCGGAGCGCAGCACCTGAGCGCCGGGAAGACCGCGGCGCACAGCCACGCGCTCGATCGAAAGAGGTGTGATGACGAGCAGACGAGCGTCGCTGAGGCTCGTCACGGAGACGGCGACGGCTGTCCGGCCCTCTGGGCCTCGTGTGCAGGCCGCCGCTTGCGCCGCATGCCGAACAGGAACCTCGTGACCGACCAGCGCCGCACGCCCTCGTACAGGGCGAACGTCACGACCACCGACACCGCCAGGAGCGCGACCCACTGCAGCGGCTCCCACACTGCCCAGCCGACGATGGAGAAGGCGAAGACCACGATCACCGTCTGGTGCAGGATGTAGACCGGGTACGACCCCTCGGCCAGGTACGCGAGGGCGGGTGAGGTGCGGTCGAGGTAGCGACGCCCGTAGCCGAGCAGCCCGACGATCATCAACCACGACGCCAGCATCCCCAGGTAGGTGAGCCCCGACCGCTGCCACGAGGGGTCGGGCAAGGCGTCGCGGTACCCGCCACTCAGAGACCAGAACGCGGCCAGCGGCAGGCCGAGCGCCAGAGCGGGCAGACGGAAGCGCTCGGCCGACGCCATGAACTCGGGGCCGCGGACGGCCACGTACCCGAGCACGAAGAACATCAGGAAGTAGAAGAACCCGAGGCCGGTGGGGTCGGGCAGCGCCTCGAAGACCCACACCAGGAACGCGGCCACCAGCCACCAGGCGGGGTGGGCGAGGCGGCGCGAGAAGCCTTGCAGGAACGCGCCGCCTCGCCCGCCCCGCCCCCACGCGAGCAGCGGCAGCACGACGATCGACACGAGCAGCAGGACGAGGATGAACCACAGGTGGCCGATGCCGAAGCCGCCGTAGTAGTCGCCGCCGTCCTTGACGTTCCACTGCAGGAAGTCGCCGCTGGTGATGTAGTACCAGTAGGACTCGGTGTAGCCGGAGTTGAAGCGCGCGCCGTCGTACGTCTGCGGCGGGATGAGCACGAAGACGCCGAAGACGAACGGGATCCCCAGCCGAAGGAGCCGCTCGCCCACGTACTGGCGGCTGGTGCGCCGGCGCAGCGCGAAGCACGTCGAGGCGCCGGCCAGCAGGAAGAGCAGCTGCATGTGCCACACGGAGATGAACTCGAGCAGGTAGGTCACCGGCATCGACAGGGTGTCGGCCTTGACGTACCACGGGTCGTCGGCGTTGAAGACGCGCAGCGTGTGGAACGGGAACAACAGCAACACGGCCAGCACGCGCAGCCAGTCGATGTAGTGCAGGCGCGTCCCGGATCGCTCGAGTGCGGTGGCGGTGAGCGGCCGCTCCTCCTGCGTCTCCAGAGTCCCCGTGTTCATGGCTCCCCCTCGGCTCGCACCACGCCTGCAGCATACCCGCCTTGGGTCGCGAGGAACAGCGTTGAACGTGGTCCGGCGGCGCACGCGACGGCGCGCGGAGACGGCGCGTGACGGATGCGACTCAGCGCGCCGTCAGACGCAGGCTATGAGTGCCGTGATCTCCGAAGAGCGCGATCTTGTGGCCGCGGGCGGTGCGCCGCGGATGAGCAGTCTCGCCTGAGCGTCAGCCCCGGCCGCGCCGTCCGCCGCGCTTGTCGTCCCCGCCGGCGACAGAGGCCGTGTACGGAAGCAGAGCCATCTCACGCGCGAACTTGATGGCCGTGGCCACCTGGCGCTGGTGACGCCGGCAGGCGCCGGTGACGCGGCGGGTCTTGATCTTGCCGCGGTCGCTGACGAACCGGCGCAGGGCCGGGATGTCCTTGTAGTCGACCTCGTCGACCTTCTCCTTGCAGAAGGAGCAGTAGCGACGCCGCGCGGGGTCGACGGGGCGACCCTTCTTCGGTGACCGTGGTTGAGCTTTACTCTTCGGCATTCATGTACCTCTCGGTGTACGTGACCCTTACGTTGCGTCGGCAGCGGATGCCACCGTCTCGTTCCCACTCGACACCTACCCGCATGCCGCCCTCGCGATGCAGGAGGGGCGGCGCGGTGCGCGGGTCCGGTGCTCGCGGCCCAATCCTACAGGTGTTCGACCCAAGGTGCTCGCCGGTCGGGGCCGGCGCTTGCGGGCCGGTCCATTCAATGGGTCCCGACCCGCACGATCGTCACCAGCACGGTCCAGCACTCGCAGCCGCGAGCGCCCCTGGCGGCGCCAGGACTTGGTGAGCCCTGCCAACACCAGCGCCACGATGCCGAACGAGATGGCCCCGACGAGCGGGGCGGGCGGCTCTGACGAGCCGCCCGCCCCGCGCTCCCGCGCCTTCTCAGCCGGCCCGTCTCACTTCGGGGACGGCGCTGTCGTACACGACCTTGCCACGGAACAGCGTGAGCAGCACCTTGTTGCCGGTGCCGATGTCCTCCGGGTCGCACGTGAGGAGGTTTCTCTTCACGACGACCAGGTCCGCGGACTTGCCGACCTTGATCGAGCCGGTCTGCTTCTCCAGGAAGTTCGCCTTGGCGCCGTTGAGGGTGAAGCTGCGGATCATCTGCTTGATGGTCACCCGCTCCGCCGGCCACAGCACGTCGCCCTTGGGGATGTCGCCGCCCATCGCCGACGTCGGCGCCCAGCGCATGACCCCGACCTGCATGCCCATGAGCGGGTCCGGCTCCGACGTGACCGGGAAGTCGCTCGAGGACGCCACGTTCACGCCGGCGGCGAAGAAGCTCTTCATCGGGTACTCGAGGTCCGCCCTCACCTGACCGAGGAACGGCAGCTGCAGGTTCCAGTAGTAGTCGTCCATCAGGAACCAGTAGGGCTGCGGCAAGGCCGTCACGTGCAGGTTGCCCATGCGCAGGATGTCGTCCGGCTCGACGAGCTGCAGATGGGTGATCATCGGCCGACGGTCGCGCGCTCCGTTCACGGCCGCAGCGTAGGCGATCGCGTCCAGGCTTTCGCCCACGGCCGCGTCGCCGATGGCGTGCACGTGGAGCTGCATGCCCGCCTTGTCGGCCGCCTTCATGGCCTTGTTGAAGGCCGTGGGCTGCCAGATGGGTACGCCGCGGAACCCCTTGCGATCGGCGTAGTCCTCGAGCAGGTAGCCCGTGTGGCCCTCGATGACGCCGTCGGCGAAGAACTTCGCGGCGTTGGTCTTGAAGAGCTGGGTCTTGTGCAGCGCCTTTTCGGCGACTGCGGCGTCGAGCTGCGGCTGCAGGTCCTGGTTGGGGAACAGCTCGAGCGAGCCACGCACACGGACCGTCAGCTGGCCGCTCTTCGCGAGCTGCTCGTAGGCGGCCACCGCATTGCTGCTGGGGATGAGGAGCGCATCCTGGACCAGGGTGATCCCCAGCCGGTTGGCGATGTCGCTCTGGAAGAACCTGATGCCGTCAAGGTACTGGTCGACGGTGAAGTCGGGGAAGACCGCCATCATCACGTCGGTGGCGGATTCGCGCAGCGTTCCCGAGGGCACGCCCTCGGGGCTCTCCGGCAGCCCGACCGTGCCGGGGATCCTCTCGATGACGCCGCCGATCGGGTCGGGCGTCGTCCCGTTGATGCCCGCCAGCTTCAGGGCGGCCGAGTTCACCCACAGACTGTGGTGCCCATCCGACCACAGGGCGACGGGCCGGTCGCTCACGGCTGTGTCCAGGTCGGCCCGCAACGGACCGATGCCGGGGAACAGCGCTTCGCTCCACCCATTCCCCTGGATCGACGCGAGCGTGGGATTGGCCGTGGCGAAGTCGCTGACGGCATCCAGGTACTCCTGGAGCGAGCCGAGCTCGTAGAGGTTCGCGGCGTAGAGGAAGCTCACCGCCGCCGACGGATGACAGTGAGCGTCGCCGAAGCTGGGCATGAGAAGCTTGCCGCCGAGGTCCCGGACCTTGGTGCCGCGCCCGATGTAGGCCCGCGCACCGGCATTGGAGCCGACGTAGACGACCTTGCCGTCGCGTATCGCGACCGCTTGAGCCCTTGGCTGCTTCGCGTTGACCGTGTAGACGTAGGCGTCTTTCAGGACGGTATCGGCCGCCTTTGGCGCGGCGATGGCCGATGTTGCGCCGGCGGCCAGCAGCGCCAGGACTGCCGTCATGATCGGCAGCAGCTTGGCAGAATGCGCGAATCGCATGAGACCTCCCCCTTCGAA
>CAWEHE010000019.1:0-19504 GCA_963808735.1 uncultured Thermoleophilia bacterium | reverse complement strand
TGGCGGGAGCGACGGGACTCGAACCCGCGGCCTCCGGCGTGACAGGCCGGCGCTCTAACCAGCTGAGCTACGCCCCCGCGAAAGGACGATGACGGCCGGCGAAGGATCGTGCCGGCCGCGGTGCAGCGAATCGGCAGTCTAGCACACGCCACGGAGCGCGGCAAAGCGGCTACGAGCGGCCGGCGCGCCCCCCGGAGAGCTTGTAGTCGAGCAGGGCCCGGCCGAACCACGGCCTGCCCGGCAGGCCGTGCACGCCGGGCCGGTCGCCCACCGAGACGGCGTCCTCATAGGCGGCGATGATCTCGTCGGTGACGCGGCTCCAGGAGAGCCGCTGGGCGACGGCGAGACCCGCCGCCGCGAGCCGCCGCCGCTCCTCCTGCGTCCTGCAGCAGGTCGTACAGCGCGGCGGCGAGGAGGGCCGGCTCGCCCGGAGGCACGAGCCGGCCGGCCCCGCCCCCCTGCAGCACGGAGCGATAGCCCGGCAGGTCCGAGGCGACCACCGGCACGCCGGCCGCCATCGCCTCTGCAAGCACGATGCCGAAGCTCTCCGCGGCCAGCGACGGCGCGCACACGACCTCGGCCTCGGCCAGCAGGGCGACCTTCTCGTCGTCGGCCACCCAGCCCAGCGCCTCGACGCCCTCGAGGTCGAGCGGCGGCCCAAGCCCCACCCGCGACTCCTCCAGCGCCTGCCCGCGCGTCGCCCCGGCGATCACCAGCGTCGCGTGAGGCAGCCGCTGCCGGAGCTCCTTGAAGGCGTGCAGGAGCACGCCGAGCCCTTTGCGTTTCTCGGCGCGCCCGATGAAGAGGACGCGGCCCTTGGTCTTGGCCGCACCCACCGCGGGCGCGTACTTCTCGACCGTGACGCCGTTGGGGATGATGCGGTACTCGGCGGGGAACAGGCTCGCCGGGTACTCGCGGGCAGCCTCCGAGACGGCGATGCACACGTCGATACGCTTCATGCCCGCGCGGCCGAGCCACTGGGCATGGTCATAGGCGAACGAGGAATCCAGCGCCGCGTGGAACGTCGCCACGACCGGCGAGGCGGCGAGGAACAGGGCGGCCAGGCTCACCCACGGCGTGCCGGGCTCGTGGACGTGCAGGACGTCGAAGCGCCCATAGCGCAGCGCGCGGTCCATGCGCAGCACGACGCGGGGATTGACGCTGATGTAGGCGCGCGAGCCGTTGGACGGCAGGGGGACGGCGGTACCCATCGGGATGAAACGCTCCGCGGCCTGCTGACGCCTGCTGTCCAGGGCGCGGCGCGTCGGCGAGACGACGCCCACCGGAGCGATGATCCACGGTTCGTGGCCGCGCGCCTCGAGCTCCTCGGCGAGATGCTCGATGTGGTGATTGACACCACCGGGCACGGTCCACGAGTAGGGCGTCACGAGCCCGACGCGCATGGAGTCGCCGCCTCTCAGTCGTCCCGGTCCAGCCAGAAGCGCCGCCAGACCAGGTCGGGTGACGAGGGCAACGGCGCGCCCGGCGAACCCTTGATGCGCGCCGCAATGATGATCGTGACGAGTACCAGCGTCCCGAGCGTGCGCGCGGGCCGCCGGCGCAGCGCGAGGCTGATCAGTGGCAGCGAGACCGCCGCCACGGCCGCCGCCGGCGCGTTGCGGCGCAGCGCGAGCCCGCCGACCAGCTCCGCGCAGCCGACCGTGATCACCGCCGGGTCCATGGCGTACATGGCGCCGATCGCGGAGGCGCCGCCGCGTCCCTTGACCACGGCGATGTGGCCGAGCATCGCGCTGATGCCGACGGCGGCCACGGCGCCGTCGCCGGCGCCGGTCAGGCGCGCGGCCTTCGCCGGCACGTAGGCCTTGGCGGCGTCCAGGGCCAGGACGGCGGCGCCGGCATGCCAGCCGACGCTGCGGGCGACGTTGGCCGAGCCGGGCTTGCCGTCGCCGATCTCGTCCAGCGACTTCCCGGTGAGCGATCGGGTCAGCAGGCGGCCGCTGGGGATGCAGCCGGCGGCGAAGGCGCCGCCCATCCACACGAGCGTACGGGCGGCGCCCCAGCGACGTCGTTCGCGCGAGGCGCTCATCTGCCGGCCGCCCGGCGCAGCAGCCCGCGGTACCGCTCGCCGACCACGGCGGGCGTGTGCCTCGACAGGGCAGCTCGCGGCCGCGGGCGCCCATCTCGCGGCGGCGTTCGGGCGACATACGCAGCAGCGCAGCGAGGGCCGCGGCCACCTGCTGCGCGGAGTCGCCGTCCACCACCATGCCGGTCTCGCCCTGCACCACGGCCTCGGGCGCGCCGCCGGAGCGGCCGGCGATCACCGGCAGGCCGGTCAGCGCGGCCTCCGCGAAGACGATGCCGAAGCCCTCCACCTCGAAGCCTCCCCAGCGCGTTCGGCACGGCGAAGCGAACAGGTCGGCGGCGCGCAGCCAGTCGGTGACGGCGGAGTCGACGAGCGCGCCGGTGAGATGGACGCGCTCGCCGACCCCCCGGCGCTGGGCGCGGTCGTAGAGGCGCGTGCCGAGGCGTCCCTCGCCGATGAGCGCCAGATGCAGTCGCGGGAACTCCTGGCGCAGCAGCGCCAGGGCGTCGATGAGCTTGTCCTGGCCCTTGCGCGGCACCAGGCGGCCGAGGCAGACGACGAGCTCGCCCTCGATGCCCAGGCGCCGGCGCAGCTGCTGCGCCTCGTCGGCCGTGGCCGGAGAGAACCCCTCCACGTTGAGCGGCGGCCGCAGCACCTCGGCCGGCACGGAGCCGCGCACCTGGTGGGAGGCGGCGCGGGCGGTGTACTCGCTGACGGTCAGGAGCATCGCCGCCTTGCCGAGCACGTGGCGCAAGCAGGCTGTTGACGCCCGGGACGGCGCCGGGCAGCGTGACCTCGGCGCCACCCAGGAAGACGACATACGGAAGCCCGCAGCGGTCCTTGAGCTGCGGGCCGAGCAGGCCGGCCGGCAGCGGGTGGCCGAGCTGCAACAGCTCCGCGCCGACCTTCTCGGCGAGGCCGGCCACCGTGCGGAGCATGGCCGGAGTGGGCCAGAGCACGGAGGTGGACGCGCGCACCACGGTGTAGGGGTGGGTGGCGTCGAACGCCGCCGCGTCGACGTGGGCCGGGGCGAGAACGGTCACCTCGGATGGGTCGAGCGTGCGGATCGCGCCCCAGTAGTACGACTGCGCGCCGCCGATCCGGGGTGGGAAGTCGTTGGTGACGAAGAGCGTGCGCGGCGCTCGCTCGGCTGACGTGCTGGCCACCAGTCTCCCTCCTGCTGTCGTCGGCACGGGTCCCGCCGGGGACGAGGGACTCACTCTACCATGACCGCCCGCGGCGCCCGACCAGGGTCCCCGACCGGGGTCGATGGGGCGTCGCGGAGGCGCCCGAGCGCCGTCCGCGCCGGCGTCTCAGCCCTGCGGGCCCCTCGCCGCAGGGAGCGTCAGCCCTGCGGGCGCCCTCGCCGCGGGAGCGTCAGCGTCGCGGTCACGCCCGCGCCGGGCTTGCTCGCGAGCTCCACGCGGCCACCGTTACGCGCGGCCAGCTGCCGGCAGATCCACAGACCGGCGCCGAGGCCGGGCGCGCGCAGCTGCAGGGCCAGCTCGCCGCGGAAGCCGAACTCGAAGGCCCGGGGCAGCTCCTCCGGAGGCATCCCCGGGCCCGTGTCCGCGACCTCGAGGACGACGGCACCGGGCCCGTCGCCGCGCGCGATGCGCACGGCGATGCCGCCGGCCGCCGGGGTGTACGTCGCCGCGTTGCGGATGAGGCCGGCGACGATCTGGCGCACATCGTCGCGGTCGGCCCACGCGCGCAGCGTGGGCTGCGAGCCGGCGTCGAGGAGGATCGAGGCGCCGCTCTGGCCGTCGACGCGGCGCAGGGTGATGACCTCCTCCACCACGTCGCCGAGCACGACCTCGGCGGGCAGCGCCGGCGCCGCCGAGCAGTCGGCCCAGCCGCTCTCGGCCACCCCCGCGATCAGTGCCTCGAGGCGGGTGACGTTGCGATCGAGCACCTCGAGGTGGCCGCGCTGCTCGGCCGTCAGCTCGCCGGCGCCGCCGTCGAGCAGCAGCGACAGCAGCGGGTACATCACCGCGAGCGGGGCGCGCAGCTCGTGCCGCACGTGGGACTGCCGCTCACGCGCCGCCTCGACGGCCGCCTTCATCGCCGCGTCGCCCGGGCCGGCCGGGCCGGCCCCGCCGGGCTCGCCGGCCGTTGCCCTGGTCGCATCCGTCATCCGCGCACCATCTCCCGGCCCGACCGGCTCACTCGCCGGCGGCGTAGATGAGCGACTCGTTGCCGTTCGCGTCGGAGAGCGTGAGTGTCTCGCCCTCCACCGAGTACGACTTCGCCTCCGCCAGCAGCTGAGGTAGATCGTCTCGGCGCGCATGTCGGGCTCGGGACCCGCCATCATCGTCGAGGCGAGGTCGCCGACGCTGAAGGAGCCGTCCTCACCGGCCTCGTACGGACCGCCGTACGTGTTGACCGCCGACGTGCCGCCGATCTTCCCGTCGGCGAACTGGGCCGTGATGGTGAAGTCGGCGGGGTCCAGGCTGCTGGCGGACCAGCCGGTCAGCCGCCAGGAGGTACCCTCGAGCGAGGGCGCGCTGCCGGCGTCGCCGCCGCCAGAGCCGCAGCCGGCAACGACCAGCACCGCAGCCGCGAGCGGCACGGCCAGCGCCAACAGGAGGATCGGGAGTGCGGTCCGCCGGCCGGCGGCTCGAGCGCGTGTCGTTCTCATGGCCTCTCCTCTCGTCGACGGCGTCCGCCGGGATGACGGCGAAGCGACCGACGGGGTTCGCGTGCGCCGGTCCGGGATGGAACTGGTGGGCGATGCTGGATTTGAACCAGCGACTCCCTGCTTGTAAGGCAGGTGCTCTACCCCTGAGCTAATCGCCCGCGCGACTAAGTATACGACGGCCGCTTTGGGCGCTGCGGCGCGCGGCCGCGAGTGCACGAGAACGGGGCGGGAGGCCCTTCCGGCCTCCCGCCCCACCACTGCTGCATCCCGCGTCGGTCGAGGCCTACTGCGGGGCGATCTCCCGCCACGTGTTCGGCACCAGCACGACGGACAGCGTCCACCGATCCGAGAGCTTGGTGATGGCGGTCGCGTCGTACTTGATGTCGGCCGTACCGCGCATGTCCATGTAGCTCTTGCAGACGACCATGCCGTAGAAGCACGGATTACCGTGCGCCTCCACGAGCTGCCCGTCCGTGTACATGACGCCGTAGAAGTTCTGGTTGCCGCCGATGTCGATCTTGGACGTGCGGCCCGCCCAGGATGATGAGGATGCCGGGCTTGTCCGAGGCCTGCGGTGTCGTGCTCGGGCCGGCGCCCATGTTGATGCCGCCGTTGTTGCCGAGGCTGACCGTCGTGCCGTCCTGCACCTTGATCACGCAGACGCCGGAGAAGTCGGTCGGCATCGAGGCGCCCTGGGTGACGTCGTAGTAGCGGCCCATGCCCTTGGCCATGGCGATGACCTGCCTGATCAGGGATTGGGGGATAAGGGTGTCGATTGCCGGGATGGTGTCCCCATTCGCGGCGATGTTGACGTCCATCGACTGGCTGTCGAAGACCTCCGACGTGGTCACCGACCCGTTCACGTAGGAGCTCACGCCCCCACCGTCGTCGAAGTAGACGGTGATCTTGGGGTTGTTGCCGCCGCCGTTGGAGGCCATGTTGCCGCCGTCGTAGACGGCGATGCCCTTGGGGAACGTCGTGTTCACGTACGTGCGCTTGACCAGCGCCTGGAAGCGGGCGGAGCGCTTGCCCACGTTGCCCTGGCTCTCCACATACATGAGGTCGTCGTCGTTCGCGTCCCACTGCGCGTCGGCGGCGGTGACCACGCCGTCGCCGTTGGTATCCGAGTTGTCGTAGTACGCCGCCGCGACGAAACTGCCGCTGGCAGGCCGCGGGAACTCGCTTGTATCGCTGAACTGCTGGCCGATCCTCGCGGTGTCGAGCGCAGGAACGGTCGTGGGAGCCGCCGTGTCCGGCCAGTTCAGCGCCAGCTGGTACATCTGACCGTCCATGGCCGCCTCACCCACGCCAGACGCCTTGTCGCGGACGCGAGTGTCGGCCGTGTTGGCCTGCATGTTGCCGATGACGAAGACGAGCGTGCTCGCCATCACGGCCAGCGCGGCGATGATCCCGATGACGATCAGCAGCGTGGCGCCGGCCTCATTCCGAAATCGCGTACGATGGTCCATCCGTGGTCCTCCCGTTCAGCGGCTGTTGCGCAGTTGGGCAGTGGCCCGCAGATCTGCGTGCACGGGAGCGCGAGCCGGATTGAGGTCGACGAGCAGGCGGATCTGCACGGCGACCGCCGTGTACCTGATCCGCGTTGTAGAGATAGTCCTGCGTCACCAATTCGACGGCGCCGGTGACCGGATCACTCCCGTAGACGTTGTAGCCGAACACGGGTGTCGAAGAGCCGGGATTCGCCGCCTTCCAGTTGTCCACGTTGCCGACCAGAAGCGTCGCGCCTTCGCCGTACAGCGTCTCGTTGAGCGGGAACTCCGGCGGCGTGCTCCCTCCCATGCCGAAGGTGCCGCCGTTGGACATGTCGATCTGGCGGTTGAGCGGGCTGCTCCTGTCCTCGAAGCGCCACAGCTGTCTGTTGCTGTAGAGCCGATACACCACCAGGTGCGGCGTCGACGAGGAGGCGGTCTGTTCGACAGCGTCCCACGTCTTGGTGGAGTTGCCGGCTTCATTGAATGAGGTGTAGAGCGCGACCGTGTAGGGACGAGCGCGATAGAGGATCGCGTCGGAGGCGGTACCGGAGGCGATGGTCGGCATCTGCGCGTCCCTGATCTCGCGCTGAAGACGCGCCAGCGCCTGCCTGCCGTCGTCGCGCGCGTTCGCGCTGTTGATGGAGTACGAATACGAGTTGCTCAGGGCGAACCAGGTGAGCAAGAGCATCGTCGAGATCACGCCCATGATCGCCATCCCGACCAGCAACTCGATCAAGCTGACGCCCGCCTGCCCAGCCCCGGTCCGTCTTGCCCAGTATGGTCATGTGCTCACCCATGTCAGTTGTCGATGCTCTTGGCGGCATTGCCGCCGGACAGATCGACGTCCGGGAGCCTCATGGTCGCGCTCGCGAACGAGTTCGAGCTCCACGCCCAGACGTGGTAGGGGCCGGCCGGAAGCGTCCAGGTGGCCATGCCGCCCTTGGACGCGATGGCCACCCCCGCCACGGCGGAGCCCGTCGTGCCGAGGTCGGCACCGGCCAGGCTGTAGAAGTGCCCGCTCGTGTCCTGGATCCAGACGTAGCGGGTCTTGTTGTTGCCGTTGATCGTGTTGGTGACCGCCAGCTGATGCGTCGGACGCGCGCCGGTGGTCGCCGAGACGACCGTGCTGGCAGGGCCGCGCAGCCCCGCACCGTCCACGGCGTAGATCTTGTAGTACCAGGTCGAACTCCAGCCCGCGGTGGCGTCGTCGAACCGCAAGATCGTCAGGTTCGTCCACGGTGACCCCGTGACCGCCGTGTATGTCCCGGCTAGACTGGAGCTGCGCTCGATGTCGTACCGCACAGACGCCCGTCGACGGCGTACCGGGATCGGTCGCCGCCGTCCATGTCAGCCTCACGGTGGAGCTGCCTGCGGTGGTCGAGGCGACCACGTTCAAAGGCACCGTCGGCGGCGTCGAGTCGGTGACCAACGCTGGGGTGGCTGGGTTCGAGACGGCCGCCGCGCTTGCGCGGTTGTCTGTCGACCGGACCGCGATCACCGCATAGTAGTACGTCGTGCCATTGGCGACGCCGGAGTCTGTGACCTGGACCGGCGACGACTCTGTCGCGATCAACGTCGTCCAGGGACCCGCGGCGGCCGTAGAGCGATACACCTTGTACGTCCCGACGTCCGGGTCGGTCGAGACCCCCCACGTGATGTTCACGAAGCCGTTGCCGGCTGCGGCGGTGACGGACGCCGGGGCCGCCGGCGGATCGACGCGCTCGATGCGCGGATAGATATGCGGCGTGTTGCCGGCGAATCCATCGGCTCGCAAGCGCAGTCGCCTGGAAGTCGTACACGCCGTTCGTAGCCTCGTTGGTGAGGACCCAGCGCCAGTAGAAGGTCGTCGTCGCGGCGTCGTACCACAGGCCGTTCGCCTGGTCGAGCCCGCTCGTCATGGTCGTAGTCGACTGTGGCGCTGGCGAGCGTCGCGCCGCCGTACTGCGCCACAGCGAACTCGACGCTGACGGCGGCGACACCGCCGGAGGGATCGACATGCGCCGAGAGCAGCACTTCCGAGAGGTTCTGGTCGCCGAGGAGCCCGGTGTCGTCCATCACCGGTTCGGTCGAGAAATCGGTGATCGGCGGTCCGGAGTACTGGCGGTACACGATCGTGGAGATCGTCACCGGCTTGACCGGCCTGGGTGGAGCGTCCCACGTCGCCGTGATGTGGACGACCTTGTACTGCGATGTGATGCCGGTGGCGCCGGTCGGGTAGTCCTCGACGCTGTACGAAAGGTTGATCACTCGCGTGCCGGTGCCGGTGCTGAGCGATTCCGTGGGCCCGAACTGGCTGTCAGAGAAGGCGGGATTGTACAGATTGGGCGTCGTTCCGGGATGTGCCGCGTCGGCCTTGATCGAGCTGTAGTCGAGCTGGCGAATCCTCTCGATCTTCCCCTGCGCCACGTTGGCGACCTGCTGGCGCAGCAAGTCCGCCGAGTTCTTCTGCTGGGCCTGCACGAACATCGGCACCATCGCCGCAAAGGCGATGCCAGCGATGATGATCGTGACCAGCAGCTCGACCATGCTGAAGCCGGCGTCGCGCCGACGGGCCCGCTTGGTGTGCGTGTCCATGTCTCCCTGCCTCCGGATAGCGAGGGTGTGTCTCGTCGTGTGTATCGGCGGGGGCGAGAGATTAGATGAGCACATCGACGCTTTCCTGTAGCCCCCTCAGGCAGCGTGCTTAACAGTTCGCCTGCCGCCGCGCTGCCCCTGCCGCCTGGGACCGTTGCCCGGCCGGGCAACGGTTCTGTGGCTCGCGGGGCCGCCGGGCGAAGCCGGAGCGGCCCATTTGCGGCTCACCTGCGACCGGATCGTGCGTCGCCACGTGGCCGTCGAGTGACCAATGATTGTCACACCAATAGTCGGGTGACGGAAGCCCCGGGGCATAGGACGTTCGTCTACGCGGGGCGGCCGGCGACCGCAGGCGGCCCGGCCGGTACTACTGCTGCTGCAGGCGCTGGAGGTCCGTGAGCGCCTGCTCCAGCGCCGTGATGCGGCGGCCGTATTCGGCGAAGTCGCCGGCCTTGAGGGCGTCCTGGGCGGCGTTGAACTCGTTGTTGGCGCGCGCGATGAGCGCGCGCGCCTGGGCGCTGAGCGTGCCCGTCGCCCCGCCGGTGCCGCCTCCCGTCGTCCCGCCGGTGCCGTCCCCCGCGCCCGTGCCGCCCGACTCGTTGCCCGGCAGGAAGCTCTGCCCGAACGCCGCGGTGAGCGCCTCGGCCAGGGTGGGCTTCATGGCGACGACCTGCTCGGCGTTGCCCTGGCCGCCGGCCGGCGCCGGCGCGCGGTAGAACACGATCACGCGCTTGAGCTGCGGCAGCTGCGTCTGCGTCGACTCCAGGTACAGCGGCTGCACGTAGAGCAGCGAGTCCTCGATGGGCACCACGAGCAGGTTGCCCATGATCACGCGTCGACCCCTGCTGGCCCCAGAGCGTCCGCTGCGCGCTGATCTCCGGGTCCTGGTTCACGGTCGCCTCGACCTGGCTGGGGCCGAACACCGTGTAGCTCTTCGAGAACACGTAGTTGAGCGACTTGCCGTAGTCGGGCATGTCGGAGCGGGCGCCGAGCCACGAGATCATGTTCTGGCGGCCGTTGGGCACGAACGGCAGCATGAGCAGGAACTCCTCCTTGGCGGCGTCCGGCAGCTTCATGATGACGTAGTAGGCCTCCATGCGCCCCGGCCCCGAAAGCGAGACGTTGTCCGGGATCGCCCACTGGTCGCCCTTGTTGTAGAGCACGTCCGCGTTGTCGACGTGATAGGTGGAGTACACCTCGGCCTGGACGTTGAAGAGGTCCTCGGGGTAGCGCACGTGGTCGAGGAGCGCCTGCGGCATCTGGTCCTTGGGCGTGAACAGCGACGGGTAGACGGCCTGGTAGGTCCGGAGCAGCGGGTCCGTCGGGTCGAAGACGTAGTACTTCATCGTCCCGTTGTAGGCGTCGACCACGACCTTCACCGAGTTGCGCAGGTAGTTCACGCCGCTCTGGGGAGTGGAGTACGGGTAGTTTTCCGTGGTCGTGTACGCGTCCTGGACCCACCAGAGGCGCCCGTCGGAGATGACCATGTACGGGTCGTTGTCGAGCGTCAGGAAGGGAGCCGCCGCCGCGATCCGCGGCTGGATCGAGTTCCTGATGATGATCCGGCTCTGGCTCTCGATGGACGAGGTGGTGAAGAACTTGATGGTGCCGAAGTGCACCGAGAACGCGAGCCGGTTGAGGAGCGGGGAGATGGGGATGCCGCCGCTCCCCTCGTACGTCGAGTACACGTCGCCGTCGGGCCCCGGGTAGTCGAACTCCTTGTCCTTCGTCTTCACGAGGCTGTAGCCGGTGCCGCGCTCGCCGTAGTAGATGCCGGGCTGCTCGATCTCGAGGCCCGCCACGCTCTGCGGCGGGATGTCCTGCACGAGGAAGTCGGGTGAACCGTCGCTGGTGACCTGGTTCACCGCCGACATCGCCACGCCGTAGCCGTGGGTGTAGGTGATGTGCTGGTTGACCCATGTCTGGGCCTGCGACGGCAGGCCGTCGATGTTGAGCTCGCGCGGCGAGAGCATGGTCTGGCGGTAGACGCCGTTGACCGTGTAGCGATCGACGTCGGCGTCGAGGAAGGAGTAGTACGGCCGCAGCTCCTGCAGCTGCCGGTAGCTGGTCACCAGAGTGTTGGGGTCCCACAGGCGGATGTTCCGCAGGGTGGCCTGGTTGGCGACCAGCTTCTGCGGCGTGAGCGGCGTCTTGGGTGAGAGGTTGGTCTGCGTGATGTCGTTGAGCTGGTACGCGGCCCTCGTGGCGGCCAGGTTCCTGGAGATGTACTCGCGCTCCTTGGTGAGCTGGTTGGGGTTCACGATGAGCGACTGGTAGACCGCCGGGACGACGCCGCGCAGCACGACCAGCACGACGACCCAGACGACGATGGTGAGCGGCCACCACTGGTGGCGCCGCCACACGTTCCACACGAGCGCCGCGGCGAGCAGCAGGGCGACGGCCATCGTCACGTAGGTGAGCGGGAGCCTGATGTGCACGTCCGTGTAGCCGGCGCCGTAGATGGCACCGGCGGTCGAGTACAGCAGGCTCCAGCCCTTGAAGAGCTGGCCGATGCCGACGACGACGAAGATCGCCGCCAGGATGGCCGAAAGGTGGGCGACGGCGCGGCCGCCCAGCTTGACGTCGAACTGCGGGAGCTGCGGGGCGGTCGCCTTCTGGGCGCGGGCGAACGGCGAGGCCGGGCCTGCCTCGCCGGCGTCTCCCGCGCCGCCGCCGCCCGAGGCGCCGCGGCCGCCGGTCTGCTTGAGCTCGATGCCGCCCATGATGAGGTGGACGATGCCGGCGAGCACCAGCGCGGCGATGAGCGCGGCCATGACGAAGCTCAAGATGCTCTGCCACACCGGCATCGAGAACACGTAGAACGAGATGTCGTGGCCGAAGAGCGGGTCCTTCTGGCCCCACGGCACTTGGTTGAAGTAGAGGAGGAAGCGCTGCCACGCGCCGGACATCGAGACGGCGGCGCCGAAGGCCACCACCGCGCACACCAGCGCCCCGCCGATGCCGACCCACCTGCGCACGGCCGGGCTACGCGGCTCGAGGAGCGTGCCGTCCACGTCGGCGCGGAAGTCGGGCGCCAGTCGCCGTGCGATCTCGACGTTGGCCCACACGATGAGGAAGAACACGACGAACGCGGCGACGCCGAGCAGCAGCCGCGCCCAGATGCCCGTCCAGAAGACCTCGCGGAAGCCGACCTCGCCGAACCACAGCCAGTCGACGTACAGACCGAGCAGACGGCTGCCGAAGGCGAGCACCAGGACGACGATGGCGACGACGACCCCGATGATCACGCGTCGTCGAGCCGACCGGTTGCCGCGCTTGGCCGCAGGCTTCTTCTTGGGGTGGAGCGGGCGGACGTTGTCCATGCCTGAAGTATGGCAGATTCCCGGCCGCGGGAAACCGCGACCGAGCGTGGGTCAGTTGTGCTCGGCCTTGTCGGCGCGGAGCATCGCCGCGAACCGCTGGACCATCTTCGGGTCCAGCTCGTGCGCGGCGCGGCCGCGCAGGTCGGCGACGCTGTCGCCGTTGTGGCGCGCCGGATCGAACCGGCGGCAGACGGCGAAGGCGCGGGCGACGCGAGGGATCTGGCTCCCGCGCCGTCCCTCCGGGTACCCGGCGCCGTCCCAGCGCTCGTTGCCGTACACGAGGGCCTCGACGGCGTTCTGCCGCACCTCGTTGGGCTCGGCGACGCCGCTCACTCCGGTGCCGAGGATCACCTGCACCTCGTCCTGCACCGTCGCGCCCGTCTCGTGGACCGCGAGGGCCGTGACCAGGCCGGCGGTCTCGGCCTCGCTCAGGCCGATGAAGGCGGCGAAGCGGCGGCCGACGGCCGCGAGGTCGCCCTCGATCTCGGCCGTCGCGTCGGTCTCGGTGTAGAGGCACACGCGGTTGCGGCCGGCGGCCTTGGCGCGCAGGAGCGCCGCGTCCGCGGCGCCGAGCACGCCGTCGCTGTCGCCGGCCGACTCAGGATACGCCGAGACCCCGATCGACATCGTCACGTGCAGGTCGGCGTGGCCCGGGTCGAGCAGAGCGACCGAGGCGCGGATGCGCTCGGCGAGCGTCTTGGCCTCCTCGAGCGTCGTCAGCGGCAGGATCATGGTGAACTCCTCGCCGCCGTAGCGGGCGAGGTAGTCGGACTCACGGGAGCAGCTGCGCAGCACGCCCTGCGACCGCACGCAGCACGTCGTCGCCCTTCTGATGACCGATCGTGTCGTTCACGAGCTTGAAGTGGTCGAGGTCCATCATCAGCAGGCAGAAGTGCTCGTCGTACCGGCCGGCGCGGCTGACCTCCGCCTGGAGCGACTCGTGGAAGTGGCGGTAGTTGTGGATGCCGGTGAGGCCGTCGCTGATGGCCTGGCGCTCCATCTCCTCGTAGGTGCGCGCGTTCTGGATGGCGATCGCCGCCAGGTTGGCGAACAGGATCGCCGGATCGAGCTCGCGCTGCTCGAAGGTCCGGCCGTCCAGGCGGTCGAGACAGAGCACGCCCGTGACCTTGCCGAGGACGTTGAGCGGCACGATGATGCTGGCCTGCGGCTCGTCCTCTTCCGTGTCCGGGATCTGCACGATGCGCGGATCGTGCACCATGTCGTTGACAAGTTGGGCCTCGTTGTGGCGCACGACCCAGCCGCTCACGCCCTCGTCGATGGACATGCGGAACTGCCCCATCTGCTCGGCGTTGAGGTCGCGCGAGTAGATGCACACCAGCTCGCGCGACGCCTCGTCGAGCAGGCGGATGTCCATGGCGTCGTAGTCGACGATCTCCTTGAGCATGGTGGTGATGCGCGCGAAGACGTCGTGCTGGTCGAGCGAGCTGAGCAGCATGGTGCTGATGTCCATGAGCTGGTGCTGCATCGCCAGCTGGTTCTCCAGCCGCGCCGACGTGTGCTCGAGATCGTCGTACTGGCGGGCGTTGCGGATCGCGATCGACGCCAGGTTGGCGAAGAGCTTGGCCGGCTCGAGCTCACGTTCTTCGAACGTGCGGCCGCCGAGCCGGTCCATCGTCATGACGCCGATGACCTCGTCGCCGACCGAGAGCGGCACCAGGATGCACGCCTGCTGCTCGTCCTCCTCCGTGCCGGGGATGAACACGGCACGGGGGTCCTTGTCCATCTCGTTGATGAGCTGGGCCTCGTTGTGGCGCACGACCCAGCCGCTGATGCCCTCGTCCATCGGGATGGCGAAGTCGAAGATCTCCTGCTCGTCCTGCGCGTCGCGGGCGTAGACGGCGACGAGCTGCCGGTGGTCGGCGTCGACCAGGCGGACGTCCATCGTGTCGTAGTCGACGATCTGCTGGAGCGTGTCGGCGATGTGCTCGAGGACCTCGTTCTGCTCGAGCGACGAGAGCACGGCGCCGCTGGCGCTGAGCAGCTCGTGACTGAGCGCCAGCTGCTCCTCGAGCCGCCTGGACGCCTTCTCCGCCTCCGCGTACTGCCGGGCGTTGTGGATGGCGATGGCGGCGAGGTTGGCGAACAGGCTGACGGGCTCGAGCTCGCTCTCGGCGAAGGTGCGCTCGCCAAGGCGGTCGATCGCCAGCACGCCGATGGGCGTCTCGCCCAGGGTGAGCGGCGCGATGATCGACGCCTGCGGCTCCCATTCCGTGCCCGGCACCAAGGCGCCCCGCGAGTCGTTCAGCATGTCGTTGACGAGCTGCGCCTCGTTGTGATGCAGGACCCATCCGCTCACCCCCACATCCGTGGGGCTGCGCCAGGACCGCATCTCCTCGCCGTCGGCGTCGTCGGAGTGGTAGCCGCTGTAGAGCTCCTGCTTCTCCTCGTCGACAAGCCGGATCTCCAGCGAGTCGTAGTCGACGATCTCCTTGAGGAGCGTCGCGATTCGCGCAAAGACCTCGTGCGGTTCGAGCGTCGCGAGGAGCGCGCCGCTGAGCTCGAGGATCGCATGGCGCAGGGCCAGCTGCGCCTGCAGCTGCGCCGAGGTCTCCTCGAGCGCCTCGTACTGCCGCGCGTTCTCGATCGCGACCGCCGCGTGGGTGGCGAAGACCTCGAGCGACTTGACCAGCTCGAGCGTCGGCAAGGCGTGGTCGGCCGGGTCGTAGAGGTCCAGCACGCCCATGAGCCGGCGGTCCTGGTCGTAGAGGGGGACGAAGAGGTCGTCGTTGTTGTTCCACTCGTCCGCGCGACGCGGCCCGAGGTCCAGCTCCGGCAGGTAGTGGAGCTGCTCCTCAGTCCACTCGTGGCGCCGGTGGTCGACGAAGAACGATGAGCCGATCTGGTGCTTCTCGAGAAAGAGCTGGTCCCAGATGCGCTGCGGGACCGGCCGCTCGAAGAGGAGCCGGTCGAAGTCGGGGTACTCGCCGACGGTGGCGTGCACGACGAAGTCGCCGCCGGTTTCGCGCAGGTACACGCTCGCCTCGCGGAAGCCGAAGGTCTCGCTCAGCGCCGTGGCGATGACGTGGACGATCGCGTCGAGCGTGAGGCTCGACTGCAGCTGGTTCGCGAGCTTGATGAGGCCGCGCAGCAGCTCGACCTCGCCCCGCTCGGCCTTGCGATTCTTGGTCCGGAACGCCATCGGCTCCCCTGGTGGCCATGACCGCGTCGAAGGGTACCGGCTAGTCTATTCCCGCTCCGGTGCCCGCGATACGGTCCGCGCTCGCCTTTCCTACGGCTTCCGTGTCGGCACGCTCAGAGCCCGCCTTGAGGGGGACATACGCCTATGCCGGAGGCGAGGGGGACGATGGGGCCGCACTCGAGACAATCGCCCGAAGTTGCGGGTGCAGGCCGGCCTGAGGACAATCTGTCCTTGCCAGAAGGATGGATATCGTCTAATCTGTCCTCTTCAGGAGGATAGATCATGCAGCTTGACTACCTCATAGCAGAGTCGTGGGAGATGCCGGTCCCCGAGCTCACGCCGCGCCGCGCGGCCATTCCCGAGGCTGAGCGCAAAGCCGCGGTCATCATCGGAATGCGGCGCTCGGGCAAGACCTACCGCATGTTCCAGGAGATCGGGCGACTGGTGGCCGCCGGCACGCATCGGCGCGACATCCTCTACGTCAACTTCGAGGACGACCGCCTGCAGCCGGCCGGCCCGGAGCTGCCCGGGGACCTGCTCGAGGCTTTCTTCCGGGCCAATCCTGGAGCGCGCGCGCGTGGCGCCCACCTGCTGTTCGACGAGATCCAGACGGTTGCGGAGTGGCCGCGCTTCGTGCGTCGCGTGCTCGACACCGAGGCCGCGCGCGTCGTCCTCAGCGGATCGTCGGCCAAACTGCTCCACACCGAGGTCGCCACAGAGCTGAGGGGACGCGGCCTCACGGTCGAGCTCTTCCCCTTCAGCTTCGCCGAGAATCTTGAGGCGGGAGGGGACGCGACCCCGGGGCGCGAAGCTTTCGGCGCGAGATACCGTTCGGCCCTGCAAGCGGCATGTCTCGACTACCTGTCGGTCGGCGGCTTCCCGGAGGTCCGCGACATCGCGCTGGCCGAGCGGCTGCAAACGCTGCAGGACTACGTGGAACTGGTTCTCGTGCGCGATGTGGTTGAGCGTCACGGCATGCAGAACGTAGCCGCCACGCGGGCCTTCGCACGGCTGCTGTTGCAGTCACCCGCCCAGACGTTCAGCGTGAACAAGGCGTACGCCGACCTGCGGTCCAGGGGGCTCAGCGTGTCCAAAGACACGTTGCACGCGCTGCTCGATCACTTCCAGGACGCCTACCTCGTGTTCGCCATCCCCGTCTTCAACAGGTCGGTGCGCGTGCAAGCGACGAATCCCCGCAAGCTCTACGCCATCGATCCGGGGCTTGCCGCGGCGATGTCGCACGTCACCGCCACCGATCTTGGCGCCAGGCTCGAGAACGCCGTGTTCCTGGAGCTTCGACGACGACATGGACGCTTGCTCCGCGGCGAGGTCTGCTACTACCTCACGAACTCCGGCCATGAGGTCGATTTCGTCGTCGGTGACGTGTTCGAGCAGCGGGCCGGGCGACTCGTCCAGTCGTGCGCCTCTCTGCGCGACCCAGGTACTCGCGAACGCGAGGTGCGGGCGCTGCGAGAGGCCATGGAAGAGACCGGACTTGCCACCGGCGAGATCGTGACTGTCGACGATGAGGAGACCATCGAGACGGAGGCCGGCACCATCCACGTGGTGCCGGCCTGGCGCTGGCTGCTGCATGACGAGGCGTGAGACGAGCGCTCGCGGCGGCGGCGGCGAGATGCGTCGCCGCCCGCCGCGTCAGCTCACGATCAGCTCGTGGCGAACTCCCCGAGCTTGAGGATCCGCCGCGCCTCGTCAGGGCTCGCGCAGGCGCGGTCCCACTCCTGCGCGAGGCGCGCGACGCGGCCGACGAGCTCGGCGTTCTCCTTCGCGAGCACTCCCTTGTGCAGGAAGATGTTGTCCTCGAAGCCGAGGCGCACGTTGCCGCCCAGGGCGAGCGCGGTCATCGTCACCGGCATGTGCCAGCGGCCGATGCCGGTGCAGGTCCAGGTCGACCCCTCGGGGATGCGGTCGACCAGGAACGTCAGGTTGCGCGGCTCGCCGCTCATGGAGCCCGGCACGCCCAGTACGAAGTCCCAGTGCAGCAGCGGGCCGGCCGGGCCGTACCTCTTGACCAGCTTGAGTGCGTTGTCCATCTGGCCGGCCTCGAAGATCTCGAACTCGGGGCGGACGCCCTTCTTCTGCATGCGCTGGTAGAACTCGCTCATCAGCGCCGCGTCGTTGAAGAACACGTCGTCGCCGAAGTTGGCGGTGCCGGTCGTCAGCGACGCCATCTCCGGACCGAGCTCGAGCGGCTGCAGCCGCTCGTCGGCGGTCATGCCCATGGCGCCGCCGGTGCTCGTCTGGATGATGATGTCGGTGCGCTCGCGGATCGCCTCGATGGCCGCCGCGAACACTTCCTTGGCCTGCGTCGGGTTTGCCGCGGCGTCGCGCACGTGGAGGTGGTACATCGCGGCGCCGGCCTCGCGGCAGCGCGCCGCGTCGGCGCCGATCTCCGCCGACGTCACCGGCAAGCCGGGCTGCGCGTCCTTGGTGGTCTCGGCGCCGACGCCGGCCACGGTGATGATGAGCTTGTCCATCGTCTCCCCCTGCTCCGTCGCCGGCCTGCTACTTCGAGTACGGGAACTGCTGGTTCACAAACGCCAGGCTCTCTTCCACCACTTCCAGCGCCCGGCTCAGGTCGCGCTCGGTGTGGCGGTAGCAGATGTACCAGTGGTGATACGGCTGGACGAAGAGCCCGCGGCGGATGCACTGCGTGTAGAACTCCGTCCGCCGCTCCTTGTAGTGCTCGTCCACGTGGTCGAAGGTGAGGAACGGCATCGGCGGGATGCCGCTCTTGGTGACGGGCACGCCGCTCTTGTCGACGATCTCGCCCAGCGACGCCAGGAACTTCGTCCCGCGCTCCCAGATCGCGTCCTGCACCTTCTCGCGCTCGAGGATCTCGAGGCACTTCATGCTCGCGGCCATCTCGAGGCTGTTGGGGAAGTAGGTCGAGCTGAGGAAGGCGTCCTTGACGTAGACCTCCATGACCTCGCGCCTGCCCACAAGCGCAGCGATCGAGTAGCCGTTGGCCATCGCCTTGCCGACCGTGGTCAGGTCGGGAGTGACGCCGTACCGCTCGCTGGCGCCGCCCATGGCGACGCGGAAGCCGGTGCGGATCTCGTCGAAGGTGACCGACGGCGCCGTCTTGTGACAGAGGTCGACGACCGCCTGCAGGTAGCCGTCGGGCGGCGCGATGATCGGCTTGGCCATCGGGTGGCCGACCGGGGTGATGATGACGCCGGCGACCTCGTCCGGGTTCTCGGCGAAGACGCGCTCGAGGTCGGCGATGTCGCCGTACTCGAACTCGATTGGTGAGCTCGTAGACGGCCTGGGGCACGCCGCCGTGATGCTCGACGCACCAGTCGCCCCAGCCGTGGTAGCCGCAGCGGGCGATCTTGTCGCGGCCGGTGTAGGCGCGCATCGCGCGGACGGCCGCGTTGGTCGCGTCCGAGCCCGTCTTGACGAGGATGGTCTGCTCGCCGCACGGCATGATGTCGGCGAGCCGCTCCTCCAGCTCGTTCTGGAGCGGCTGCACGAGGCTGAAGCAGAAGCCCTTGTCCATCTGCGCCTTGGCGGCGTCGTTGATCTCGTCCTCGACGTAGCCGAGGATGATCGGCCCGTAGGCGCAGAGCATGTCGATGTACTCGTTGCCGTCGACGTCGACGATGTGGCCGCCGTGGCCGTGGCTGATGAAGACGGGGTACTCGCCGACGACGAAGTTGTAGGCGCGGCGGATGCCGCCGACGCCGCCGGGGGTGAGGCGCTGGGCGTCCTCGAGCATGGTCATGGACTTGGTGAGTTCGAGCTTGGGCGCGCTCTCGAGAGGTTTCGTCATGTGGGCTCCTTTCGGCCGGATGAGGCGAGATGGACGGCGGCGGGGCCGCCAGCGAGCGTTGGCCCCGGATCGTCCACCTAGAGGTTCACGGTAGGCGGATGCTGCGGCCCGGTCTCACCCCGGGTCCGGCCAGAGTCGGCTGTAGATGAGGAGGATGGTCATAGCGGGCTCCCTCCCGAGCCGGTCGGGTCGCGGGCGACGTCCGCCTCGAGCCCACGCGCCGGCGACGACCACTTCGCCCCGGCACGCTCTAGAGCGATCGGATACGCCGCGCCCTGACATCCCCCGCGCATACGCGCGAGGGAGAGCTCGGGCGACGCGCCGCGACACGATGTCCAGTAGAGCACGGCGCCGGGGCCGCAGGCCCTCACGGCGCGGGTTCAGCGACCTCGCGCCCTTTCCTCGTGCGTCGCCGAGCAGCACGACCAGCAGCCCGGCGGTCACGATGAAGGCGCCGCCGATCACCGTCCAGATCG
>CAWEHE010000018.1:0-15315 GCA_963808735.1 uncultured Thermoleophilia bacterium | reverse complement strand
GGCAGTAGCGGGGGCTTGCCGGGGGGGCGAGCGAACAGGATGAGTGGCGGGAGCGACGGGACTCGAACCCGCGGCCTCCGGCGTGACAGGCCGGCGCTCTAACCAGCTGAGCTACGCCCCCGCGAAAGGACGATGACGGCCGGCGAAGGATCGTGCCGGCCGCGGTACAGCGAATCGGCAGTCTAGCACACGCCACGGAACGCGGCAAAGCGGCTACGGGCGGCCGGCGCGCCCCCCGGAGAGCCTGTAGTCGAGCAGGGCCCGGCCGAACCACGGCCTGCCCGGCAGGCCGTGCACGCCGGGCCGGTCGCCCACAGAGACGGCGTCCTCATAGGCGGCGATGATCTCGTCGGTGACGCGGCTCCAGGAGAGCCGTTGGGCGACGGCGAGACCCGCCGCCGCGAGCCGCCGCCGCTCCTCCGCGTCCTGCAGCAGGTCGTACAGCGCGACGGCGAGGAGGGCCGGCTCGCCCGGAGGCACGAGCCGGCCGGCCTCGCCCCCCTGCAGCACGGAGCGATAGCCCGGCAGGTCCGAGGCAACCACCGGCACGCCGGCCGCCATCGCCTCTGCAAGCACGATGCCGAAGCTCTCCGCGGCCAGCGACGGCGCGCACACGACCTCGGCCTCGGCCAGCAGGGCGACCTTCTCGTCGTCGGCCACCCAGCCCAGCGCCTCGACGCCCTCGAGGTCGAGCGGCGGCCCAAGCCCCACCCGCGACTCCTCCAGCGCCTGCCCGCGCGTCGCCCCGGCGATCACCAGCGTCGAGTGAGGCAGCCGCTGCCGGAGCTCCTTGAAGGCGTGCAGAAGCACGCCGAGCCCTTTGCGTTTCTCGGCGCGCCCGATGAAGAGGACGCGGCCCCTGGTCTTGGCCGCACCCACCGCGGGCGCGTACTTCTCGACCGTGACGCCGTTGGGGATGATGCGGTACTCGGCGGGGAACAGGCTCGCCGGGTACTCGCGGGCAGCCTCCGAGACGGCGATGCACACGTCGATACGCTTCATGCCCGCGCGGCCGAGCCACTGGGCATGGTCATAGGCGAACGAGGAATCCAGCGCCGCGTGGAACGTCGCCACGACCGGCGAGGCGGCGAGGAACAGGGCGGCCAGGCTCACCCACGGCGTGCCGGGCTCGTGGACGTGCAGGACGTCGAAGCGCCCATAGCGCAGCGCGCGGTCCATGCGCAGCACGACGCGGGGATTGACGCTGATGTAGGCGCGCGAGCCGTTGGACGGCAGGGGGACGGCGGTACCCATCGGGATGAAACGCTCCGCGGCCTGCTGACGCCTGCTGTCCAGGGCGCGGCGCGTCGGCGAGACGACGCCCACCGGGGCGATGATCCAAGGTTCGTGGCCGCGCGCCTCGAGCTCGGCGGCGAGATGCTCGATGTGGTGATTGACACCACCCGGCACGGTCCACGAGTAGGGCGTCACGAGCCCGACGCGCATAGAGCCGCCGCCTCTCAGTCGTCCCGGTCCAGCCAGAAGCGCCGCCAGACCAGGTCGGGTGACGAGGGCAACGGCGCGCCCGGCGAACCCTTGATGCGCGCCGCAATGATGATCGTGACGAGCACCAGCGTCCCGAGCGTGCGCGCCGGCGGCCGGCGCAGCGCGAGACTCACCAGCGGCAGCGAGACCGCCGCCACGGCCGCCGCCGGCGCGTTGCGGCGCAGCGCGAGCCCGCCGACCAGCTCCGCGCAGCCGACCGTGATCACCGCCGGGTCCATGGCGTACATGGCGCCGATGGCGGAGGCGCCGCCGCGGCCCTTGACCACAGCGATGTGGCCGAGCATCGCGCTGATGCCGACGGCGGCCACGGCGCCGTCGCCGGCGCCGGTGAGGCGCGCCGCCTTCGCCGGCACGTAGGCCTTGGTGGCGTCGAGTGCCAGGACGGCGGCGCCCGCGTGCCAGCCGACGCTGCGGGCGACGTTGGACGAGCCGGGCTTGCCGTCGCCGATGTCGTCCAGCGACTTCCCGGTGAGCGCCCGGGTCAGCACCCGGCCGCTGGGGATGCAACCGGCGGCGAAGGCGCCGCCCATCCACACGAGCGTACGGGCGGCGCCCCAGCGACGGCGTTCGCGCCGCGCGCTCATCTGCCGGCCGCCCGCCGAAGCAGCTCGCGGTAGCGCTCGCCGACCACGGCGGGCGTGTGCCTCGACAACGTCAGCTCGCGACCGCGGGCGCCCATCTCGCGACGGCGCTCGGGTGACATACGCAGCAGCGCCGCGAGGGCGGCGGCCACCTGCTGCGCAGAGTCGCCGTCCACCACCATGCCGGTCTCGCCCTGCACCACGGCCTCGGGCGCGCCGCCGGAACGGCCGGCGATCACCGGGAGGCCGGTCAGCGCAGCTTCGGCGAAGACGATGCCGAAGCCCTCCACCTCGAAGCCTCCCCAGCGAGTGCGGCACGGCGAAGCGAACAGGTCGGCGGCGCGCAGCCAGTCGGTGACGGCGGAGTCGACGAGAGCGCCGGTGAGATGGACGCGCTCGCCCACCCCCCGGCGCTGGGCGCGGTCGTAGAGGCGCGTGCCGAGGCGTCCCTCGCCGATGAGCGCCAGATGCAGGCGCGGGAACTCCTGACGCAGGAGCGCCAAGGCGTCGATGAGCTTGTCCTGGCCCTTGCGCGGCACCAGGCGGCCGAGGCAGACGACGAGCTCGCCCTCGATGCCCAGGCGCCGGCGCAACGCCTGCGCCTCGTCGGCCGTGGCCGGCGAGAACCCTTCCACGTTGAGCGGCGGCCTCAGCACCTCGGCCGGCACGGCGCCGCGCACCTGGTGGGAGGCGGCGCGGGCGGTGTACTCGCTGACGGTCAGGAGCATCGCCGCCTTGCCGAGCACGTGCCGCAAGAGGCTGTTGACGCCGGGGACGGCGCCGGGAAGCGTGACCTCCGCGCCGCCGAGGAAGACGACATACGGAAGCCCGCAGCGGTCCTTGAGCTGCGGGCCGAGCAGGCCGGCCGGCAGCGGGTGGCCGAGCTGCAGGAGCTCCGCGCCCACCTTCTCGGCAAGGCCGGCCACCGTGCGAAGCATCGCCGGAGTGGGCCAGAGCACGGACGTGGACGCGCGCACCACGGTGTAGGGGTGGGTGGCGTCGAATGCCGCCGCGTCGACGTGCGCCGGGGCGAGAACGGTCACCTCGGATGGGTCGAGCGTGCGGATCGCGCCCCAGTAATACGACTGCGCGCCGCCGATCCGGGGTGGGAAGTCGTTGGTGACGAAGAGCGTGCGCGGCGCTCGCTCGGCTGACGTGCTGGCCACCAGTCTCCCTCCTGCTGTCGTCGGCACGGGTCCCGCCGGGGACGAGTGACCCACTCTACCATGACCGTCCGCGGGGCCCGACCGGGGTCCCCGACTGGGGTCGATGGGGCGTCGCGGAGGCGGCTGAGCGCCGCCCGCGCCGGCGTCTCAGCCCTGCGGGCCCCTCGCCGCCGGGAGCGTCAGCGTCGCGGTCACGCCCGCGCCGGGCTTGCTCGCGAGCTCCACGCGGCCACCGTTACGCCCGGCCAGCTGCCGGCAGATCCACAGACCGGCGCCGAGGCCGGGCGCCCGCAGTTGCCGGGCGAGCTCGCCGCGGAAGCCGAAGTCGAAGGCCCGGGGCAACTCCTCCGGAGGCATCCCCGGGCCCGTGTCCGCGACCTCGAGGACGACGGCACCGGGCCCGTCGCCGCGCGCGATGCGCACGGCGATGCCGCCGGCCGCCGGAGTGTACGTCGCCGCGTTGCGGATGAGGCCGGCGACGATCTGGCGCACATCGTCGCGGTCGGCCCACGCGCGCAGCGTGGGCTGCGAGCCGGCATCGAGGTCGATGCGTGGCGCCGCTCTGGCCTTCGACGCGGCGCAGGGTGATGACCTCCTCCACCACGTCGCCGAGCACGACCTCGGCGGGCAGCGCCGGCGCCGCCGAGCAGTCGGCCCAGCCGCTCTCGGCCACCCCCGCGATCAGTGCGTCGAGGCGGGTGACGTTGCGATCGAGCACCTCGAGGTGGCCGCGCTGCTCGGCCGTCAGCTCGCCGGCGCCGCCGTCGAGCAGCAGCGACAGCAGCGGGTACATCACCGCGAGCGGGGCGCGCAGCTCGTGCCGCACGTGGGACTGCCGCTCACGCGCCGCCTCGACGGCCGCCTTCATCGCCGCGTCGCCCGGGCCGGCCGTGCCGGCCTCGCCGGGCTCGCCGGCCGCCGCCCTGGTCGCATCCGTCATCCGCGCACCATCTCCCGGCCCGACCGGATCACTCGCCGGCGGCGTAGATGAGCGACTCGTTCCCGTTCCCATCGGAGAGCGTGAGCGTCTCGCCCTCCACCGAGTACGACTTCGCCGCGCCGAGCAGCTCGAGGTAGATCGTCTCGGCGCGCATGTCCGGCTCGGGACCCGCCATCATCGTCGAGGCGAGGTCGCCGACGCTGAAGGAGCCGTCCTCACCGGCCTCGTACGGACCGCCGTACGTGTTGACCGCCGACGTGCCGCCGATCTTCCCGTCGGCGAACTGGGCCGTGATGGTGAAGTCGGCGGGGTCCAGACTGCTGGCGGACCAGCCGGTCAGCCGCCAGGACGTGCCCTCGAGCGAGGGCGCGCCGCCGGCGTCGCCGCCGGAGCCGCAGCCGGCAGCGACCAGCACCGCGGCCGCGAGCGGCACGGCCAGCGCCAGCAGGAGGATCGGGAGTGCGGTCCGCCGGCCGGCGGCTCGAGCGCGTGTCGTTCTCATGGCCTCTCCTCTCGTCGACGGCGTCCGCCGGGATGACGGCGAAGCGACCGACGGGGTTCGCGTGCGCCGGTCCGGGATGGGACTGGTGGGCGATGCTGGATTTGAACCAGCGACTCCCTGCTTGTAAGGCAGGTGCTCTACCCCTGAGCTAATCGCCCGCGGGGCCAAGTATACGACGCGCGCGCTGGGCGCTGCGGCGCGCGGCCGCGGCCGGATGCGAAAAGGGCGGGAGGCCCTTCCGGCCTCCCGCCCCAGCACTCACAGATCCTCATCCAACTTGGCCGGGCTACTCGCCAGGAATCGGCGTGATCTCCCGCCAGGTGTTTGGCACAAGCCGCGCCTTGAGCGGAATCATCTTGTTAAGGTTCACGATGCAGTTGTCGTTGTACAACACATCCCGATCGCCCTTCATCTCGACAGCCACCGACGTGACGGTGCCCTTGGCGAGAAGCATGCCGTGGACCTCGGACGTACCCGTGTTTCGCCAGTCGCCATCCGTGTACACCAAGCCCCAGTACTCGGCGTTGCCGTTCGTGTCAATGCCCCCGCTGGCAGGCCCGTCCGGGTAGTCCGGACCGACGACGATGAGAACACCCGGCATCTCGTTGGCCCCGACGCCGTCGGAGTTGAAGACGCCGTTGTTGGGGAACTGAACCGTGCCGGTGGTCTGAATAACGACGATGCCCTCCCACTCAGCATCGCTGCTGGGGCGCTCGTTCCCAGAGTAGTAGTTGTCGGGCTTTGCCATGTCGATGAGATCGCTGATGATGTCCGGATCCAACAGGGAGTCCACCACCGGCATCGGCTCCAACTGGGGCACGATCTCTCCCGGCTGATAGACGTCGGGGTCGACTGGCAGTGCTGACTTGATGACGGCGTAGTCACGATCGCCCATGACCTCGACGCCCACCGGCTGTTTGTGGTTGTTTGCGACGACCTCACCATCCGCGGCCACAGCCACACCCTCCGGGAAGATGTTGTCCCAAGTGACGCGTTGTACTTGGGCCTGCAGCCGCGTTGCGCGCTTACCCACGCCGCTCTGTACTTCGACGTACATGAGGCCGTCGCCACCTGCTCCGGGGCCGGCGTCGTAGGGGTTATCGCCCGGGCCAATCACGCCATCGCCGTTGGTCTCCTCATTGTCGTAGAAGACCATCGAGCTGAAAGACCCCGCCCTCGGGTTCGGGAAGACGCTCTCGTCGAACTGGTCGCGGAACTCCTGCTGCTCAGCGGCCGTCCAGTCGGCTGGACTTGAAGCATCCGGCCAAGACGACCCCAGCTTGAAGAGGGCGGTGTCGAGCGCGGCTTCGCTCACGTTGAACGACTTCTTCGCCTGGCGATCCCTCGAGCTGTTGCCCTGTACGTTGATGGTGAGCATCACGAGGCTGCCCGCCATAACTGTCAACACCGCCACGATACCGATCACCATCACGAGGACGCTGCCTCGCTCGTCGAGTCTCCGTATGGCCATTACGCCCTCCCTACTGCTCTCGCAGGTTGCGCGGCTGCGCGGCGGTCCGCAGGTCGAAGTAGTTGGGTGACTTGCCAGGGTTGAGATCGGTGATCACGCGGATCTCGACGCTGAGGATTGCCTGCTTGGCGGCGCCCGTCACGCTGGTCGACCGCACCTGGTTGCCCAACCCGTCGTACACAACGTACGTGAACACAGGTGTCGATGACACCTCGTCGTTGACGACGTTCGTCGCAACGGCCACCTTCGGCTCATCGATAGGGCTCTGGTTGGCATCCGTGCTCCTATCGCGCTGCCGGTAGATCGTGTTCGTCGCGGAGTCATAGGTGTAGCGGGTCGCCCGCGGCTTGTCCGTCGGAAGCTGATTCGGCAAATTGAACGCACTGTAGAACCAGAACTCGTCGGCCTCCGCCAAGACCACGGCGTTCACACCCGCCTGCGCCTGGATGTCCCGGATCTCCCGTGTCATGCGCGCTGCAGCGTCGCGAGCAAACTCCCGCGACTTGTCCGATCTCGACGTAAATGCATAGGAATCCTGGAGCGAGAACCAGACGACGAGCAGCATCGTGCTGATCACACCCATGATCGCCATGGAAATCAGCAGCTCGACGAGCGTAAGCCCGCGCTGTCCAGCGTGTCTCTTGTGCGCACTCATCGCCCGAGCATCCATCTCAGTTCACCACGAATGTGAAGGCCGTCGATGACAGCTGGGTGAACGTATCGTTGACCGCGGGGTTGCCGTCGCTCTTGGTCGACCACTCGACGTAGTACTTGCCGACCACCAGGTTCTGCCAGTTCGTACTATTGGTGCTATTCTTCGCGATCGTGAGCCAGCTCGTGTTGGATCCCACGAGGGGGCCGGTCAGGCTGCCCGAATGAACACGGACGTAGCGTGCCTGGTTCTTCGGGTTCGACACCGACAGGTTGAACCGGGGCGCGATGCCCGATGTCGCAGGCACGACAATCGTCGGCGCCGACTCGTTCAGAGCCAAGTCCTTGGCAGTGACCTTGTAGTACATCGTCTGCTCGTAGGCCGTGTGGGTGACCGACTGAATCACTGCGGCGCCGTGCCATATCTCGGTCCACGGCCCGGTCGAGGCGGTAGCCTGATACAGGTAGTAGTCGCCGAGTCCCGTCTCGTTCCCAGTGACGACATCGCCGATCGAGGCTGACCAGCCTAGCGTGATGACCAGGCCGGAAACGGACGCGGACAGATTGCTCGGCGGATTCGGCGGCGTCGTGTCGGGACCTAGCTCCGGGATGGCGGACACCACAGCACCCGTGCTCGACTGGCCGAATATGTCGACGGCGACGACCTTGAAGAAGTACTGCTGACCATTGGTGAGGGAGTCGTCAGTGAAGCTGACCGTCGTCGGGTCCATATCACCTACTATTGGATTCCCGGTGAACACTGCGCTGTCCGAACGGTAGATCTCATAGTGGTCGATGTCAGCCGCCGTCGGACGCAGCCAATCGAGTTGCACCTTGCCGTCACCAAGTGTCGCCGTGAGGGCGGAGACGTCGTCCGGCGCACCCAACTCGAGCTGGAACTCGGTCGACGCGTTGTTGCCCAGGTACTTGGTGGTGGAGAGGGCGACGGCCCTCACCTGATAGTTGCCATCGTTGACGGAGGTTGGCGCCGTCCACGTGGCGCGCCACTGGTTAAGCGACCCAAATTGTACGACTTGGTCGTTCGGGATCTGCTCGATCAACTCCCCCGTAGCCGAATAGATACCGACAACCACCCTGAGGGTCGTCGGCAGCTTATCCGGGTCAACGTCGACTTCGATGACCATGCTCCTATCGGTAACGCAGTTGGGGTACGTGATGCCCGCCGTGGTGGTCATTTTCACCAACGCCGGTGCCACGATCCGCGGCGGGCCCAGGATGGCCGGACCGGCATACTGTTTGTAGATGATGGTGCGGAGCGTGACGGAGTTCGCCGGCGTGGTGGCTGCCCGGCTGGTTGCCCACGAGACCCGCACCTGGACCTGCTTGTAGTCCTCCTTGCCGGCGACAGCCGTGGCGGGGTACGGGGACACGCCGTAGTCGATCCAGTACGTCCTCGATCCTCCAGCGGTGGTGTAGACGTACTCCGTGCCGAACTGCCCACTGGCGAACGTGCCGCTGTTCAGATGGGTGCCGTCCGCGAGAATCTGGTCGTACTGCAGCCCGCGGATCTTCTCGAGCTTGTCTTGGGCGAGGTTCGCTCCTACGTTTCGAGCGTTGTCCTTTCCCGACTCCTGGGCCGCCATGACGAATACCGGCACCATGGCCGCAAAGGCGATGCCCGCGATGATGATCGTGACCAGCAACTCGACGAAGCTGAAGCCGGCGTCGCGCCGACGGGCCCGCTTGGTATGCGTGTCCATGTCTCCCTGCCTCCGGATAGCGAGGGTGTGTCCCATCGTGTGTATCGGCGGGGGCGAGAGATTAGATGAGCACATCGACGCTTTCCTGTAGCCCCCTCAGGCAGCGTGCTTAACAGTTCGCCTGCCGTCGCGCTGCCCCTGCCGCCTCGGACCGTTGCCCAGGCCGGGCAACGCTTCTGTGGCTCGCGGGGCCGCCGGGCGAAGCCGGAGCGGCCCATTTGCGGCTCACCTGCGACCGGATCGTGCGTCGCCACGTGGCCGTCGAGTGACCAATGATTGTCACACCAATAGTCGGGTGACGGAAGCCCCGGGGCATGGGACGTTCGTCTACGCGGGGCGGCCGGCGACCGCAGGCGGCCCGGCCGGTACTACTGCTGCTGCAGGCGCTGGAGGTCCGTGAGCGCCTGCTCGAGCGCCGTGATGCGGCGGCCGTACTCGGCGAAGTCGCCGGCCTTGAGGGCGTCCTGGGCGGCGTTGAACTCGTTGTTGGCGCGCGCGATGAGCGCGCGCGCCTGGGCGCTGAGCGTCCCAGTCGCCCCGCCGGTGCCGCCGCCCGTCGTCCCGCCGGTGCCGTCCCCCGCGCCCGTGCCGCCCGACTCGTTGCCCGGCAGGAAGCTCTGCCCGAAGGCCGCGGTGAGCGCCTCGGCCAAGGTGGGCTTCATGGCGACGACCTGCTCGGCGTTGCCCTGGCCGCCGGCCGGCGCCGGCGCGCGGTAGAACACGATCACGCGCTTGAGCTGCGGCAGCTGCGTCTCTGTGGACTGCAGGTACAGCGGCTGCACGTAGAGCAGCGAGTCCTCGATGGGCACCACGAGCAGGTTGCCCATGATCACGCTCGAGCCCTGCTGGCCCCAGAGCGTGCGCTGCGCGCTGATCTCCGGGTCCTGGTTCACGGTCGCCTCGACCTGGCTGGGGCCGAACACCGTGTAGCTCTTGGAGAACACGTAGTTGAGCGACTTGCCGTAGTCGGGCATGTCGGAGCGGGCGCCGAGCCACGAGATCATGTTCTGGCGGCCGTTGGGCACGAACGGCAGCATGAGCAGGAACTCCTCCTTGGCGGCGTCCGGCAGCTTCATGATGACGTAGTAAGCCTCCATGCGCCCCGGCCCCGAGAGCGAGACGTTGTCCGGGATCGCCCACTGGTCGCCCTTGTTGTAGAGCACGTCCGCGTTGTCGACGTGATAGGTGGAGTACACCTCGGCCTGGACGTTGAAGAGGTCCTCGGGGTAGCGCACGTGGTCGAGGAGCGCCTGCGGCATCTGGTCCTTGGGCGTGAACAGCGACGGGTAGACGGCCTGGTAGGCCCTGAGCAGCGGGTCCGTCGGGTCGAAGACGTAGTACTTCATCGTCCCGTTGTAGGCGTCGACCACGATCTTCACCGAGTTGCGCAGGTAGTTCACGCCGCTCTGAGGCGTGGAGTACGGGTAGTTGTCCGTGGTCGTGTACGCGTCCTGGACCCACCAGAGGCGCCCGTCGGAGATGACCATGTACGGGTCGTTGTCGAGCGTCAGGAAGGGCGCCGCCGCCGCGATCCGCGGCTGGATCGAGTTCCTGATGATGATCCGGCTCTGGCTCTCGATGGACGAGGTGGTGAAGAACTTGATGGTGCCGAAGTGCACCGAGAACGCGAGCCGGTTGAGGAGCGGTGAGATGGGGATGCCGCCGCTCCCCTCGTACGTCGAGTACACGTCGCCGTCGGGCCCCGGGTAGTCGAACTCCTTGTCCTTCGTCTTCACGAGGCTGTAGCCGGTGCCGCGCTCGCCGTAGTAGATGCCGGGCTGCTCGATCTCGAGGCCTGCCACGCTCTGCGGCGGGATGTCCTGCACGAGGAAGTCGGGCGAACCGTCGCTGGTGACCTGGTTCACCGCCGACATCGCCACGCCGTAGCCGTGGGTGTAGGTGATGTGCTGGTTGACCCATGTCTGGGCCTGCGACGGCAGACCGTCGATGTTGAGCTCGCGCGGCGAGAGCATGGTCTGGCGGTAGACGCCGTTGACCGTGTAGCGATCGACGTCGGCGTCGAGGAATGAGTAGTACGGCCGCAGCTCCTGCAGCTGCCGGTAGCTGGTCACCAGCGTGTTGGGGTCCCACAGGCGGATGTTCCGCAGGGTTGCCTGGTTGGCGACCAGCTTCTGCGGCGTGAGCGGCGTCTTGGGCGAGAGGTTGGTCTGCGTGATGTCGTTGAGCTGGTACGCGGCCCTCGTGGCGACCAGGTTCCTGGAGATGTACTCGCGCTCCTTGGTGAGCTGGTTGGGGTTCACGATGAGCGACTGGTAGACCGCCGGGACGACGCCGCGCAGCACGACCAGCACGACGACCCAGACGACGATGGTGAGCGGCCACCACTGGTGGCGCCGCCACACGTTCCACACGAGCGCCGCGGCGAGCAGCAGGGCGACGGCCATCGTCACGTAGGTGAGCGGGAGCCGGATGTGCACGTCCGTGTAGCCGGCGCCGTAGATGGCACCGGCGGTCGAGTACAGCAGGCTCCAGCCCTTGAAGAGCTGGCCGATGCCGACGACGACGAAGATCGCCGCCAGGATGGCCGAAAGGTGGGCGACGGCGCGGCCGCCCAGCTTGATGTCGAACTGCGGGAGCTGCGGGGCGGTCGCCTTCTGGGCGCGGGCGAACGGCGAGGCCGGGCCTGCCTCGCCGGCGTCTCCCGCGCCGCCGCCGCCCGGGGCGCCGCGGCCGCCGGTCTGCTTGAGCTCGATGCCGCCCATGATGAGGTGGACGATGCCGGCGAGCACCAGCGCGGCGATGAGCGCGGCCATGACGAAGCTCAAGATGCTCTGCCACACCGGCATCGAGAACACGTAGAACGAGATGTCGTGGCCGAAGAGCGGGTCCTTCTGGCCCCACGGCACTTGGTTGAAGTAGAGGAGGAAGCGCTGCCACGCGCCGGACATCGAGACGGCGGCGCCGAAGGCCACCACCGCGCACACCAGCGCCCCGCCGATGCCGACCCACCTGCGCACGGCCGGGCTACGCGGCTCGAGGAGCGTGCCGTCCACGTCGGCGCGGAAGTCGGGCGCCAGTCGCCGTGCGATCTCGACGTTGGCCCACACGATGAGGAAGAACACGACGAACGCGGCGACGCCGAGCAGCAGCCGCGCCCAGATGCCCGTCCAGAAGACCTCGCGGAAGCCGACCTCGCCGAACCACAGCCAGTCGACGTACAGACCGAGCAGACGGCTGCCGAAGGCGAGCACCAGGACGACGATGGCGACGACGACCCCGATGATCACGCGTCGTCGCGCCGACCGGTTGCCGCGCTTGGCCGCAGGCTTCTTCTTGGGGTGGAGCGGGCGGACGTTGTCCATGCCTGAAGTATGGCAGATTCGAGGCCGCGAGAAACAGCGGCCGGGCGACGGGTCAGTTGTGCTCGGCCTTGTCGGCGCGGAGCATCGCCGCGAACCGCTGGACCATCTTCGGGTCCAGCTCGTGCGCGGCGCGGCCGCGCAGGTCGGCGACGCTGTCGCCGTTGTGGCGCGCCGGATCGAACCGGCGGCAGACGGCGAAGGCGCGGGCGACGCGAGGGATCTGGCTCCCGCGCCGTCCCTCCGGGTACCCGGCGCCGTCCCAGCGCTCGTTGCCGTACACGAGGGCCTCGACGGCGTTCTGCCGCACCTCGTTGGGCTCGGCGACGCCGCTCACTCCGGTGCCGAGGATCACCTGCACCTCGTCCTGCACCGTCGCGCCCGTCTCGTGGACCGCGAGGGCCGTGACCAGGCCGGCGGTCTCGGCCTCGCTCAGGCCGATGAAGGCGGCGAAGCGGCGGCCGACGGCCGCGAGGTCGCCCTCGATCTCGGCCGTCGCGTCGGTCTCGGTGTAGAGGCACACGCGGTTGCGGCCGGCGGCCTTGGCGCGCAGGAGCGCCGCGTCCGCGGCGCCGAGCACGCCGTCGCTGTCGCCGGCCGACTCAGGATACGCCGAGACCCCGATCGACATCGTCACGCGCAGGTCGGCGTGGCCCGGGTCGAGCAGGGCGACCGAGGCGCGGATGCGCTCGGCGAGCGTCTTGGCCTCCTCGAGCGTCGTCAGCGGCAGGATCATGGTGAACTCCTCGCCGCCGTAGCGGGCGAGGTAGTCGGACTCACGGGAGCAGCTGCGCAGCACGCCTGCGACCGCACGCAGCACGTCGTCGCCCTTCTGATGACCGATCGTGTCGTTCACGAGCTTGAAGTGGTCGAGGTCCATCATCAGCAGGCAGAAGTGCTCGTCGTACCGGCCGGCGCGGCTGACCTCCGCCTGGAGCGACTCGTGGAAGTGGCGGTAGTTGTGGATGCCGGTGAGGCCGTCGCTGATGGCCTGCCGCTCCATCTCCTCGTAGGTGCGCGCGTTCTGGATGGCGATCGCCGCCAGGTTGGCGAACAGGATCGCCGGATCGAGCTCGCGCTGCTCGAAGGTCCGGCCGTCCAGGCGGTCGAGACAGAGCACGCCCGTGACCTTGCCGAGGACGTTGAGCGGCACGATGATGCTGGCCTGCGGCTCGTCCTCTTCCGTGTCCGGGATCTGCACGATGCGCGGATCGTGCACCATGTCGTTGACCAGCTGGGCCTCGTTGTGGCGCACGACCCAGCCGCTCACGCCCTCGTCGATGGACATGCGGAACTGCCCCATCTGCTCGGCGTTGAGGTCGCGCGAGTAGATGCACACCAGCTCGCGCGACGCCTCGTCGAGCAGGCGGATGTCCATGGCGTCGTAGTCGACGATCTCCTTGAGCATGGTGGTGATGCGCGCGAAGACGTCGTGCTGGTCGAGCGAGCTGAGCAGCATGGTGCTGATGTCCATGAGCTGGTGCTGCATCGCCAGCTGGTTCTCCAGCCGCGCCGACGTGTGCTCGAGATCGTCGTACTGGCGGGCGTTGCGGATCGCGATCGCCGCCAGGTTGGCGAAGAGCTTGGCCGGCTCGAGCTCACGTTCTTCGAACGTGCGGCCGCCGAGCCGGTCCATCGTCATGACGCCGATGACCTCGTCGCCGACCGAGAGCGGCACCAGGATGCACGCCTGCTGCTCGTCCTCCTCCGTGCCGGGGATGTACACGGCACGGGGGTCCTTGTCCATCTCGTTGATGAGCTGGGCCTCGTTGTGGCGCACGACCCAGCCGCTGATGCCCTCATCCATCGGGATGGCGAAGTCGAAGATCTCCTGCTCGTCCTGCGCGTCGCGGGCGTAGACGGCGACGAGCTGCCGGTGGTCGGCGTCGACCAGGCGGACGTCCATCGTGTCGTAGTCGACGATCTGCTGGAGCGTGTCGGCGATGTGCTCGAGGACCTCGTTCTGCTCGAGCGACGAGAGCACGGCGCCGCTGGCGCTGAGCAGCTCGTGACTGAGCGCCAGCTGCTCCTCGAGCCGCCGGGCCGCCTTCTCCGCCACCGCGTACTGCCGGGCGTTGTGGATGGCGATGGCGGCGAGGTTGGCGAACAGGCTGACGGGCTCGAGCTCGCTCTCGGCGAAGGTGCGCTCGCCCAGGCGGTCGATCGCCAGCACGCCGATGGGCGTCTCGCCCAGGGTGAGCGGCGCGATGATCGACGCCTGCGGCTCCCATTCCGTACCCGGCACCAGGGCGCCACGAGAGTCGTTCAGCATGTCGTTGACGAGCTGGGCCTCGTTGTGAGCCAGGACCCAGCCGCTCACGCCCGCGTCCATGGGGCTGCGCCAGGACAGCATCGCCTCGCCGTCGGCGTCGTCAGAGTGGTAGCCGCTGTAGAGCTCCTGCTTCTCCTCGTCGACAAGCCGGATCTCCAGCGAGTCGTAGTCGACGATCTCCTTGAGCAGCGTCGCGATTCGCGCAAAGACCTCGTGCGGCTCGAGCGTCGCGAGGAGCGCGCCGCTGAGCTCGAGGATCGCATGGCGCAGGGCCAGCTGCGCCTGCAGCTGCGCCGAGGCCTCCTCGAGCGCCTCGTACTGCCGCGCGTTCTCGATCGCGACCGCCGCGTGGGTGGCGAAGACCTCGAGCGACTTGACCAGCTCGAGCGTCGGCAAGGCGTGGTCGGCTGGGTCGTAGAGGTCCAGCACGCCCATGAGCCGCCGGTCCTGGTCGTAGAGGGGGACGAAGAGGTCGTCGTTGTTGTTCCACTCGTCCGCGTGACGCGGCCCCAGGTCCAGCTCCGGCAGGTAGTGGAGCTGCTCCTCGGTCCACTCGTGGCGCCGGTGATCGACGAAGAACGACGAGCCGATCTGGTGCTTCTCGAGGAAGAGCTGGTCCCAGATGCGCTGCGGGACCGGCCGCTCGAAGAGGAGCCGGTCGAAGTCGGGGTACTCGCCGACGGTGGCGTGCACGACGAAGTCGCCGCCGGCTTCGCGCAGGTACACGCTCGCCTCGCGGAAGCCGAAGGTCTCGCTCAGCGCCGTGGCGATGACGTGGACGATCGCGTCGAGCGTGAGGCTCGACTGCAGCTGGTTCGCGAGCTTGATGAGGCCGCGCAGCAGCTCGACCTCGCCCCGCTCGGCCTTGCGATTCTTGGTCCGGAACGCCATCGGCTCCCCTGGTGGCCATGACCGCGTCGAAGGGTACCGGCTAGTCTATTCCCGCTCCGGTGCCCGCGATACGGTCCGCGCTCGCCTTTCCTACGGCTTCCGTGTCGGCACGCTCAGAGCCCGCCTTGAGGGGGACATACGCCTATGCCGGAGGCGAGGGGGACGATGGGGCCGCACTCGAGACAATCGCCCGAAGTTGCGGGTGCAGGCCGGCCTGAGGCAGATCTGTCCTTGCCAGAAGGATAGATATCGTCTAATCTGTCCTCTTCAGGAGGATAGATCATGCAGCTTGAC
>CAWEHE010000017.1:0-60355 GCA_963808735.1 uncultured Thermoleophilia bacterium | reverse complement strand
GTCGGCGTGGCCAGATTTGAACTGGCGACCCCTAGTCCCCCAGACTAGTGCGCTAACCAGGCTGCGCCACACGCCGACCGTACAGGCGGCATTCTAGCACAGGCGGAGAGGGCCCCCGGCTACGGTCCACCTCGCGCGAAGAGGGGGCTGCCTCCCGCAGGAGGCAGCCCCCTCGCTACGCGCTGTGACGCCGGCTTCTACTTGACCATCCGCGTCCAGATCGGGTTGGTGACGGCGCGGTGCCCGTCCTGGTCCTCGACGATGAACGAATACCAGGTCTTCGTCGTGGTCTTGAGGTTGAAGGACACGATCTCGCGCGTCGTCTTGTCGTGGAAGGTGAGCGTGCGGATCGGCTCGCCCTTGCGCAGGACCTGGACCGACTTGAGGCCGTCCACGGCGCCCACCCTGAGGCTCACGGGCAGCACGCCGCGGCTCCGGCCGACGTCCGCTCGCTGACCGAACATCATGCCGTTGAGCGGCTCGACGAGCGGGCCTTCCGTCACGTACGAGTGGCCCGCCTTGAGGGCGGCGATGTAGTTGGTCTGGCTCTTCTTGAGCGGCGCCGCGATCTTCGCGTAGGTGCGCGTGGAGCCGGAGATCCAGGACCACACGTCGTGCGTGTCGGTGCTGCCCACGACGTAGTAGCGCTTGTTGTCGCCCGACAGGCTGCTCGTCCACAGGTCCATGGCCCTGGCCAGCGTCGCGCTGTCGGGGCCCTTGGCGTCGGCGGTGGACTGCAGCTCGATCATGTCGAAGTCCGGGCTGTAGCCGCCGGGGATGGTGCCGTCGTCGGCGGCGGTGAAGTACCCGTAGGCGATGTAGGGGTGGTTGATGGTGATCAGCATGCCGGCGTTGTGCGCCGCGTCGATGATCTGCTGTGCGGTACCGGCCGGGTCGATCGTGACCGGGCTCTTGATCGACATGGGCAGGACGTTGAAGTGCGCCCAGATCGGCGAGATCTCGTCCGACGAGATGAAGGGCACGCCCCGCTTCGCCGAGAACGTACTCATCGCCTTGTTGTTGGCGAAGGAGTCGTGGTCGGAGAGCGAGGTGAAGTCGAGCCCGGCGGAGAGCTGCGAGCGCACCACGTACTCGGGCGGAGTGATGCCGTCGAGGATGTCCGAGTGGTGGTGCATGTCGGCGCTGAACCAGCGGCGGTTCGGCCGGGTTGAGGATCCTGGCGATGTTCACCGACACCGTCTGGTCCTCTCCGGCGACCACGGTGATCGGCACGCTGGCCGCTCGTGTCGTGAAGCCGTCGCCGGCGGTGATGTCGAGCGTGAAGTCACCGGGGGCCACGTTGAGTCTGGCCGTCCCGATGGCGGTGAGGTCGGTGAAGAAGACGCTCTTGCCGAGGAACCCGACCAGCGGCGGCGTGCCACCGCTCACCTGGATGCGAGCGTCGATCGGCGTGCCGGTCACGGCGCGCTTCACCTTGACGGTCACCGCGCTCTGTGGGGTGAGCCCGGTGAAATCCTGCGCCACGTCGCCGGAGTCGGCGACCACGACATCGGCCATGGCCGTGCTCGAGTACCCTTTGGCCACGGCGTAGAGCTGGTAGCTGCCGACGGGGAGGCTCAGGCTGTAGGCGCCGCCTTCCGCGACCACCCACGTGAACGGCGCCCCGTCCTTCTGGACGACCACGATCGGCGGCTCGGGGAAGCTGCCCGAGGCCGCGGCGACGGTGCCGTGCACTGTGCCGGCCGCGTCGGCGCGGTCGTCGATCACCGTGGCGACGAAGCGGGAGATGCTGGCGCTGTCCTCGAACTGCACCTTGCCGTCGAAGGTCAGCGCGTCGCCGGGAGCGAACGTGCTCTTCTTGTAGAGGTCCTGCCATCCGGTGCCGCCGTCGTGGGCATCGGCGGCCGGATAGTGCAGGCCGATGGAGTAGTCGGAGTCGTAGCCGAGCACGTACTTGCCGTAGGGATCGCTCACGCTGGGATACGGGTCGCCGGGCTGCTCGGCGAAGGGCCCGAACATGAACCCGCCGGTCGTGCAGAACGTGTAGCCGGAGAAGATGTCCGTGTACGTCTCGCCGCTGCCGCCGGGGTTCGTGGCCACGGTGCTCAGCAGGGCGAAGCGGCTGCCGCGGTCGACGGTGATCGTCGTGACGAGTTCGAGCTTGTTGTAGTCACGCGCGACGGTCACCACGGCCTGGTCGGTCGTGTCCTTGGTGACCGTGACGGTCTGGTAGGTGTTGGGCCAGGCCGCCCAGGCGTTGGGCAGGAAGTCGACGAGCGTCAGCTTGTCCCTGCCCCAGACGCCGCCGGTGATCGTGGTGCCGTCCAGGATGCTGCCCTTGGGCACGCCCCACGGCGGGGAGGTGTCGACGGCGATGGCGATGGCGAAGTAGCCGTTGTCGATGGTGATGTCGTTGGCGCCGAGGCAGCTGCCGTTGGTGATGGTGGTCGGCCCCGTCGTCAGATTCACGTCCGGGTCGACCGCGAGCGCGGCGCTCGCGGGCACGGTGAGCAGAAGCAGCGTGAGGACCGCCGCGATGACGAGCCTCTTTGTGGTGCTGTGTCCCATAGTCCCTCCACAGATGCTGACAAGCGTGCGGATGAGCCGTCCCGCGCGCCCTCCGGGCGGCCCGGGCGGCCTCGAGACGGATCGCTGCATCCCCCCTTTCAGCAGGCGGCCCGCCCCTCCGCGGGCTCACAGCGGTGGTCATCCCGGCCGGCCGCGGCTGCGGCGCGGCGGGTGTGTCGCCTGCAGAGCATCCTAGTCCCGGGCCCCGGCGCTGTACATGCTCCTCGCGGGTACCGTCGCGGCAGCGGCGCGGCGCCCGGCGGGGCTGCTAGACTCCTGCCATGCACCGCCTCATGCGCCACGTGCCCAACATCCTCACGGTCGCGCGCCTGTGCGCGCTGCCGCTCGTCGTGTGGACCTATTCGCTGTACGCACCCGGCGCCGCGTGGACGACCGCCTGGATCGTCCTCTTCGCGGCGCTCAGCGACGTGGCCGACGGCCTCATCGCCCGCAAGTACCACGTGCAGAGCGAGTTCGGCCGCTGGGTCGACCCGATCGTCGACCGACTCTTCTTCTTCACGCTCGTGGCGATGCTCTGGTACTTCGGCACGCTGCCGTGGTGGGCCGTGCTGCCGCTCCTGGTCCGCGACGGCATCATCCTGCTGCTGGCGATCCCGACGCGGCGCTACACGAGCGAGGGGCCGCAGATCAGCCGCTGGGGCAAGGCCAGCAACTTCATCCTCATCTGCGCCATCCAGTGGTTCATCATCGACTTCAGGGTGATCGGCTGGAGCTTCTTCGCCGTCGGCGCCACGCTGTACGTGGCCAGCGGCCTCCTCTACGGCTACCGGGCCATCGTCTGGGTGCGGGCGGCGCGGGCGGAGGGCGGCGGGACGCAGGCCTGAGCCGCCCGGCCGCCGCCCTCGTCCTCCGCGGAGGCCGAGCGCGCTCAGCAAGCGGCGTCCCCGCACGCGCATCTGGTACGCTAGCCGCACAGGGGTCCCCGTCCTTCAGCGGAGGTGAGGCGCGTGCGCGCAGTGGTCATGGCCGGAGGCGAAGGCACCCGCCTGCGCCCCCTCACGAGCAACCAGCCCAAGCCCATGGTGTCGCTCTGCGGCAAGCCGTGCATGGAGTACATCGTCGAGCTGCTCAAGAAACACGGCATCGACGAGACCGTCGTCACCCTCATGTTCCTGCCCAGAGCCATCCGCGACTACTTCGGCGACGGTTCCAGCCTCGGGGTGCGCATGAAGTACTCGGTGGAGCAGTCCCCGGCGGGCACCGCCGGCAGCGTCAAGCTCGCGGAGGACGAGCTCCGGGACGACACCTTCATCGTCATCAGCGGCGACGCGCTCACCGACTTCGACCTCAGCGAGATCGTCGCCTTCCACAAGCAGCGTGGGGCCATGGTCACCATCGCCCTCAAGCGCGTGGAGAACCCGCTCGAGTTCGGCGTCGTCGTCGTGGACGACGACGGGCGCATCGAGCGCTTCCTCGAGAAGCCCACCTGGGGCCAGGTCTTCAGCGACACCGTCAACACGGGCATCTACGTGCTCGAGCCCGAGGTGTTCGACCACATCCCGGCCGACACCAAGTTCGACTTCAGCCAGGACCTGTTCCCCCAGCTCTTCGAGATGGGCGCACCGCTCTACGGGTTCGTGGCCGACGGCTACTGGCAGGACATCGGCAGCCTGCCGCAGTACCTCGACGCCAACCGCGACCTGCTCGACGGCAAGGTCGAGGCCCAGCTCCCGGGCATCGAGCTGCACAACCGCATCTTCCTCGGCGACGGCGTCAATCTCGACTCGCTCGAGAACATGCAAGGGCCGGCCTTCGTCGGCAACTACGTCAAGATCGATCCGACGGCGTCCATCGGCGCCTACTCCGTGCTCGGCAGCAACGTCGTCGTCAAGGAACACGCCGAGACGCGCAACAGCGTGATCGGCGCCAACACCTACGTGGGCGCCTCGGCGAAGGTCCTCGGCGCCATCATCGGCCGCAACTGCGACCTCAAGGCCGGCTCCTCCTTCAGCGAGGGCGTCTCGGTCGGCGACGAGTCCGTGATCGGCGAGCAGGCCTACATCGCCCCGGACGTCAAGATCTACCCGTTCAAGACCGTCGAGTCGGGCGCCCAGATCCAGAGCAGCATCATCTGGGAGTCCCGCGGCAGCTCGCAGCTCTTCGGCAAGGACGGCATCACGGGGCTCATCAACGTCGACATCACCGCGGAGCTCGCCCTGAGGATGGCGATGGCCTACGGCACCGTGCTCAAGAAGGGCGCGCGCGTGACCACCAGCCGCGATGCCCACCCGGCGTCGCGGGTCATCAAGCGCGCGCTCATCTGCGGCCTCAACTCCACCGGCGTCGTCGTGCGCGATCTGCGCGTGGCGAGCAGCGCCATCAACCGCTTCGAGGTCGAGAACGGCAGCGCCCAGGGCGGCATGCACGTACGCATCGCCAGCTGGGACCCCGAGATGATCCAGATCCAGGTGTTCGAGCCGCCGGGCATCAACCTGAGCGAGCAGCGCCAGAAGGACATCGAGAAGTACTACGGCCGCCAGGACTTCCGCCGCGCCTTCTACAGCGAGTTCGGCGAGATCACCTTCCCCGACCGGGCGATGGAGACCTACGTGCGCGGCCTGCTGGGCTCCTGGGACGTGGAGCGCATCCGCAGCCGCGCCTACCGGCTGGTCATCGACTACTCCTACTCGCCTGCCTCGCTGACGCTGCCCAACCTCCTCGGCAACCTGGGCGCCGAGGTGCTGTCGATGCGCGCCTTCAACGACCAGCGCCACGTGAGCATGGGAGCTGAGGAACTCGGCGCCAACATCCAGGAGGTCCAGCGCCTCGTGCGCACCATGGAGGCCGACCTGGGGCTCGTCATCGGCCCCGGCGCCGAGCGCCTGTACGTGGTCGACGACACCGGCTCCGAGGTTCCCCTCGAGAAGGCGCTGCTGCTGTACGTGAAGCTCGTCGCGCAGCAGGCGTCCAAGGGCGAGAAGATCGTCCTGCCGCTCACGGTCACGCATCTGGCCGAGACGCTCGCCGAGCCGTTCGGCGTCGAGGTCGTGCGCACCAAGGTGTCGCTGCCGGCGCTGGCGCAGGCGTCGACCGCCGACGGCGTGGTCTTCGCCGGATCCCTCGGCGGCGGCTACATCTTCCCGCGCTTCCTGCCCGCCTTCGACGCCGTCATGAGCCTCGGCAAGCTGCTGGAGCTGCTGGCGCCTCAGGCCCGTCCCCTGAGCGAGCAGCTGGCCGAGATCCCGACCAGCACGCTGGTCCACAAGACGGTGGCCTGCCCGTGGGCGCTCAAGGGCACGGTCATGCGCACGGCCACCGAGCACCTGCAGCGCGAGGCCGCAGGGGGCGACGCGCAGATCGACATGGTCGACGGCATCCAGCTGCGGCGCGACAGCGGGTGGGTCCAGCTCCTGCCCGATGCCGACGAGCCGGTGTTCCACGTCTACGCCGAGGGCGCCGACCGTGAGGAGTCCGAGAGCCTCGCGGAGAGCTTCCTCGAGGTCGTCCGCGGGGTCATCCAGGAGCACACCGCGTAGGGACCCGGGGTGCGGGCGGCGAACGCTTCCGTACAATGGAAGCCATGGATGCACTTTCGCCCGGGGCGAGCCAGCCCGTCGTCGCCTCACGCCGAGGCCCGCTTCGCCGCCTCGGCTCCTGGTATCGCCGCCATGTGTGGGTGGCGACCGCGCTTCTCGTCGTCACCCTCGCGGTCGCCGGGCTCGCCGCGCTGCAGCTCGCCACCTGGGGGAGCGTGGGGGACGGCGTCTCCGTCGCCGGCGTCTCTCTCCAGGGCCTCGACCGCTCCGCAGCCGCCGGCGCCGTCGCCTCCCAGGTGGACGAGCGCCTCGGCGCCGTGCGCCTCGAGACCGGCGAGGCCGAGCCGTTCGTGCTCTCGCTGCGGCAGCTCGGCATCTCCGTGGACGCGGACGCGACCGCCCGCAAGGCCTACGCCGCCGGCCGCCACCCGCTGCCGCTGGGACTGAGCGTGTGGCTTCCCGGCCGCTCGACCGAGGTCGCCCCAGTGGTGCGCGTCGACACGAACGCCTATGACAAAGGCCTCGAGTCCGTGCGTGCGCTGATCGACGCTCCGGCGAAGGACGCGCGGCTCAAGCTCGCCGGGGAGCGCTTCAGCGTGGTGCCGGCCCAGGAGGGGCGCGAGGTCGACGCGGTCGCGCTCGAACGCGACATCCTGGCCGCGCTGGCCGCCGGGCAGGGCTACGCCGGCCCGGTCCCCACCAAGGTGGTCACTCCCGAGGTGAGCACGGTGGACGCCGAGGCGCGCGCCTCGGCCGCCGCCGTCTATCTCGCGCGTCCCATCACGCTGCGCTATCGCTCCCGGGAGGTGGTCCTCTCGCCGGAGCAGATGGCCGGCATGCTGAGCATCAACACCGGTGACGACGCCGACGCCTACCCGCTCACGTTCCGCAACGACCACGCCCGCGCCGAGCTCCACCGGCTCTTCGCCTTCGCCGAGACGCCGCCGGTCGACGCGACCGTCGAGGTCAACGACGACGGCACCGTCAGCGTCACCGAGAGCAGCTCGGGCAACGTGCTCGACATGCCCGTCCTGCTCGAGGAGCTCGACGACGCCGCCTCCGGCGGGGGCGGCCTGCGCACGATCTTCGTCGCGCTCACGCCCGCCTTCCCCAAGCTCTCGACGGCCGACGTCGAGAACATGGGTCTGGCCGCTCTCGGGTCGCAGTTCGTCACGTACTTCGACCCGCGTAACGAGTCCCGGGCCAACAACATCGCCCTCGCCGCCAAACTGGTCGACGGCTCCGTCGTGGACCCGGGCGAGACCTTCTCGCTGAACGCCGCGATGGGGCCGCGCACGGCCAACCGCGGCTTCGACTACGCGCCGGTGATCGCCGCCGACAACGTGCTTCGCCAAGGGGTCGGCGGCGGCATCTGCCAGTACGCGACGACCCTCTTCAACGCCGTGTTCTTCGCCGGCCTGCCCGTGGTCGAGCGCCAGGCGCACTCGCTCTACATCTCGCACTACCCGATCGGCCGCGACGCCACGGTCGCCTGGGGCGCCATCGACTTCAAATTCAAGAACGACACCGGCAGGAGCATCATGATCCGCAGCTGGATCGACGGCGGCGCGCTCACGGTGGCCCTGGTGGGGAAGACGGGACGCGACGTGTCGTACACCACGAGCGGCTTTTACGATATTCGTAAGCCGGCGCACGCCAAGTCGAACCCGAGGGTCATCTACGACGGCGACCTCGGCCCGGGCGTGATCCGCTGGGAGAAGGGCATCGACGGGCAGAGTGTCAGGGTCGAGCGCACGGTGAAGGATGGCGACGGCAAGGTGCTGTTCCGCGACACCTTCGTCTCGCGCTACGATCCCTTGGACTGGGTCAAGCGCGTCGGTACCTGAGCCGGCGGGGAAGAGGTCCGGCGCCGCCGGCCCCGCGGGCGCTCAGCCGGTCTTGGCGATGACCTGCTTGCAGACGACCTTGAGCGTCTCGAAGACGCCCTCTCCGGTCACCGCGCTGCTCTCCGCCACCGGCGAATCGGTGTGATTGAGCAGTTCGTTGAGGTCCTCCACCGAGAAGATGTCGGTGAGGTCGCGCTTGTTCATCTGGATGACGAAGCCGAGCTTGCTGAGGTCGTCGCCCTGCCCGAGCAGGTTGTCCCAGAGGTTGAGGTAGCTCTCCACGTTCTCGTCGAGCCGCGTGATCTGCGAGTCGGCGACGAAGATCACGCCGTCGACGCCCTGCAGCACGAGCTTGCGGCTGGCGTTGTAGTAGCTCTGACCCGGCACCGTGTACAGGTGGAACCGGGTCTGCATGCCCTTGACCGTGCCCAGGGTGAGCGGCAGGAAGTCGAAGTAGAGCGTGCGCTCTTCCTCGGTGGCGATGCTGACCAGCTTGCCGCGGGCGTCGGGGTTGATCTTGCGGTGGATGTACTGCAGGTTGGTCGTCTTTCCGCACAGGCCGCAGCCGTAGTAGACGATCTTGTAGTTGATCTCGCGGGCGGCGAAGTTGATCAGCGGCATCGGCGCCTCACATGTCCTTGAAGAGGTCGTCCATCGCCGTACCGGCGGCCGCCTCGAAGTCGGCGTCCATCTCCGGCATGGTCTCGTCGTCCGGCCCCTCGAAGATCTGCCGCAGGACCTCGATGGCGCGCTGCGTGTAGAGGCGCACCTTGCCGACCTGGGTCGCGTGCCCGAACGTGACGATGAGGAGGACCTGGTCGGTGACCTGGGAGACGTGCAGGTTGAGCCCCTTGCCTTCGTGGAAGAGCAGCGTGAACTCGTTCTCGTCGAGGATCTTGGCGAGCTGCTGCGTGGCGGCGAACGAACTGGCGGCGAGCGAGGCCAGGGAGAGGGTCTCCGGGTGGTACTCGTCGGAGGCCGTCGTGATGGGCTGCCCGGACGTGCTGATGAGCGCGAGGAAGCTCGAGCCTGAGACGTCCTTCAGCTTCTGAAGGAGGTCGTCGCAGCGATCGAGCTGCCGATCGTTGATGACCAGTCCTTTACGACGTGCCACGCACGCTCCTCCCGTCGACGCCCGCGGTCAGCGAAGTATACAACAGCGCCGCCGCGGGCCCGCTTCCGTCCGGCGCTGGACCCTGTATCGTCGCGTTTCCGGGAAAGCATAAGAGGTGCGCGACCCCGGGACCCGGCACGCGCGCAAGGGAGCCGGGCAGGAAGGCGAGCGCCGGCTGCGAAGCTTGCACGCGTATGGAAGGACGAACGCACGCATGACGAGCCGCGACCAACGAGGTCCGGCATGGGCCTGAGAGGCGACCTCGCCGAGCTGCCGCTGCCGGACCTCGTGCAGATGACGTCCGTCGGCGGCAAGACCGGGCGCCTGGTCCTCTTCGACGAAGAGGACGTGGTGGCCGGCGAGCTCACGTTCCGGGCAGGGCGCCTCGTCGGCGCTCGCTGCGGCGAGCTGACCGCCGAAAAGGCGTTCTACGCCCTTCTGGCGGTCAAGACCGGGACCTTCGACTTCGATCCCGCCGCCGAGCTGGACGAAGACACGTTCAACCTGCCGACGGAGTCGCTGCTCATCGAGGGCATGCGCCGCCTCGACGAGGTGTACCGCCTGCGCCGGCGCCTGCCGGCGCCGGGGCGTGTGCGTTATCTCGGCGGCGAGGCCGACGATCCCCTCGAGGCTCGCCTCCTCGGCTACTTGGGCCCGGGCGCACGCACGGTCGGCGACATCGTCGAGGGTATGCTCGTGGGTGGCGACGCCGACGAGTACGACGCCCTGCAGGCACTGCGCAGGCTCACCGAGCGCGAGGTCGTGCGCGTCGAGCGACCGACGGAGGCCGGATCACCCGACCCACTGGCCGGTGGACCACCTCAACCTGAGCTTGAACGTTGAGGGCCGGTCCGCTACTATCGTCGGTCCAACCCTCGACGCAGAGAGAGGAGTCGCCTGATGGATGACATCGTCGATCTGGTGTCCCGCTCGGACGACGACCTGCGCGCGCTCATCGCGGAGCTCGAGGCTGAGGAGCGCGACATCTCGCGCCGCCGGCGCATCCTGCACGGCGAGCTCGACATCCTGCGCGCGGAACTGGTGATGCGCCTGCAGCGCAAGCACGCCCAGGGCGAGTCGGTCATCTCGGCCGACGACGTCGAGGGCCTCTCCCGGATCCTCGCCGGCAAGGCTCCCGCCGCCGATCTCGAACCCAAGCCCGCCGCGGGCGACGACGAGGACGCGGAGGAGTAGCGTGTTCTGCCCCGAGTGCGGCATCCGCAACTCCGAGGGCGCCAGCTTCTGCGTCCGCTGCGGCGCCAGCCTGATCGCCGACCAGCCCGAGTCGGCCACCACGCTGAGCTACATGCCCGCTGACGAGGACGGAGAGACGACGGCGTTCGCCGCGTGCGCCGAGGACGCCTGTCTCGTCATCCGCAGCGGCGGGGGGCGCGCGGGGGAGACGTACGTGCTCAGGGGCGAACGCGTCGCCATCGGGCGCCATCCGGACGCGGCCATCTTCCTCGACGACGTCACCGTCTCACGCAACCACGCGGCCGTCGTCCGCGAAGAGGCAGGGTGGGTCATCGTCGACGAGGGTAGCCTCAACGGCACCTTCGTCAATCGGCGCCGCGGGGATCGCACCGTGCTCACAGACGGCGACGAGATCCAGATCGGCAAGTACAAGCTCACGTTCCTCGCCGCGGCGGGGACCTGACGGGCGCCGGGGGCGGGACGTGACCGATACCGCGGAACTGCTGTTCGACGTCGGCGACGAGCGCCTGCTCACCATCGGCTCGGTGGTCGACCGCCTGCGCGCCGAGTTCCCCGACATCAGCGTCAGCAAGCTCCGCTACCTGGAGGAGCAGGGCCTGGTCACGCCGCGGCGCACCAAGTCCGGCTACCGCCTCTACTCGCAGGACGACTTCTCGCGGCTGGTGCGCGTGCTCGGCATGCAGCGCGACGAGTACCTGCCGCTCAAGGTGATCCGTCGCGAGCTCGAACGCAGCCCCGCGAGCCCGCTTCCGTCGGCGCGACAGGGCCTGCGCAAGTCGGACCTGCTCAGCCCGGGGGAGGGGCGGGAGTACACCTCCGAGGAGGTCCAGCAGCTCACGGGCGCCGACATCGGGCTCATGGACGAGCTCGAGGACTACGAGCTCATCCACGGCCGCCAGGTCAGCGGCGTCAAGCGCTACACGGAGACCGACGCCGGCATCGTGGCGGCGGCGGCGCAGCTCGCGCAGCTCGGCCTGCGGCCCAAGAACCTCCGCGTCGTCAAGAGCGCCGTCGACCGCGAGATCGGCCTCATCGAGCAGGTCCTCCTGCCGGCGCTGCGCTCGAACCGGCCGGAGCGCCGGCGCGAAGGCCTGGACCAGCTCGACGACATCGTCCAGTCGTCCGCCCAGCTCCGTCAGCTGCTGCTCGCCCGCGGCGTCCGCCGGCTCACCGCCGACGACGGGCGCTGAGGCAGCCGTTCCCATCATCCGCCTGCGCCAGCGCGTCGCAGTCGCCCCCGTGAAGGAGACCCCATGACAGACGGACGCTTCGATCTCGCCGCCCACGTGCGCGACATCCCCGACTTCCCGAAGGAAGGCATCCTCTTCCGCGACATCATGCCGCTGCTGCAGAACCCTCGCGCCCTCCGTGAGGCCGTGGACCGGATCGTCGAATACGGCACCGGCAAGCACGTGGACGTGGTCATGGGAGCTGAGGCGCGCGGGTTCATCCTCGGCGCCGCCGTGGCCTACGGCCTCGGCGCCGGGTTCGCCTGCGCGCGCAAGCCCGGCAAGCTGCCGCACGAGACCGTTTCGGCCGAATACGATCTCGAGTACGGCACCGACAGGCTCGAGGTCCACACCGACGCGATCAAGCCGGGCCAGAACGTCCTCGTCCACGATGACCTGCTGGCCACGGGTGGCACGGCGGCCGCCAAGATCGAGCTCGTCGAAAAGCTCGGGGGCAAGGTCGTCGGCGTCGCCTTCATCATCGAGCTCTCGGGCCTCGACGGTCGCAAGAAGCTGGGCGGTTACGACGTCTTCAGCCTGATCACGTACTGACGCGCGAGGGCGGGCGGCGCTGCGCCGGCCCGCCACGACAGGCGCGCGGAGCGACCGTCCTGCCCGTTTCGGACCGTTGCACGTACCTCGGACGAACACACGTTCGCTGCCGGGTCTTGGCGCGGCGGAGGGGAGGTGCTGCAGTTGAGCAGGAGCACCACGCAAACGTACGCGCAAACACACCATGGTGCTTCTGGACGTACGGTTCGGTGGTGCCTGACCCGAAACGCATCTCACGCTTGCCCGCGGCGGACACGTCGGAGAAGAGGTGGCCGTGGGAGAGCACGGTGGGATCGGCGTCTGCGATCCCCTGACAGGGGCCGACGGATCGGAGGGGAGGCGCAGAACAGCCCTGGCGCGGCGCTGTGACTCGCTGACTTTACATAACGGAGATTATCGCGTGTTGCTCTTGAGAGCAGAACCGGCCGTTTCGGGGCCCGTTCGAGGTGATCGGCGCCTGAGCGCTACCAGCGCCGGCCGAGAAACTGCGGCGACGAGGGCATCTCCCTCACGCAGGCGCTCAAGAACTCGGCGACGGGCGGGCGCACGTCCGCAGACTGAAGCTGGAACTCGTTCAGGAAGCGCGCGTTCAGCACCTTGACGTCGTGCGGCTCCGGCAGCGCCTCCGCGGGCGCGGAGATCTCGAAGATCAGGTGGATCACGTGTTTCGCGTAGTCCGGCTCCGGCGAGATCGACTCGACGATCGCGATCAGGCGCTGGACGCCGACGCGCAGGCCGAGCTCCTCCTGGAGCTCGCGTCGCAGCGCGTCGGACAGCGTCTCGCCGAACTGGACGCCGCCGCCGGGAAGAAGCCAGTACCTCTCTTCCCCACGGCCCTGCTCTACCATCAAGATACTACCTTCGTGGACGAGCAGTCCTGCGACGCGAATAGTAGGCTTCTCGTCGGCGTCCGCGGCGTCAGACTCGATGTGGGCGAGCGCCTCGGGTTGAGGCACGGCGTCGTTCATGGCCGCCTCCCCCCCGTGCCGCTCGAGCCGAAGCCGCGCTCGCCGCGGTGCGTCTCGTCGAGGCTGTCGCGCTCCACCAGAGAGACCGCCGTGAGCGGCAGGAACAGGAGCTGAGCGATGCGGTCTCCGGCGGAAACGCGGAACTCCTGCTCACGGTCGGTGTTGTGGAGGATGATGCGCACCTCGCCACGATACCCCGGATCGATGAGGCCCGGGGCGTTGACGATCGAGATGCCGTGGCGGGCGGCGAGTCCCGAGCGTGGCAGCGTGAGCGCCGCCAAGTGGCTCGGCAGGCCCAGAGCGATCCCCGTCCCGACCACGGCGCGTGCGAGCGGCGCGAGCGTAGCGGCCTCCGCCGCGAAGAGGTCGTAGGCGGCGTCGTGCTCGTAGGCGCGCTCGGGCAGGCGCGCCGCCGGCGTCAGCAGGCGTACCGGGACGGGAAGGCCGGCCTCAGGCGTCATCGCCGGCCTCCTCAGGGCGCTTCTGGGGTTCGGGGTCGGCATCCGCGGGCTCCGGAGATGCCTCAGGAGGCCCCTGGAGGCCGTTTTCGGCGTCGCCGGGGGCCTCGGCGTCCTCGGAGCCGTCCGGGGCCTCAGCGACCGCATCCGCCCGCTCCAGCTCGGGCTCGAGGCAGAAGCGGGCGTAGCGCCCGGCCTCGGCTGCGGGCAGCCGGGCCTCGAAGATCACGCCCTCGGCGGTGTGCTCTTCGTGGACGTCGCTGGCGATGCCGCGCAGGCGGTGCATCTCACCCGCGTCCACGTACGGGAAGAGCAGGCGCACCGGACGCAGCGCGCGGTCGAAGAACCGGGCCAGGCACGCGCGCAGACCGTCCAGCCCGATGTCGGCCCCCGCGGCGATGAACTCCGCCTCCGGGTAGAGCGCCCGCAGCCGCAGCAGCTTGCCATCGTCCACGCGGTCCACCTTGTTGAACACCAGGATCCTCGGGGCGGTGCTGCCGATCATCTCGAGCACGTCCGCCACCGTCTTCTCGCGCACGGCGATCTCGGAAGCTTCCAGGGCGGCGTCGGCGACCACGAGGACGACGTCGGCGAGCGTGGTCTCCTCGAGGGTGCTGGCGAACGCGTCCACGAGCTGGTGCGGCAGCTTGCGGATGAAGCCGACGGTGTCGGTGACCACGTAGTCGCGGTCGTGATAGCGGAAGCTCCGCGAGGTCGGGTCGAGAGTCTCGAAGAGGCGGTCGCGCACCGAGACCTCGGCGTCGGTGAGCGCATTGAGCAGGGTGGACTTGCCCGCGTTGGTGTAGCCGGCGAGCGCGATCAGCGGCACGCCGGCCCGCAGGCGTTTGGCGCGCTGGGTGCGACGCGTGCGCGCCATCTGGTCGATGCGCCGGCGGAGGGTCTGGATGCGCTTGCGCACGACACGCCGGTCCACCTCCATCTTGGTCTCGCCAGGGCCGCGCATGTCGACGCCGGCGCCGAGGCGGCTCATCACGAGCCCCTTGCCGCGCATCCGCGTGAGCTCGTACTCGAGCTGGGCGAGGTGCACCTGCATCGTGCCTTCGAGCGAATGCGCGTGCTTGCTGAACACGGTGAGGATGAGCTCGGTGCGGTCGAGAACGTCCACGTCGACGGCGTCGAGGACCGACGCCACCTGCGCCGGCGTGAGGTCGTCCTCACAGACGGCGACCGTCGCGGCATGCTCGGCGATGGCGGCCTTGAGGTCGCTCATCTTGCCTTTGCCGAGATACGTGCGCGGGTTGGGCGCGTCGCGGTGCTGGATCACGTCGGCGACCCAGTCCATGTCGGCGGAGCGGAGGAGCTCCTTGATCTCGATGAGCGGCTCGTCCTCGCCGGGAGCGCCGTGGCCGCCGGGCACGACCGCGAACACGACGGACCGCGGGCGGGCGGTGGTCGCGCCGGTCTCGACCCCGGTCTCGGCGCTCATCGGGCCCTCCCCGTTCGTGCGAGACTGCAGGCCGCTACAGCCGTACCCGCTCCTCGATACGCCGGACTGCCTCTTCGAGTCGCTCGTCCGGCACCGTGAGCGAGAGGCGGACGTACCCTTCGCCGGAGGGGCCGTAGGCAGCCCCCGGCGTCACCACGACGTCCGCCTGCTCCAGCACCTGCTGCGTGAAGCTCGCCGACGTGTACTCCTCGGGAACGCGGACCCACAGGTAGATGGTGCCCTTGGGCGGATCTGCCTGCATGCCGACCGAGCGCAGCGCCTCCACGAGCAGGTCGCGCCGCCGTGCGTAGACACGGCACATCTCGCGGACGCAGTCCTGCGGGCCGGTGAGCGCCGCGGCGGCGGCACGCTGCACCGCGGCGAACATCCCCGAGTCGACGTTCGTCTTGAGGCGCCAGTACGCGTCGACGACCTCGCGGTCGCCCACGACGGCGCCGGCGCGCCACCCGGTCATGTTGTAACTCTTGGAGAGGCTGAAGACCTCGACGCCGACGTCGCCGGCGCCGGGCGTCGCCAGGAAGCTCGGGGCCACGTAGCCGTCGTAGGTGATGTCGGCGTACGCGTTGTCGTGCACCACGACGATGTCGTTGGCCTTGGCGAAGGTCACCAGGCGCGCGAAGAAGTCGTCCTCGATCACCGCGCCGGTCGGGTTGTTCGGGTAGCCGACGAAGATCATCTTGGCCTTCTCGACCGTCTCCGCCGGGATGGCCCCGAGGTCTGGCTGGAAGCCGAGCTCCGCCACGAGCGGGACGTGCACGGCGCGACCGTCGGCGAGCGCCGGGCCGGTGACGTACACCGGGTACCCGGGATCGGCGGCGAGGGCCACGTCGCCCGGGTCGAGCAGCACCTGGCAGAGGTGGGCGATGCCCTCCTTGGCGCCGAGAAGCGGGACGATCTGGTCGGCCGGGTCGAGCGCGACGCCGAAGCGCGTCGCGTAGAACCCGGCCACCGCCTCGCGGAAGCCGAGCTCGCCCAGGTTGCTCGGATACTGGTGCGTCGACGGGTCCGCCGCGGCCTCGGCGAGCGCCTCGACGACGTGCGCCGGCGTCGGCAGGTCCGGGTCGCCGATCCCGAGGCTGATCACGTCGATGCCGGCGGCGCGGCGGTCGGCGATCTGGCGCTCGATGGCGGCGAACAGGTACGGGGGCAGCGTGCGCACGCGCTCTGCGATCCTCATGGTCCTCCGAAGGTGCTGTTGGCGACGGCTGCGGCCCTATTCCAGGTGCGCCAGGAACTCGCGCGACAGGTCGCCGTGGTAGATCTCCTCGGCGGGTCCGGTCATGAAGACGCGCCAGTCGGGCCTGACGTCGACCTCGAGCTTGCCGCCCGGCAGCTCCACGGTGACCGGGCTGGTGCACTGGCCGGTGCGCACGAGCGCGACGGCCGTCGCGGTGGCGCCGGTGCCGCAGGCGCGGGTCTCCCCCACGCCCCGCTCCCAGACGCGGACCTTGGCGTCGTGCTCCCCGAGGACCTTGACGAACTCGACGTTGGCCTTGCGGGGGAAGTACTTGTGCTCCTCGATCACGGGCCCGATCTCGTGCAGCGGCACCAGCTCGAGAGGCCACGGCGACTGGATGATGGCGTGCGGATTGCCGACGTCGACGAAGGTGAACGTGAAGCTGCGACCGGCGGCGTTGAGCGATTCCTCGACGCAGTCGCCGTCGAAGCCCAGAAGCTTCTCGCCGCCGAAGCGGGCGATGCCCATGTCGACGGTGACCTCGTAGCCCTCACCGAGCTTGGGCACGATCTCGCCGGCGCCCGTGTCCAGGACGACCGTGTCGCCGGTGATCGAGCCTTCCATCTTGAGCTTGCGGGCGACCATGCGCACCCCGTTGCCGCACATCTCGGCTTCGCTGCCGTCGGGGTTGTAGATGCGCAGCGGAAAGCGCGCCTCGCCGGTCGGCGCGCCGATCAGAAGGATGCCGTCCGACCCGACGCCCAGGTTGCGGTCGCAGAGCAGGCGTACGCGCTCAGGCGTGAGCTCGAAGGGCAGTTGCTCCCCGTGCAGGACGATGTAGTTGTTGCCGAGACCCTGCCACTTGGAGAACTGGACCCTGCCGAGACCCTGCCACTGAGGTTGCACCACCAGTCATGACCCCCTGTGAGCGGAAGCGCGCGCGAGTCGCACGGCGCCGGAAGCCGAATCCTACCATGGGCCGTTCTCGAGGAGGCGGTGGACGTCCGCTGCGACGGCAGCCGGCGGCCGCCCGGCCGCAGGCACGGCGGCCGCCTCGGGCAGCTTGCGCATCCACGTGAGCTGGCGGCGCGCCAGGGCGCGCGTGCGCGCCTTCATGCGCGCCGCCGCCTCGTCGAGCGCGAGTTCGCCGTCGAGGACGGCGCAGAGCTCGCGCACACCGATCGCCTGCGCCGCCGTGCGTGAGAACGGCCCGCGGGCGCGCGCCGCCGCGACCTCCTCGAGCGCGCCGGCGGCGAGCATCTTGTCCACGCGCCGCTCGATGCGCTCCTTGAGCGCGGCGCGGTCGTCGTCAGGCATCAGGCCGAAGAGGCGGTGCGGGTACCGCTCCGCCGGTGCCCACAGCGCATCATGGCGGGCCTCCCCGTTCGCGCCGTCGAGCGACTCGAGCGCGCGGATGACGCGGCGCGCATTGCGCGCGTCGATGCGCGCGGCCACGTCGGGCGCGCGGCGCTCCAGTTCGGCGATGAGCTGACCGGGATCCCGGTTCCACCCCTCTTCGAGGGCGCGCCGCCTGCCCTCGTCGGGCGCGCCCCCGAACGAGAGGTCACCCAGCACGGCGCGCAGGTAGAGGCCGGAGCCGCCCTCCACGATCACGCGTCGTCCGGCCTCGAGCAGTCCATCCACGACCTCGTGCGCGGCGGAGGCGTACTCGGCCGCGCTGCACTCCTCCTGGGGCGCCTTCCAGGCAACGAGGTGGTACGTGGCGCGGCGGCGCGCCTCCGTGCCGGGCTGGTTGGTGAGGATCGGCAGCCCGGCGTAGACCTGCATCGAGTCGGCGACGACGATATGGGCGTGCAGACGCTCCGCGAGCTCGAGGGCCACGTCGCTCTTGCCGAGGGCGGTGGCCCCGAAGAGCGCGACCACCGGCGTCAGGTCAGCCATCCGCCTCGTCGCCGGCTGCGGCGGGCTCGGCGCCGGCGGCGTCGCCCTGGCGATACCGCGTGACCGTGAACCGCCGCACGTCGAACGGCTCCCCGGCGCGGATGCCGGCCTTCTGGAGGGCGATGCCCACCTGAGCCTCGACGGTGTCGATGCCGGCGAGCGCCGGCAGCAGCACGCCCCGCCGCCCGCCGGCCTCCACGATCACGCCGTAGCGCTCGGGATCGAGGTCGGCGAGCGCACACGGCTCACTGGGGCTGAGGACGTCGACTGAGCAGGTGAGCGCCTCGCACTCGTCGGCGGTCACCGGCGGAAAGCGCGGGTCGCGCAGAGCCGAGGAGCGGGCGTTGCGGACGATCTCGTCCCCGAGCGAGCCCTCGGCCGGCTCCAGCGTCCCGATGCAGCCGCGAAGCTCGCCGCGCTTCTTGATGGTGACGAAGCAGGCCGCGCGGCGCTCGTAGACCGCGTGGATCGGCGGTGGAGGCGCCGGACGTCCGGCGGCGTAGCAGCGCACGCACGAGAGGGCGAAGTCCGCCGGTCCCGGCGCCCGCCCGCTCTGGTCGCTCATCCCGCCGGGCTCTGCTCGCCGTCGCCGTGCGGGCCGAAGCGAGCGACCAGGTAGCCGACGCCGTAAGGACCTTCGTAGTTGATGATCTCCGGCCCGACGGTGGCGTCGTCGCCGAGAAAGCCGCCGAGCGCCACGATGCTCCGCAGGCCACACTCGGCGGCGCCGCCCAGCAGGATCGGCTCGATACGCGTGAGGCCGGCGAAGTCGCCGACGCCCAGCAGGCTGACGACCTCGTCGTCGAAGAGCTTGCCGCGCGGGTCGTACGGCGCCGGTGCGCCGTGGATGAGCGCGTGGGAGAGGTCGCCCGAGGCGAGGAACAGCGTGTCCCGCCCGAGCTCCTCGGCGCAACGGCGCACGAGCTGGCCGAGCGTCTTGTGCTCCGCGTAGGGCCCGACGACCGAGATGCTCACGATGCGCTCGGGACGCATGAAGCTCAGCGGCACGAGCACGCCCCAGTCCAGCGTGTCCCCCTCGTCCGGCAGGACGCTGATCTTGCGGTAATCGCCGGCGAGAGCCAGCAGGAGTTCCGCGAACTGGACGTCGTTGTCGTAGCTGAACGCAGCCTCGGGGTGGCGGAAGCGCCCGAAGTCCCCTCGCAGGCGTGGCGAGGTCTTGACGGCGTGGGCGCTGCCGAAGTCGTCGGCGTGTGGGGAGATGACGACGATCGTCTCCGGCTCGCCGACGGACTCGGCGAGCCGTTCCATCGCCGCGACGGTGGCCGCGATCTTGCCGCGGGCCGTTCCGCCCACCTCCGGGATGAGCAGCGGAGGATGGGGGCAGATGCAGCCTTGCATGACGGCACCTCCTGTTCGCCGGCTCAGACCCTGCCTCGCAGCGTGGTCGAGGTCGCTGCGGTGATCTCGACTGCCACTATAGCACCGGGCTCGACGGCCCCCGAGACGTTGACCGTCACGTTCTGCCGCGTGCGGCCCCGGTGCAGCCGTCCGTCGCGGCTCTTCCCCTCCACGAGCACCTCCGCGCGGCGACCGATCCACGCGCTGTGAGAGGCGAGCGCCTGCTGCTGCGTGAGCTCGATCAGGCGCTCCACGCGCTCGCGCCGCACGTCCTTCGTGACCTGGCCGGGAAGCTCCGCGGCGGCCGTCCCCGAGCGCGGCGAGAACACGAACGTGTACGCCGCATCGAAGGCCGCCTCCCGGACCAGCTCGAGCGTGGCGGCGAACTCGGCGTCGGTCTCGCCGGGGAAGCCCGCGATGAGGTCCGTGGTGATGCTGACGTCGGGCACCGCGTCACGCAGGGCGCGCACTCGCTCCAGGTACTCGGACGCCGTGTAGCCGCGCCGCATGTCGGCGAGCACCCTGTCCGATCCGGCCTGGGCCGGCAGATGGACGTGCTCGCACACACTCGGCAGCGTGGCCACGGCGGCCACGAGGTCGTCGCCGAGGTCCCGGGGATGCGAGGTCATGAAGCGGATGCGATCGATCCCCGGCACGGCGTCGAGCCGCTCGAGAAGGCCGGCGAAGCTCGGGGCGCCGCCGCCTCCCCCGCGCCCCAGGTCGAGCCCGTAGGCGTTCACGTTCTGGCCGAGGAGGGTGATCTCGCGCACGCCCGCGGCGGCCAGCCCTTCCACCTCCGCGACGACGTCGTCCAGCGCCCGGCTTCGCTCCGGCCCGCGCACGTAGGGCACGATGCAGTAGGAGCAGAAGTTGGTGCACCCGCTCATGACCTGCACCCAGGCCTGGAACGGGCGCGCGCGCCGCGCGGCCAGATCGCCGCTGAAGTGGGCGCCGTCCTCGAAGTAGCCGGCGGGCGCCGTCCCGGCCGGCTCCACGGCCGCCGCGAGCAGGTCGGGCAGGCGGTGCAGGTTCTGCGGCCCCAGCGCCCCGTCGACGAACGGGAAGCGCGCGAAGAAGTCCTGCTGCTCGGCCTGCGGCAGGCAGCCGGTCACGAGCACGACGCGGCGCGGGTCCTCGCGCTTGAGCCTCGCCGCCGTGCCCAGGTGGCCGGCGAGGCGATCGTCCGCGCTCTTGCGCACGGTGCAGGTGTTGTAGACGAGCACGTCGGCGGCCTCGGGTGCATCCGCGCGCTCCAGGCCTTCGGCCTCGAGCAGCGCGCGGATGCGCTCGGCGTCGTGCTCGTTCATCTGACAGCCGAACGAGCGCAGGTAGTACCGTGCCGGCATCCCGATCACCTTCCGGCCGCGCAGCCGCGCCGCGTCGGGCGCTACTTCGCGATGTCGACGGCGCGGCTCTCGCGGATGACGGTCACGCGGATCTGGCCCGGGTAGTCGAGCTGTCCTTCGATGTCACGGGCGATCTCGTGCGCCAGCAGCGTGGTCGCGTCGTCGTCGATCTCGCCGGGCCTGACCATGACGCGCACCTCGCGACCGGCCTGCATCGCGTAGCACTTCTCGACGCCCTTCTTGCTCTCGGCGATGCGCTCGAGGGACTCGAGCCGCTTGATGTAGTTCTCCAGAGACTCGCGGCGCGCGCCCGGCCGGGCGGCGCTGATCGCGTCGGCGGCCTGGACGAGGACGGCCTCGACGGTCTGGGGCTCGACGTCCTGGTGGTGCGCCTGGATGGCGTGGCACACGCTCTGCGACTCGCGGTACTTCTTGCAGAGCTGCTGCGAGATGTCGGCGTGCGATCCGTCCACCTCGTGGTCGATCGCCTTGCCGATGTCGTGCAGCAGACCGGCGCGCTTGGCGATCTTGACGTTGGCGCCGAGCTCCGCCGCCATGATGCCGGCGAGGTGGGCGACCTCGACGGAGTGGTTGAGCACGTTCTGGCCGTAGCTGGTGCGGTACTTGAGGCGCCCGAGGACCTTGACGAGCTCGGGCGCCACCCCGTGCACGTTGGTGTCGAAACAGGCCTGCTCGCCGGCCTCTTCCATGGCCGCCTCGACCTCGGCCTTGGCGGCCGTGTACGTCTCTTCGATGCGCGCCGGGTGGATGCGTCCGTCGGTGATGAGCTTGGTCAGCGTGAGGCGCGCGGTCTCGCGGCGCACGCCGTCGAAGCCGGAGAGCACCACGGCCTCGGGAGTGTCGTCGATGATGAAGTCGATGCCCGTGACGTTCTCGAGCGTGCGGATGTTGCGCCCCTCGCGCCCGATGATGCGACCCTTCATGTCGTCGGAGGGCAGATTGACGACCGACACGGTGGTCTCGGCGACGTGGTTGGCGGCGGTGCGCTGGATGCTGAGCGAAAGGATGTTGCGGGCGCGCCGGTCGGCCTCCCTGCGCGCCTCCTCTTCGAGCTGGCGGACGAGCTTGGCCATCTCGTGGCGCGCCTCGTCCTCGGTCTGCTTGAGCAGCATCTCCTTGGCCTGGGCGGCGCTCAGCCCCGAGATGCGCTCCAACCGGATCATGGCCTCGGCGTGGGTGTTCTGCAGTTCGTCGGAGATCCGCTGGCTGTTGGCGTCGCGGTCGCGGATGGACTGCTCGCGCCGGTCCTGTTCCGCCCCGCGCGCGTCGATGGCCTCTTCGCGCTGCAGCATGCGCTGCTCGGCCTTGCCCAGCTCCTCGCGGCGGTCACGCAGCTCGCCCTCGACCTCGCTGCGGACCCGATGCACCTCCTCCTTCGCCTCGAGGCTCGCCTCCTTGAGGATGGTGTCGGCCTCGCGACGCGCGTCTTTGAGCACCTTCTCGGCCTCGCGCTCGGCTCCCGCCAGCTTGCCGGACGCGAGGTTGCGGCGGACGAAGTACCCTACCGCGAACCCGACCGCCAGTCCGGCGACGATATACACCGCAATCATCATTCTCTCTGTCCCTTCACAGGTCGCGCGGCACAAAAGAAGGCCGGACGACAACGCGTCCGGCCTGTGCCACGCTCGCACGTGCAAACGATACGATGACTGCAGCTGTGACTACGCCCAGGGGTCAGGACGACTGTAGGTTCGCGAAACCTCCCGATGATTCCATCATGGACCCCTGGTGATCGGTTCAGCCTATCGGCGCCGAAGCGCCGTCTGTATCGCTATGCAAGAGCGAGAGTGGAATACACAAAGCACGCACACACGTCGCGCGTCACGATAGTACGCGACGGCGACGCGCTCCGTCAATTCGCGTGCGGGGCGTCGCCGTCCGCCCACCGCCGCACGGCGGCGTAGGCGACCGACGAGGAGAACCCGCGACGAAGGAGAGCTTGATAGGCGCGCCTGCGCTCGGCCTCCGCGGGCTTGTCCGGCGTGCCCTTGCGGCGCAGGACCGCAAGGGCACGGTCGAACTCCTCGTCCTCGCCTCCCGGGCCGGTGGCGAGGACTTCGTCCACGATGGACGCCTCGACGCCGAGCTCGCGCAGCCCCCGGCGTATGCGTTCGCCGCCCCAGCCGCCGAGACGACGCTTGTCGGCGACGTAGCTGCGCGCGAACGCGGCATCGTCGAGGAAGCCGTCGGCGGCGAGCCTCTCCAGGGCATCCTCGACGACGGCCTCGTCGTGTTCCTTGGCCAGCAGCCGGCGACGCAACTCGGTCGTGCTCCGGGCGCGGTGGCCGAGAAGCCGGTAGGCGTCGCCCATGACGCGCTCGGCGGACGCCGACGCGCGGACCTCGGCCAGATCGGCGTCGCCGAGCTCGCGCCCCTTGAACAGCCGCCAGCGCGCCACGAGCGCCTCGCTGACGGCGCAGACGTACTCGCCGTCCACGTGCAGGGCCACTCCCCCGCGCCGCGTGGCCCGGAGAGCGGTGACGACGGGCACTGCTACGCCTGGAGGACCTCGCCGGTGACCGGGTCGACGCCGGCGGGAACCGCGGCTTTCGCCGCAGCGTCGCCGGCGGAGTCGGCGGCTCCCGATCCGGGCAGGCCGGCCTTGGCGCGGATCTGCGCCTCGATGGCGTCGGCCATGTCCGGGTTCTCCTTGAGGAAGGCTTTGGCGTTGGCCCGGCCCTGACCGAGGCGCTCGTCGTTGTAGCTGAAGAAGGCCCCGCTCTTGGCGACGACGTCGTAGAGGACGCCGAGGTCGAGCAGCGTGCCCTCGCGGGAGATGCCCTCGCCGTACATGATGTCGAACTCGGCCATCTTGAACGGCGGCGCGACCTTGTTCTTCACGACCTTGACGCGGCAGCGGTTGCCGACGGCCTCGGTGCCGTCCTTGAGCGTCTCGATGCGGCGGATGTCGAGGCGGATGGTGGCGTAGAACTTGAGCGCCTTGCCGCCGGTGGTGACCTCGGGGTTGCCGAACATCACGCCGATCTTCTCGCGGAGCTGATTGGTGAAGCAGCAGATGGTGCCGGACCGGTTGAGGGTGCCGGCGAGCTTGCGCAGCGCCTGGCTCATGAGACGGGCCTGCAGGCCCACGAAGCTGTCGCCCATCTCGCCCTCGATCTCGGCCTTGGGCGTGAGCGCCGCGACGGAGTCGATGGCCACGATGTCGAGCGCGCCGCTGCGCACGAGCATCTCGGCGATCTCGAGCGCCTGCTCACCGTAGTCGGGCTGCGAGACGAGGAGGTTGTCGACGTCCACGCCGATGGCCTTGGCGTAGATGGGGTCCATGGCGTGCTCGGCGTCGATGAAGGCCGCCTGGCCGCCGAGCTTCTGGGCCTGGGCGATGAGGTGGTAGACCATGGTCGTCTTGCCCGACGACTCGGGCCCGAAGATCTCGATGATGCGGCCGCGCGGGATGCCGCCGACGCCGAGGGCGATGTCGAGGGCCAGCGAGCCGGTGGGGACGAACTGCATGTCGTCGCTGACCGGGTGGTCGCCAAGGCGCATGACGCTGCCCTTGCCGAACTGGCGCTCGATCTGGGTGACGGCAGCCTCGAGGGCTTTGTCCTTGTCCAAGGTAGCGCTCCTCTCTTGCTCAGGACGCGGGGAAGTCTGCAATCGGAGCGTGCACGGCGCCGGCTCGCTCCAGGTGGCTACTATACAGGACCATCCGGACGACACCAAACGCTGGAATGTTCACGTTTTGCAGGGAAAAGGGTTGACCTGGACGGCGATATCTCGCCACCGTCACGTGCGGCAGCCACGGGCGTTTCTCGGGCTCGTACAGGCCTTCGGCCGCGAGCCCTCGAGCGACCTCCTCCTGCAGCCGGCGCAGGGCGTCCGCCGGGTCGTCCAGCTCCAGGGCCACGACTCGGCGCTTGCCGTGCGCAGGCAGGAACAGGGGCTCCTTGAAGGTGCAGACGGCCGGGGCCCACGCGATCGCCCCCAGCACGCGCTGGAGGTCCGGGACGCGCGCCGCGGCGACCTCGCCCAGAAACGCCAGCGTGAGGTGCAGCGTCGGCGCGAGGCGGAGGTCGTGGTGCCGCCGCAGCTCATGCTCCTGCCAGTGTGTGACAGCGTCCGCGACGTCGCCGGGCAGGTCGCAGGCGACGAAGAGCCTCAGGCGCTCCGGCGTCGCCTCGCCGCTCACGCGGAGAGAGCGGTGCGCAGGAGATGCAGCGCCGTCGTCGCGGCGAACAGGCGCACGCTGTCGCGGTCGCCGGGAAACGACGCCTCGCGCACGTGCGTGCCGTCCGGGCCGGCGCAGCCGATGAAGACGAGCCCGACCGGCTTCTCCGGGGTGCCGCCGTCCGGACCTGCTACCCCGGTGATCGAGAGCGCGCGGTCGGCGCGAAGCGCGTGCCGCGCTCCGTCGGCCATCGCCCGCGCGACCTCACCGGAGACGGCCCCGTACTGGGCCAGCATCCCCGCAGGAACGTCAAGGAGGTCGATCTTCGCCTGGTTGGCGTAGCTGATCACGCCGCCGAGGAAGTAGTCGGAGCTGCCGGACCGCGCCGTGATGCGCGCGCCGAGCAGACCCCCCGTGCAGGACTCGGCGACGGCGAGCGTCTCCCCGCGGCTCCTGAGGCCGGCCGCGACGATGTCGTCCACGGTGCGGCCGTCGGTCGAGTACACGGGCACGCCGGCCTCGAGTGCGGCCACGAGGACGGCGGCCTGCTCCTCGGCGGCGGCGTCCCGGCGGTGGCGGATGCGCACCGCCACCTCTCCCCCGCCGACGTTGATCCCGAGCTCGAGAAGCTCGTGAGGCAGGCCGTCGAGGATAGGTCCCACCTGCAGCTCCCCGACGCCGAAGACCCGGATCATGCGCACGACGACATCCGGAAAGAACCCCTCGTCGGCGAGGGTCTCGGCCGTCGCCAGCCACATCTTCTGAAATTCGTAGGGTACGCCCGGATAAGCGAAGATGCGTGTCGGTCCGTGGATGGCGGCGATGCCGGGTGCGACGCCGGCCGGCGGCACGGGAGAGCTGCCGGCGGGAAGCCGGGCCTGGCGGCGCGCCAGCGCGAAGGTCTCGTCGAAGTCGAGGTGACGGCGCGCGGCGACGGCGCGCGCGCTCTCCTCGACGTAGGCGAGAGCGGCCGGATCTTCCTCGAGCGGGACCCCGAGCACCTCCGCCAGGCACGCGGCGGTGAGGTCGTCGTGCGTGGTGCCCAGTCCGCCGCCGATCACGAGGAGGTCCGGGCTCGGCGGCCAGGACGTGGCGCAGGGCCGCCGTCAGCCGTCCGGCGTCGTCCGCGATCGTCAGGAGCTCCGTGACCTTGACGCCGCGGCGGCTGAGATCGTCGCAGACGAAGGCGCCGTTGGTGTCGCGGGTACGCCCGTCGAGCAGTTCGTTGCCGCTCAGGACGACGGCGGCGCGAGGCGCGCCCGGAGGCATCAGGCGCTGCTGCCCGGCATGCGGATCACGCCGCGCGCGTTCATGAAGTAGCGCACCCCGCTCGCCAGCGTGACGACGACGGTCACGAGCGCGAGCGCCCACTGGATGACGACGGCCACGTCGGGAGAGACGTGGATGAGCTCGGCGATGTCGGCCGTCGGGAAGAGCACGTACACGACGTAGACGATCTGCAGGACCGTCTTGAGCTTGCCGTACTTGTCGGCGGGAATGGAGACTCCCTGCGAGACGCCGAGGATGCGCAGCATGCTCACGGCGATCTCGCGGGCGATGATGACCATGGCGACCCAGGCGGCGACTCGGTCCTGGGCGACGAGGGCGATCAGCGCGGCGGCGATGAGCAGCTTGTCGGCGAGCGGGTCGAGGAACTGCCCCAGGGTGGTGATCTGCTTGCTCCGCCGCGCGACGTAGCCGTCGAGCTTGTCGGTGGCCGCCGCGAGGATGAACACCGCCGCGGCGAGGAGGTCGCCGTAGGGCTGCGGGAGGCCCGAGAGGAGTATCACCAGGAATACCGGGACGAGCAGGATCCGCGCGATGGTGATGCTGTTGGCGAGGTTCAGCTGGCTGCTCACGGTCCCCCTGTCGCGGCGACGGCCTCCACATCATACCCGAGGCTGTCGCGCACCACGGCGCGCACGAGGTCGCCACGGCGGACGCGCGCGCCGCGCACGGTGGTCCGGCCGTCCACGTCAGGAGCCTGGAGGGCACAGCGGCCCACGGCGGCGCCCTCCGGTCGCGACGTCCCGCGCTCGATGAGGACGTGGACGCTCTGGCCCGAGAGCTCGCTCCAGAAGGCTTCCGCTTCGCGGTCGATGACCGCGCCGAGGCGGGCGGCGCGTTCGAAGGCGAGCTCCCGAGGCACGGCGCCGGGCATGCCCGCAGCGGCAGTGCCCTCCTGCTCGTCGTAGACGAACACGCCGGCCACGGCGAGCCGGGCTGCGTGGACGAAGGCGACGAGCTCCTCGAACTCCGCCTCGGTCTCGCCGGGAAACCCGGCGATGAACGTCGAGCGCACGGCCGCGCCGGGCAGCACGGACCGGATCCTCTCGAGGAGACGCAGATGGGCATCGCCGTCTCCGGAGCGCCGCATGCGGCGCAGGACGGCGCCCGAGGCGTGCTGCAGCGGCACGTCGATGTACGGCACGGCGTGCGCGGCGATGGCCTCCAGGAGTTCGTCGTCGATGCCGTCGGGCTGCAGGTAGAGGAGGCGCAGCCAGTGCGGAGCGGGTTCGAGCGCCGCGAGCTCGCCGAGCAGGCGGCTCACCCCTCCCCATCCGGGCTGCGCCCACCGCGACGTGTCCTGACCGACGAGCACGAGTTCGCGCGCACCCGCGGCGAGCGCCGCGCGCGCCGTGCGCAGTACGTCCTCCCCCGGCACGGTCTCGTAGTCGCCCTTGATGAGCGGGATGGCGCAGAACGAGCAGCGCCGGTCGCAGCCGTCGGAGATCTTGACGTAGGCGCTCACCGGCCGCGGCCGGTGAGGCACCCTCACGGACGCGCGGGCCCCGGCGGGGACGACTCGGGCAGACTCCTCCTCCCCGGCTTCGGCGAGGGCAGCCAGCAGCGGCGCCGTGTCCAGCCCACACCAGAGGTCCACCTCAGGAATCTCCGTGGACAGGTCGTCGCGGTAGCGCTCCACGAGGCAACCCACGGCGGCGACGCGTGCGCCCCGCCCGTGGGCAGCCTCAGCGGCGTCGAGGATCGCTTCGATCGACTCCTCCTTGGCGGCGTCGATGAAGCCGCAGGTGTTGACCACGATGACGTTCGCCGCGTCCGCGGCGGCGGCGTGGTGCCCGGCGGCCTGAAGGCGCGCCGCCAGGGCGTCGGAGTCGGCCTCGTTCTTGGGGCAGCCGAGCGTCTGGATGAAGAAGGCGCCGCCCGTGACGGGCCTCAGCGGTAGTTCACGAACTGGACCGGCACGCCCCAGTCCTCGTCACGCAGCGCACCCATGGCGGCCTGGAGCTCGTCCTTGCTGCCCGAGAAGACGCGCACGGTGTCGCCCTGGATCTGCACCTTGACCTTCTTGAAGCGCTGGCGCAGCAGCTTGTTCATGGCCTTGGCCTTCTCGTCCGGGATGCCCTGGGCGATGGGCGCGCGCTGCCGCACGGTGCCGCCGAGCGCCTCCTCGATCTTGCCGTACTGGATGGCCTTGAGCGGCACCTTGCGACGCACGAGCTTCTCCTCGAGCACGTCGTGGACCTGCTTCAGCTTGCCCTCGTTGTCCGACACGAGCACGAGCGCATCACCCTCGAGCGTGACCGAGCTCACGCTCTTCTTGAAGTCGTAGCGCGTCGCGATCTCCTTCTGCGCCATGTTCACCGCGTTGCGGACCTCGTTGATGTCCGCCCGCGACACGACGTCGAATGAGGATTCCTTGGCCATGGTCTCTCCCTCGGTCTATGGGCCCTGGGTGACCCGGCCCTGGACGATCTCGACCGTCCACGGCCCGACGTCGCTCTTGAGGTCGACCTTCTTGCCGGCCACCTCCAGGCGCACGCCCGCAGGGTTGCCCAGGCTCATCCAGATGTCCTTGCCCGTGAACTTCTCCTTCTCGCCCTTGGCCACCGTCCCGGAGAAGAGCACCTCGCCCTGGGCGTCGTTCCGCCTGACCTCCATCCAGCAGTCGCCGGTGACGGCCGCGACGTTGACGAGGTTCTTCTGCCGCGCCGGGACGCCCGTCGGGCTGGCAGACGGCTCCGGCGACGCACTCGCCTTGGGCGACGGGCTGGTGATGCCGAGTGCGTCGGGTCTCGTCTGGGGCTCGTCGCTCTTGCCCCAATCGATGCCGAGGGCGTAGATGGCCGCGAGCACGACGAGGCAGACGATCGCCAGGATCACGATGGTGTTGCGCCCCCGGTGACTGTGCGGCTTGCCGATGACCGACGACCCGCTGAACGGCTCGTGGTGCTCCGCCGACGGGACCATGCCGCGCGAGCGGAATTCGCCGATGATCACTTCGGGATCGAGTCCGAGATAGGTCGAGTACGTACGGAGGAAGCCCTTGACGTATGTGACGCCGGGCATGACGTCCCAGTCCTCGTTCTCCATGGCCTGGACGTACTTGACACGGATCTTCGTGTCTTCCTCGACCTGCTGGAGCGTGAGAGCGCGGCGGACCCGGGCCTCGCGCAGCGTGGTGCCGATCTCAAACACGGTGGTTCGCGTTCTCCTCGCTCGCCGCGGGGGATGCGGTCGCGGCGGTCACCCGAACGTACAGTCTAGTAATCAGGTGGAGTGAAGACAAACGCCGCCAGGCTGAGCGGACGCTCAGGCGTCGAGAGGCGCCGGATCGGCCGCCGCAGGCGGCTCCTCCGGCGCGTCGGCCTCCGAAACGGCCTCCGGCATCTCGGCCGGCAGGTCGCCGTTCAGGCGCGCGAGCGCGGCGGGCAGACCGGCCTCGTCGATCAGCACCGCCCGCGCCTTGCTGCCGTCGTAGCCGGAGATGATGCCCATCTCCTCCATGATGTCGATGAGGCGCCCGGCGCGGGCGTAGCCGACGCGGAGCCGGCGCTGCAGCAAGGCGACGCTGGCGGCGCCGGTGTTCACCACGGTCTTGATGGCCTCACCCAGGAGTTCGTCTCCCCCGGCCGACTGCTGCGACTGCTCCGCGTCCGGGCCGGCCGGGTTCTCGAGCAGCTCGTCGTGGTAGTCCGGCTTGGCCTGCTTGCGCCAGTGCTCGGTGACGAGCTTCATCTCGGCGCTCGTGACCAGCGCGCCCTGCACGCGCAGAAGCTTGCTGCTGCCCATCGGGCTGAACAGCATGTCGCCCATGCCGAGCAGGCTCTCGGCGCCGCCCTGGTCGAGGATGATGCGCGAGTCGGTCTGCGAGCTGACGGCGAAGGCGATGCGCGACGGGATGTTCGTCTTGATCATGCCGGTGACGACGTCCACGGACGGGCGCTGCGTGGCCACGACCAGGTGGATGCCGCAGCTGCGGCCGAGCTGGCCGAGGCGGATGATGGAATCCTCCACCTCCGACGGGGCCACCATCATCAGGTCGGCCAGCTCGTCGACGATCACCATGGTGTACGGCATCGCGTCCTCACCGGCGCGCGCCAGCTTCTTGTTGAGCGCGCGGATGTCCTGGCAGCCGTTGCGGGAGAGCACGTCGTAGCGCCGGTCCATCTCCCGGCAGATGTTGTCGAGCACGTAAGTGGCCTGCTTCATGTTGGTCACGACCGGCGCGAGCAGGTGCGGCACGCCGTTGAAGTTGCTGAGCTCGACCTTCTTGGGGTCGATCATGATCATGCGCACCTGGTCGGGCGTGGCGCGCAGCAGAATGGACGTGATCAGCGCGTTGAGGCAGCCGCTCTTGCCCGAGCCCGTGGTGCCGGCGATGAGCAGGTGGACCATGCGCACGAGGTCGGCGAGGACGGCCTTGCCGGTGACGTCCTTGCCCAGCCAGAAGGCCATCGGCGAGGCGTGCTGCGGGAAGAGGCTGTGGATGTCGCCCAGCGAGACGTAGTTGGCGCGGTCGTTGGGCACCTCGACGCCGACGGCGGTCTTGCCGGGGATCGGCGCGAGGATGCGGACGTCCGTCGCCGCGAGCGCGTATGCGAGGTCCGCCTTGAGCCCGGCCACGCGGCTGACCTTGATGCCGGGCGCCAGCTGCAGCTCGTAGCGGGTGACGCGCGGCCCGGAGACGGTGCCGATCACCTGCGAGGGGATCTTGAAGTGGTTCAGGGTGCTGACGAGGCACTCGGACACGCGCTCGATGGAGTCCGGAGACTCCCCGCTGCCCTGGCCGAGGCGGCGCAGGAGCATCGGGTCGGGAAGCATCCACTGGCGCCGTTCGGCTTCCGCGAAGGCGATGGCGACGTCGTCGGCCGAGGCATCCGCCTTGTCGACGCCGGCGCCCGCCAGCGACATCTGGATGCCGTCGTCGGCCGCGACGATCGGCTCCGGAGAAGGCTCGTCTCCCGGCGGCGAGGGTTCGCCGAAGATCTCCGGCGCTTCCGAGACGCCGTCGATGAGGTGCCCGCCGCCGGCCGGGACCGGCGACGAGTAGTCCAGCGCCGGCGTGACCGAGGTGCGCATGAGGTCGCCGGCGTCGATGGTCGGCGTCTCGTCGAGCTCCACGACCCGGGTGCTCGCCGCGTCGCGGCGCCGGGCGCCGAGCACCTCCGCCTGGCTGCGCGCGGCTCGTCCTGCGGCGGCGACGCCGTTGGTCGAGTGCGAAGCCCACTGGCGCAGGGACGACCCCGTCACCAGCAGGATGCCGGCGACGATGAGCGCGATCACGAGGATGTCGATGCCCACGCGTCCGACGAACGGGCTGAGAACCGCCCACTGGGCCTCTCCGAGCGCGCCGCCGTGCCCGCTCATGTACTCGTCGCGGAAGAGCGCGACCGGCCTCTCGCCGGCGAAGATGCCGAAGGCGTCGGCCGCGGCCGCGAGCGCGACGCCGGCGACGACGAGGCCGACGCCCCAGCTCAGACCGCGGCGGGGGCGACGCTCCTCTTTCACCACCAGCAGGTAGGCGACCAGGCCGAGGAGGAACGGCAGGGCGAAAGCGAGGATGCCGACGAGCCAGCGGGCCACGTCGCCCAGCCAGCGGCCCAGCGAGCCGCCGTCCCAGCCCAGGTAGAGCACGAAGGCGAGGAAGACGGCGACCGCGAGGCAGGCGATCGCCGCCAGCTCACGGCGGTGCCGTGAGGCCGGCGGCTGGGTCTTCGCGGTCGCCGAATGGGCGCGGGATCGCGTCTGTGACGCGGCGCCCGCGCGCCGCCGAGCCTGCTTTGGGCGTGCAGTCGCCATGGATGGTTGTTCGACGCCCCGGCGCGAATCCCTAGCGAGCAGGGCGCCGGCGGCGCGCCGTCAGACCTCGACCACGACGGGCATGATGAGCGGCCGGCTCTTGGTGCGCCGGAAGACGAGCTCCGAGAGCCGCAGGCTGATGTCCTCGCGAATGAGCTTGCGGCCGGTGACGTGCTCCGCGCCCAGCTCCTCCATGAGCTCGTCCAGCGCGGCCCCGCACTCCTCGAGGACGCCCTTGAGGCGCTCGTCGTCGTGCAGGAAGCCGCGGGCGACGAGCTCCGCCGGGGCGACGGTGTCGCCCGTCTGGGCGTCGACCGTCACCACGGCGATCAGGATGCCGTCCGCGGCCAGCTGCTGGCGGTCGCGCAGCACGACGCCCTCGGGGTCGCCGAGCTCGGAGCCGTCGACGAACACCATCCCGGTCGGGACCTTGTCGACGACCTCGCCGTTGTCCGCTTCCAGCTCGAGCACGTCGCCGTTCTCGAGGATGAAGATGTCCTCGTCGGACATGCCCGACTGGCGCGCCAGTTCGGCGTGGCGATACTGCATGCGGTACTCGCCGTGGACCGGGACGAGGAACCGGGGTCGTGTGAGGTTCAGCATCATCTTGAGGTCTTCCTGGGCGGCGTGGCCGCTGACGTGGATGCCGCTGCGCTCGCCGTAGATCACGTCGGCGCCGACCTTGAGCAGACGGTCGATCGTGGCCGTCACGCTGCGCTCGTTGCCGGGGATCGCCTTCGCCGAGATGACGACGGTGTCGCCCTCGTGCAGTTCGACCTGCGGATGGTCGTTGAAGGCCATGCGCGTGAGCGCCGAGAGCGGCTCGCCCTGGCTGCCGGTGGAGAGGATGAGGATCTCCTCGGGCCGGTACTGGTCGATCTGCGTGAGCTTGATCATCGCGCCCTCCGGCACCTTGAGGTAGCCGAGGTTGCGGGCGATGTTGGCGTTCTTGATCATCGACCGGCCGGAGAGAGCGAACTTGCGGCCGTGCATGTGGGCGATGGTGATCGCCTGCTGCACGCGATGGATGTGCGAGGCGAAGCTGGCGACGATGACGCGGCCCTCGGCCTCGGCGAAGATCTGGTGGAAGGCCTGGCTGACGGTGGCCTCCGAGGCGGTCGAGCCCGGGGCCTCGGCATTCGTCGAGTCGCCGAGCAAGGCGAGGACGCCCTGCTCGCCGAGCTGCGCAAAGGCGTCGACGTCGGTGACGCGGCCGTCGATCGGCGTGTGGTCGAAGCGGTAGTCGCCGGTGAGCACCACGGCGCCGAGATCGGTGCCGAGCACGATCGAGAGCGAGTCGGGGATGCTGTGGCTGGTGGCGACGAAGGAGAGATCGAACGGGCCCAGACGCAGCCTGGACGTGTCGCTGACCTCGTTGAGCTCGACGCTCTTGAGCAGGCCGTGCTCCTCGAGCTTGGACTTGATGAGCGCCAGGGTGAACCGGCTGCCGTAGACGGGCCGGTTGAGGCGCCTGAGCACGAACGGCAGCGCCCCCTGGTGGTCCTCATGCCCGTGCGTGATCACGAAGGCGAGCACGTCCTGCTCGCGTTCGATCAGCCAGCGGATGTCGGGGAGCACGAGGTCGATGCCGAGCATGTCCTCGCTCGGGAACTCCACGCCGCAGTCGAGCACGACGATCTTGCCGCGATACTCGACCGCGGTCATGTTCTTGCCTATCTCGCCGAGGCCCCCAAGGGGGATGATGCGAACGGCGTCTTCATTCATGGTGTTGCCTCTCTGTGCGGGCGGCCAAAGGGCTCAGGCGTCGGTCATCAGACCGAGCCGCCTGAGCGCAGCGGCCACCACGGCTTCTTCTTCGGGGTTCGCGGGCACGAGCGGGAGGCGCAAACCTCCGACCTCGTGCCCAAGCATGTTCAGCGCGGCCTTGACCGGGATTGGGTTCGCGGTCACGAACAGCGCCTTGTACAGGTCGTGGAGCCGGGCGTCCTCGGCGGCCGCGGCCGCCGTGTCGCCCTCTCGGCAGAGCCGGGCGATCTCGGCCATGCGCGGCCCGGCGACGTGGCTCGAGACGCAGATGCCGCCGAGCCCTCCACGCGTCATCACGTCATACAGCATGTCGTCGTTGCCGGCGTACACGCCCATGTCCGAGAGTTCCATGAGCCGGTCGGTCTCGGCGAGGTCCGGGTTGGCCTGCTTCACGGCGACGATGTTCTCCGTCTCCGCGAGGGCGGCGAGCGCCTCCGGCGAGAGGTTGACGACGCAGCGGCCCGGGATGTTGTAGACGATCACCGGCAGGCTGGTCGCGGCGGCGATGGCGCGGAAGTGCTCCAGGATGCCCCGCTCTGGCGGCTTGTTGTAGTACGGGACGACGGCGAGGACGGCGTCGACGCCGCACGCCTCGGCCGCGCGCGTGAGCTCCACGCTGTGACGGGTGTCGTTGGAGCCCGTCCCCGCCACCACGCTGCAGCGGTCGCCGGCCGCCGCGACCACGGTGCGGAACATCTCCAGCTTCTCGTCGTCGCTCAGGGTCGGCGACTCGCCGGTGGTGCCCGCGACCACGAGGCCGTCGGAGCCGCTCGCGAGCAGGTGGACGGCCAGCTCGGCCAGCTTCGCGTGATCGACGGCGCCGTCGGCGTCGAACGGGGTGACCATGGCGGTCAGGATGGTCCCGAGGCTCTGTGTCACGTGGCTCCTCCCCATTGCGGTCTGATCACAGCGATCGGCTCAGTCCGTCCACCGCGGGGCCCTTCGGGCCGGCGGCCCCTCAATGGCACTCCGTACACTCCGTGACGCTTCGGGCATCAGTCAAGGAGGTTCTCGAGGCCGATCACGGCGCCGTCGACGTCGCCGACGCGGCGCAGCGCGAGCAGGACGCCGCCCATGAACGAACGCCGGGACAGCGCGTCGTGCCGCAGCGTGAGGAGCTCGTCCTCGCCCCCGAACACGACTTCCTGATGCGCCACCGCGCCCGGCAGCCGGACGCTGTGGATGGTCACGCGGCCGTCGGCGATGAGGCCGCGAGCCGCCTGGCCGGCGCCGGGCGGGGCCGCCAGGGCGGACCCCGGCGCCTCCGTCATGAGCCTCGCCGTGCGCAGCGCGGTGCCCGACGGCGCGTCGATCTTGGCCTGCTCGTGGGTCTCGATGATCTCGGCGTGCTCGTAGTAGCGGGCGGCCTCGGCGGCGAAGCGCATGAGGAGGACGGCCCCCACGGCGAAGTTGGGGACGATCACGAGGCCGGCGCCGGACGCCCCAGCCTTGGCCGCGAGCGTGTCCACCTGCTCGTCGCCGAGGCCGGTGGCGCCCACGACGGTGGGGACACCGGCGTCCAGCAGCGCGGCGGCGTTCTCGAACACGGCGTCGGGGACGCTGAACTCCAGGGCCGCCGCCGGCGTCGTGAGCGCGAGCGCGGCGGCGACGTCGCGGAACCACGGCACCTCTCCGCCGTCGCCGGACACGGGGTCGACGAGCGCGACGAGCCGCAGATCGTCCTGAGCCGCGATGGTGGCGGCGCTCAGCGAACCCATCTTGCCGGCCGCACCGGTGAGCAGGACGTCGATCATGATGCCCTCTCTTTCGGCACACGCAAGCGGGACAGCAGAGACGTGCCGCTCATCGCTCCTCCCAGACGAACGCCTGCGTGACGGCCCGGAACGGCTCCGGATGAGGTCCGATGCAGGCGGTCGACCACGTCTCCGGGTCGTAGTACCGCCGGACCGCGGCGATGACGGCGTCGTGATCGACGGCGTCGATGCGCTCGAGCACCTCGTCCACGGTCAGGATCGGCTGCTCGAGCAGGACGTTGCGGCCGAGCGTCTGCATGCGCGCTCCAGGGCTCTCCATGCTCAGCACCAGCTGGCCCTTGAGATGGTTCTTCGCGCGCGCGATGGCGTCGGCCGTCATGAGGGCCTCGAGATCCCCGAGCGCGTCGAGGATGACCGTCATGGCCTCCTCGACGGCCTCCTGGCGTGAGCCGAAGTAGACGGCCGTCAGTCCGGCCTCGGCGTACAGGGACGTGTACGAGCCCACGGAGTAGGCGAGCCCGCGCTTCTCGCGGACCTCCTGGAAGAGGTGCGAGCTCCAGGAGCCGCCCAGGATGGTGTCGACGACGAAGACCGCGAATCGGTCCGGGTCGCCGCGCCGCGGCCCGGGGCCGCCGAGGCACACGTGGTACTGCTCGGTCTCCTTCTGCGTGAAGCGGGCGAGGTGACGCGTCTCCGGAGCGCTCAGCTCCGGGCGTACGATGACCGCGCCCGGCTCGGGCCGGAAATGCGCCGCGGCCAGCTCGCACAGGTGGTCGTGGTCGATGTGGCCGCCGGCCGCGATGACGACGCCGGGATTGACGTAGTGCTCGTCGTGATAGGTGCGCACGGTGTCGAGGTCGAGCGCCGCGAGCGTCTCGGAGTGGCCGATGATCGGCCGCCCGAGCGGGTGCTCGCCGAACACGACCTCGCAGAGGTCGTCGTGGATGAGGTCGGGCGGCGAGTCCTCGTACATCGCGACCTCCTCGAGCACGACGTCGCGCTCCTGGTCGAGGTCGGCGAACGAGGGGCGCGCGACCATCTCGGCGATCACCTCGAACGCGGTGTCGAGGTCGTCGTCGAGCAGGCGCGCGTTGACGAGCGTGTGCTCCTTGGAGGTGGACGCGTTGGGCTCGGCGCCCATGTCGTCGAAGATGTGCGCGATGTCGGCCGCCGAGTAGCGGTCGGAGCCCTTGAAGATGAGGTGCTCGATGAAGTGCGAGACGCCGCCGAACTCGACCGGCTCCAGCCGGGACCCGGCGGCGATCCAGACCCCGAGAGCCACCGAGCGCACGTTGTCCATGCGCTCGGTGGCCACTCGCAGACCGTTGTCCAGCGTCGACAGGCGGTAGGCCTCCGTGGCCTGCTCCCCGCTCCGCTTGCTTTCCTACTCCGCCTCGGGCGGCTTGAGCAGCGTCAGCCCGATGCGGTTGCGCGCCTTGTCGATCTCGACGACCTCGACGGTCACCGTGTCGCCGCGCTTGACGACGTCCTCGACGTTCTTGACGCGCTCGCCCTTGGGGGCCATGCGCGAGACGTGCAGCAGGCCGTCGGTACCCTTCTTCAGCTCGACGAAAGCGCCGAAGTCGGTGGTCTTGACGACGCGTCCGGTGAAGACGTCGCCGACCTCGACCTCCTTGGTCATCGACTGGATGCGGTTCTTGACGCCCTCCGCAGCCTCCTCGTCGGGGGCGCAGATGAAGATCGTCCCGTCGTCCTGGATGTCGATGTCGGCGCTGAACTCCTCGGTCATGCCGCGGATGGTCTCGCCGCCCTTGCCGATCACGAGCCCGATCTGGTCGGGGTTGATCTGGATGCTGAAGATGCGCGGCGCCCACTCGCTGAGCTCGCCGCGCGGCTCGGCGATCGTCTCGAGCATCTTGCCGAGGATGTGGAGCCGGGCCTTGCGCGCCTGCTCCAGCGCCTCGGTGAGGATCTCGAAGGTCACGCCGGTGATCTTGATGTCCATCTGCAGGGCGGTGATGCCCTCCGCCGTGCCGGCGACCTTGAAGTCCATGTCGCCGAGGTGGTCTTCGACGCCGGCGATGTCCGTGAGGACGGTGTAGGCGTCGCCTTCCTTGATGAGACCCATCGCCGTGCCGGCCACCGGGGCGCTGATCTGCACGCCGGCGTCCATGAGCGAGAGGGTGGAACCGCAGACGCTCGCCATCGAGGACGAGCCGTTGCTCTCGAGGATCTCGGACACGATGCGGATCGTGTACGGGAAATCGACCTCAGTCGGCAGGACCGGCACCAGGGCGCGCTCCGCGAGGGCGCCGTGGCCGATGTCGCGGCGCTTGGGGCCGCGCATGAAGCCGGTCTCCCCCACCGAGTACGGCGGGAAGTTGTAGTGGTGGATGTAGCGCTTCTTGTCCTCGATGCCGAGGCCGTCGATGCGCTGGAACTCACCGGTGCCGCCCAGCGTGAGCAGGCTCATCGCCTGCGTCTCGCCGCGGGTGAAGAGGGCGCTGCCGTGCGTGCGCGGGACGACGCCGACCTCGCAGCTGATCGGCCGGACTTCGTCGGTGGCACGACCGTCGGGCCGCCGCTTCTCGACGGCGATACGCCGGCGGATGATGTCCTTCTCGAGCTTGGCGACGGCGCGCTTGACCTGCACGACGCGCTCGGGGTCGGTGTCGTCGGTGATGAGCTGGGCGTAGACCGCGTCCTTGACCTCGGCGGTCGCGTCCATGCGCTCCTTCTTGCCCGGCACCTGGGTGGCGGCGTCGAAGGCGGCGCCGAAGCCGTTACGGACCTCGGCGAGCACACCTTCGTCGACCGTCCACGGGGCGACGGCGCGCTTGGGCTTGCCGACGAGCTTCTGCAGCTCGAGCTGGACGGCGACGAGCTTCTTGATCTCCTCGTGCGCGAGGCTCAGGGCCTCGACGATGACGCTCTCGGAGACTTCCTTGGCGCCGGCCTCGACCATGACGATCGCATCGGCGGTGCCGGTCACGACGAGGTCCATGTCGGACTCGTCCTGGAGTTCCTCCAGCGTGGGGTTCACGACCAGCTGGCCGTCGATGCGGCCGACGTGCACGGAGCCGACGGGGCCGCCGAACGGGATGTCGCTGATGGTGAGCGCCGCGGAGGCGCCGAGCGTCGCGAGCACGTCATACGACATCTCGAAGTCGACGGACAGCGTCGTGGCCACGATGTGGATCTCGTTCATGAAGCCCTTGGGGAACAGCGGCCGGATGGGGCGGTCGATCTGACGCGCTCCCAGGATCGCCTTCTCGCTCGGGCGCGACTCGCGCTTGATGAAGCCGCCGGGGATCTTGCCGGCGGCGTAGTGCCGCTCTTCCACGTCGACGGTCAGGGGGAAGAAGTCCTGCCCCTCGCGAACGGTGTCGCGCATGGTGGCGCTGACGAGGACGACCGTGTCGCCACAGCGCACCAGTACGGCGCCATTGGCCTGCTTGGCGAGGCGACCGGTCTCGAGGGTGATGGTCTGGCCCCCGACCTCTACTTCAATCGTGTTCATCTCTTCCTTCGTCTCTCTCAGGCCCGGGCGCCCCATTGCGCTCGGGTACTCTCTCGTCGGCGTGGTTGCACGATGACGATGACGACGGCGCGTCTGGCGCCGAAGGGTGGTACCTACTTGCGGAGCTCGAGCTCCTTGACGAGCGCGCGATAGCGCTCGAGGTCGCGCGCCTGCAGGTAGTTGAGCAGACGGCGACGCTGACCGACCATCTGCAGCAGGCCGCGCCGGCTGTGATGGTCCTTCTTGTGGGTCTTGAGGTGGTCGGTGAGGGTCTCGATGCGCGCGGTGAGGATCGCGATCTGTACCTCGGGGGAGCCAGTGTCGCCTTCGTGCTTGGCGTGCTTGGCGATGATGGTCTCTTTGACGTCTTTGGTGATTGCCATGTGTTTCACCTCCCTCTGGGGAGTGTCCGGAGACCCAGTCTCGGGTTGGCGGCCCGTGACCGAGTGAGCGGTCGCGCTAGGGTAGCACAGCGGGCGGCGCCGAGAAACCACGGCGCCGGTGGGCGCCGCGGTCAGCCGCCGGCGACGCGCAGCGGCGCCAGGCCGACCGCGTCGAGCGCGGCGTCGACGAGCGAGCCCGCCGCCTCGATGTCCCGGCGCATCTGCGCCACGAGCTCCTCGACCGTGTCGAAGCGCCGCTCGTCGCGGATCTTGTGCAGGAAGTCGAGGCGGATCTCGGCGTCGTAGATGTCCGCATCGAACTCGAGGAGAAACGCCTCGACGGTCACGTGCGTGGTGGGTTCGTCCCGGCTCTGGAAGGTCGGGTTGTGGCCGATGTTGACGGCCGCGCGGTGCCAGGCGCCCGCCACGAAGGCGCGGGCGGCGTACACCCCGCGGCCCGGGAAGATCGTGCCGGCCTCGACGTCGACGTTGGCGGTGGGCACCCCGAGCGTGCGGCCGCGCTTGTCGCCGTGCACGACGAGTCCGGCGGCCGACGGGGGCCGGCCCAGGATCTCGCGCACCTCCTCGAGTTCCCCGTCGTGCAGCAGCCTGCGGATGCGCGTCGAGCTGATCGGGGAGCCGTGCTCCGTGACGAGGTCGCAGATCGCGACGGAGAAGCCGTGGGCGGCGCCGCAGGCGCGCAGCGCCGCCGCGTCGCCGGCGCCGCCGGCGCCGAAGTTGAAGTTCTCGCCGACGACGACCACCTGCGCCGTGAGCGCGGCGGCCAGCAGGTCGGCGCAGAAGGCCGCCGGCGAGAGCGCGGCGAGACGCTCGTCGAACGGGAGCAGGATGAGCTCGTCCGGGCCCAGGTCGCCGATCAGGCGGACCTTCTCCTCCGTCGAGGTGAGCAGCCGGGGCGCGCGCGAGGGGTCGATCACGGCGAGCGGGTGCCGGTCGAAGGTGACCACGGCGCTCGTAAGACCGCGCTCGGCCGCCAGGCCCGTGGCGCGGCGGATCACGGCGCGGTGGCCGGCGTGGACGCCGTCGAAGGTGCCGAGAGCGAGCGCCCGTGGGCGTCGCTCCAGCAGCGCGATGTCGGAGACGACCTCCATCAGAGCTTGACGAGGAGCTTCAGCGCGTTGCCCTCCTCCGCGGGTCCGTAGATGGCGATGAGCTCGCCGCGGAACGTGAGACGCACGGGTTCCTGTGGCCCGCCCGGGAGCCGGGCGCCGTTGCGCACGGCGGCGACCTGCGCCGCGGAGAGTTCGATGCCGGGCATGAACTCCAGTGCCACCGCCGGAGGGACGAGGCCGGGGATGTGCTCGTCGCCGGCCTCGCGAGCCTCGCACGCCTCCTCGAAGGCGGCGAGCGTCCGCGCGTCTGCGAGACTGAGGTCACCGACGGCGGTCCGCGAAAGCTGCTCGAGGTGAGCGCCGGCGCCGGCGGCCTCGCCGATGTCGATGGCCAACTGGCGCACGTAGGTCCCCTTGGAGCACGCGATGCGACAGCGCATGGTCTGTGCGGCCTCGTCGAAGTCGAGCACCTCGATGGCCTCGATCTCGACCTCCTTGACGGGCGTCTCGACCACCTCTCCCCGATGCGCCTTCTTGTAGAGCCGCTCGCCGTCCACCTTGACGGCGGACGTCATGGGCACGCTCTGCATGATGTGGCCGAGGAACTCGGGGAGCGCCTCGTCCACGGCCTTCCTGGTGGTCGCAAGGCCGGTCTCCGTGAGGTCGCCGGTGAGGTCGCCGGTGTCGGAGCGCACGCCGAAGCGCACGGTGCACTCGTACTCCTTGGGCAGGTCGACGAAGAAGCGGGCGAGCTTCGTGGCTCTGCCGACGAGCACGACCAGCAGCCCTGTGGCGAACGGGTCCAGCGTGCCCGCGTGACCGACCTTCTTCACGTTCGGGCGCACCTGCCGCCGCACCCGCGCGACCACGTCGTGCGACGTGAAGCCCTCGGGCTTGTCGATCAGGAGGACGCCGTCGAGAGGCGTCTTTCGAGTTCGGAACTGAGCCACACGATCACCTCCTGTGGGCTGTCGTCGCTCGAGAACCCGGCGGCGAGGCTTGTGGCCGCCCCCACCCTGCAGGGCGGCGATGCGCGCTGACGTCGATGGACTCCGAGCGCAGGCTGACGCGCACGCCTGCGCCGCCGTCCTGCTCCTTGACGAGGGCGGCGACGTCGACGCCATCCACGCCGCGCAGGCTGTCGACGATGCCCTCGGTCTCCTCGGGGCCGGCGCCGGTGGCGGCGAAGTCCGCCGCTTCCACTGAGGCGAGGAGAGCCCGGCCGCCGGCGACCGCGACGGCGCCGCCGACGGCCCGCGCCCAGAGGCGCAGCGAGGCGAGCGAACGGCGCTCGTAGAGCAGGCCGTAGAGGGCGGTCACGTCGACGCCCAGCTCGACCAGCCAGGCGGCGGTGCGGAACGTCCGCGCCGAGGTGCTGTCGTGGTGGAAGTGGCCGGTGTCGAACGAGATGCCCGCGTACAGGGCCGCGGCGGCGGAAGGCGACGGCCGCAGCCCCAGCGCCCGGGCCACGTCACACACCAGCTCGCTGGTGCTGCTGGCGTCGCCGCGCACGAAGGGGAGGTCGCCGTAGCGCGGGTTGTCGTGGTGGTGGTCGATGTTCACGGCGACGCCGTCCCACGAGCCGGCCGGCAGCGCGAGTCTCTGCGGATTGCCGGAATCCAGAGCGTAGAGCGCCGCGCCGCCTGGAGGGCTTCCGCGGCGCACGCGCTCCGCCGGCAGCAGCTCGTCGCCGAGCGGCAGCAACTCGCCCTCGGCGACGTACAGCACAGCGTCGACCTCGAGCTGACCGAAGAGGTCGAGCATGCCGGCGGCGGCGCCGAGCGCGTCCAGGTCCGGCTTCTCGTGGACGGCCAGCGCGACGTGGCTCTCGGCGCGCATACGCCGGCAGAGGGCGTCGAGGTCGGCCGCGAGCGCCTTCACCCGAGCTCCTCCCCGTCCTCGTCCGGCTTCGTCTCGAGGCCGTCGTCGGCGCGCGCCGGGGGCGCGTCGTCCGCAGGGCCGGCGCCGGCCTCAGCGTCGTCGGCTCCGCCGACGACGATCTCCGGCGCCTCCTTGCCGAGCGCCTCTTCCTCGCGCTTCAGGGCGCGCTCGATGCGCAGCGCGTTATCGAGCGTGTCGTCGTAGAAGAACTGGAGCTGGGGCGTGCGCTTCACGTGCAGCGAGGCGTTGATCTTGGCCTGCAGGAAGCCGCGCGAGTTCTCCAGAGCCTTCATGGTCAGGTCACGCTCGGGCTTGCCCCCGAGGACGCTGACGAACACCTTGGCATGACGCAGGTCGGGGGACGTCTCGACTCCCGTGACGGTGACGAAGCCGACGCGGGGGTCCTTGAGACCCTCCGCGGTGATGACCGAGGAGAGCGTCTCCTTGATGCTCTCGTTGATCCTCAGGAGTCGAATGCCCATACCGTGTCCACCGTGTCGGTTGTCTTGAGCAGCACGCGCGCCACCTCGAAGTCCTGCGCGTGGAGGTAGCGGTCGATCTCGTCGAGGCGCTCGCCGGCCTGCTGCAGCGACGACGCGCCCAGCACCACGAGCACGCGCGCCCGCTGCCACGCGTCCTGCAGTCCTACCTCGCTGAACGAAGCGCGAAACCGGGTCTGCACCACGTCTCGCAACGAGGCGAGCGGCGCGCGCTTGTCCTTGAGGGTCCGGCTCTCAGGGAAGTGCAGCTCCGCGAGAAGGACGCCGACGCAGGCGTCAGCCCTCACGCGCGACTTCTCTGGTCTCGTACGCCTCCAGCACGTCCCCTTCTTTGAGGTCGTTGAAGCCGTCGAGCAGGATGCCGCATTCGAAGCCTTCCTGGACCTCGCGCGCGTCTTCGGCGAAGCGCTTGAGGGAGTTCATCTTGCCGTCGTGGACGACCACGTCGTTGCGCAGGATGCGCACGCTGGCGTTGCGGACCATCTTGCCGTTCGTGACCATGCAGCCGGCGATGGTGCCGAGCTTGGAGGCCTTGAAGGTGGTGCGGACCTCGGCCTGACCGAGGACGATCTCCTCGATGGTCGGCTTGAGCATGCCGACCAGGGCGGCGGTGATGTCCTCGGTCACCTTGTAGATCACGCGGTACGTGCGCACGTCGACGCCTTCGGTCTCGGCAAGCGCGGTCGCCTGCGGGCTCGGCCGCACGTTGAAGCCGATGATGATGGCCGTCGAGGCGCTGGCGAGCATGACGTCGGACTCGTTCACGCCGCCGACGCCGGAGTGGATGATGCGCACCTTGACCTCGGGGTGCTGGATCTTGAGCAGGGCGTCGCTGAGCGCCTCCAGGCTGCCCTGCACATCCGCCTTGACCACGAGGTTGAGGTCGAGCACCTTGCCGGCGGCGATGCGCGCGAAGACATCGTCGAGCGTGAGCGCATGCTGCTTGGCGAGGGCTTCGGTCTTGAGACGGTTGGAGCGCTTCTGGCCGAGCGTGCGCGCGGCGCGCTCGTCCTTGACGACGCGGCAGAACTCGCCGGCGACCGGCAGCTCGTCGAAGCCGATGATCTCGACCGGGGTCGACGGACCGCCCGCCTTGAGCGGCTCGCCGCGGAAGTCGCGCATGGCGCGCACCTTGCCGCTGGCCTCTCCGGCAACCACCGCGTCGCCCACGTGAAGCGTGCCGCGGTTGACCAGGATCGTGGCCACGACGCCGCGACCGGGGTCGATCTTGGACTCGATGACGAAGCCGCTGGCCGGGGCGTCGGGGTTGGCCTTGAGGTCGCCGACCTCGGCGACCAGCAGGAGCATGTCGAGGAAGTTGTCGAGGCCGATGCGCTTCTTGGCGCTGGCCTCGACGAACACGTTGTCGCCGCCCCAGTCCTCCGGCACGATGCCGTGCTCGGCGAGCTGCTGCTTGATGCGCTCGCTGTTGGCGTCCGGCTTGTCGATCTTGTTGACGACGATGACGACGGGCACCTGGGCAGCCTTGGCGTGGTCGATGGCCTCGACGGTCTGCGGCATGACGCCGTCGTCCGCCGCCACGACGATCGCGGCGATGTCCGTGACCTTCGCGCCGCGCGCGCGCATGGCGGTGAACGCGGCGTGGCCGGGCGTGTCGATGAAGGTGATGAGCTGGCCGTTGTGCCTGACCTGGTAGGCGCCGATGTGCTGCGTGATGCCGCCGGCCTCGCCCGCGGCCACCTCGGTCTCACGGATGGCGTCGAGGAGGCTCGTCTTGCCGTGGTCCACGTGGCCCATGACGGTGATCACCGAAGCGCGCGGCTTGAGGTCCGCGGGATCGTCGATGGCCTCCTTCTCGAGCTCCGCCTCTTCGTCCGCCGCGTGGGTGATCTCCACCTCACGGCCGAAGTCCGTGGCCAGGACCTCGATGGCCTCGTCGCTGAGCGTCTGCGTGATGGTGACCATCTCGCCGTAGCCCATGAGCGCCTTGATGATGTCCGAGGTGAGGACGCCGAGAAGCTGGGAGACGTCCTTGACGCTGGACCCGGACGGCACCTTGACGAGACCGGTCGGCACGACCGGCGACGTCTGCTGCTCCTCGCGTTCGCGGCCACGCCCACGACCGCGCCGCCGGTCGCGGCCGCCCTGGCCGCCACCGCGGCGCGAGGCGCCGGCGTCGATGATGACCCGGCGCTTCTTGCCGGCAGGACCGCCGCCGGAACGGCGGCGCACCGTGCTGCCCGCCGGCGCCGCGCACGCCTTCTCGATCGCTTCGTCGTCGACGTCTACCTCACCGTCGACGACCTCGATGCCCGCCTTCTTGAGGTGGGCGAGCACATCGTCGACACTCGTCTTTCGCTGAGTCGCGATGTCCGAGACTTTACGTTTCGCCATTCACCTCACCGCCTTTCATCAGTCGTCGCCGCAGGTCCGCCCTCGGGCGGGGCCGCGTGACTCGACCGTATCTCCCCGGGTCGCGCGAAGACCGCACGAACCTCGGGATCCAGAGTCACCGGGGCGCGAAAGGCGCGCGCGAACGCACGCTTCTTCTCCGCCGCCTCGAGACAGGTCTCTTGTGGGCACAAATAGGCGCTCCTGCCCGGAGCGCCGGGCCGCGCCGGCACGACGCGTCCCTCGACCGCAGCCAGGCGGACCAGCTCGTCCTGGCCGCGCCTGCGGCGACAGCCGACGCACGTCCTCTCGGGCGTCGCCACGGCGATCACTCCTCGCTCGCCTCCGCGGCAGCCTCCGGCGCCTCGTCAGCCGAGTCGTCCTGCTCCTTGGGAGCTGCGGCGGCCTTCGGCGGTTCCACGTAGTCGACGTGGATACTGCAGTAGCGGGAGCCCGGCTCGGCCTGGTTCGGGCAGCGCTTGCCGCTGCGCCCGATGGCCATGCACTGGCCGGCCACGCCTTCTTCGTCGCTGAAGTCGAGACTGTTCTCGGCCTCCGCCATCTGCTGCTGGCTCTTGATGTCGATGCGCCAGCCGGTGAGCTTGCTCGCCAGACGAGCGTTCTGGCCCTCCTTGCCGATGGCCAGGGACAGCTGGTCGTCGGGGACGATGATCGTCGCCGTCTTCTCTTCGTCGTCGACGATGACCTCACGCACCCGCGCCGGCGAGAGAGCCTTGGCGACGAACCGCGCCGCGTCGTCGTTGTACGGGATGATGTCGATGCGCTCGCCGCGCAGCTCGCTCACGACCATGCGCACGCGGGAGCCGCGAGGGCCCACGCACGCGCCCACGGGGTCGACGCCGTCGGCGTGCGAGATCACGGCGATCTTGCAGCGGCCCGGCGTGGGCTTGCCGTCGCGTCCGCGGTAGCCGGTCTCGCGCGCGACCTGCCGGATCTCGACCAGGCCGTCGGCGATCTCGGGGACCTCGAGCTCGAACAGCTTGCGCACGAGCTCCTCGCTGCGCCGCGAGAGCTTGACCTGCGGCCCCTTGGCCGACTCTTCCACGCGGATGATCACGGCCTTGATGCGGGCGCCGTGCTCGTAGTGCTCGGTCTCGATCTGCTCGCCCCGTGGCAGCTCGGCCTCGACGCGGCCCAGCTCGACCAGCGTGTTGTGACGCGGGTCGCTCTGCTGGACGATGCCGGTGACGAGCTCGCCCACGCGGTCGATGTACTCGTCGTACATGAGGTCGCGCTCGGCCTCACGGATGCGCTGGAGGATGACCTGCTTGGCGGTCATCGCGGCGATGCGGCCGAAGTCGTCCGGCGTGACCTCGATGCGCTCGACCTCGCTCATGTCGACCCCGCTGAGGTCGAGCCCGACCTCTTCGCCGGTCTCCTCGTCGTGGATCTTGAGGGACTCGGTGTCGACGTGATCGGGGAAGACGAGCTCGAAGACCCGCATGTCGCCGGTCTCCGTGTCGATCTCCACGGCGGCGTACTCCGCCGCGTCAGGTGACTTCTTGTAGGCGGACAGCAGTGCGTCCTCGAGAGCGGCGACAAGCGCCTCGAAGGCGATGCCCTTCTCGCTCTCGATCTGGTGCAGAGCCTCGATGATCTCTCTACTCACGATGGCCTCCGACAGTTTCATGGTTGTAGACCACGTGGGCCTTCCCGAGTGCGGCGAGCGGCAGCGTCACGCTGCCGCCGCCCTCGAGAGTGATGGTGAAGGAGTCGTCGTCGGCCGCCGCCAGCACGCCGCGGAAGTTGCGGCGTCCGTCGACCGGCTCGACCATGGTGGCGGCGACGTCGCGGCCCAGCTGGGCGGCGAAGTGCGCCGGCTTGCGCAACCTGCGGTCGAGGCCGGGGGATGAGACCTCGAGCGAATAGCTCTCGCGGACCTCCTCCAGGGCCTGGCTGACCGCCGCGCACAGCTCGAGATCGACGCCACCCGGCCGGTCGATGAACAGCGTCAGCGCCCCGGCCGACCCGCCACGCACGTCGACGTCGACGAGCTCGACGTCGGGAAAGCGCTCTGCGAGCGTGGCTTCGATGACGGCCTCCAGTTGCTCTCTCTTCTCTCTCATAACGACCCCTAACACGAGAAAAGTCGGTTGCCCACCGACTTTCACGCAAGAGCCCGCCTCGTGGTGTGTTGTCCAGCCGGAGAAGTATACCACCAGCTTCGCAGACCGTTCAAGGCAGGGCGTCCTCAACCGTCGCGGCCTCGTGCCGATACTTGGAGAGACACGGGAAGAAGTCCGGAGAGAGGCAGGCCATGGGAGAGTACACCACGTTCGCGTGCCGCCAGTGCGGGTACTCGGCGGACCGCATCCGCTGGGGCGTCAGCATGTACGACCCGCGGCAGCGGTTCATGCCCGCGTACTGCGTGGAGTGCGGCACCATCGTGGAGGTCGACATGACCGGCGCCGACATCCACATCGACGAGTTCCACTGCGTCGTCTGCGGCAGCGAGCTGTTCTTCCTCGAGAAGGCGGCCTCGTACACCTGTCCCAAGTGCAAAGCGCACGACATGATGTTGCATCAGGGCGAGTACTGGTGAGCAGTCGCGCGACCCGCGGAGGAAACGGGCGGGCCGGTCAGGGTTCGATGACGACCGGGCTGCCCGCGGGCACGTAGCGGCTGACCTCGAGTACGTCCTTGTCGTGCATGCGCACGCACCCGTGGCTGACGGCCTTGCCGATGAGGTAGTCCTCGTTGGTGCCGTGGATCGCGACCGGCCCCCCCTGCACCCAGTTCGGGAGCTTCGGCTGGAACGCGCTGATGCCGAGCGCCAGCACGCCGTAGGCGCCGCCGGGCGACGGGGGCTTCAGCTTCTGGTTGATGAAGAAGAAGCCCGTCGGCGTGCTGAGCCCCGGCCTGCCGACAGCCACCGGGTACGTGTCGACGAGGGCGCCTCGACGGAAGACGCTGAGCTGCCGCTCCGACAGGTCGATGGTGATCTTCGACGTCGTCGAGTAGAAGGCCAGCCTGCCCTCCGGGACCCAGCCGCGGCTCTCGTTGGGCCGGATCGCCAGCCAGACGCGGTACCACACCCTGCCGCCCACCTCGCGGGTGGTATCGACGAGCACGAGGTTGGGATACCCGTTCTGGTTGACCTTGCCCAGCTGCGTCTTGACCGCGGCCGACGTGCTCGGACGCACGTAGACCGTGACCGGGCCGACGGCCTTGCCGACGGTCCAGCGCTCGTAGGCCGGCTCGGGGCTCGCGGTCGCCGGCACGCGCGTGGGCTTCGGGACCGGCGCCAGCACCTGCTGCCCGCCGGACCCTTGCGCGCGGGCGCGCACTGCAGCGTACCCCGCGAACGCCACGGCCAGTACGACGGCGAGGCCGACGAAGAGGATCAGGAAGTCACGGGCGCGCGCAGTCATCTCCTGCCTAGGATAGAGAAGCGCCTCCGCGCTGTACACTCGGGAACGGACGGCCCCCGCAGGTGGCGTAGACTGGACACGAGCAGAGGCAGCCAACGGAAGGAGCGCCGGTTGATCGCCATCATCGCCATCCTCGTCATCCTGGTCCTCATCGTCGTCGTCCTGGCGGGCATGTACAACAGCCTGGTCAAGCGGCGGAACCAGGTGGACAACTCGTGGAGCCAGATCGAGGTGCAGCTCAAGCGCCGGCACGATCTCATCCCCAACCTGGTCGAGGCGGTCAAGGACTACCTGTCCTACGAGCAGGAGACGCTCACCAACGTCACCAACGCCCGCGCCGCGGCCATAGGCGCCGGCGATCGCGGGCCGCAGGCCCAGGCGCAGGCGGAGAACGCGCTGACCGACACGCTCAAGTCGCTGTTCGCGGTCGTGGAGAGCTACCCGGACCTCAAGGCCAACCAGAACGTGCTCAGCCTTCAGGAGGAGCTCACGTCCACGGAGAACAAGATCGCCTTCGCGCGGCAGTTCTACAACGACAGCGTGCTCACGTTCAACAACAAGGTGCAGACGTTCCCCTCGAACCTGATCGCCGGCATGTTCAACTTCACCACGCGCCAGTTCTTCGAGGCTCCCGAGGGCGACCGCGCCGTCCCGACCGTCGACCTGAGGTAGTCGGGACAGGCCGACGGAGGCCGCATGTACGAGCAGATCCGCCGCAACCGCCGGGATTCGTGGCTTCTGGCGGGGCTCGTGGTGACGATGCTCGCCGTCCTCGGCTTCGCCATCGGCTACGCGACCATCGGCGGGACCTCAGGCGGGCTCGGCCTGCTGGGCGTCTTCGGCGTCGCGGCCATCGTGTGGAGCATCGTCGGCTACTACAGCGGCGACAAGATGGTCCTCGCCGTGAGCGGCGCCCACCGCGTGACCCATGCCGAGGAGCCGCAGCTGTTCAACATCGTCGAGGAGATGACCATCGCCGCCGGCCTCCCGCAGGTGCCGGCGGTCTTCGTCCTCGACGAGGAGACGCCCAACGCACTGGCGACCGGGCGTGACCCAAGTCACGCCTCCATCGCGGTCACTCGCGGCATGATGGAACGCCTCGACCGGGAGGAACTCCAGGGGGTCGTGGCACACGAGATGGCGCACATCCGCAACTACGACATCCGCTTCGAGACCCTCGTCGGCATCCTCGTCGGCATGATCGCCCTCATCGCCGACTTCTTCCTGCGCTGGAGCTTCTGGGGCGGGATGGGCCGCCGGCGCGGCGGTGGCTCCGGCGGCGATCAGGCCGGGTCCATCTTCGCCGTCATCGCCATCGTGCTCGCGCTCGTCGCGCCTGCGGCGGCCTACGCCGTCCAGTTCGCCGTGTCGCGCCGCCGCGAGTACCTGGCCGACGCGACGGCCGTGGAGCTCACGCGCAACCCGCTCGGCCTCGCCAAGGCACTGAACAAGATCGCCGCCGACCCGCGCCCGCTGCGCCACGCCAACCGCGCGACCGCGCATCTCTATATCGAGAACCCGCTGAAGAAGACCAAGGAAGTGACCGGCGTGTTCGACACGCACCCGCCGGTCCGGCAGCGCATCGCCGTGCTGCTGGCGATGGCGCACGTCGGGCCGGAGGCGCTGGCCGGGGGCGACGTCTCGGGCGCCACCGCGCCGCCGGCGCCGAAGGGACCGCCCCCTCCTTCCTGAGCGGCGTGCCGCAGCTCCCGCCGCCGGACGCTCTCCGTCAGTCGACTCCGTCCAGGCGCTGCCGGTAGATCTCGCTGGTGGGGTGCAGGGCGCGGGCGAGCCGCAGGTGGCCCCGCGCCTCCTCCCCGCGCCCCAGCAGGCGCAGGCAGCGCGCGAGCGCGTAGTGGGCGTAGTCGCTGTCGGGGACGTCGGCGACGACCGCCGCGAACAGCTCGGCGGCGCGCTCGAAGCGTCCGGCGGCGAACTCCGCCCGGCCGAGCGTCTCGCGGATGGAGTTGCGGCCGGGCTCGCAGCCGGAGCGCCCTCGCCAGGTACATCGCGGCCTGGGCGGGATGCCCGTCGTCCAGGAAGTCCACGCCGCGGCGGAACAGCGTGTAGGCCTCGCTCTCGGCACAGAACTCGGGCGCGCGCCGCTCCGGCGAGTCCACGAGAGGCGCTCCTAGAGGCCGAGCTCGGGGGCGATGCCCTGCATCGCCTCCAGCCCGAGGGCGAAGAAGTCGTCGAGCTCGAGGCCGAGCTCGGAGCAGCGGGCGATGGACGCGCGGTCGACGCCGCGCGCGAACGCCCCCTCGCGATACCTCTTGCGCACCGACTTGACCTTGACGCCGGCGAGGTCCTTCTCCGGCCGCACGAGCGCCGCCGCGGTGATCAGCCCGCTGAGCTGGTCGGCGGCGATCAGCGCGACGTCGATGCGCTCGGAGGCGACCACCCCCGTCTCGGGGTTGTGCGCGGCCACGGCGTGGACCGCCGCGTCGGGGAGTCCGAGGGAGCGCAGCGCTTCGGCGGCGAGCGTGCCGTGGCGAGCGGCGTCGCCCTCGGTCTCCTCGGAGTCCATGTCGTGGGCCAGGCCGACGAGGCCCCAGACGTCCGCGTCCTCGCCGAGCCGTCCGGCGAGCGCGCGCATGATGGCCTCGGTGGCGAGCATGTGCCGCCGCAGGTTCTCGCTCGCGACGCGCGCTTCGACCTCGGCGACGACGGCTCCGCGGTCGGCGCTCATCGGCGCAACCCGGCTTCGATGTGGTCGGCGATGGCGGCCGCGCACGCGGTCTTGGTCGTGCGCGGCACGTGGACTTCGCCGCCCGCGGTGAGGATGGTGATCTCGTTCTCGTCCGAGCCGATGCCGACACCTTCGGCGAGGATGTCGTTGAAGACGAGGAGGTCGACGCCCTTGGCCGCCTTCTTGGCGCGGGCGCGGTCCAGCCGCGGGCCCGCCTCGGCGGCGAAGCCGACGCGGAACAGGCCCGGGCGGGCGGCCGCTGCGAGCACGTCGACCGTGCGCACGAGCTCCAGTGTGAGTGAGTCGCGGTCGCCGCGCTCGATCTTGCCGCCTTCTTCGTCTCTCGGGCGGAAGTCGGCGACGGCCGCGGCCATGACGAGCACGTCGGCTTCGCGCACGCTCTCTTCGACCGCCGCGGCCATCTCGGCGGCGCTCTCGACGCGCACGACGTCGTAGGGCGCGCCGTCCACGGGCTGCGTGGTGACCAGCGTCACGGCGGCGCCGCGCAGGTACGCCTCGTCGGCGACGGCGCGGCCCATCTTGCCGCTGGAGCGATTGCCGATGAAGCGGACTGCGTCGATGCGCTCGCGCGTGCCGCCGGACGTGACCACGACCTGCTTGCCGGCGAGCGGTCCGCTCGCCGAGGAGGCGAGCGCACGACGCACGGCGAGCCGGATGGCCTCCGGCGACGCCATCCGGCCGGAGCCCTCCTCGCCGCAGGCGAGCTCGCCTTCTTCGGTCGGCATGACCTCCACGCCCCGCTCCGCGAGCACGCGGAGGTTCTCCCGCGTCGCCGCGTGCTCGTTCATCGCCCAGTTCATGGTGGGCGCGACGATCACGGGGCCGCGGAAGGCGAGGTAGATGGCCGTGAGCAGGTTGTCGGCCATGCCCGAGGCCATCTTCGCGAGGGTGTTGGCGGTGGCGGGCGCGACCACCATGACGCTCGCGCTCCGGGCCGCCTCGATGTGCTGGAACCAGCCGCCGCTGGCCTGCCAGGCGCCGGCGTCGTCGAGCACGGCCGCCTGGGACACGGCGGCGAACGTGAGCGGCATCACGAAGCGCTGCGCGGCCTCCGTGGTCACCACCAGCGGCTGGTAGCCGTCCTTGACCAGACCGCGGACGAGCTCGACCGCCTTGTAGATCGCGATGCCCCCGGTGACGCCGACGAGGACGGTGCGGGCGGTGTGGACGGAGGCGGTGACGCTCATGACGGGGTCAGTCCGTCCCCCGCGAGGCCCTTCGAGCCGGCGTCCGCTCAAGAGATCTTCGTCCTCTTCGTAGCACTGCGGGCATCAGTCCGAGGAGTCGTGCTCGATCTTGTTGTCGACGATCTCCTCGAAGGCGATGGTCAGCAGGTTGGTGCTGCGGGTCGAGATCAGCGGCGGCGTGAGCCCTTCGAGACCGAGGGTGTTCTCGCCCAGGCTGTGGTAGTAGTTGTTGATCTGGCGGGCGCGCTTGGCGGCGATCATGACCAGCGCGTACCGGGAGCCGTCCGCGTGGGGCAGCAGCTCGTCGATGCGGGGCTTGTCCACTAGTCTTCCTTCCTTCGTGCTTCGATGATGGCGGCCACCTCGGCGGCGGCGCGCTCGGCATCGTCGTTCACCACGACGTGGTCGAACTCCTGTGCGGCCGCCACTTCGGCCTCGGCGCGGTCCAGACGACGGGCGATGGCCGCCGCCGTCTCCGTGCCGCGGCCGCGCAGCCTCTCCGCGAGCTCGGCCATACTCGGCGGGGCGATGAACACCGAGATCGCCTCGGGCATCGCCCCCCGCACGGCCCGTGCGCCGATGAGCTCGATCTCGAGGATCACATCGTCACCGGCCGCCAGCTTGGAGGCGACCTCAGAGCGCAGCGTTCCGTACAGGTTGCCACTGTACTCCACCCACTCGAGAAAGTCGCCCGAGGCGACGGCCGCGCGAAAGGCCGGCTCGTCGAGGAAGTGATACTCGCGGCCGTCGACATCGCCGGGCCGCGGGGGCCGCGTCGTCGCGGAGACGGAGGTCACGACGCGTTCCAGGCGCTCCCGGACGAGGGCGATCACGGTCCCCTTCCCGGCGCCCGAGGGCCCCGAGATGACGAAGACCGCGGGGATGGGTCAGCCTCCGAAGAAGGCGAGCAGCTCGTACCGCTGGCGCTCGGAGAGACCGCCGACGGTCTTGCTCGGGCTGATGCGACACTGTTCCATGATGCGGGCCGACTTGACCCGGCCGCACTTGGGAGCCGCCATGAGCAGGTCGGCGACCTTGGCGGTCAGCAGATAGGCAGGCGGAGCGGCGAGGATGTCGTTGATGCTCACCGCGCCGTGCTTGAGGTCGGCTTTGAGCGCCGCGCGGCGGCTGCGGACCTCGTTGGCCCTGCCCAGGGCGTCCATGCGCTGGTCGAGAGACCGCTCGGGAGCCGTGTTGAACTGCTTGGAAGAGGTGGACATCGCGCGAGAGTATATGTGATGCCGCGCGACGAGTTCAACAACGTTCTGCCGGAAAAACCGACTCCTAGCTGGTCTTTTCCCGACGCGCCGCGCAGACGCCCAGCGTCACGCGCCGAGCGCCAGGCCGCGGGCGTCCGCCACGGAGGCGATCCCGCGAGCCTCCAGTTCGTCGCGAAGCTCGCCGAGGATCCTCTGCGGCGCCTCGAAGGCGGTGAAGTTGGCGGCGCCCACCGCCACGGCCGTGGCGCCGCAGGCGATGAACTCGAGCGCGTCGAGCCCGGTCATCACGCCGCCCATGCCCACCAGAGGCACGCCCGGGAAGGCCTGGGCGACCTCGGCGACCATGCGCAGGGCGATCGGTTTGATCGCCGGGCCACAGAGCCCGCCGGTGCGATTGCCGAGAAACGGACGCAGGGTCACGCGGTCGAGGACCAGCGCCTTGAAGGTGTTCACGAGCGAGAGTCCGTCGGCGCCGGCGGCGAGCGCCGCCCGCCCGATCTCGGTGACGTCGCGGACGTTCGGGGTGAGCTTGGCCAGCAGGAAGCGACCGGTGACCGCGCGGCAGGCCGCGACCACCGTCTCCGTGGCCGCCGGGTCCGCCCCGATCTGCAGTCCGCCGGACACGTTGGGGCACGAGATGTTGAGCTCGTAGCCCTCGATCCGCGGCGCGGCGCCCACCGGCGCCGCGGCCAGGTGCGCCTCGAGCGCGGCCACGACCGCCGCGTACTGGGCCGGCTCGTTGCCGCCGACGCTCACGATGACCGGCTGCCGCAGTCCGGCCCAGGCCGGGAGGCCTTCGATCCAGGCGTCGATGCCCGGGTTCTCGAGGCCGATGGCGTTGATCATGCCCGACGCCGTCTCGGTGACGCGCGGCGCCGGGTTGCCCGTGCGCGCGTCGGTGGTGACCGTCTTGGGGACGTAGGCGGCGTAAGGGAAGTCGGCGAAGTAGTCGCCGTCGTAGCGCCGCGCGTACTCGAGCAGGTCGAAGGTGCCCGAGGCGTCGACCAGCGGGTGCTCGAGCGCTATCGGGCCCAGCCGCACGGAGAGGTCGGGCCCGCCCGCAGTCACGGCGTCACCTCGTCGAGGCGGAAGACCGGTCCCTCGCTGCAGACGCGGAGCTTGCCTCTGGCCGTGTCGACCACGCACCCGTGGCAGGAGCCCGTGCCGCACGCCATGTGCGCCTCGAGCGAGACGTACCCTCGCAGCCCTTCGGCGAAGGTCCACTGCTGCACCGCGGCGATCATGGGCGTGGGCCCACACGCGTACACGGTGGTGCCGGGCGGGACGTCGAGGGCGGCGAGCAGGTGGAGGACCGTACCGGCCCTCCCCACGCTGCCGTCCTCGGTGGCCACCGAGAGCCGGTCGATGGTGAACGCGCCGGCGGCGCGGGCGGCGCGGAAGTCGCGGAATCCGAAGGCGGCGGTGACGCTCGCGCCCGCCGCCGCCAGCTCGTCCGCCAGGTACTGCAGCGGCGCGCAGCCGATGCCGCCGCCGACGAGGAGCGCGTTGGTGACGCCGCCCGTGGGGAACGCGCTCCCGAGCGGCCCGGCGAGGTCGACGCTCTCCCCCACCTCGAGCATGGAAAGGCGCTCGGTGCCCGCACCGCGCGGCTCGACCAGAAGGACGATGCGGTCGCCGTGCGCGGCGAACAGCGACACCGGGCGGCGCAGCAGGGACCCGCCGCCGGGGACCGCGACCATCACGAACTGACCCGGCGCCGCGCGGCCGGCGACCCGAGGCGCGATCAGCTCGACGGCGGCGAAGGCGCCGAAGTGACGCACGCCGGCGACCCGGCAGTGCGAGCTCTCCGCCCACTGGGAGTGGTCGCCGATCGTGTGCGGTACCGCGTCGCCCATGCCTACTCCGTCGCCGCGTGCAGGTCCTGCAGGCAGTGTACCTGCACGCGAGGCCGCTTCGCCGCTTCGATCGCGGAGACCGCCGCCGACGCGCCCGCCAGCGTGGTGATGGAGGCCACGCCCTTGCGCAGCGCCGTGGTGCGGATCTCGTAGCCGTCGGCTCGCGCCCCGCGGCCGAACGGCGTGTTGACGACGAGGGCGATCTGGCCGCTCTCGATGAGGTTGACCACGTTGGGCTCCCCCTGGAACACCTTGTTCACCACGTTGACCGGGATGCCGAGGCTGGTGAGCGCCGTCGCCGTACCCCTGGTCGCGTAGATGGTGAAGCCGAGGGACTGCAGCCGGCTCGCCAGGATCGTCGCCGCCGACTTGTCGCTGTCGCACACGGAAAGGAACGCATTGCCCTCCGTGGGCAGCGGCATGCCCGCGGCGGCCATGGCCTTGCCGAACGCCGCCGGGAACGCCTCGGCGATGCCCATCACCTCTCCGGTGGACTTCATCTCCGGCCCCAGTTGCGTGTCGCTGCCGGGGAAGCGGCTGAAGGGCAGGACCGCCTCTTTGACGCTGACGTACTCCGGTACGCGCCGTACGAGGCCCATGTCCGACAGCCGCTCGCCCAGGATCACCCGAGTCGCGATCTGCGCCATCGGCACGCCGGTGGCCTTGCTGACGAACGGCACGGTCCGGGAGCCGCGCGGGTTCACCTCGAGCACGTACAGCTGGTAGTTCTGGTAGGCGAACTGGACGTTGATGAGGCCGCGCACGCCGAGGCCGAGGGCGAGCTCCCGGGTCTGCTTGCGCACCTGCTCGAGCGTTCCCTCCCCGAGGGAGATCGACGGGATCACGCAGGCCGAGTCGCCGGAGTGGACGCCGGCCTCCTCGACGTGCTGCATCACGGCGCCGATGTAGACGTCCTCGCCGTCGCAGACCGCGTCGACGTCGACCTCGATCGCGTCCTCCAGGAACTTGTCGATGAGGATCGGGTGCTCGGGGCTGATGCTGACGGCCGTGGTCATGTAGTGCTCGAGCTCGGTCGCGCCGTACACGATCTGCATGGCGCGACCACCGAGCACGTAGGAAGGCCGCACGAGCAGCGGGTAGCCGACGCGCGCGGCCACGGCGGCAGCGTCCTCCTGCGTCGTCGCGAGGCCGTACTCCGGGCACTGGATGCCCAGCTCCTCGAGCAGGGCGCCGAAGCGTCCGCGGTCCTCGGCCACGTCGATGGACTCCTGCGGCGTCCCCAGGATGGGGATGCCCGCCTCGGCGAGCGCGTGCGCGATCTTCAGCGGCGTCTGGCCGCCGAACTGCACGATCACGCCGCGCGGCTGCTCGTTGGCGACCACGTTGGCGACGTCCTCGAAGGTGAGCGGCTCGAAGTACAGGCGGTCGGAGACGTCGTAGTCGGTGCTCACCGTCTCCGGGTTGCAGTTGACCATGACGGCCTCGAAGCCCTGTTCCCGCGCGGTCAGCGCCGCGTGCACGCAGCAGTAGTCGAACTCGATGCCCTGGCCGATGCGATTGGGCCCGGACCCCAGGATGACGATGCGCTCCTTGTCGCCGGGCTCGGCCTCGTTCTCCTCCTCGTAAGACGAGTAGAAGTACGGGGTCTCGGCTTCGAACTCGGCGGCGCAGGTGTCGACCGCCTTGTACACCGGAAGCACGCCGTGCTCGGTGCGCAGCGCGCGGATCTCGCGCTCGCCGCGAGCGGTGAGCTCTCCGAGCCGCCGGTCGCTGAACCCGTAGCGCTTCATGCGCCGCAGGAGCTCGGGAGTGAGCCGCGGCGCCTGCCGCACCTCCTTCTCGAGTTCGACGATGTCGGCGAGCTCGCTGAGGAAGAACGGCGAGATGCCGGTGAGCTCGTGGACGTCGTCCACGCTCACCTGCTGGCGGAACGCGTGCAGGACGAGCTCATATCGCTCGGCCGTGGGTATCGCCAGGGCCTTGCGCAGCTCCTGCGCGGTCGCCGGCAGCTCCGTCTGCGCGTCGAGCTCGCGCGAGCGCATCGCCTTCTGGAACGCCTCCTTGAACGTCCTCCCGATGGCCATCGCCTCCCCCACGCTCTTCATGTGCGTGGTGAGCTCGCGGTCCGTGAGCGGGAACTTCTCGAACGCCCAGCGCGGCATCTTGACGACCACGTAGTCGAGCGTGGGCTCGAAGCAGGCCGGCGTCTTGCGGGTGATGTCGTTGTCGATCTCGTCGAGCGTGTACCCGACGGCGAGCCGGGCGGCGATCTTGGCGATCGGGAAGCCGGTCGCCTTGCTGGCCAGGGCCGAGCTGCGCGAGACGCGAGGGTTCATCTCGATGACCACGACCTCGCCGCTCTCCGGGTTCACGGCGAACTGCACGTTGCTGCCGCCGGTGTCGACGCCGATCTTGCGGATGATCGCCTTGGCGGCGTCGCGCAGCTCCTGGTACTGGGCGTCGGTGAGCGTGAGCGCCGGCGCGACGGTGACGCTGTCGCCGGTGTGCACGCCCATCGGGTCGATGTTCTCGATGGAGCAGATGATCACGACGTTGTCGGCGTGGTCGCGCATGACCTCGAGTTCGAACTCGTGCCAGCCGACGACCGACTCCTCGAGCAGGACCTGCGAGATCGGGCTGAGGCTCAACCCCTGCTCGCAGATGCGCGCGAAGCTCTCGGGGTCGTACGCGATGCCGCCGCCGATGCCGCCCAGCGTGTAGGCGGGGCGGATCACGAGCGGCAGGCCGAGTTGCTCGCGAGCGGCCTCGGCCTCGTCCATGGTCTCGGCGAGCAGGCTGCGCGGCGTGCGCAGGCCGATCTCGTCCATGGCCGTGCGGAACTCGAGACGGTCCTCGGCGCGGTGGATGGCCTTCTCGTCGGCGCCGATCATCTCGACCTCCCAGAGGTCGAGCACCCCGGCGGCCTTGAGTTCCATGGCCAGGTTGAGCGCCGTCTGCCCGCCGAGGGTGGGCAGCAGGGCGTCCGGGCGCTCGACCTCGATGATGCGCGTGAGCGTGGCCAGGTCGAGCGGCTCGATGTACGTCCGCGTCGCGAAGGCCGGGTCGGTCATGATCGTCGCCGGATTGCTGTTGACGAGTACGACCTCGTACCCCTCGTCGAGGAGTACCTTGCAGGCCTGCGTGCCGGAGTAGTCGAACTCGCAGGCCTGCCCGATGACGATAGGCCCGGAGCCGATGATGAGGATCTTGTGGAGGTCGTCGCGTCGCGGCATCAGGCCTCCCCTCCCCGATTGAACCGGTCGATCTCCTCGCGGAACCGCCCGAAGAGGTACAGGGAGTCGTGCGGTCCCGGCGTCGACTCCGGGTGATACTGGACCGAGAAGGCGAAGCGCTTGGGCGCCGCGACGCCCTCCACCGTGCCGTCGTTGAGGTTCACGTGCGTGATCTCGGCCCCGGGCACGGCCTCGTCGCGTACCGCGAACCCGTGGTTCTGCGTCGTGATCTCGATCGCGCCGGTGCGCAGGTCCTTGACCGGGTGATTGGCGCCCCGGTGGCCGAACTTGAGCTTGAAGGTCTTCATGCCGAGCGCTTGCGCCAGGAGTTGATGCCCGAGGCAGATGCCGAACACGGGCACCTTGCCGAGGAGGCGCTCGACGGCCTTCACGGTGTACGTTACCGCCGCCGGATCGCCGGGGCCGTTGCTCAGGAAGACGCCGTCGGGCGCGAGCTTGAGCACCTCGCGCGCGCTCGTTTGCGCGGGCACGACGGTGACGCGGAACCCGCAGCCGGCGAGGTGGCCGAGCATGGAGCGCTTGATGCCGTAGTCGTAGGCGACCACGTGCAGGTCGGGCGCCGGGGCCCCTTCGGGCGCCGGCGCCTCGTAGGCCTCGTCGCACGTGACCACCTTGGCCAGGTCGAGGCCGCCCATGACGGGCAGTCCCTGGGCGGCCTTGCGCAGGTGCTTCACGTCGCCGGTCTCGGTGCTGACGACCGCGCGCAGCGCGCCCTTGTCGCGGATGTGGCGGGTGAGGGCGCGCGTGTCCACGCCGGTGACGGCGAGCACGTTGTGCTCGGCCAGCCAGTCCAGCCAGGTGCTGCGCGAGGCGCGGTTGCAGCGGTAGTTGGTGAGCTCCCGCGCGATGATCGCCCGGGCGTGCGCCTTGCCCGACTCGTCACGATCGGCGTCTGCGCCGTAGTTGCCGTTCATCGGGAACGTGTACGTGATCAGCTGGCCGCAGTAGGACGGGTCGGTGGCGATCTCCTGATAGCCGGCCATGCTCGTGTTGAACACGAGCTCGCCACCGACCGACCCCTGGCCGGCGAGAGCCTCGCCGGCGAACGTCGTGCCGTCCTCGAGGACGATGACTGCGGGACTAGGCAAGGTCGTCCCAGGCGACGCGCCCGGCGGCCACGGTGAGACGGACCTTGGCGGAGAGCTCCTTGCCGAGCCACGGGGAGTTCCAGGAGCGCGACTGCAGGGTCGCCGGGGTGACCGTCCAGACGGCCGCCGGGTCGATGACGCAGAGGTCGGCCGTCGCGCCGGCGGTGATCGCCGGAGCATCCAGCCCCGCGATGCGCGCCGGAGCGGCGCTCATGCGCGTGACCAGCGTCGCGAGGTCGAGCGCGCCGGCCTCGACCAGCCCGGCGTACAGGACGCTGAAGGCCGTCTCGAGACCGATGACGCCGAAGGGCGCCTCCTCGTAAGGGACGTCCTTCTCCTCCGAGGCGTGCGGCGCATGGTCGGTGGCCACGCAGTCGAGGACGCCGCTCCTGAGCGCCTCCACGAGCGCCTCGCGGTCGCTCTCGGCGCGCAGCGGCGGGTTCATCTTCACGTTGGGGTCAAGCGTCGCGACCACTTCGTCGTTCATGAGCAGGTGGTGCGGGGTGACCTCGGCGGTGACCCGCACCCCTGCTTCCTTGGCCCTGGCGATCGCCTCCAGCGACGCCGCTGAGCTCACGTGGCACACGTGCAGGGCGGCGTCCTCGTAGGCGGCGATGTCGAGCGAGCGGGAGACGTCGAGGCTCTCGCACAGCGACGGGATGCCGGTGAGGCCCAGCCGGGCA